>NZ_CP157804.1:2406691-3083382 GCF_040112705.1 Flagellimonas sp. MMG031
AAGGGAATTTGAACTGTGACTCGGTAGGAGTGGAGCACTACCACAGAAAGGCGTTAACGGAATCTTTGGCTAAATTTATCTAATGGGCGTTGTACTAAAACAATCCATACAAAATACGGTGGTGACCTATTTGGGGTTCTTTTTTGGAGCCATCAACACCTTGTTTTTGTACACGAAAATCCTTCCAGATGAATATTATGGACTGGTTACCTTCATTTTGGCCTCAGGTGCTATTTTGATGCCTTTGATGGCTTTCGGGGTGCACAATACGATGGTGAAGTACTACAGTAATCACCTGGAAACGGAAAAGGATGGGTTCTTTACTTTGATGCTGTTGATTCCATTGTTGGGAATACTTCCTGTGGCCCTCATTGGACTGATATGGTACGAACCTATCGGGAATTGGGTGTCCCAAGTAAACCCCATGGTGAAGGATTACCTTTGGTATGTGTTCTTTGTAGGGCTGGCGATGGGCTATTTTGAGGTATTTTATTCATGGGCCAAAGTACATCTCAAATCGGTATTCGGGAATTTTATGAAGGAGGTGTTTGCCCGTATTGGAGTTTCCATATTATTGATTCTTTTCTATTTTGAATTGATTTCGCTGGACCTGTTTTTTAAATGCTTGGTGGGACTCTATCTGTTACGGACTCTTATCATCAAACTGTATGCATTCCGACTGCGAATGCCCCGATTGGTTTTTACATTTCCACCATATACCAAAGAAATTTTGTCCTATTCTTTCCTGATTATTTTAGGAGGTTCGGCCGCCTTGATCTTGTTGGAAATCGATAAGGTGATGCTCAATCAGTTCATTAGCATAGAGAATGTGGCCTATTATGGGGTGTCGGTTTACATCGCTACGGTGATTATTGTGCCATCACGGGCCATGCACCAGATTACCTATCCACTTACGGCCGAATTGCTCAATACCCAAAACAGTGTGGGATTGGACAGTTTATATAAAAAAACATCGCTGACGCTTTTTATTGCATCAGGTATTTTGTTTGTACTCATCATTCTAAATCTGAACGATTTGTATTTGATGTTGCCCGAAAATTATCGAAACGGCTTTACGATTGTGTTTTTGATCGGGTTGGCCAAGGTGATGGACTCCCTGTTGGGCAATATCAACTCTATTTTATACAATTCACAGTATTACAAAACGGTACTGGTCTTTGGGGTCTGTTTGGCGGCACTGACCATTTTCCTGAATTATCTGTTGATTCCCAAATGGGGCCTGGAAGGCGCAGCGGCTGCCAGTTTTATCTCCATTTTTATTTTTAATATGGTAAAGGTGGTTTTTGTGAAAATGAAATTTGGCATTTTGCCTTTTACTTCGGCTACCTTTAAGGTATTTGCCACTTTGGTTTTATTGGCTGTATTGTTTGATTTCGTCCAGTTCCAGTTCCATCCCATTCTGAACATTGCATTCAAGTCTTTTCTGGTGGTGCTGATGTATGTGGGGATTTTATACCGCTTTAATATATCTGAGGACGTTACGGGATTTTTATCCAAATGGCTTAAAAAAAATACCCCGTAGCGAATAAATCAACTACGGGGTAAAACAACTAACCAACCTAAAAAAACAATCTAATTATTTCTTCGGGAAGAACCTCTTGAGCTCGATGTTCTCGCACTGCTTTTTCGAGCGTTGGAGCTTCTGCTTACGGTTGCCCTAGAACTTTCTTTACGGCTTGCGGTACTTTTTCGCGTACTGGGCCTTGAACTTCTGGCAACTTCCCTTCTCGAAGAGTTGTCCCTTTTCACCGCAGACCTATTAGTTGTTCTCGATACGGTCTTTGGTTTTCTATAGGTGCTCTGTTCAGAACGTTTGATGGTTCTTCCCGTGGCAGCTGGACTCACTTTTCTGGAGTTGGAACTTCTCTCGTAAGAGGAACGGTTCGCTCTGTTGTTGGAAGCCGTTGCTCTTCCCGGTCTATTTACATTATTATTTGACTTTCTATAAGAATTGCTTCTATCATTTCGAGATTCAACTCTTTGTCTTTGTACCGAATTGCTGGAACGGTTCGCCATGCTATTTCCTCTTCGGGAATCATTTCTGGAAACCCTTGCATTGCTTCGGCCGTAATCAGCTCTTCTAACGTTATTGTCCCTAACCGATACTCTTCTGTCGTTACGATAGATATGCTCTCTTCTATATCTATTATCGTTTCGATATACCCTGCCCAAGCTGGCATATGCCCTTCTTGTGTTGTGTCGGTAAGGAGCGTAGTACGTATATCTTACAGGTGTGTAATACCTTCTATAAGGTCTTGCATACACATTACAGAAACCAACTGCTGGTCTTACAAAGAATCTATGGAAGGGTCTATATACATACCTTCTGTTGTATATATTGATAAATCCTGTATAGTGACTAAAAACGCCTCTATTGTAGAATATGTGCATTCCACCGATTCTACGAAGTCTTCCATTGTTGTACCAGATATCTACATTGCCAATTTGTGAGACACGACCATAGAAATCATAAAATATAGGGATGTTCTCTATTTGAATTACAGCTCCATAGTCATCATATTGTACAAATGGGTTATAATTGAATCCAGAGTTAAATGTGACTCCAACATTACCTATTTGCGCACCTACGCCTACATTTACTCTATTATCCATGTAGAAGTCGAACTCACCATCGGGGTAAACGGAAAACGTTACACCACCTTCCACAAAAATGAATGAATTTCCATGTCTAAAGTTTGTTGTGGTAGCTACATGGTTGATTGTTTCGGCTTGGATACTCGGTATTCCAAGAACAACCGCTGCTAAAAGGAGTACTAACTTTTTCATACTACAAGGTTTTAAGTTCTAGATGCAACTATTTACATCCACCTTGTATAATGCAATCAGCGTGCCACAAAATGTAACACGCTGATTTTCAGTAATCATGAATTAAGAAAATTACTGTTTATTTAATTATGAACATTGATCTTCGGTTTAATTGGTGTTCCTCTTGGGAGCAATTTACACCATTGGAACAATTGTTGATCAATTGGGATTCGCCGTATCCTTTGGCGGACAGTCTGTTTCTGTCGATTCCCTTACTTACCAACCATTCGAGAGTGGATTTTGCCCTTCTTTCGGACAATTGCATATTGTAGGCATCGTTTCCTCTGGAATCGGTATGGGACTCAATATGAATATTCAATTGCGGATATGCTTCCATTGCATTTAGGATTTTGGCCAGCTCCACTTCCGCATCTGGTCGGATGTTATGCTTGTCAAAATCAAAATAGATAGGCTGTAGCGATAGTCTACATCCCAAATCGTCCACAGGGCAATCGGGAGGAGTAAGTTGTAGATTGACTTCCATGCTGTCAACACCACTTTGAGTCTGTACGACTGTTTCGGAGGGCTCATATTCTTTTTCCGCGAAGGATGCCCTAACGGCATATTGATCATTACAATCCGCCAAGGGACCAAAGTCATAACGTCCATTGGCGTCAACCACTTTTTGGGCAACCACTTTGCTACTGCTGTCAAGCAATACGACATCTGAACCTTGTAGGGGTGCACCAGTCTTTGCATCTGTTACCATACCATGAATCGTAATCTTACAATCTGCTGTAAAGGCAAGGATATCATCGGAACTACTGCCTTGGTCCCCGAAACGATTGGAAGATATATAGCCTATTTTGCCCGTCTCGTCCATCACATAACCAAAATCATCCAAATTGCTGTTGATGGGTTTTTTAAGGTTGGTCACTGTAGGGTAGGGGCCTGTTTCGTTCAAGGAGACAACAAAAATATCCAAACCGCCCAGTCCGGTATGGCCATCACTGGCAAAGTATAAATCTCCAGTTTTACTTATAAATGGGAACGATTCCCGCTGTTTGGTATTTATTTTTGAACCAAGATTTACGGGTTGGCCATAGTTGCCGTTGCCCAGAATATCCACATACCAAATATCGGAGGCTCCTAAACTTCCATTTCTGTTAGAAGAAAAATATAGTCGGTTTTCTTCAGGGTTAAGCGCTGGATGTGCAGTAGAGAAGGAATCCTCGTTAAAGGGAAGTTCTACAACATTGCCCCATGAACCATCTTCTTGCAAACTCGCCCTGTAGATTTTAAGGGTCACTAAACGTTCCTTTCCACGCTTCTTTTTACCATTGATATAGTTGTTTCGGGTAAAATAGATGGTTTTGCCATCTTTGGTGAAGACCGCTGACGATTCGTGATACGGGGAATTGATATCGCCCTCCAATTTTTTAATGTTTTTCAGCTGACCATTTTCATCAATTTCAGCTTCGAACAGGTCTAGATAGGGAAGGCCGTTCCAATCGTGTATTTTGCTTCCTTCCGTATCGATGGAAGAAGAAGCGAACACAATTTTGTCACCATAGTAAGAGGGGCCAAAATCTGACCCATTCATCCCATCGGTGATATTTTTTACTTGATACTGGTTATTTTGCGTACTCGCCAAATATTGATAGGTATCCCAATTGGGGTAGGTAGCTCCCGAGGTTTCCATATATTTTTCCATGAGGGATTTGGATTCTTCCAATTTCCCGATGGATTTTAAACTTTGGGCGGCACGGTAATAGTATTCCGATTCCACTTCGTTGGGGTAGGTGTCCACCAATTTCAAGTACCATGTAGCCGCATCGGCGTATTCACTGTTGAAATAATATGTGTCTCCTAATTTTTTGTAGACCTGAGCGGAAGAATAACCATCTTCCACAACACTTAGATATATTTTTCGTGCATCTATGTAATCAAAATTGAAGAAATCCTCGTTGGCCTTTTTAATTTTGCTTTCCTGAGCCAAACCTACTTGTAGGGTACAAATGGCGTAAAGGATATAAATAATATTCTTTGAGTTCATGGTGCTATTTTTAGAAGAATCTTGGGGTTATTACACGATTGGCTTTATTGAAAATATCAAAGCGAAGGAACACTTCGTAAGATCCATTGCTATACTGTTCGATGTTGGTCGATTGATAGTCATAACCAAATCCTGCAAAGAATCCAGGTGTTATTTGAAATCCGGCAAGGGCACTTACGGCTGCGCTCCAGCGATAGGATGCTCCAAGTGTTAGCTTTTCATTGATCAAGAAGTTGGCGGAGAGGTCCCATTGCAGTGGAGAGCCACTTACATATTTTACCAATGTTGCTGGCTTAAATTTCAAGTTTTCATTTAGGTCGAATACATAACCTGTAATGAAAAAGTAGTGCAAACGTTCTACGGCAATGTCATTGGTGTTGGCATTTTGTAGGGAACTTTCATCAAAATGTGTAGTGTTCAAAAAATTGGGTACTGACAATCCTGCATAGAACCTATCAGAATTTAAGTAAAGCCCTGCACCAACCTGGGGCCTAAGCCTATTGTCCACATTCGACTGAAAAAAGGGGTCAGACTGTTCAGATAATGTAAGCCTTGTGTAATCGATATCCAAAACGTCCATACCTGCTTTTAAACCAAATGCCAATTTATAATTATATGACAGATTGATTGAATATGAGTAATCTGCCGTTATGTTTGACTCCATCGCGGGACCAATTTTGTCATAGACTATGGAAAGGCCTAGCCCCATATTATCATACAAGCCTATTGGGGAGTTTACCGTGAAGGTTCCCGTTTCAGGGGAACCATCCAATCCAACCCATTGTGTCCTACCCAAGAAGCCAAAACTCAGTACTTCCCTAGATCCTGCGTAGGCAGGATTGATTACCTGTGTATTATACATGTACTGGGTAAATTGGGGGTCTTGCTGCCCATAGGAGGTTATTATGGCTGAGAGAAACGTCAATGCCACTAAGCAATGGTTCCTATTTATTTTAAGATTCGTCATCCTCATTACTATTCTTGGTTCTTTATTGTGATTTTGTTTTGGTCTTAATTGTGGTTGATATAGAGATATCCTGTATAACTTTCTTCACCTGGATTTTCTGTGCCTGTAAAGGTTAGGATATAGAAATAGGTTCCGCTCGGGAGTTCCCTATCCTGCTGCAAAGTGGCCCTTCCCTCAGAAATTCCATAAAACAGATTGTTTCCTTGTCCGTATCCATCTACTTCGTATACCTGAACACCCCAGCGATTGAAAATCTTCAAGTTGTTGTTTGGATAGTTTTCGATGCCTAAGATTCTGAAGAAATCATTAAATCCATCTCCGTTGGGTGTAATACCATTGAAGATCTGGAACCCTATAGCTCCACCATCTGAACACGCATTGTTTGGAATGGTAATTTCTGTTGGATCATCCTCGGTATAGCTATTATTGTCGGATAGGTCCTGAAGTTGGAAATCAAAACCAACAATATCACCGACCACGGTAGCTTGGTTAATAAATACACCTGTATCAATATCTGTTTGCGTTAGACTATAGGAGAATTCGTAGGTCCACGTTTCTCCAGACGACAGTATACCATCTTCATTTTCATCACTGTTTTCTATAGGGCCGGAAATAACGCCGCCCAATAACCCATCGGTGAGTACCACATTTTCTACATTCCCAATACCACCGTTTAACACGGTGAAGGTGAATCCGATGGTGTCCACACAGTTGTCGTTATTGCTGTCCAACAACGTGGCTTGCTTTATAAGGCCAATGCCATTAAGGCCGTCACCATCGCCGCCATCTCCTCCGTTACTACCATCAGTGCAAGCATCGTTGGGAACAGCAATTTCTGTAGGTTCATTTTCCAAAAAGCTATCATCATCGGAAAAATCAAACACTTCAAAGTCAAAGCCCAATGGTTCGGCAGTTACTGTCGCTTGATTGAGGACAGCTCCATTATCAACATCCTGTTGGGTAATAGCGTACAAAGCTTGGTACGTCCAAGTCTCTCCTACGGAAAGTATACCATCATTATTAATGTCAGTATCATTTACTGGGCCACTAATTTCACCGTCTATCAGAGGGTCTATCAATACCACAGTGTCCAAGTCTGCACCACCATTATTGGTAACGGTAAATGTGTACAAGATGCTCTCTACGCATTCATCGTCGTTGATATCGGCCAAAGCTCCTTCTTTGATGAGACTAATGCTGGCACTTCCTTCGGTACAGGTGTCATCCGTTACGGGGGTTCTTGTGGGATTATCTTCCAAGAAATTGTCATCATCTGAAAAGTCCGACACTTCTAGGTCAAAATTGATTCGTTGGGCGGTTACAATGGCTTGATTTATCACAGCCCCATTATCGATATCATTTTGTGTGATGGCATATACGGCTTCATAGGTCCATGTCTCCCCTATCGATAGGACACCGTCATTGTTCTCATCCGTACCATCTACAGGTCCAGGAATTTCACCATCAAACAAGGAATCTTCCAAAATAACCTCATCAAGGTCAAAGGCACCGTTGTTGGTAATGGTAAAAGTGTAGAGAATACTTTCCAAACAGCCGTCACCATTGACATCAATCAGAACTCCCTCCTTTATCATGGCGATACTGGCCACACCATCGGTACAGGCGTCGTCTGGAACTGGGGTTCTGGTAGGTTCGTTCTCCAGTAAATTGTCATCATCGGACAAATCAAACACCTGAAGCTCAAAATTGATCCGTTCTGCCGTAACAGTGGCTTGGTTAATCACGGCACCATTGTCAATATCTTCTTGTTCAAGCGCATACACAGCTTCGTAGGTCCAGGTTTCGCCAACAGAAAGTATATTGTCGTTATTAACATCGGTACCATCTACTGGTCCTGGTATCGGACCTCCGAACAGTGGATCTTCCAAGTTTACTTCGTCAAGGTCGAAAGCTCCGTTGTTGGTAACAGTAAAGGTGTAGAGAATGCTATCTATACAACCATCACCAGTGGCATCTATCAAAACACCTTCTTTGATCAATCCTATGCTTGCTGTTCCGTCGGTACAGGCATCATCCGGGACAGGCGTTCTAGTGGGCTCGTCCTCTAGAAGACTGTCGTCATCGGAAAGGTCAAAAACTTGGCTGTCGAAGCCTACCGGCTCAGCAGTCACAGTAGCTTGATTGATTACGGCTGCATTGTCAATATCTTCTTGTGTGATGCCATGCAAGGCTTCGTAGGTCCAGGTTTCGCCAACAGAGAGAATACCATCATCATTCGTATCTGTTCCCGCCAATGGTCCTGGTATCGGACCTCCGAACAATGGATCTTCTAAGCTTACCTCATCCAAATCTATTCCTCCTGTATTGGTTACGGTGAAGGTGTAGAGAATACTTTCTATACAACCGTCGCCATTGTTATCTACCAATACACCCTGCTTGATCAGCCCAATCGCTGCGCCGTCTGTGCAAGCATCATCAGGAACAGGAGTTCTAGTGGGTTCGTCCTCAAAGAGGTTGTCATCGTCCGAAAGGTCTTGAACCATGACATTTCCAACGGTATACCCGGTTACAGTAGCTTGATTTACTACGGCTGCATTATCGATATCTTGTTGGGTAATGGCATACAATGCCTCATAGGTCCAAGATTCATTTACAGAAAGGATACCATCATTGTTTACGTCTGTTCCATCTATTGGCCCAGGAATATTGCCTCCAAACAAGGGATCTTCCAAGGTAATCTCGTCAAGATCTGCGTTTCCGGTATTGGTAACTGTAAAGGTGTATAAAATACTTTCTAAACAGCCATCTTCATTGACATCAACAACCACACCTTCTTTAATGAGTCCTATATTTGGTACTTGGCACTGGGTCAAGTCGACTACGGTAGGGTCATCTTCCAATAAGCTATCGTCATCAGAAAGGTCAGTAAGGATGATATCTGGTTCGTTCAATACAGTTGCACTAACTTCGGCTTGATTTATGACCGAACCGTTTGCAATATCTGATGGTTGGATTGGATAGGCACTAGTAAATAACCAGACTTCATCAGATTCCATTTGGCTATTACTATTGTCGTCACCAGCAACTAAGTCTATCGGAACACCCTCCAACAAGGGATCCGTAATGGTAATATTTTCTAAGGTTTCGCCGCTAACATTGGTAACGGAAAAAGTGTACAGCACAAAATTGCACCCTGCACCTGCATCAACATCATTTACTGCAAAACCAGTTTTAATAAGGGCAATACCAAAATTTGCTTGGCAATCGGCAAGGCTTATGATTGTTGAATCGTCTTCTAATATGCTATCATCATCCGATAAATCTGATACGGTGTTAAGAGGTTCGCCTTCTACATGGGCGGACACCTCGGCTTGGTTAACTACCTGACCGTTTAAAATGTCGGATGCCGTAATATCATAGATAGCGAAATACGACCAGCTTTCATCTATATCCAACAAATCATTATCGTTATCGTCACCAGAAAGATAAGTAGGTGTGTCCCCATTTAATAAGGGGTCTACTATCGAAACGTTTTGTAGGGGTTGCGGTCCTACATTGGTTACGGTGAAAGAATAAAGGACATAGTTACAGCCAGTTCCGGCATCAATATCCTCAATGGCAATACCTGTTTTGACCAATGCAATGTCACCTTGGCATTGGGTAAGATCTATCACGGTAGCTTCATCTTCGGAGTAACTATCATTATCCGATAAATCGGAAACCGATGTACCAAAGCCTTGTATATCCGCAGTGACTTCGGCCTGGTTCACTACCTGACCATTATTGATATCCTCGGGAGTGATATCGTAAAGAACGGCATATTGCCATACTTCGTCGGTGTCCAAAAAAGTATCCCCATTGGTATCCCCAGCAATTGGACCCGCTATTGGGTCCACCCCAATAAGTGGATCAATAAGTTCCACATTCTCCAGAACTTGCCCACCTTCGTTGCTCACCAAAAATGTGTAGAGGACAAAATTACATCCAGGGCCAGCATCGATGTCTTCAATGGCTACACCTGTTTTTATAAGTCCAATATTGCCTTGGCAAAAACTAAGGTCCGTTACAGTTTCATCATCGGGATTTATTCCATCGTCATCTGAAAGATCAAATACTGTTACCCCTGGCTGTCCCTGAACATCAGCTTCCACGTTGGCCTGGTTTGTAACAGACCCATTCACAATATCGGCTGGTTGAATGATGTAATTGGCCCGATAGATCCAGGTTTCCCCAGGATCCATTTCGCCAATAACATTGACATCACCTTCTGCTGGACCTGCCACAAGTCCTCCCAAGGAAGGGTCAGTAAGCTGAACTCCAGTAAGTATCTCCCCATTGGTACTGGTATTGGTCACTGTAAAGGTGTACTCAATAATGGCACAACCATTTTCTGATCCAGTGGCATCTCTTGCTACACCAGTTTTTATAAGTAATATGGAAGGTACAAATAGTTCGTTTTCGATTGAGTTACGGTTAGCCCTTAGTATGCCAGTCGCAACAAGCATAAGCACTAAAGCAACCGCAACAATTGTGTTACGTTTGATTATTGACACAAGTAGGTTTTTTGAATCATGGTTTTTCATGGGTAGAACTTTTGAGCATGCAGAACAAAATGATTTGATTTAGCAGTAGGACATTTTTAAACTTCAAACCCACCCTAATTACTATGGGCGGAAGTATTTCAATTTCCCGCACAAAAGAAAGAAAACCATGGTTTTTTGAGGACACCAATTGACGGATGCCCCTTTTGGATCAACGAATGCCCCTTCTGATCTGACGGATGCGTTTTACAGCATCTAATTTGTAAGAATATAGATACAAAGAAGTGAAGCTAAATGGCATTTGTAGCAACTTCATTAAAAAGCAAATAAGAAAATTCGGATTACAAGTTATCCAGATAACACAATTGGATATCAACCATTAAGATTAGAGCTTCTCCTTTAGATAGCCCGCTGTATACGAATCCGTGTTGCCCACAATTTCTTCTGGTGTGCCTTCCACTACCAAATGGCCGCCCAAGGCACCTCCTTCGGGACCCAAATCGATGATGTAATCGGCACATTTTACCAATTCCATATTGTGTTCGATAACAATGATGGAATGTCCCTTGGCTATAAGCTCATCAAAGGATTTGAGCAGTTTCTTGATATCATGAAAATGAAGTCCCGTAGTGGGCTCATCAAAAATGAAAAGTGCTTTTTCCTTCGTATGGCCCTTTACCAAAAAAGAAGCCAGTTTGATACGCTGCGCCTCTCCACCGGAAAGGGTAGAGGAGGACTGCCCCAAGGCTACATAACCCAAACCTACATCTTGCAAGGGCTTCAATTTGGTAACGATTTTATCCTGTTGATGGTCTGAAAAGTGGGCAATGGCCTCATCAATGGTCAAATTCAGGATGTCATCTATATTTTTGCCTTCAAACTGGACTTCCAAAATGTCTTTTTTGAAGCGTTTGCCACCACAGGCATCACACTCTAAATGCACATCGGCCATAAATTGCATTTCTACAGTGATTTCTCCCTCTCCCTTGCACTTTTCACATCGACCCCCATCCACATTGAACGAAAAATGTTTGGCCTGATATCCTCGGAGTTTACTCAGTTTTTGCGATGCAAAGAGGCTTCGGATATCGTCGTATGCCTTAATATAGGTCACGGGATTGGACCGCGATGAACGCCCGATTGGGTTTTGGTCCACAAATTCCACATGCTTGATATGGCTATACTTGCCTTCCATGGCTGTAAATTGCCCTGCTTTTTCACCATACCCTCCTGTTTCCTTTAAAATGGATGGGTAGACTATCTTTTTCACCAAGGTACTTTTGCCGCTCCCTGATACGCCAGTGACCACCGTCAACATATTTAAAGGAAAGGTCACATCAATATTTTTGAGGTTGTTTTCCCGTGCTCCTTTTATTTGAATGTAATGTTTTGAAGTTCTGCGCTCTGTCGGAACAGGAATCTCCATCTTTCCGTTCAAATATTGCGCCGTTAAAGAATCTGAAGTAAGGATACGTTCCCAATTGCCCGTAGCGACTACTTTTCCGCCCAATGTACCTGCTTCTGGACCAATATCGATGATTTCATCGGCGGCTTGCATAATGTCCTCATCGTGCTCCACCACAATTACGGTATTTCCCAAATCTCGCAGTGATTTTAGCACACCTATCAAATTTTCGGTATCCTTGGGATGGAGACCGATACTGGGTTCGTCCAAAATATACATGGAACCGACCAAACTACTTCCCAACGACGTGGCCAAATTGATACGTTGACTTTCTCCACCGGATAGCGTATTGGATTTTCGGTTGAGGGTCAGATAGCTCAGTCCTACCTTGTCCAAGAAATCCAAACGGGTGGTGATTTCCTTGAGCAATCTACTGGCTACAGCGGTATCGTGTTCGCTAAGTTGTATTTCTTGAAAAAACAGCATCAATTCTTTGATGGGCAGTTCGATAAGTTCCGAAATGGATTTTCCGCCCACTTTCACGTAGTCGGCTTCTTTTCGGAGCCGTTTTCCTTTACAAACGGAACACCTTGTTTTTCCACGGTAGCGCGATAGCATCACCCGGTTCTGGATTTTATAGCTTTTTTCCTCCAGTTGCTCAAAAAACTTATGGATTCCTATAAAATGGTCGTTCCCGTCCCAAACCAATTGTTTTTGTTCCTCCGTTAGCTGAAACCATGGCTTGTGGATAGGAAAATCAAATTTATAGGCTGCATTCACCAATTGGTCGCGGTACCAGCCCATACTATCGCCACGCCAAGGGAAAATCGCATTCTCGTAGACGGATAAGGCGGTGTTGGGAATCACCAAATCTTCATCAATACCAATTACATCACCATAGCCCTCACATTTGGGGCAGGCCCCGTAGGGATTGTTAAAACTGAACAAGTGGACATTGGGCTCCAAAAACTTCATCCCATCCAACTCAAACTGATTACTGAAGGTTTTGGTTTCTCCCGTTTGAAGGTTCTCGATGGCACATTCGCCCTTACCTTCAAAAAAGGCATTGTCTACCGCATTGGCCAATCGATTGTAGAAATCCTCATCATCTTTTACAATGATACGGTCCACCACCAAATGAAAAGTTTTGCCAATGTCCTTTGGCGCCTCATCTATTCGAATGACTTCTCCATTATATTTTATACGTGCGTAGCCTTGTTTGGAGAAAAGTTCCAAGGATTTGAGAGTTTCCCTATCTTCTGAAATGGTTATGGGAGCCAACAGCAGCAATTTCTCCCTTTCGTTCAATCCTTTAATATGATTGATGACATCGGTGACCGTATGCTTTTTCACCTCTTTGCCAGAAATGGGGGAGATGGTCTTCCCGATACGGGCATACAACAGTTTCAGATAATCATAAATCTCTGTTGTGGTGCCAACCGTAGATCTTGGGTTGGTGGAATTTACTTTTTGTTCTATGGCAATGGCAGGGGCTATACCTTTAATATAGTCAACCTTGGGTTTGTCCAACTTCCCCAAAAATTGGCGTGCGTAGGAGGATAGGCTTTCCACATATCTGCGCTGTCCTTCGGCATAGAGCGTGTCAAAAGCAAGGCTGGACTTGCCCGAACCGGATAAACCAGTGATTACCACCAATTTATTACGTGGAATAACAACATCAATATCTTTAAGGTTGTGCAGTTTGGCACCTTTTATGATAATATTTTGTTTGGGATCGACGTTTATATTGACTGCCATTTGTTAAAATTAGGGTTTCAAAGATACGATACACTGCACTTAATACGTATATTGCACCAGTTAACATATAAAAATCGTCAACTCACAACATAGATTTTTAGATCGCCTATCTATTGATCTATATTTGAAGTGTAATTAAAATCCTGATAGGCCTATACAGAATAATTACTTTTTTAAAGATTAAAACTGAATAACCACTGTCTTCCTTGATTTAGGGAGGGCTGTGATTTTAACCCAAAAAAAGTAATTTGTATGGAACAGCTACAGATTAAAGACTCGATTTTAGTAAAGAATTATATTGACGGAGACGAAAAGGCTCTTGAAATACTGATCAACAGGCACAACCAACGAATCACCAGCTTTATTTACAGCAAAGTTTTGGATAGGGATGTTGCAGAGGACATCTTCCAGGACACTTTTATCAAGGTCATCAAAACCTTGAAAAAAGGAAGATATAGCGAAGAAGGCAAATTTTTGCCTTGGGTGATGCGTATTGCGCACAACTTGGTCATCGACCACTTCCGCAAGAACAAGAGAATGCCCAAATTCGAGGGCAGCGATGACTTCAACATCTTTTCCGTAATCCACGATGAAAAGTTGAATGCCGAGAAGCAGATCATCAAAGATCAAATCGAAAGCGACCTGACCTTGTTGATCGATGAACTTCCGGACGATCAACGGGAAGTGCTCATCATGCGTATTTACAAGGATATGAGCTTTAAGGAGATATCCGAAAATACCAACGTTAGCATCAATACAGCCTTGGGTAGAATGCGTTACGCGCTCATCAATTTGAGAAAAATCGTAGAAAGAAAGAATATCGTTTTAACGAATTAATCGAGCAATACGTCGAAGCCTGCAATAATTCAATTCTAGCGTCGTTATATAATGGAAACAATTACTTACGCTAGAATATGGAAAACATTTACTCTGAAGAACAAAAATCCGTAAAAACGGTAAAAGCGAGTCAGAAAACTGTTGATTTCTTACTTAGCTTTTCAAAATCGATTCATGTAGTTGACTACAAAACGCACCAGTTTGAAGTAACATTGAATTAATTTAAGGATCAAACTGACGAAAAGAGCCGCAATTAGCGGCTCTTTTTGTTTTTATGATATTCGTTGATTACCGATTTCCGGCCAATGGTCTTGGTAATAATGTCCTTTTCCAAGTCCCAGCCCCTAGCAGGTGAATACTCCCTTCCATACCAAATGATTTGTAGGTGCAAGCGATTCCAGATTTCTTCCGGGAAAAGTCGTTTGGCATCACGCTCCGTCTGCACCACATTTTTGCCATTACTAAAGCCCCATCGGTACATGAGCCGGTGGATGTGGGTATCCACGGGAAAAGCAGGAATGCCAAAAGCTTGCGATACCACCACACTTGCTGTTTTATGTCCCACCGCGGGCAGTTCCTCCAATAAAGCAATATCACGAGGGACCTCACCATTGTATTTTTCAATCAATATTTTGGAAAGACCATAAATCCCTTTCGATTTCATGGGGGATAGGCCTACAGGTTTGATGATCTCACGAATTTCCTCCTCCGAGAGTTTTACCATATCAAATGGGTTGTCCGCCTTTGCAAACAAGAGTGGGGTAATCTGGTTTACCCTTACATCCGTACTTTGGGCGGACAATAAAACGGCAATCAACAAGGTATAGGGGTCTTTATGGTCCAATGGAATGGGAATGGTAGGGTAGAGTTCGTCCAAAGTTTTGATGGCAAAATCAACCTTTTCTTGTTTGGTCATATTTGTTTAACTTTGATAGTGAAAGTATTAAACAATAAACTTAATAGCAACGCAAATGAATATGTTAAAAGTAGGAGATAAAGTACCTGATTTTTCTGCAAAAGACCAAGACGGTAACACAATTAATCTAAGCGATTACAAGGGAAAAAAGCTGGTCGTATTTTTCTATCCCAAGGCAAATACTCCTGGCTGTACCGCAGAAGCCTGTAATTTACGCGACAATTACAAGGAACTGCAAGCACAGGGTTACGAATTACTGGGCGTGAGTGCCGATTCGGAGAAAAAGCAATCCAATTTTAAGGAGAAGTACGATTTCCCCTTTCCTTTATTGGCGGATGAAGATCATACAGTGATCAATGCCTTTGGGGTTTGGGGACCAAAAAAGTTTATGGGCAAGGAGTACGATGGTATCCACCGAACCACTTTTATTGTGGATGGTAATGGCGTTGTGGAAAACGTGATCGAGAAAGTAAAGACCAAAGACCACGCTGCACAGATTTTGGCATAGGCTTTAAAAATGTATCAAATTAAAAAAGCTTTCTAAAAAGCTTTTTGTCTGTCAGTTCGAGCGCAATCGAGAACTTAAGACACATTGATAATTAATGGGTTTTGACTACGTTCGACCTGACAATTTAAAATAAAAAAGGCGCTACCGTCAGCGCCTTTTTTATTTTATTCCTTCTCTTCCAGAACCTTTCGGGTAAACAGGTTCTTTTCTTTAATGATTTCGGCAATTCCTTCAGGAAGTTCTTTTTCCCAACCTTCATCCTTGTTGATGATTTTTTTGAGGACGTCCCTCGAAAAAATATGGAGGACCTCCGGGTCGTAATCGATAATATCCATCACTTTACCATTGTACTTAAAGAACTTGTACAATTCCTTCATTCGGGGATGGACCTTAACGTTGTTGCTGGTAAGAATTTGACCAGTTTCGGGATCCTTCATAGGGTACAAGTATACCTTCAAATCCTTGAAGAACAATTTACCAAAGGCTTCCAAGATACCACCGCTCAAGTGTCGGTAATATTTTTCGTCAAAAACATCCACCAAGTTGTTCACGCCCATCGTCAAACCAATCTTGGCCTTGGTGTAATTATTAAAGTATTCCACCAATTTATAGTACTCCTGGAACTTGGATATCAACACCGTATGACCAAGGGAGCAGAGCAGCTCCGCACGGTCCATAAAGTCCTGCTCGTCAATTTCGCCAGAGGCTTTTAGGTTGGACAGGGTAATCTCAAAGACCACGATGGCGTTTTCCATTTCCACCGTCTGTTCCCGTACAAAAATATCGTAGGATTTCTGGAACATGTCCATATTCACCTTGGTCACTGGCCTGAAACTACCACGAAGGGCCAAGATATTTTTCTTGTACAGCACTGCCGCAGGCAACAGGTTGTTCCCATCAGGACCGAACATTACGGCATCCGTCATATCGTTCTTAATAAGCTGCAGGCTCATCAAACGGTTATCGACATCAGCAAAGTTGGGACCTGTAAAGTTGATCATATCAATTTCCAAGGTATCATGGTCAATATGATCGTAGAGATATTTTAGCAGTTTTTTGGGCTTATGAAATTTAAAAAAGGCCCCATAGATCAAGTTTACCCCAAGAATACCAAGAGTCTCTTGCTGTAACCTAGCTTCGTTTTGTTTAAAACGGATATGCAGTATGATTTCGTCATATTCCTTTTGGTCGGGGTCCAGCTGAAACCTCAGACCAACCCATCCATGTCCTTTGTAACGTTTGGAAAAATCGATGGTGGCCACCGTGTTGGCGTAACTAAAGAACAAATAGTTGGGGTTGTTTTCACGGCTGATGCGTTCCTCGATCAACTGCATCTCATATTCCAGCATCTTTTTTAACCGTGATTGGGTCACATATCGTCCATCTTCTTCCACACCATAAATGGCATCACTGAACGATTTATCATAGGCGCTCATCGCCTTTGCAATGGTTCCCGAAGCTCCACCGGCCCTAAAAAAGTGCCTGGCCGTTTCTTGTCCCGCACCAATCTCGGCAAAAGTTCCATAAATGTCCCTGTTCAAGTTGATGCGTAGGGTTTTTGCCTTTATGGACGGTATATTTTCAAAAGCATTTTCGTTGCTTGGTACGCTAGGCATATCCTATATTTTATGTGTACGACAAAGTTACACTCTTCGTGCAATCTATTAAATAAATAAGTTATAATTTTGGTTTTAATGGACGATAAGATGACCGTTACTTTTTTGGGTACAGGAACTTCACAGGGAATTCCCATTATCGGAAGCAAACATCCCGTATGCTTGAGCACAAATCCAAAAGACAAGCGTTTGCGCGTTTCCGTGCTCGTTTCGTGGAAGAATTACAATTTTGTGGTAGACTGCGGACCTGATTTTAGGCAGCAGATGCTCACCAATCCCATCGATAAGTTGGACGGCATCCTGTTTACCCACGAACATGCAGACCATACCGCCGGTATCGATGATATTCGCCCCTTTTTCTTTAGACAGGGCGATATTCCCATTTATGCCCATCAACGGGTAATCGATTCCCTAAAACGCCGGTTTGATTATATTTTTGCCGATGAGGATAGATACCCTGGGGCACCCGCAGTGCAGGTCTATCCGATTGAAAAGGATAAAAGCATCCCTTTGGGTGGACTAAATGTGATACCCATTGAAGCGTACCACAACCGTTTGAAAGTGTTTGGCTTCCGTTTTGGTGAGTTCGTATACATGACCGATGTAAAAAGGGTAGAAGAGGAGGAAGTGAAAAAAATTAAAGGGGCCAAGGTATTGGTGGTGAACGCACTGCGTGTAGACCCGCACCATTCCCATTTTAGTTTGGATGAGGCCATCGCCTTTGCAAAGGAAGTTGGCGCCGACAAAACCTATTTTACGCATATTAGCCATTTGTTGGGATTTCATGACGAGGTAGAAAAAAGTCTGCCCGAAAACATACATTTGGCCTACGATAACCTACAAATTAAGATTTAAATCCATGAAGAGTAGAATTTTTCTATACCTATTTCTTTTCGCAGCCCTGTTGGCCCTTTTTCAATACGTCACAGGAAATAATATGCAAAAAGCCCTAAGCTCCGATGTTGAGCAGCTCAAAAATGAAGTGACGACATTGGAAGATTCCCTTCAGACCATGCACCTCAAAGTGCTGGACATGCAATACTTTAGCTTAGAAAACAATGATGATGCCTTGGCGTACTACGACCATCTGAATTTGGAAAATCCATCGCTGTACATTCAGGATAAGTTACTGGAAACCAACGAACAAAAAGGAGACAACCCTCTAATCCCCTACGAAGGGATGGAAAGTGACTTTAAAATCAACAAAATCAAAGTGCTTAACCACAAGTGGATTTTGGCCGACTTCTCCGATGGTAAGTACTGGGGCGACCTTATCATAAAATATGAGTTGAAGGACGACCTAAGTGTGGACTTCACCTTGGCCCAACATTTACTTTACGCCCCGCAGGAGTATTAATTGCGAGATTAGGTCAAGATTACGTTCTGCACTTAGCTGAGAAAGGCATTAAATATGCTCCTCCAACCACTTTTTAAAGGAAAAAAAGTTTTGTTGTGAAACGCCATGTCCTACCGGGAATTCATGGTAGGTGGTGTCGATGTTTAGCTTTTTTAGGAATTCTGGGGCTTTTTCCGCCCATTCCAAAGGAATAACTTGGTCCACTTGTCCATGAGAAACATAACAATGGAGATTGCTATGGTCCTTTTGGAAATAATTATCCACTAGAATCCGTTCATTGATGTAGCCGCTGAGGGCCACAACATTTTTCACTTTTTCAGGGTAGGATAAGGCCACCGCATAGCTCAAAATGGTGCCCTGACTAAAGCCTAAAAGGGTAATGTTTTCCGCATCAAGGTCGTACGCTTTAATGGCCTCATCAATAAAAGCAACGATTTTTTCCCTCGATTCCTTGGCTTGATCATCATCGCTCCATTTTCCTTGTTCCGCATCAAAATTAATGGCATACCATGCATGTCCAAAAGGTTCAAGGTCGTATGGTGCCTTTACGGAAATCACCATTAACTCACCCGGTAACTCGGATGCAAACGAAAATAGATCTTCTTCGTTGCTGCCGTAACCATGAAACATAAAAATGGCAGGTATTTTACCGGAAACCTTGGATGATGGACGCACCAAATGCGTAAGCGATAGTGATTTTGGGGACATGCTATTGATTTAGGATATGAAGGTAAACCATTTTTGAAAGAATGGGCCGATAAATGGCAACGGTTTTGTCTTTTCATTCAATACCTGTAAGAATCCAAAAATCCAAATCAAAAGATAAAAGGCATAGACAAAAAAGGATAAATAAACGATGCCCGAGTAAGTGAGTAGAATGGCCAAGGCGTGAAACAGGATATGAATTCCAAAGGCTTGCCGTATATGAAAACGCGCGAAGCTATTTTTTGGTTCAATGTTCATGGTAATGGCAATCAAACAGCCAATAATAGTGATGTAGGCAACAATTGCAGTGGTTTTTCCTGGGGTTGAATCGCTCATTACAAAGTAGTTAAATCGTTATGGATGATTCCATATACTTTTCCCTTTAAGGAGGCGCCCACAAACATACTGTTTTTGGAGGTAGAGCGAATATCTTTTGCCTCGAACACATATTCACCTTCTGGATTGAACAGGGTAAGGCATGCTTTGGCACCTTCTTCCATTTTTGGGCTTTCAATCTGAT
The DNA here is from genome assembly GCF_040112705.1 of Flagellimonas sp. MMG031. Classification (NCBI taxonomy): domain Bacteria; kingdom Pseudomonadati; phylum Bacteroidota; class Flavobacteriia; order Flavobacteriales; family Flavobacteriaceae; genus Flagellimonas; species Flagellimonas sp. MMG031. The sequence continues at coordinate 2,426,626 of NZ_CP157804.1, forward strand.
ATCGGGAGCGGCCGTTAGTGAGCAACTTTACGGTTTCATCCAAATCAAATAGTGTATTTAGGGCACCGAAGGCCGATTCCAGCCCCAAACTTCCATTTTTGGCATTGTCAAACTCCACGCGCTTGTGTTCAACATCCACGGGGACATGATCGGAAGTCACAAAATCAATGGTACCATTTTTTAAACCTTTAATCAATGCCTTGCTATCCGATTTTGTTCGTAAAGGTGGCGAAACTTTAAAATTGGTATCGAATCCGACCAAGGTCTCATCGGAAAAGAACAGGTTATGGATGGCCACACTGCAGCTCACGTCCAATCCTTTTTTCTTGGCTTCTGCGATAAGTTTTACCGAACCCGCTGTGGAAATGGTGGGAATATGAAGTTTGCCCCCAGCATACTCCAGGATAAACAAATCCCTTGCAATCTGTAACTCTTCGGCCAAAGCAGCAATACCCTTTAGTCCGAGTTTTGTGGAAACTTCTCCCTCGTGGGCCACTCCTTTTCCCTTGATATTCCCATCTTGTGGAAAGGAATAGACCAAACCATCGAAATTTTGGGCGTACAACAGGGCAATCTTGAGCAAATTGGGATTGGAAATCTGCCTTTTGAAGTCATAAAAGGCTACGGCTCCCGCATTTTTCATATCGTATAACTCTGCCAAATCGATACCTTCCGCATTCTTGGTGAGTGTGCCCATGGGATGTAGTTTAGTGGCTTTTCCAAGGCCACGTTCCTTTAGGAACACCACATCGGAACTGGTATCCGGCACAGGATAGGTATTGGGGTTGAGCACCACATCGGTAAATCCGCTTTTACCTGCCGTTAAAAGTCCGTTTGCAATGGTCTCCCGCTCCTCGTAGCCCGGCTCACCGAAGCAGACACTGCTATCGAACCATCCCAAGGAAACATGAAGATTGGCTTTCTCCACTGTTTTTACATTCGCAGGGGCTTCCACTGAGGCGCCAATTTTTTCGATAATCCCTTTTTTAATAAAGATATCACGTTTTTTCAAGTGAAGTTCCCTATTCTCTGGGCATACAATTTTTGCAGACTTCAGCAGAATGTTCATGTAACAAATTTTTGAATGAGTACCTCGATGAGCGCCAGTAGCAACGCTAAAATAACAAACCATTTCCAATAAGCGGCAATGTCATTTTCCGCTTTTAGGTATTCGAACAGCTCGGGGATGGAGTCCATGGTGTTCACATCTTCCAATGAGCCTAGGTCCAAATATTTGAGTTGGCTCTCCGTTCGTGGATAGTTGAAACTTATGTTTTGTAGTAGTTGTTGATTTTGTACGATTCCATAAATCCCATCTTCGGTCGGATTTTGGTCAAACGTTAACCGCACCCGGTTTGGAAAGCTTTGCTGTAATGGAATAAACTCATACCCCTCCTTGGAAACCTTCAAGATTTCGTCGTTGCCCATCTCTGCTGGGACATCAACCACCGAAGTCTCTCCAATGATTTGATAAGGCCTGGATTGCTGTAAACTCGATTGGGCCATGTTGTAAAAGGTCGGCACAATCAGCGGTGAGTTGATGAAGTTGGAGTTCTCCAATTCCAACGGAACAGTAAAGACATAAAAACCATCATCACCGAGCAAAAATGGATTTCCTCCGTCCATAGCCAAGGCTATAGGTAGACTGGTCTGTACATTATAATAGGCCTTAACGAATGGGTATTGGAAATTGGTGACCCGTTGTTCAAAAACATTTCGATACAGCGGATGGTCAAAGGTAATCTGCGTCAATCGTGTTTCCGAAACCACTTTCTGGGTCAATTGTGTACCTGACCAAGCGGACAGAAGCGAATTATAGGATGCGACATCGGCAGTGCTTGCCGGCACAATGATCAACGAACCTCCTTCATTTTTAAAGGTGCGCAAAACATTTTGAAGACTATTGGGAATGGAAGTCAAGTTATCCAGCACTACCACATTTTGATCATCCAGCACACTGTAATCCAATTGGGCCAATCCATATTTTTGAAACTCGAACTCCTCATCACGGAACAAACGGTCCAAATAGTCGCTTTCCGATTCACTAATGGCCAAAACCTTTACCTTTTTCTTATCGTTGATGTTGAAGTAAAAACGATTGTCATACCCCAAAGCATTGTCCATAATGCTCAGCCGTCCGTTCAGCCTTTGGTTGGCAGGAATGGTGAATTCCACTTCGGCAGAGCCATCCGAATTGAATTTTGCCGCAGTTTTGGCAATCAATTCATTGTCATTAAAAAGTGAAATGGGCAAGGGATTATCCGTTGTACCCCCGCTCAAGAAAACCTTTAACGTATTTTGGTTGTTCAGTCCCTCCTGTACAAAAACGGAATCAATAGAAATATTCATCATCTCCTCGGGTTCCATCGGTACAAAGTGGGTCCTGATGGTCGTATCCAATTGGATGTTCCCTTCGGAAATTCTTTCTTGAAAATCGGAAAGTACAATCAGGTTTTTAACGGTCCCGTTATTTGATGAAAATAGATTGTTGGCCTTTAGGCCAATCTCGTCCAGGTTCAGTTGTTTGTAGGAGTAGGGAAGGGACAACAAGGAATTTTGCACATCCGACAGTTTCACATTGGCAAAAGTTCTTTCGTTGGTGAAAAGGCTGAACGTACGCTCCCCGTCTATATTTTTTACAACATCCTGAACCGCTTTTTCCAAAAGGGAAATACCGTTGTTCTTGGCCTGCATACTAAAGGAATCATCCAAGTACACCACGGTTTCCTTTTCCTGAAGTGCGGTATTCGAAGAAGAGAATGGTTGTGCAAACGCTAAAATGATAGCCGCCAACAACAATAAACGGGTGAACAGTAGCAACCATTTTTTAAGGGTATTGCTCTTTCTTGATTCCGAAACCACCTTTTGCAGCATGGCTACATTGGTAAAAGGTGTTCTGGTAAAGCGTCGTAATTGGAATAAATGGATTAAAATGGGTATGATTAGAAGAAAAAGTGCCCAAAGAATTTCTGGATGTTTAAACTGCATTCCCATCATTGCTTGGTCAAAGATAGGCATTAAAACATTCCAAATTCAAACTTCCCTGATCAATGACCGATTAACAATTAAAAATTAACGGTCATTTTGAGCGCAGCAAAGATTCTCTTTCTGACACGAATTTCACGAATATTATCGATTGTCATTTCCAGCGCCCGCCTGTGGCAGGCAGGCAGTCGAGAAATCTATTTTGAAGAAGGGTTGAATCAACAAAAAAAGAAATAATCCAGCATCGGGGATTGTTGCAAGTCAGAAAAATAGCTTCGAATCTCTTTTTGGGCCTGTTCGTTTGCCACGGTGATGATGCTCTGCGGGTTGTTGAGTCCCTGCAAGGCCTCAAAGTGGACCAAGCGCTTACCATAAATTTTCTTGCCGATTTTCTTGGGGTTATCGCATAACCAAACAAATTCCAGATTTCTTTTTTTAAGGCCTTTGGCAATCTTTTTCCCTTTGAATCCCGCTCCCCAGACCACTAAAGGTCGTTTTGGGTCATAATTGAGCTTTAAAAAGTAGTGCAGTTTGATGTCCAAAAAGTAATTCTGGGCGTAGTGCTCATGGGTACGCGAGGTGCGTGTATCGTAATCGCGCCATAGATGTAGCACTTGCTCGCAGGGAATGATGGCGAATCCCTGTTCATAAAAACGAAACGTAAGGTCGTAATCTTCGGGGTAGCGGTTGGGCTCAAAACCCTGACATTGCTCAAAGTCCTCCCGATATGTCATCCAACAAGGGGAGGGAATCACGCATTCCTTGTAGATTTCATCAAAATTGGTCCCGGTAGCGGTCAACCTGTTCAGCCATGTTTCATAACGTTCGTATCCATTGCTGATGCCCCTATCCGAAAAATAGGTGACTTGGCCCACAGCAACATGCCCAGCTCCGTGTTTTTGCAATGAATTTACCATGACTTCCAAACGATGGGGTTTCATGATGTCATCAGAATCCATACGGGTTATAAAATCACCTTGGCACGGGGCATAGCCTGTTTGTAGCGCGGGAATGATTCCGTTTCCCTTGTTTTGATATAGTTTGATTCGCTCATCCTGTTGAGCATAGGAGCTAAGGATGTCAAAGCTTTCATCAGTGGAATGGTCGTTGATAGCCAACACTTCCCAATCCCTATAAGTTTGGTTGCGGATGGAGTCCAAACATTCAGGAAGAAAATTTGCCGTGTTTTTAAATGGAATTATGATGCTGACTTTGCCATTTTGCATGTTCAAAGCTAACTAAATTCCATTTCGTAGTGCCAGAAAAGAAAGTCTATTAAGGTTGACCTAGGGTTTGTTCAATGGCATTTTTCACCATACGCTCCATAATCGAGTAACCTTCCTTGGTCACATGGACTTCATCCGTAGTCAATGCTGAAGGCAGTCCGTTTCTGTCGTCCGCCATTTCCGAGAAATAATCCAAATACATGACTCCTTGCGATTCGGCCATGGCTTTGAGCATGCTGTTGAGCTTGGGTATTTTGATGTTGGGCTGTAAACCCGGCCTCCATGGATAGTCAAAAGCAGGAAGTACGGAACAAACAATAGGCTTGATACCGTTGGCTTTTGCCAATTCTACCATGGATAGGATATTGTCGTGGATTTGCTCCAAGGTCATCGGCCCGGTATTGCCCGCGATATCGTTGGTGCCCGCCAAAATTACTACTGCTTTTGGGTGTAGGTCAATAACATCCTGACGGAAACGCAGTAGCATCTGTGGAGTAGTTTGACCACCAATGCCACGATTCACATACGGATTTTCTTCAAAAAAGTCAGGGTTGGCATCCTTCCACATTTCGGTAATGGAATTGCCCATAAAAACCACACGGTTTTCCCCATCCGTAGGAGCGGCAAGTTCAGCATTTGCGGTTTTATACTTTTCCAAATTGGGCCAATCTTGGGCATTGATTTTTGAAGCGCTCGACAGTCCTAAGAATGATAACATGATACAGAATAGCGTATGTTTTTTCACAGGTGTTGGGTTTTGTTAAAAATAGAGAATAATCATCGTATCAAAAGCATAAATAAAATGAAAAATAGCACGACTGTAGCCAGTACGGCGTAAAACATAGCTCTTTTTTCCTTTTCCCTTTGAATGAACATCTTTTTACGAATTCGTACTATATCACGTCGACTAGCCTTTTTAAAATTTAACTCTGTGACGCTTTTGGTGCCATAAACATCATTTTTAGATTTTAACTTTCTTTTTTTTAGCATGTTTCTGTTAGCCTTTAGGCTTTTAATCGCATGCATCATACTTCCTTCTCCGCCCATAATTAGAATATTTACCTTATAAGTGGTCTTTTATGGGAAATTGTTACAATAAAATCAATTTTGTTGATTATTATTCAATAAAAAAGCGGTGTGACTTAAAATATCACACCGCTTTTAAGTACTTTATTATGTTTTGAATTAATATTTCGCGCTCTTTCCGTTGGCTTGGGTACGCAAAATAAACGCCCTAATGTCCTCATTGGCCGTTTTTAAATCCTCTTTTCTTAAATACATCATATGTCCGGAGCGATAGCCTTTAAACTCAAAGCGGTCCTTCATTCTACCGCTTGGGTCTACCTGGGACATGGTGTATTTGGCGGCAAAGTAGGTACAGGCACCATCATAATACCCAGACTGCACCAAAACGTTCAAATAAGGGTTCTGCGCCATGGCTTGGCGAAGATTGTCCCGAACATTGTCATTGCTATCATCCCAAGGCCGAACAGGACCGAACATATTGTATTTGATGTCTGTTTTAAACCCTAATTCTTCTTGCAAATAATAGTTGATGGCAGGAGTGAAGCTATGCAACCAAGACGTCAACTCTGGCGAGTAATCCGGACTTGTGCCTGCTAAGGTTTTGTCGATGCCCAAATAGCGGCTATCCAGACGTCCCACGGTGTAACCACCTTTATCCCGCATCAAAGCCTTCCAGAAAAATTGTGTGGGCACATCCAAGTTGTGATCAATGATATCTTTTGAACTTAATCCAGAATATCTGGCCATCTTATCTGCGATGGCCTTACGTTCCGAATCTGGAATAAAGCCACCTTTAGCGATGGCAGGCAACAATTCGTTGATGGTAAATTCTTCTACCTCTGGCAGTACTTCAAGTAGGTCCTTGCTTTGCAAATCGGATGGCAGTGCCTTGTGATGCCATGCTGCAGCTGCAAAATAAGGCAGGTTCAAGGCGCTGGAGACCGGGTCGTTGTCACGGAACACTTTGTAATCGGCAGGAGACACCATGATCACACCGTTTAAGTACATCCACTGTTGGTTCTGCAGTGCCAACGAAAGTCCCATGACACGTGTACCTCCGTAGCTTTCGCCCACGATATATTTAGGGGAACGCCATCTGTTATTTCGGGTAACGAAGGTATTAAGCCATTCGGCCAAGTATTTGGTGTCCGCATTGATTCCGAAGAATTTTTCGCGGTCCACCTCTTTCCCTGTTTCGGGGATGGTTCGTGAATATCCTGTATTTGCCGGATTTACGTAAACAATATCGGTAACATCCAATACGGAATAAGGGTTCTCCTTAACTCCGTAGGGCTGTACGGGATAACCTTCGTCATCGATTTTAAGGATACGTGGACCGGTGTAGGCCAAGTGCATCCAAACCGATCCTGAACCAGGACCACCATTAAAGGAAATCAACAAAGGACGTGACGCCCTATCCCGGACATCGTTTTTCGTATAATACGTGTAATGCAATGCAGCGATGGGTTTTCCCATTTCGTCCCAGACAGGTTGGGTACCCGTGGTAGCTGTGTAATCGATTCGCGCACCATTAATGGTTACGGAATGCTGTGTGGTAATCGTAGTGTCGACAGGAATTTTTCGTTCTTGCGCAAAGGCCATCGATGTGCAAAGCACAAGGCCCAATAGTAAGCATTTTTTCATATGAATTGGTTGAATTAGTCTTGTTTATAAAAATAGGGAATTTGGGTTATAAGACCATCCTTGTAAAACCAAAAAAACGGTTAACGTTAAATTCATCAAGCTGAAACACTGAATTCCACTTAAGTTTACATAGTAACCTTATGTTAAAAGTAACTTAAAACAATGCATATTTTCAGATAATCCTATCCTAAACAAGGGTGTTTAGTTTTACCCCAACAACATTAATAACATTAAAACTGAACACTTATGAAAATGAACAGATTATTTTTAGGACTAGTTATTATGTCCTTGGTTTCTTTTGGACTCACCAGTTGTGAAGGTGAGGATGGAAGAGACGGTATTGATGGCACCGATGGCATTGACGGCCAAGATGGGGTGGATGGAGAAGATGGAGAGGACGGAGAGGATTTAACCCTTGAAGACCTTACACCTTTGACCAGCTCCGTGGTTCCCAATAACGTATTTGAATTTAAAGGTGCTTTTGCAGGTACAGCCCAGTTGGAGATGATCATGACTTCGGCCGATATTCTGCCATCTGATTCCACATTTGTTTTTGGAGCCTATACCGATGGTGCCGCCCTTTATCCATATGAAGATGGTACCTTCGCCTTGGTCAATAATTTGGAGGCCGATTATTCCATTGCTAGGATTAGGGTCAATTCCGACTTACGCCCAATGGAAGGAGATTACATCGTGAATGCTACAGCTACTGCATTCACCGCTCAATGTTCCGGTTCTTCGATTACGATGGAAGAGCATGGATTTGGACCGCTTTACCTTTCTGGGGGTGAATGGGGCGGAAATGCCAAAGGTGTATACAAAATCAACCCGTTCCGATCTCCCGATGATAGGGTAGAAGCTGAGCGTTTGCCAGCCTTGGGAGAATGGTCGACCGAAAACGCCGTTGCCATTGGTAAAAACGCTTACCCCGGTCAAACTGTTGTTTTTATGGGCGATGATGATAGCCAAAACGAATACCCATCCGCACACTTCGGAATGTATGTTGGAGGTTTGGGCGACCTTAACAGCGGAAAGCTGTATGTGCTTAGAGGAAAGAACACTGCAGAGACCGGCATAGGTGAAGGCGGACAAAAATTTGAAATGGGTATGGCCCAAGACATCGAGTATGATGTGGAATGGGTAGAAATGACCGAAAGAACCTTGGAAGAGCTGAACCAAGAAGCAATTGATTCCGTTGCCATCGGATTTCAGCGTATAGAGGATATCGATTGGAGAAGAGGCTCAGCAGAAAACAACAGAACGGTTTTCTTTAACGCAACAGGGCGAATCCGTTCCAACAACCCAGATTTGGCCAGCAGAGGAACATCATTTGGAAGGGTGTATAAATTGGAACTCAATCCCGATAACCCAACTGGAGATGCCAAACTTACCGTAGTGATAGATGGTGACTTGGAGGGTGGAAAAGGAGATGGGATGCACTCTCCCGACAACATTGTAGTTACCGAAAATTACGTTTACGTGCAAGAAGACCCGAATGGCTATGCTTCTTTGAACTCCGATATTCAAGGGTATGCCAAACTATGGCAATATGATATCATGAGCGGAAATTTCACAGAAGTGATGGAGTGTAACCAAGCTGCCGCTGCCCAATTGGGCATTGGTAACATAGATGACTACTGGGAAATTACTGGTATGATCGATGTTACCGACATCATTGGGGCTGCCGAACCCACCTTTATTTGTGGTGCGCAGGTACACGGATGGTCATACGACAGTGGCAATCCGGCCACTTTCCGCGCCGATGGTGCCAAGTTCGTGGACCCGACGGCCATTGATGAAGGAGCAGCTTCTTTGGAAGGTTCCTTCTTGTTCAAAATTACTGGATTGCCTAGGTAAGACGACCGTAATAGAAATTTTTAAAGGGTTCCCTGTCAAAAGGGAGCCTTTTTCTTCATTTTTAAAACTATTGGATAATGAGATTCCCCACCTTTTTTTTCACGGGTATATGTGTTCTTTTTTTGAGTTTCGTCTCTTGCAAACAGCAAAACCCACCCAAAAAGCAGACCAGTGCCAATGCTGAATCCATGTTCAACGAAGAAATCAGAAACCACTATTTTGTAACCCTGGACAGTGCCGCATACTACATGCAAAAATTGGATACTTCCGCTTCCTTGGCTCACAATAGGGCATATTTTTTAAAGAGCAGGGAATGGTACAAAAGGGCGGAGCCTATGATGATTGCCTATGATTATCAGAACTACCTCTCCATGAACGCCCCAAACATCCTCAAAATTGAGATAGATGATTATACGGACATAAAAAAATTGAGCCCAAGGAGTTTTCAGGTATTGGAAGAATTGTTGTTTGCCGAAGAGGAGGTGCCCATGCAAGAGCTACAATTGGTGCTCGATTATCTTCAGGTGCGTATTCCCTACATCCGCAGAAACCACATCATTTATACCCAACGAGACAGACATCACCTAAAAATGATACGGGATGCCATTGTCAACGTTGCAACCAAAGGCATTACGGGATTTGATTCACCCATGTTGTCGAACTCCCTGAACGAAGCCATCTATAACTACGAAACCATTGCAAAGGTGATTTCCATTTATCAGGAAGCATTTAAGAGTCCAGATTTATACCATCAATGGACCATGGAAATTGAAGCAACCATCAATAGTTTAAAAGCGAGCACTTTTGATGATTTTGACAGGTATGACTTCATTAAAAATCATACCAACAAACAATTGGAACTTGTCAACCAAACCGCAACCGATTGGGGGATTGCGTTAAATACTTCCCGTTCGCTAAACCCCACGGCCAACAACCTTTTCAGCAAGGACTTTTTTAATATGGACCAATTTACCATCCAAGGTTCCCCGGCCATTACCGATGAGCGAATTGCCCTTGGAAAAAAACTCTTTAACGACCCCTCCCTTTCCAGCACGGGAACCATGAGCTGCGCTACCTGTCATTTGGAAAGCAAAGCATTTACAGATGGACATAAAAAGGGCTTGGGGATAGACGGCATCGAACTCCAGCGCAATACGCCCACGCTTACCTACGCAGTGTATCAGCGCAGCCTTTTTTATGATGGAAGGGCAGATGGATTGGAAGACCAGATCGTGAACGTGGTCAACAATGAAAATGAATTCCATTTAGACCTGAATACAGTGGAGCAAAGAATCAAGGAGGACGATGTGTACGCTTCATCTTTTGACGAGTTGTACGATGGTGAGGTAACCAACCAAAATGTGAGGCACGCCATCGCCACCTACATCCGAAGTTTGGCCCCTTTCGATTCCAGATTTGACAAGAACATGCAAGGATCGGAAAATACCCTCACTTCCGAAGAGAAATTGGGATTCAATCTCTTTATGGGAAAGGCTGCCTGTGCCACCTGCCATTTTCCGCCAGCCTTCAATGGTACGGTACCCCCAAAATATATGGAAACCGAATTCGAGAATTTGGGCGTCCCAAAAAACGCTGATTTTGACCATCCTATTTTGGATGACGACCCGGGACAATTCCATCCTTACATGGTAGAGGAAAAAAGGAACTTCTTTAAAACTTCGACGGTGAGAAACGTGGCATTGACAGGTCCCTACATGCACAATGGCGTATACGAGAGCTTGGAAGAAGTAGTCCAATTTTATAATGTTGGGGGCGGTCGGGGAATGGGACTGGAGATGCCTTATCAAACATTGCCATCAGATTCGTTGCACTTGACCGACAAGGAACAAAAGGCATTGGTAGCATTTATGCAGTCTCTAACAGATGAACGGTTTCTGAACGAAAAATAGTCGAATTGTACTTCAAATTTGTGATTTGCCCAACACAAGGCCTAATTCTGGATGCAAAGTGCTTTTCAATGTGTACATTTAAGAACCTTCTTAAATCGGTTGAACATGAAAAACATAACACGAAGAAACTTTAACAGCCTCACCGCAAAAGGAATTGGTGGAGCTGCTTTGCTATCATCCGCTCCATTTGCCTGCGCCATGGGCGTCAATCAGAAAAAGGAGAAATTGGGCATTGCGCTGGTTGGATTGGGAAGTTATAGCACCTATCAACTGGCACCTGCCTTACAAGATACACAACATTGCTATTTGGCAGGAATTGTAACGGGAACTCGGGCCAAAGAAAAAATCTGGGCCGAAAAGTATGGAATCCCGAAAAGGAATATCTACAATTATCAGAATTTTGATGATATCGCCAACAACGAGGATATTGATGTAGTTTACGTGGTGCTCCCCAATAGTATGCATGCTGAATTCAGCATACGTGCAGCCCAAGCCGGCAAGCACGTAATTTGCGAAAAGCCTATGGGAATCAGCGTTGCCGAATGCGATGCAATCATTGATGCCTGCAAGGACGCGGGCGTAAAACTAGGTATGGGCTATCGCCTGCATTCCGAACCGTATACCCAACAGGTTAAGGAGTTTGTTCGTGAAAAGACCTTTGGTGATGTCTTGTTTGTGTCGGCCGATGCCGCCTACCGCTCAACCGGTAATCCAGACCAGTGGCGCTTGGACCGTTCACTTTCCGGTGGGGGTGCGTTGGTGAATATGGGTGTTTATGCCATTCAGAGTACTATTTATGGTACGGGAGAGAATCCCATATCGGTAGCGGCACAGGAATTTAGTACCCGCCCCGATTATTTTAAGGATACCGACGAAACCATAACGGCACAGTTCAAGTTCCCGAGCGGAGCTGTGGGGAATATTTCCACATCCCATAATTTTAATGCAAACGCCATGTATGTTTCGGGTTCTTCAGGATGGTTTCGACTACAGCCGGCCAATAACTACGGTCCACTGAGTGGTGAAACTTCGAGGGGAGATGTCATTAAATTTCCGCATGAGAGTCAACAAAAATTGCAAATGGACGATTTTGCACGCCATGTGTTGTTTGGTGAGCCCAACAAAGCCCCTGGCGAAATGGGAAAACGCGATATGATGATCGTGGAGGCCATTTACCGGTCCATTGCCGATGACGGAGCAACAATTGCCTTGGATTTTGAGCCTGGTTTTGGGTTTGGGGGCTGAAGATGATTGCGGGTTTATAAAACATCATTTACATCTTGCCGTCCAATAATGGCCATTATTTCTACCATATCCGCATTGATTCTATAATAAATGCTATCTGAACCGCAAACACAGCGTTTATAACCTTTTTTGATGTAATCGACCGATTCGAAAGAATAGGGGTTTTGGGCAATGATATCAAAATATTGAAAGAAAGTCTCAAAATAGAAGTCAGCTTGGGCAAGACCGAACTTTTGAACACCAAACTGATGGATTCTTATTAAATCCTCTTTTGCGGTATTACTTAACCTATACTTTGCCATTCAATTTTGACTTGGATTCGGCTAAAATAGCTTCCTTACTATCCATAGTGAATCCACTTTTTTCGGCTTTCTCCAATTTTGCCTTTATCCAATCGATTTGCGCTTGTTGCCTTCTAGCTTGGCGTATCAAATCATTGACAAGCTCACTTTTACTGGAATATTCTTCGCTATCTACTTGCGATTTAAGCCATTCATCATTGGGTTTGGTAAAAGAAATACTTTGACGTGCCATGATTTGATTATTTGATGTGATGTAAAAATACACCAAAAACGTATCAATTACAATTTTTATTCAACCATCCAATTGGTTCTTGATTCTGGGCATATCAACACTTTCAGTTGGGATTCTTTCTTTTTAAATGGGAGAAATATGATGGTAAGAAACTAAATATCAGTACTTAGCGAAAAAAAAGAAAGGAATTTTAACATAGTAATTGGTTGAATTTTGTTTTTTTGTAATCACAAATCTTACACATTATGAAAAAACTTATCATACCTACTTTGGTTCTTCTTGTCATGGGATGTGACAAGGAAGATACCACACCGGACACTACACAGGACGCAGCTGTTAATGCCCTTACGGAGTATGTACTGGTCAACAAGATATTCCAGGATGTGGGCAATAGTAATGGAGATGCCATTTTGGATGCCGAGAACAGTGCTGGAAGTTCAGCAGCGAAAACAACGCCAAATACGACATCACAAGTGGAGATAACCGTTTCCCCTCCTGATTTTGTTAATTTTCCCAAAACAATTACCGTCGATTTCAAGGATGGCACCTTAGGCCAAGACGGTGTACTTCGCAAAGGAGTGGTCACCATCGTTTCCACAAATTGGTATGGAGCGCCAGGAAGTAAACACACAGCTACTTTTGATTCCTATTACCATAACGATTACAAGGTTGAAGGTACCCATGTGGTTGAAAATTTGGGCGCAAATGCAGATGGATACTTGGAATACAGTGTGGAAATTGCCGATGGAAAGATTACCACTAAAACGGGGGATGTCATTCAATATGAAGAAGATTCAAAGCGAACCTGGATTTCGGGCAGTGAAACGCCCTTGAACATTTGGGATGATGAATATTTGCTGAATGGACTGCAAACGGGAATCAGCTCGTCCGGGTTGGATTATTCGTTGAGCACTATTGAACCCTTGCACTTTGTTCTAGTGCCACGTGGCGTAAAATCTGGGATTTTGAGCGTTGAACTGGGCGATATCAAAGATATCGAACTGAACTACACGAACTCCACCATTACGATTTTGGGTACCACATACCCTTTCACCAAATAATACATGAGATATAGAAGCCTGCTGGGGAGTCGGCAGGCTTTTTTAAGGCATCAGCCCTTAAGTATCTTGATGCTTAGGATTAGAATTTCTCAAAAACCCCCAACCCGAATAATGCAAAATCATATTTTACAGGGTCATTGGCATCGAGCTTTCTGAGGTTTTTGTCCAGTTCCAACAAGGCTTTGGCATCGTTCTGTTTGCGTTTGAGCAGTTTTAGTTTGCGTGCTACATTGCCCGAATGCACATCCAAAGGGCAGGAGAGTTTGGCCGGTTCAATACCCTTCCATAACCCAAAATCTACGCCAGTGCTGTTGTTCCGCACCATCCAGCGCAAAAACATATTGATGCGTTTGGCGGCAGAGCCTTTATTTGGGTCTGAGACATGTTTTTGGGTTCGTTGTTCATGGGGTAGTTCAAAAAACACCTCCTTGAACCTTGAAATGGCCGGTTGCATGGAATTTTTGGTCTGGAGGCGGGTAAAAACGGTTTCCAATCCACCATGATTTGAATAGATATTGCGCAAACTGGTTACAAAGTAACCAAGGTCGACGTTATTGAATGTACGGTGAACAAAAGGGGAGAGGTGCTCCAAATCCTTTTCGGAATGGTTCATGATAAAATCGTGGGGTGTATGGCCCATCAATTCCATCAATCTTGTAGCATTATTGATGATGCTTTTGCGGTTGCCCCAAGCAATCGTCGCCGTTAAAAAAGCACTGATCTCTATATCTTCTTTTTGGGTAAACCTGTGGGGAACCTGCAAAGGGTCATCCTCTAAAAATCGAGGATGGTTATATTCCTCCACTTTGGCATCCAAAAATACCTTGAGCTCCGCTTTGGTCATATCAATCCTTGGAAACAATCAAACCATCCACCATAGTGAGCTTTCGGTCGGCCATATCGGCCAATTCCATATTATGGGTGACCAATACAAAGGTTTGCCCAAACTCATCGCGCAGTTTAAAGAATAGGTGGTGTAGATTATCCGCACTTTCCGAATCAAGGTTTCCGCTAGGCTCATCGGCCAAGACCACGGAGGGATTGTTCATCAAGGAACGGGCTACGGCCACGCGCTGTTGCTCGCCACCCGATAGGGCATTGGGCTTATGGTGATAGCGATCTTTCAATCCTAAAAAATCCAGTAATTCCTTCGCGCGCTGTTCCGCCTCCGCTTTTGGTGTTTTTTTGATAAAGGCTGGAATGCAGACATTTTCTAGCGCAGTAAATTCGGGCAATAACTGGTGAAATTGAAAGATAAAACCAATGTGCTCATTCCGAAATTGTGCCAAAGCCTTATCATTGAGCTGGTTCACGTCGGTATCGTTGATCAATAACGTACTTTCTCCCTTATTCGTCGGTGTGTCCAAAGTGCCCAAAATTTGCAACAACGTGGTTTTCCCTGCGCCGGAGGCTCCGACTATCGAAACGACCTCTCCTTTTTGTATGTCCAGATTTACCCCTTGCAATACCTTGAGATCTCCGTAACTTTTTTGAATATTTGTGGCCTTTATCATATGTACATCTTGGATGGTCGAAGATAAGGATTACTGTCGTATCACAAAGACGGTATTTTCGACATATGGATGTATCACTTGGAAGGTTTTTTGAATGGAGCAATAGGATTTCTTAAGAAATAGTTCCCAGAACGACCTTTTATAAAATATTGATATTATTTATAAACCATTTTAAGTAAAGGGTTTAGGTATTATTTCGACCAATCATTCCATAAATATTTGTTAGAATGTGTTTTCCACGACAAATATTGTTTAACTTTGAATCAAAATGAATAAACAAAATAATAACGAATTGGAGACCGCAATTTTTGCAGGTGGATGTTTTTGGTGCACAGAAGCTGTTTTTCAACGATTGAATGGAGTCGAGGAAGTAGTTTCAGGCTACACTGGAGGGACTATCAAGAACCCGGCCTACAGGGAAATCTGCACAGGACGCACAGGTCATGCCGAAGGTGTAAAAATTACCTTCAACCCAGAAAAAATATCTTATCCTGAACTTTTGGAGGTCTTTTTTGCTACGCACGACCCAACTACGTTGAACAGACAGGGCAATGATGTGGGTACGCAATACCGAAGCGAAATTTTTTACACATCCCCGGAACAAAAACAATTGGCAGAAGATTTTATCCAATTATTGGAAAAGGAAAATATATTTTCTTCACCCATTGTGACGGCCATATCCGAAGCAAAACCTTTTTATTTGGCCGAGGAAGAGCATCATAATTATTACAACGAAAATCGGCAACAACCTTATTGCCAATTTATAATTGATCCAAAGATCAAAAAACTGAACAACCATTTTTCAAAAAAGCTAAAGCATGGCACCGTATAGGAACCTCGAGGAATACAATATTGAAATCACCAACGAGGTGAAGGAACATTTTACCAAAATTGTGGAAGACATTGGGGAGGATGTCACCCGTGAGGGACTGCTAAAAACCCCTGAGCGTGCCGCAAAAGCTATGCTTTTTTTGACCCAAGGTTACAAACAAGACCCACAAGAAATTCTTAAAGGCGCCATGTTTGCGGAGGATTATGACGACATGGTGATTATTAAGGATATTGAATTGTATTCCCTCTGTGAGCACCATATGCTTCCCTTTTTCGGAAAGGCGCATGTGGCCTATATTCCCAATGGGCATATTGTAGGCTTGAGCAAAATTCCGAGAATTGTGGACGTTTTTGCCAGAAGGTTACAGGTACAGGAACGCTTGACGCATGATATTTTGGAGTGCATCAATAGTACACTGCAGCCCAAGGGTGTTGCCGTGGTCATTGAGGCTTCGCACATGTGCATGATGATGCGCGGTGTGCAAAAACAAAATTCGGTAACCACTACATCCGGATTCCGTGGCCAATTTGAAAAAATTGAGACCCGTAACGAATTTTTGAAGCTGGTGAGCTCCGATTTGTCCTAAACTACTTTTCCAATTAAGAGGGAATTGCTATTTTTCCCCTATGTCAGAAGAAAAAAACCACAAATACCGCAACTTGTTTTTAGGGTTGTTGTTTGATGCCATTGGTATGTTATCCTTTGTAATCCCGGGGATTGGTGAGTTTTCCGATGTCATCTGGGCCCCCGTTGCAGGATGGCTCATGACCCGATTGTACAAGGGCCGGGTAGGGCAGGCCGCTGGTTTGATCACCTTCGCCGAAGAGTTGGTTCCGGGAATGGATGTGATTCCCACTTTTACACTGACTTGGATATATACCTATCTTTTGAGCAAAAAAAAGAGTGCCAAAACGTAATTTGGCACTCCATTTTTAAACCAATTATTTTTCGGTTATTACTCGATTGTAATTTGGAACGTTTCAGTAAAATCTGTTTCGCCTCCAGCATCGGCCAATGTTCCATCGTTGGGTTTTTTTGGCTCATGCACTAAGGTTACGGCCAAGGTCGCATTTCCAGCATCGCCGGTTTCCAAAGTAAACGCCAATCCCAAAGGATTTCCGTCGCCGTCCACATCATCATAAGTGATATCCGTGATATTTCCGGTAGGGATATAAAACACTTGGTGTTCATCATCCTCTTCCTCTACTTCTTCGGTAATGTCTTCGGCCGGAGAATCGGTCTCGTCCAAAAATACTACTGACCCACTGTAAGAGGTGTTGGCAGCCAAGTTTCCTGAAACAGTGACCACAGGGGCATTGGGTCCGTCACCGTCCAAATCTTGAGATTGAAGGGTGATTGTAGTTCCACCACCCGGAGCAACCAAAGAAACCGTCATGGTAGTTATGGTCTCTTCTTCGTTGATTTGCTCTGGTGCATCATCGTCATCAGAGCAGGCAACAAAAGTAAGTCCGATAAAAGCGAATAATAAAAGTGATTTGATTGTTTTCATTTTTAGTTTAATTAAATTAATAATTGAGCTTTAGTTGTAATGTAAAGTTTCGACCCAAATCGTCGGCGAAGAATCGCTGTCGGTTTAGGTAGTCCCTATAATTTGTGTTTAAAAGATTGCTTATGGCCAAAGTGGTGGTCAACTTGGTTTTATTGGAAAACGGAAATTCCATTTTTGATCGGAACCCCAACAAATGATAAGCCTCTGGAGCCGTATTGATTTCCAAAACCACATCTTCCTGTTGTTGTGGAGAAAACACCATGATGTTATCCGGTGTCTCGTTTTGACGAAATACATATTGACTTTCCAGCGAGGCTTCAAAACCATTCCATTCAGGCATGGAAAAGGTGATTGAATTTCTCCAATTGGCTGCAGGAATATTGATCAAAGCGGTTTCGGTATCCGCATCCTGTCCCTTCACCAAGGAGAACTTATGCTCCGTGATCCAGTGGTCGGTCCAATTGGAATACGCCGAAAAGTCAACACCCAAAAGCCGAGCACTGGTTTGGCGGTATTCCCATACTGGAAATGAACCACGAACCGTAAATTCAACCCCTGTCGGTTCTAAAACAATAAAGTTTTGAACCCAGTTGGCATAAGGCTCCAAAAGAATTCCCCAAGTGGAAAAATCCTTTTCCAAAGTAGTGGTAATCTTGTGCGACGTTTCGTTTTCGATACGCAAATCCCCTAGCTCTATCCTGGCAGCGGAGTGGTGCAACCCATCACTAAAAAGTTCGGATGGATTGGGTGCCCGCTGTGCCAAGGCATAGTTCAATTTTAACTGAAGGCCATTTGTGGTCAGGTATTTTCCGCCAACCGTCGTTGAAAAATTATGGTAATCTAAAACTGGATTCACCAATAACTGAGTGCCTAAATCCTCAACGACCAAGTCTTGAAATTCCTCATCGTATCCACGTTCTTCCCAACGGGAGGTACGATAGAACTTTTGGGCATCAATCCTGTTGTAATCATAACGGATTCCAGCATCCAACAATAATTGGTTGGTAACGCGATATTCACCTATCAAAAAGCTGCCAAAGTCGACTTTTTCATAATCGGGAATCAATCGGCGCACTCCGGTATCTGGATTCGCAAAATTATCTTGATATCTACCCATAAGACCTACAAGAATGTTGATATTGTCCTTGGTATCCCACTTAAAATCAGTGGAAAGGGTGTGAGTGGTCAGTTCCAAATCAATGGATGGAATATTGTCCCTTTCACCTCTGCGGATGTCATACTCAAATCTTCGGTTACTTTGAAAATCGTACTGTACGTTCAACTTTCCAAGACCCTCAAAGCGTTTGTAAAACTTAAGCTTTCCCAAATGATGGGTCACTTTTTGTCGAGGGTTTTGAAGGTCATAGGTAAAAGGTCTTATGATGGTAGGTTCCCCACTATTGATACTTCGTATCAAATCGTCCACGTTTCCAATATGCGAGGCCCTTAAAATGGCAATTTCCGTATTAAAATAGGAATACCGGGCATCCCATCCCCAAGAAAACAGATGTTTCCCCAATTGGAGGGAAGCTGCAATTTCTTGGACACCCGTATTGGACAGCACATAATCAGGCGCTTCGTGGTCTCCCAAACGTTTATAGGAACCCTGCCCTTTGATGAACCATCCGTTCGCGTAGGACTTCGTCAACTCGGACACGATATTTCCGCCCCTTCCGTTGGACACACCACTGAGTATGGTTTTTCCATAAATACTGTCGCGCAGGGGAATTCGGGCTTGCTCCGCTACAATGACACCGCCTATGGCATCACCTCCATACTGGAGAGCCGATGCACCTTTGATGACGGAAACCGAGCCAGCCGAATTGATGTCAAGGGTAGGAGCGTGTTCTGCTCCCCATTCCATATCCTGCATCCGAACACCATCGTTCAACACCAAAACACGACTGCCATTTAACCCATGGATGGCCGGTTTTACAATATTGGCGCCTGTGTTCAAGGACGAAACCCCGCCCAATTCCTTTAAGGCATCCCCCAAATTGCCGGCACTATAGTTTTCCAACATATCTAGGTTAAGTGTTTCCTCCTGGGCGGAATTGGTCTTGTCGCGAATAATGTTTCCCACCACTTTGACCTCGTCCAATTCTTCCAAGTGATGCTCCAATTTCACTTCAATTTTCGTGTCCCCCTCGACCCTAACGTTCATCAAAATGGTCGAACATTCAGGATGTGACACCTCTAGTGTGTAGGTGCCCGAACAGAGATTGGAAAATGTAAACGCACCATTGGCAGCCGTTGTCACCTCTGTCTTGGTTTCAAGGATTAAAAGTGATGCACCCTCCAAGGGTGTTTTTTGATGATAATCCATGACCTGTCCAGACAGTGTATCATCACACTGTTGGGAAACACCAAAAACCGGGAAAAACGAAATAAACGCAATGATAGCCATTGCTTTGTAGCTAAATACCAATGGAATGTAATTAAGTAGATTGAATTTTCTCCTATGAGAATTGAACAACGACGATGGTCTAAGCTACCACCGGTGGCGCCCTTAAGCTTTGAAATGATGCTTTAATAGGCTTGAACATATACGCGTAGTAGGCCGTTACATACGTTATGTTTGGCGTAGCTACGGGTGTATAGTCGAATGTGGAAGAAAACAGGACTTTGTTGGCAAGCGTAAAATCATGAAAATCACAATCCAAATGCCCATCATGGATATGATTGGTGCCATATTCCACACATTTCTTTTCATTATGGTGCTCATATAAGCTATGTCCTAGCTTGATGAGCGAAGGGGCCAGAACAGCCAATGCCATCAAAAGGGAACCAATGATAAAAATGTGTTTATGAGGTTTCATAACCATACAGCACAAAAGTAAACAAGGTGAATCCTCTTTATATGTTAAAAAAACTATAAACTATGGGAGGATAAAGCCCAATCCCATGCGTTTCAACATCTTTTTTTCAAAATTCCAAAAAAATAGATACTGTCCAAACAACCAGCCTATACAAACCAACAAAATCTGATAGATGGGAAAAATCAATAGTATTCGAAAGGTCCAATAAATCGCCGAATGTACGTTTTCACCATCCAAACCGAGCCATTGGACCAGTGGGCCTGCCAGTTTGCCGGAAATACTCCCTGTGATTGCAAAAACGATAAAGATGGCGATCATTTCCCATTTATAGGTCACCTTCCACTTGTTTTCCAATTTTTTAAAGCACCACAAGAAAAACTTTACGGCCGTAAAATACCCCATCAGTGTAATCCCGATGGTAAAGAACCATTCATATACGGTGTTGTTTAGCCCAAACGCGTGCAAAAGGCTTCGGGCAATCAGGTAAGCGGTAAGTAAGACTAAAAGGGCGCCCAAAACGGGAAATAGCACTTGCCAGGCTTTTTGGATTTCCCAACGCTGCTTTAGTTTTTGCATCATCTCAATAAATTGAGCACAAAAGTACGGATTTATATTCTTGGGATAAAGGGCCCCAATCGCTGGTTGTATTTCCGTTGAAAGTAGATGAAATAGTTATAAAGCTTATAATTCACCTCGTAACCATAGTCGATGCTAGGGTCATAATCGATGGGCAACTCATACAGATTGGGATTCCATAATTGGGGCTGTACAACCCTATTGTTCCAGTTCATGACCATAACAGCATTTCGAGTTTCCAAGAAGGTTTGTGAATAGTAACCTTCCGGTCTGGCTATGGAATTCAACCAAGTATAAAAACCGGGTTCTATAATGATGATCTCGTATTCCGTCTTATCATCAGAAATTTCTACAGGTTCTTCATCCGCGGAGTTGAACATGGCCTTTTCTTCTTCCGAAACGTCCAACGCCATCTTCTGGGAACCACAGGATACGAAGCTGACACAGAGCATTAAAATGACAAATAGTGCAATGGGAGCATTCTTTTTCATACCCCTTAAAATACAAAAAAAGCCACTTGAACTTTCAAATGGCCTTGTTAAATATCGTTAAGCTTAGGGCTTACTTTCCAAAAAGTCCGCCTAATACGCCACCGAGTCCGCTTTTTTTCTGGTTTCCACCGTTCAATACCATTCCGGCAAGGTCATCGATAACGCTACCATCGCCATCACTGTCCAAAAAGGTTTCAATAAGCGATTGTTGTTTAGCGGCCGCTTTGTTGCCTCCCATCAATCCACCAAGCAATCCATTTAAGCCTTCGGGGCTGCTGACGTTTTGCTGACGGGTCTGTTTTCCCAAATAACCCAATAGAATAGGGGCAGCAATTTTTAAGATCTGTGAAATGGCTCCAGCGTCAAGCCCTGATTTACTGCTCAGTGCATTTTCCACCTGCGGTTGTTTGGAACCGAGCACGTGGCCCAAAATCCCAGCACCATCATCCATCACGTGTTGGTCTACACCGCCGCCAAAGAGACCTCCCAGATCATCCAAAATTCCACCGTCGTGTTTGGAAGAAAGCGCATCCATAAGTCCTTGCGCACCGCCCGGTGTAGCTGCATTCTTTTTCATGGCTCCCATTAAAAGCGGCATTGCCATACTCAATACTTCGGCTGTTTTATTTTCGGGTTGCCCTGTTTGTCCGGCAACACCACTGACCAATTGTTTGCCCACGGGGCTGTTGATCAATTCCAATAATCCTGACATTGTGTTAGTGTTAAGGTTAGGGGAGCAATGTACAAAAAAGTGGGGTTTGGTCGGATATTTCTGCGCACAAACCTTTTATTTTAGTGAATTGATGACCTTTTGAGCCAATTCCAAACCAATGCGTTGTTGGGCCTCTATGGTGGAGCCACCAATATGAGGGCTCAGTGATATTTTCGGATTCATCAAAATCTGTATCTCGGGTTTGGGCTCGGATTCAAAGACATCCAATCCAGCAAAGGCCAAATGGCCGTTATCCAGTGCTTCTACAAGTGCTACTTCGTCCAATACCCCGCCACGTGAGGTATTGATGATTCCAGCCCCAGGTTTCATTAATCCCAACTCCTTTTTTCCGATCACGTAGTTTTCTTGCGAAGGCACGTGCAGACTCACAAAGTCGGATTGGGAAAGCACTTCTTTTACATCTTTGCTTTGCAATTCGAAATCAATGGACCTTCCATCAAAAAAAGGAATGGATACGGTAGCTTTCTTGGTGGTATGGTCCGTAAAAAGTACCTCCATGCCAAGGGCCAAGGCCATGCGTGCCGTGGCCTGACCAATTCTGCCAAAACCAATAACCCCTAAGGTTTTTCCCCTTAGCTCAACACCTGCCGCATAGCTTTTTTTCAGTTGTTTAAACTGGCTGTCGCCTTCCAGGGGCATATGTCTGTTGGCATCGTGCAAAAAGCGGACTCCGTTGAGCAAATGAGCGAATACTAGTTCTGCAACCGATTCGGAAGAAGCTTCGGGCGTGTTGAAAACGATGATTCCTTTGGATTCGGCATGGGCCACATCAATATTGTCCATACCAACACCACCACGTCCAATTAGTTTTAGGTCTGGACACACATCGATAATTTTTTTATCGACCTTGGTAGCACTGCGCACCAAAAGACCGGTAATTTTATTTTTGTTGATATAATTGGCCAACTGTTCATGGGCCACATGCGTTGTTTTTACTTCAAACCCTTCTTTTTCCAAAAGGTCGATTCCCTCTTGGGCCATTCCGTCGTTTGCTAAAATTTTCACCATCGAGATTATCCTTTCTTTTCCAATTCGCTCATAATGTCCACCAAAACACCAACACTTTCCATGGGCAAGGCATTGTACATGGAGGCTCTGTAACCTCCAACGGAGCGGTGTCCATTGATTCCGCTTATTCCGGCTTCCTTGCACATATCATCGAATACATCCTTGAGTTCATCATCGGTAATATTAAAGGTGGCGTTCATGATGGAACGGTCTTCCTTGGCAGCAATTCCATAGAATATGGGATTGAGTTCAATTTCTGAATAGATAAGATTGGCCTTACGTTCGTTGATTTCTTCAATAGCGGCAATACCGCCCAAATCCTTTAGCCATTGCATGGTGAGCATGGAAACATACACCGCGAAAACGGGAGGGGTGTTGAACATGCTTTCTTTGGACACATGCACGGAATAATCCATCATGGACGGGATTTTACGGGACACTTTGCCCAAGATATCTTCTTTCACCACAACCAGTGTGGTTCCGGCGGGCCCCATGTTTTTTTGTGCCCCTGCATAGATCAAATCAAACTGGGAGAAATCCAATTGTCTGGAAAAGATATCGGAGCTCATATCGCACACCAAAGGCACATTGGTTTTAGGGAAGTCCTTGATCTGTGTTCCATAAATGGTGTTGTTGGAGGTCAAATGCAAATAATCTAGGTCGGTGGGGATATCATATCCCTTTGGGATATACTTAAAATTATCCTCCTGTGAAGAAGCCACCTCTATAACTTCGCCGAACAGACGAGCTTCTTTGATTGCTTTTTGGCTCCAAGTCCCAGTATTCACATAACCAGCTTTGGTATCCAAAAGATTATAGGCGGCCATTAAAAACTGCATGCTTGCCCCACCTTGGAGGAACAGTGCCCGATACCCTTTCCCGTCAAGACCTAGTAGTTCCAAAGCCAACGAACGGGCCTTTTCCATGATGGCGACAAATTCTTTGCTGCGGTGTGAGATTTCTATGAGTGAAAGTCCGATGCCGTCAAGTTCCAAAACGGCTTCAGATGCCTTTTGCATGACCTCTGCGGGCAGAATGCAGGGACCTGCGCTAAAATTATGCTTTTTCATTTCCTTGGTTTAAGGGGTAAAGGTCTTAAAAATTGTTGGATATAGGAACGATTTCCAAGCTTAGGATTTCATTAAAGTTGAAGTAGGAACTCCATGGTGTCGATTCCGTCCGCATAGTCCGTTAAACTGGGCTTTTGGGTCTCGCCAAAACCGATATGGTGTCCTTGAATACCTTTGGAAACCACACATTGGATGTGTTCATCCATTTCTTCCAATTGTGCCAACAATTCGGATTCTTCCTCAAAATAAGAGTAAAACAACGCCGAAATAGGGGATGCCAAGGCCTCATCCTCTTTCAGAATTAAAAAGCCGTTGTCTAGAATATTGAATTCGCTCATGAGATATACAGCCTTGTTGTAATCGTAATTGTTGGCGTATTTATGCTGGTTGATGATGTCCTTGTACGAGTACAGTGCTTGGAACAGCATATCAAAATCGTAGTCTTTGGGCACAAAAATTTTGGATACATTGCGGCAACCTAGACCATAATACCGAAAAATATCCTCTCCTAAGGCATTCAATTCCTCAGGGCTCTCGTTTCCAGTCAAAATAGCCACCGAATTTCTGTTTTTTCGAATGATGTTCGGTTTTTTTCCAAAATAGTACTCAAAATAGCGACTGGTGTTATTGCTTCCTGTGGCAATCACTGCATCAAAATCGGTGAGTTTATTGTCAACGAAGTTGATTTTATCGGAAAGTGATGGCTCTTGTGCTATCAAAAAACGAACGAGATAGGGTAGGAGGAGCTTATCATTGGAAGATTGTTTGGCCAAAACATTGTGGCCCGAAAGCAGGACGCACAAAAAGTCATGAAAACCAACCAATGGTATATTTCCAGCCATCACGATACCGATGCTTTTGGGCTCAGTATCGCTGTTGAACTTGTAGTGCGACATCCAATCCAAAATGTTTTTCTCGGTCAGCAGTTTACCCCATTGCTGTAGGGCGAACAGCACATTATCTTCGGTAAACCAACCATTTTGATGACCTGACGCCACAACGACCTCTTTCAATTCCTTATTGATATTCTGATGGTTATCGTAATAAGTATCACAAAAATCCGTTAGGAATTCTCCAAGTTTAACAAAAGCTTTTATGGTATTTGTATCTGGTGCCATTAAATTTGTACACTAATTTAGTAGGGTTTATTTTTGTCAAAAGTAAGCATGCTGATAAAATTCAGCCCAAAAGGAAAAGAAAATTATGGCAATTATTATAACAGATGAGTGCATCAATTGCGGTGCGTGTGAGCCAGAATGCCCAAATACCGCTATTTACGAAGGTGCAGATGAATGGAGATATAGTGAAGGAACTTCATTGAAGGGCGATGTGGTGCTTCCGAACGGGAAAGAAGTAAATGCCGACGAAGTCCAAGAGCCTGTAAGCGATGAAATCTACTATATAGTTCCGGATAAATGTACGGAATGTCAAGGTTTTCACGAAGAACCGCAATGTGCGGCCGTTTGTCCGGTGGATTGTTGCGTTCCGGATGAAGACCATGTGGAAACCGAGGAAGAACTGTTGGGCAAGCAAAAGTTTATGCATCCCGATGGATAAAAAATAAAAATGATCTAATTTAGCCCCGAACCTTAGTTCGGGGTTTTTTATGCAAGAAAACGAAAAAGAATATAACGGTATTTGGAGACACTTGGGCTGTGCACTGTCATTGATTGCCATATTGGGCATGATGGCTGTGTTCATTGTCATTTTCTACCTCTTCCTGCAAAATTATTGATGGGCAGTCACAAAACTTCACCCTATATTTGCACCCTCAAAATACAATGTAATTAGATGAAAGCAGGTATCGTAGGATTGCCCAACGTAGGAAAATCGACTCTTTTTAACTGTTTGTCCAACGCAAAGGCGCAGAGTGCCAACTTCCCTTTTTGTACCATAGAGCCCAATATTGGCGTGGTAAACGTTCCCGACCAGCGATTGGAGAAATTGGAAGAATTGGTTAACCCAGAACGTGTGGTGCCTGCCACCGTGGAGATTGTGGATATTGCCGGATTGGTAAAAGGAGCGAGCAAAGGAGAAGGATTGGGCAACCAGTTTTTGGGAAATATTCGCGAAACCGATGCGATTCTGCATGTGCTTCGGTGCTTTGACAATGATAATGTGGTGCACGTGGATGGGTCCGTAGACCCTATTCGAGATAAGGAAACCATCGACATGGAACTCCAATTGAAGGATTTGGAGAGTGTGGAGAAAAAATTGGACAAGGTAAAGCGTGCAGCCAAAACAGGGAATAAGGAAGCACAAAAGGAGGAGGCGGTCTTGACTGCCCTTAAGGAAGGTTTGGAGGCCGGAAAGTCCGTTCGTGCCATTATTTTAAGCGAGGACGACCGAGAAGAATATGTGAGGCCGATGCAGTTGATTACTGACAAACCTGTGATGTACGTCTGCAATGTGGACGAAGAATCCGCAACAAATGGCAACGCCTACGTGGAGAAAGTGAAGGCAGCGGTAGCTGATGAAAATGCAGAAGTTATCTTCCTTGCCGTGGGTACGGAAGCCGATATCACAGAATTGGAAACGTACGAAGAGCGCCAAATGTTCTTGGAGGATTTGGGACTTTCGGAGCCAGGTTCCGCCAAATTGATCCGAGGCACCTACAAACTGCTCAATTTGGAAACCTATTTTACAGCAGGGGTGAAGGAAGTCCGCGCTTGGACCATACCTGTTGGGGCGACAGCTCCGCAAGCCGCTGGGGTCATTCATACCGATTTTGAAAAAGGCTTTATCCGTGCCGAGGTCATTTCTTATGATGATTATGTGAAATACGGTAGCGAGGCCAAAGTAAAAGAAGCCGGCCGAATGAGGGTAGAGGGTAAGGAATACATCGTTAAAGACGGTGATGTGATGCACTTTAGGTTTAATGTGTAGCCCTTGGGCGTTGTAATCCATCCATTGTTCTGTTTTTCTACCTTTTGGACAAAATCTAGTTTTGTGCTATGTCCAGTAAAGGTTTAGGGGTTTTGTACGGGGTTTTGGGAGTGGTACTCTTCTCTTCCAAGGCGGTGATGGTAAAGTTGGCCTACGGCTACCAAGTGGACACCTTGGATTTGCTCCTGTTTCGCATGCTTTTTTCCCTACCGTTTTACATTTTTATTCTCTTTTTGATTCGAAGAAAGACTACCAACACAACAATCAAAATCAAAGATTATGCATGGCTCTTTGTGTTTGGCTTCGTTGGCTACTATCTGGCCAGTTATTTTGATTTTTTGGGATTGAATTACATCAAGGCGGGACTGGAGCGCATCATCTTATTCGTATACCCTACCATTGTCGTGTTTTTGAGTTGGCTAGCCTTCAAACAAAGGATAACCAAGGTCCAGACCATTGCCATTTTGATTACCTATTTGGGTGTTCTCATTACCTTTTGGGACGAACTGGACCTAGGCGGAAATGAGGTCTTGGTGGGCGGTTTTCTGGTGTTGTTGAGCGCCATCACCTATGCTTCTTATTTGGTGGGCAGCGGCTGGTTGATTCCCAAGTTTGGCGTGCTTCGATTTACGTGCTACGCCATGATTGTCTCTACCCTCTGCATTGTGGTGCACTATCTGTTTGCTGGTGACTGGGGGCTTATGGGGTATCCTTGGCAAGCCTATGCCTACGGGGTTGCCATGGCCATTTTTGCCACGTTGATTCCTTCTTTTTTGGTATCTGCTGCCATTGAGCGGCTTGGCGCTTCCAATTTTTCCATTTTAGGAAGTTTGGGGCCGGTCTCCACTATTTTGTTGGCCTATGTGTTTTTGGACGAAAAACTGACCTATTGGCAATTGGCCGGAATGTCCATTGTGATTTTTGGGGTGACTTACCTCTCCGTTCAAAGTAAAAAGCGGGCTAAAGCCTGATTTATATTAACAATTATTGTTTTTCATTGTTGATTACTTTCTTATCCGCACCCTTTTATTTTTGCTCCGAAATTTTATATTGCAAGGATTAACCCTTTACTAATGGCAGATACCCAATATACTGAGGATAATATCCGTTCGCTGGATTGGAAGGAGCATATTCGCATGCGCCCGGGGATGTACATTGGAAAATTGGGCGATGGTTCTTCTGCGGACGACGGTATTTACATCCTACTCAAAGAGGTGATCGATAACTGTATCGATGAATTTGTGATGGGAGCCGGAAAGACCATCGAGATCAATATCAAGGACAATACCGTCCATGTTAGGGATTATGGTCGGGGCATACCTTTGGGCAAAGTGGTGGATGTGGTCTCCAAAATGAATACCGGTGGTAAGTACGATACCCGTGCGTTTAAAAAATCCGTGGGACTAAATGGAGTGGGAACCAAAGCCGTAAATGCGCTTTCTACCTATTTTCGCGTGGAGTCCAACCGGGACGGAAAATCCAAGTCGGCCGAATTTGAAACCGGAAACCTGATCAATGAAGAGCTGTTGGAAGAATCTTCACGCCGAAAGGGAACCAAGGTGAGTTTCACACCCGACGAAACCATCTTCAAAAAATACAAATACCGAAACGAGTATGTGGAACGCATGCTCAGAAACTACGTCTACCTTAATCCAGGTCTCACCATCGTTTTCAATGGTGAAAAGTTCTATTCGGAAAATGGTCTTAAGGATTTATTGGAGGACAATAATAATGAGGACGACTTCCTGTATCCCATCATCCATTTGAAAGGGGACGACATTGAAGTGGCCATGACCCACAGCAAGACCCAATACAGTGAGGAGTACCATTCATTTGTAAACGGTCAGCATACCACCCAAGGAGGAACGCACCAATCTGCATTTAGGGAAGCTGTGGTTAAGACCATCCGTGATTTTTATGGAAAAAATTACGATGCTTCGGATGTCAGGAAATCCATCATCTCTGCGGTTTCCATCAAAGTAATGGAGCCCGTCTTTGAAAGTCAGACCAAAACCAAATTGGGTTCTACCGATATGGGCGGAGATTTACCCACAGTTAGGACCTTTATCAACGATTTTGTCGGAACACAACTGGACAATTATCTGCATAAGAATCCGCAAACGGCGGAAGCGCTACAGAAAAAAATAGTACAGGCCGAAAAGGAACGCAAGGAACTTTCAGGCATAAGGAAGCTGGCCAGGGAACGTGCCAAAAAAGCCAGTCTCCACAATAAAAAACTACGCGACTGCCGTATTCATTTGCAGGACATGAAAAAGGACAGGCGATTGGAAACCACCCTTTTCATTACCGAGGGGGACTCTGCATCCGGTTCCATCACCAAATCACGTGATGTGAATACCCAGGCCGTGTTCAGTCTCCGCGGAAAGCCTCTGAATTCCTACGGAATGTCCAAAAAAATCGTTTACGAGAACGAAGAATTCAATCTGTTGCAAGCGGCGTTGAACATCGAGGACTCCATGGAAGACCTTCGGTACAACAATATCGTAATCGCCACGGATGCCGATGTGGACGGAATGCACATCCGTTTGCTGTTGATTACCTTCTTTTTACAATTTTTCCCCGAATTGATCAAGGAAAACCACTTATACATCCTCCAAACCCCACTTTTTCGGGTGCGCAACAAAAAAGAGACCATTTACTGTTACAGTGAGGAGGAAAGAAGACAAGCCATAGAGAAACTCTCCGGAAAACCTGAAATCACCCGATTTAAGGGATTGGGCGAGATTTCCCCGGACGAGTTCAAAAACTTTATTGGTGACGATATCCGTCTGGAACCTGTAATGCTCGACAAGGCCATGAGCATTGATGCCCTGCTGAAGTTTTACATGGGCAAGAATACGCCGGACAGACAGGATTTTATCATCAACAACCTTAAAGTGGAGCTTGATCTTGTTGAAGAAAACCAACTACAACCCAAATAAATGCTGCCTTTCTAAATGGAAGAGAACGAAGAACTGAACGATGAAAGTTTAGAAAACCAAGACGAGTCCCAAGATAGCCTGGTGAAGGTCACCGGGATGTACAAGGATTGGTTTTTGGATTATGCTTCCTATGTAATTTTGGAGCGCGCCGTACCTGCCATCGAAGATGGATTTAAGCCCGTACAACGCCGGATCATGCATGCGCTCAAAGAACTGGACGATGGCCGTTACAACAAAGTGGCCAACGTAGTGGGGCACACCATGCAGTACCACCCGCACGGTGATGCCAGTATCGCCGATGCCATGGTGCAGCTAGGGCAGAAGGACCTGCTGATTGACACTCAAGGAAACTGGGGAAACATTTTAACCGGCGATGGCGCTGCAGCCTCTCGATACATCGAGGCCAGATTGTCAAAATTTGCCCTTGAGGTGGTGTACAGCCCAAAGATTACGGAGTGGCAACTTTCGTATGACGGCCGGAAAAAGGAACCTGTCCATCTCCCTGTGAAATTTCCGCTCTTGCTCGCACAAGGAGCAGAAGGGATTGCCGTTGGTCTGTCCACCAAAATATTGCCCCACAACTTTAATGAATTGATTGATGCATCCATCAAGCACCTGAAAGGCAAGCGATTTACCTTGGTTCCCGATTTTCCCACCGCCGGGATTATTGATGTGACCAATTATAATGATGGCATGCGAGGGGGAAAAATTAGGGTTCGTGCAAAAATATCGACCTTGGACAAGAACACCTTGGTCATCAACGAAATCCCGTATGGCACCAACACATCCTCTTTAATTGATTCCATCTTAAAGGCTAATGACAAGGGGAAAATCAAAATTAAACGAATAGAGGACAATACTGCGGCAGAAGTGGAAATTTTGGTCCATTTGCCCAATGGAATCTCTCCGGATAAAACCATTGACGCACTTTATGCATTTACGGCCTGCGAAAGTTCCATATCGCCACTGGGCTGTGTCATAGAGGATAACAAGCCATTGTTTATAGGGGTAAAGGAAATGTTGGAGCGTTCAACGGACAATACGGTTGAACTACTTAAAGCAGAACTTGAAATACAGTTGGGCG
Organism: Flagellimonas sp. MMG031; assembly: GCF_040112705.1. NCBI lineage: Bacteria > Pseudomonadati > Bacteroidota > Flavobacteriia > Flavobacteriales > Flavobacteriaceae > Flagellimonas > Flagellimonas sp. MMG031. The sequence goes on from NZ_CP157804.1 coordinate 2,457,579, forward strand.
AACTCGAAGAGCAGTGGCACTTTGCTTCGTTGGAGCGTATTTTTATTGAAAACAGGATCTATCGGGATATTGAGGAGGAAGAGACCTGGGAAGGTGTTATCGCTGCCATCGATAAAGGATTGAAGCCCCATATTTCGCATTTAAAAAGGGAAGTCACCAAAGATGATATCGTTCGGCTGACCGAAATTCGCATCAAACGGATTTCAAAATTTGATTTGGAAAAGGCTCAACAACTTATTGATAGTTTGGAGGAAAGGATTGCGGAGACAAAGCATCACTTGGAGCATTTGGTGGAGTATGCGATTGCTTATTTCAAAGAACTCAAAAAGAAATATGGCGAAGGCCGGGAACGCAAATCCGAAATCAAAATATTTGATGATATCGAGGCCACTAAAGTGGTAATCAGAAATACCAAGCTATACGTCAACAGGGAGGAGGGTTTCATTGGAACCTCCTTGAAACGGGACGAATACGTAACCGACTGCAGCGATATCGATGATATAATTGTATTCACCCAAAAAGGGGAGATGATGGTCACCAAGGTGGACTCCAAGGTGTTTGTTGGGAAAAACATCATTCACGTGGCCGTATTCAAAAAGAAGGACAAGCGCACCACCTACAATATGATTTACAAAAGCATGAAAGGTGGGCCCAGTTATGTGAAGCGATTCAACGTTACCAGCATGACGAGGGACAAGATATACGAGCTTGCCGGCGACAAGGCCTCCTCGGAAGTCTTGTACTTTTCTGCCAATCCCAACGGTGAGGCAGAAGTGGTTACCATAATGCTGCGTCAGTCCGGTAGCATCAAAAAATTGAAATGGGACCTTGACTTTTCTGATGTATTGATCAAAGGTCGAAGCTCCAAAGGAAATTTGGTCACCAAATACGCCGTGAAGCGTATCGAACTCAAAGAAAAGGGCGTATCCACTCTTAAACCTAGAAAAATTTGGTTCGATGATGTGGTCAACCGCCTGAATGTAGATGGAAGAGGTGAGCTTCTTGGAGAATTTAAAGGGGATGACCTGCTTTTGGTGGTCGACCAAAAGGGGATTGTCAAAACCATTCCGCCTGATTTGCTCACCCGATTTAGCGATGATATGATCGTACTGGAGAAATGGAATCCGGACAAACCGATTTCCGTGGTGCATTATGTTGGGGACAAAGAACGTTTTTACCTGAAACGATTCTTGATCGAAAATCCCAATAAAGAGGAAGTAGTCATTGACGAAGACCCGAAATCCTACTTGGAACTGGTATCCACCGATTGGAGACCCATGTTGGAAGTAGAGTTCATAAAACCGCGCGGCAAAGACCCCAAACCAAATTTGGAGGTGAATGTTGAGGAATTTATTGCGGTTAAGGGCATAAAGGCCATTGGAAATCAACTGACCCCGGAAAAAGTAAAAAGTATTAATGTTTTAAGCCCACTGCCTTACGAAGAGCCGGAGGAAACTAGGACCGAGGATATCGAAGTAGTGGACGAAGAACAAATAGACAACGATGATACTGATATTGAAACAAAGAATGATGGTTCCGACCAAACTACTTTGTTTTAACCCTTTTTATAGTTAATTTGCTCGTTTAGAATAACACATGTCAAAAGCACACATTGCTTAAAATTTCTTTATGGACTTTACAAACCCCCTGGTCTATGGCGTGCCAGTATTCATTGCCTTTATATTACTTGAATTAACATACAGCAAAACCCACGATCACGACGAGCTTTACAATTGGAAAGATTTGGCCGCCAGTGGTTTTATGGGAATAGGTTCCGCTATTTTGGGGCCCTTGTTCAAAGTTGCTTTTGCCATTCTGCTATTTGAGGGAACCTACGAACTCTTTAATCCAGTAGTTGACGGGGTAAGGACCAATATTATGGGCTATGCCTCATTTGGTTATGCTTGGTACGTTTGGATTCTGTGCCAACTGGCAGACGATTTTACGTATTATTGGTTCCATCGGGCCAACCACGAAGTCCGTATTTTATGGGCTGCACATATTGTGCACCACTCCTCTGATAATTTCAATTTGGGTACGGCCATCCGCAACGGTTGGTTTACGATTTTGTACAAACCCTTTTTCTATATATGGATGCCCGCTATCGGTTTTCCTCCGGAAATGGTTTTGGTATGTTTAGGTATCGAAGCGCTTTGGCAGTTTCAATTGCACACGGTTTACGTTCCAAAGCTTGGGTTTTTGGAAAAAATATTCAACACCCACACCATGCACCAGGTGCACCATGCCCAGAATGTAGAGTATTTGGATAAAAACCACGGAGGATTCCTGAATATTTTTGACAAGATGTTCGGTACTTGGAAAGAACTCGATGATGATATCGATGTAAAATACGGAGTGATTCATGCGCCAAATTCATACAACCCCGTGGTAATATTGACCCACGAGTTCAAGGATATTTGGAATGATGTCAAAAAATCCAAAAAGCTCTCGCATAAACTGATGTATATCTTTGGACCTCCCGGATGGAGCCACGACGGCAGCACACTTACCGTAAAACAGCAGCAACGATTATTTGAAAAGCATAAGGAATCCAGTCCCGAGTTGGCTTACCAACGGCCCAATTAGCAGGCGCTAAGAGCAATCGTAGGGAAAAGCAGCTTTCTAATCTTCGATTTTTTCCGCGGTACCTTTAAATTTTTTGTTTTCGCCCACAATGTTGTACTCAAACGTATAGGATGATTCCGAAGTGGTAAGTATTTTAATGTGGATCGGTCTTTCCTCCGCCTTATTCTTAGGGTTCAGATTTTTTAGGATGTACTCACAATCGTTGATCCAACGAACAGAAGAAGAATCCACTTTACCTTCAAATTCGTCAATCTCCATTTCCAAGGTTCTGTGGAAGACGGTCTCCTTTTCTTCACCGTTAATGGTTGCTTTAAAGGAGAAAGAACCCGTTTTAAAATCTTCACAATTACGCTCAGGAGGTTGACCACAGGCAAACATCAAAAAAATCGACAGGGTAGGAAATAAACGTTTTATCATAAATACAAAGTAACGGAAAGAACGTGAAAGCATCAATCCTTTTTTGTGTGATACGCTTTAAAAGTTCCGTCAGGGTAGAAAAACACAATTTTATCAGGTTGCCCAGTTGAAATGTTTTTTTGGGAAGGGGCAGGAAATTCAAGTTGTGGGTTATCAGGAATCAATTTTTCCAGAAAAATATCCTTCCGATGTTCAATTTTAGATTTCTCAGGTACAGCCTCATCTTTTGGAAAATTCCCTTCTCCCTTCAATAGCCAATAGAGATCCACTTCGGGGTAGGTGTTCACCAACTTCATAATAAAATCCAAGCTAGGTTTATTTCTTCCATTCAGCAGATGGGAGATACTGGAACGCTGTACACCAATCTCATCCGCGAAGGCTGAAACGGACAATTCCAAATACTCAATAACCTGCTCTATACGTTTGACAATATCTTTGTTCACAAATGTAAATTAATATGTTTCAAAGATAATCTATTCATGCGGAATTCACTATTAAAATCGTTACAGAGGGTGTAAGTATATAAAGTAATAGTACAGATTATAATATATATAGTATTGATATACTAATATATAAGCAGTTTAATTAAAATAGTGTTTACAAATGTATAGCCTTACCCTTAAATGAGCTTTTGCGAATGACACAAATGTAACTATTTGGTTGATTCATATGTTTACATTTGTAAAAATAGGTATGGTTACTTTTGTAAACTTTAATTCCACCGTTCCATGCTAGATTATTCACGGTTTAAAGAACAGTCCATAAAAGGCCGATATATTAATAAGGACTCCATTCGAGGCTGTTTTGAAAAAGTATCCTCCCCATTAATCCATATAGGTGATTCGGTTAGGGGGAATCCCATACATGCCTTTACCATGGGGGATGGTGGTAATAAAATCCTCATGTGGTCGCAAATGCACGGGAATGAATCCACAACTACCAAAGCGGTCTGGGATATGGTGAATTACCTGCAGTCCGATTTGGAAGATGCAAAGCACATTTTAAAGGAATGCACCCTTATGGTGGTTCCAATGCTAAATCCGGATGGAGCGGACGATTATACCCGTGAAAATAGCAACAAAATCGACCTGAACAGGGATGCTAAAAATCTATCCCAACCAGAAAGCATTGCCCTGCGGGATTTGTTCGAACGGTTTCAGCCCGATTATTGTTTTAATCTTCATGACCAACGTACCTTATTTAGCGCAGGTGAGAATAATAAACCAGCTACGGTTTCCTTTTTGTCTCCATCGAGCAGTCCTGAGCGGTACATTACGCCCAATAGGGAATTGGCCATGAAATTGATTGCTGCCATGAACCATCGTTTACAAGCATTGATTCCCGGGCAGATTGGCAGGTATGATGATGGCTTTAACCATAATTGCGTAGGGGATATGTTCCAAATGCTCGGCATTCCCACCGTATTGTTCGAATCTGGCCATTATCCCAATGACTATGAAAGGGAGAAAACACGTGAACTTATTTTTGTGGCCTTGGTTGAAGCTTTGCATACTATAGCGAAAGATACCATCGAAGCGTTTCATACGGGAGACTATTTTTCCATTCCCAATAACCACAAATTGTTTTTTGATGTATTGGTGAAACATCCAGAGCTGGTGAACGGTGCATTTGAAACCGGACAGTCCGTTGGGATTCGGTTTAAAGAAGTGCTGCAAGACAAAAAGATTATTTTCCGCCCCGAGATAGCGGAAATAGGCGATTTGAATGGCTTTTATGGGCACCAGACCATAGAATGTATTGATTCCAAGGATTTTGGCTTTTCCCCGGAACAGCACGAAATACTGGATTTGCTTCGAGAATTCAAGAATCTAAAGTAGTTTGGGTGAGGTTCTTGCGTTTTATTTAAAAAATAACCAATTTTATTACGTAAATTTCCTTTTTTAACTAATTTTGCTGCAAAATTTAATGTAATGAACAAAGTTAAACTCGACGAAATAGATCACCAAATTTTGGACATGCTGATCGATAACACCCGTACACCTTTTACGGACATTGCAAAAAAGTTGCTGATTTCCGCAGGTACGGTTCATGTCCGCGTCAAAAAAATGGAAGAGTCAGGAATCATCAAAGGTTCTTCCCTAACACTTGATTATGTTAAATTGGGCTATTCCTTTATAGCTTATGTCGGGATATTTTTGGAGAAAACGCACCAGACCAAGTTCGTTTTGGAGCGATTGAGCCAAATACCCTACGTTACCGTGGCCCATATCACCACGGGCAAGTTCAATATCTTCTGCAAGATCCGGGCTAGGGATACCACGCATGCGAAAAACATCATCTTCAAGATTGATGATATCGACGGTATCAGCAGGACAGAGACCATGATATCCTTGGAGGAGAGTATCAACGACAAGCGACGGTTGATGCATACCATCTTCAACGAGCTGTAATCCTTTTTTACACCTATGTTACTTTCGGAACTTCCCACTTCGGAATACAATCCTTTTTACCATACCTACGTGATGGCATTGGGAGACGTTGATTTGTTGGATGAATTACGGAACGGAAAGCAGGTTCTGCTATCCTTATTGGAAGAAATCCCCGAAGAAAAACTTACCTATGCCTATGCCGAGGACAAATGGACCTTGGCAGAGGCATTGGTGCATATGTTGGATACGGAACGAATTTTTCAATATCGGGCGCTCTGTATTGCCAGAAACGATAAAAGTGAATTCCCTGGCTTTGATCAGGATGCCTATGTTCCTGTTTCGAACGCCAATAATCGCAGTAAAAAGGATTTGATCGATGAATATGTGGCCGTTCGGGACTCCTCCATCACGCTTTTTGCTTCTTTGGACGAGGAAGCGCTCAAAAGGGTGGGAGTGGCCAGCGGCTCAAAAATGAGTGTTCGCGCACTGGGTTTTATCACCAGTGGTCACCAAGCGCACCATGTTCGCATTTTGAGGGAAAGATATTTATAGCCTAATAACTGTCCTCACTTTCCAATTCATCGGAAGTGGGCTCGTAGGCCTCGAAAGAATCTTCCTCAAATTCTGAAGCCACTAATTCCTTATCCAACTCTTTTTCAATGGTTTCTTCAAAATTGGCGATAAAGTTGGAAAGGCTCTTACTGATCTTTACCAGATAGATGGTATCCTCAGTACGTACTTCCACTACTTCCAGCACTTCACCATTCGGCTTTTTAATGGTGGTAATGTCGTCGTCGCCATAACCATAGGGATAGGCATCGATTAATCTGGCGGCTACGGCGTGATCCAGTTTTTTGTAGTCAATCAAAATTCGTTTCATAATGGTCAGTTATTACATTAATCTTAAGCTAGGAATTTTCGAATTTGATTTGACCAAAGAGTTGCGAACGCAAAAAAAGAGTATATAAAAAGGCTATTCCCTGTAGTAAGCAAAAGCTTTTGGGAACAATTCCTCCGGAACCTTAATGTCGGTAACGGCGTCTCCAATGGCTTGCAACAGCACAAAATTCACATTGCCATGGGAATTTTTCTTGTCGTACTTCAACAATTGTAGAATGGCATCGATATCCTCCGAGGTGAATTCCACACGGTCAAAATGGGCCAAAAGACCATTTTTGATATCGTCCACGTCCAATCGGGAGAGCCCACGGAGCTCGTGGGACAGGTAGCCTTCCAAAATCATCCCGGCAGCAATGGCCTCACCGTGCAGCAAAGTGCGTTTGTTGGGATTGTCCAAACAGTAGGATTCGATGGCGTGCCCAAGGGTATGGCCAAAATTCAGGATTTTGCGCAGACCTTGTTCCGTAGGATCCTGCAGCACCACTTCATTTTTAATGGCAATGGATTTTTGGATACAGGCAGGGTCGGTAAAGTTGCCATTGTTCGTCAGGTCGTTCCAGTAGTCTTTATCCTGAATGAGACCATGCTTCAGCATTTCCGCATAACCGCTTTTGGTCTGTCGTTCATCAAGGGTTTGTAGAAACTCTGGAAAAATAAGGACCATTTGTGGTTGGTTAATGACCCCTATCTGGTTTTTTAATGACCCTAGATCCACACCCGTTTTTCCTCCAATGGAAGCATCGACCATAGAGAGCAGGGTAGTGGGGATATTTACGAAATCGATGCCTCGCTTAAAGGTAGATGCTACAAAACCGCCCATATCCGTAAGCACACCGCCACCAAGGTTGATCAGCAAGCTTTTCCGGTCACCATCCAAATGGGAAAGTTCTTCCCAGAGCTTCAAACACGTGTGGATGTGCTTGTGTTCTTCCCCCGAAGGAATCTCTAAAATGGAATCGATCTCATGCTCGAACATAACCAAAAACAAAGGCTTGCAATGCAGTTTGGTGTTCTCATCCACCAAAAGAAAGATCTTGGAATACTTTTTTTGACCAACATGCTGGTTCAGAGCAGCTTTGGCCAATTCGTTGATGTGTACCTCGTAGGACTGTGATTTAACCGACTCCATAATTTTAATTACACCACTAAATAAAGACTATTTTTATATATACGGTTCTAGTTTGCGTACTTATCTTTGAATCTTTAATGGATGATAATTAATGCGACCAAATTTTGAGAATACTGCAATAGCCTTTGAGCTAAAGTCGGACTCCCAGTTGGAGCGAGCCTATTTCTTATTCAAATTGATTTCCAAGGAACCCCTGGTGCGTATCGGTACCGCGGTGACCAATTTTGCCATAAAGGCCCATTTGCCCGTAGAGGGATTGATCAGGGCCACCGTTTTTGACCATTTCTGTGGAGGGGTCAACGAAAAGGACTGTTTGCCTATTATTGACAATATGTATGGTAACGGGGTGTACTCCATTTTGGATTATTCCGCGGAAGGCAAGTCGGTGGACAATCAGTTTGACTTTGCTATGGAAAAGACTTTGGAGATTCTCGATTTTGTAAAGGAAAAGGATGCCATGCCCTTTGCGGTGTTCAAACCCACCGGTTTTGGTCGTTTTAAGTTATTTGAAAAAGTGTCCCAAGGAAGCCAGCTATCGGAAGACGAACAAGCAGAGTGGGGCCGTTTGGTGAATCGTTTTGACAGGGTCTGCCAAAAGGCACACCAACTGGATGTGGCCCTGCTGATTGATGCCGAGGAAAGCTGGATGCAGGATGCCGCGGATAATTTGGTCCTCGACATGATGCGCAAATACAACAAGGAAAAAGCGATTGTTTACAATACCTTTCAAATGTACCGCTGGGACCGTATGGGCTATATCGTGAAGTTGCACGAAATGGCCAAGGAAGAAGGATTTAAGATTGGCGCCAAGGTAGTGCGCGGTGCTTACATGGAGAAAGAAAACGATAGGGCAGAGGAAAAAGGATATGAAAGCCCCATCTGTAAAAACAAACGCCTGACTGATGAAAATTTTGATGCTGCCATTGATTATATGATGGAGCATATGAAAGATTTTTCCATCTTTTCTGGCACGCATAACGAGAAAAGTACCTTGAAACTGGTGGATTTAATGGAAGAACGGGGCATCGAATCCAACGATGGCCGTATTTGGTTCGGGCAGTTGTTTGGGATGAGCGACCATATCACTTATAATTTGGCCGCGCAAGGGTACAATGCCGTTAAGTATGTGCCTTACGGACCCGTACGGGATGTAATGCCCTATTTGATCCGCAGGGCGGAAGAAAATACCTCTGTTGCCGGACAAACCTCCAGGGAACTGGCCCTGATCGAAAAGGAACGGAAACGTAGGAAGTTGGAGGATTAGTCCAAGGCATTTAATTGTTCCACCAATACTTCCTCCTCACAATTTTTGGCGGTAAGTTCCCATTCTTGCCCCTTGTGCTCATGTGAAATCACGTAGGTTTTACACGGTTCTGATTTGGTGTCGCTCTTTCCAAAATCCACATCCCCATCTTTCAAAAAAGATTGTATAAGGAGCGTATCGCGGTAGGCTTCGGGCAACGTCTCAGTGAAGGTGATGGGTTTGGAGCGCATATCCTTGAGTACCCTACAATTGGGTAAATAGCAAAAATCCAAGCCACCTTCCCCTGTTTTTTTCTTCAGTATAAAAACCAAAAAAATCAATCCAATGGATAGGCCAACCAAGTACCATCCCAATCGTTTCAAAAATGCCATTTCAATTAAAAAATAAGAAAATTAATGTCGTTGTAGTTCAGCCCAAACCAATCGCCTACCGATTTGTTGGTCAAAATACCGTGGTACATGTAGAGTCCGTTGCGCAATCCCTTGTCAAACCTAAGCGAATGTTCAAGGCCCCCTTCCTCGCCGATTTTCAATAAATAAGGCGTAAAGATGTTGCTGATGGAAATGGAGGATGTTCGCGGATAGCGCGATGGGATATTGGGCACCCCGTAGTGGACCACCCCGTACTTTTCAAAAGTGGGTTTTCTGTGCGTAGTGATTTCCGAGGTTTCAAAGCAACCACCCATATCGATACTTACATCGATAATCACGGAACCTTTTTTCATGTTCTCCACCATGGATTTGGATACCACAATTGGGGAGCGATCCTTTCCACGGGTCGCACCAATGGCCACATCGCAGCGTTTTAGTGATTTTAATAGGTTTTTGGGTTGCACGGTAGAGGTGTATAAGGTCCTGTTCAGATTCGTCTGTAGTTTTCTGAGTTTGCTGATGGAATTGTCGAACACCTTTACATTGGCGCCCAATCCCAGGGCCGACCGTGCTGCATATTCACCCACGGTTCCTGCTCCGATAATGACGACTTCCACTGGAGGAACACCACTAATGTTACCGAACATCAATCCATTCCCTGTTGATGGGTTCGACATCAGTTCGGAAGCAATGAGAATAGAGGAGATGCCCGCAATCTCGCTCAAGGAGCGCACCGCAGGATAATTGCCATCATCGTCGCGGATGTATTCAAAGGCAATGGCCGTGAGCCTTCGTTTGGCCATGACTTCAAAATACTCCTTGTTCTGGGTCTTTATTTGAAGCGCAGAAATTACAATGGTCTGCGGGTTCAGCATATCTATTTCGGAAAGAGTAGGGGGTTCCACCTTTAAAATCAACGGGCAGGAAAACACTTTTTTGGTGTCCCTTGTGATTTCTGCACCTGCATTGGTGTAATCGATATCGGAAAAATTAGCCCCTTCGCCGGCTCCGGATTCCAACAATACACGGTGACCGTTGGCGGTAATGGCGTTTACGGCATCTGGGGTAAGGCAAACCCGTTTTTCTTGGTATTGGTTTTCCTTGGGAATTCCAATGAATAACTCGCCCTTTTGTTTGATGACCTCCAGGGTTTCTTCTTGGGGAAGCAGTTGTTGTTTGCTAAAAGGAGAGGAAGCTTGGCTCATATGCAGTAAATCTATTCAAGATACCTAAAGGTATTCGAGCAAATTTACATTTTTTTTGAAGCAGTCTTTCTGCGCTGTTCCAATTTCTCGCGCTCTTTGCGCAATTCCTCTTTTTCCTTAAGAATTTGAAGCTCGGTATCCATCGCATCCAAATCAATGCCGTGCACGTGTTTGTCCACCAATTTTACCCTAATAAAATACACAATGGGTATGACCACCATGGTCACTGCAATGACGTACAGAATTTCGTTTTCATCGATCCGTTCACTATTTGAATAATTCAGTACAGTGAATAACTGGAAGCTGTACATAGCTATGGGAATCAAAATGGCATGGTACCACCAGTTTTTGGAGGTAACGAACCAAATGACCAATAAGAGTAAGGGCACTACTTTGTTCAAATAGTAATAAAATGCCAAACTAACATCATCGAAACCATTGTGACCGAAGTCTATACCAAGGAATGTCCATGTTTCGGCACCAACGGGTAAATACTTGTATCCATAAAATAAAAGAGGGGATATGGCGATAAATAACGCTACCACACCCTCAATAACAAACTTCTTTCTGATTCTGGCCTTGTCCTTCATTGTTGTAGATAACTAAAAAAAGGACGGATTATTGTAAAAAAAATAATCCCTTCTCGAAAAAAGGGATTATTGCTTCAATTAGGATAAAGTCGACTATAATTTCTTAAGCTGACTTTTTTTAATGCTAGTAGTTTGGTCACTGTCAGCTTTAACAACGCTTGTTGAAACAGCGGTCATTGCCAAAAATGCAACAGCTAGCAATCCAAAAAAAACTTTTTTAGTGTTCATCGTAAAAGAGTTTTTGGTTAATAAATGAATTCATTCACAAAGCAAATGTAGGAAAATATTTCAACTAACCATACCTTTTATCGATAAAATTGGTTTTTTAACGTAAAAAAATGTCATTTCATCGAAATCGGCTTGCCCTGTGCAATAATTTCTTTGAAGATAGACCGATTGTGTTTTAAGAAACATTTAACTCGATTGAACGCGTGCTTTCTTCGATAAAGTGCAAGAATACCCCCACAGCATCTTCGGGCAAAAGGGAGGCGACCTTATTGGGCCATTCTATAAATAGCCAGGCATTGGAATTCAAATAATCCTCGAAGCCCATGTCCAAGGCTTCCATTTCATCCTCAAGGCGATAAAAATCAAAATGATAGGCTAGGGGCACCTCATTTGCATCGCAATATTCATTTACAAGTCCGAACGTAGGGCTGTTGGCAATGTCTACGGCACCGAGCTCCTTTACCATTGCTTTTACCAAAGTCGTTTTGCCCACACCCATATCTCCATACAGGCACAACACTTTGTTGGGTGCGTTTTGAAGGACCTCTTTGGCTATATGGTGGATATCATCCAACTGAAATTGTCTCTTCACGCTTTGTTTATTTGGGGTCCAACACTACAAAGGGAACAATCATTTCCTCCAAGGAGACTCCACCATGCTGATAGGTGTTCCTGTAATAACTCACATAGTGGTTGTAATTGTTCGGGTAGGCAAAAAATAGATCGTTTTTGGCAAAAATATAACTGCTGCTCAAATTGATGTTGGGCAGATGTATTTCTTGCGGATTTTTGGTCGATAGCACATCCTTTTCTTGATAGGTAAGACTTTTCCCGGTCTTATACCTTAGGTTAAGACTGGTTTCGCGATCACCGATTACCTTGGACGGTTGTTTCACATTGATGGTGCCGTGGTCCGTGGTCAAAATCAACTTCATGCCCAAATCCTGCGCTTGTTGAATGATTTCCAACAAAGGTGAGTTTTTGAACCAGCTCAAGGTCAAGGAGCGGTAGGCCTTGTCGTTGGAAGCCAGTTCCTTTACCACTTCCATTTCGGTTTTGGAGTGGGATAGCATGTCTACGAAATTATAGACCACTACGGTCAAATCGTTGTCTTTTTGAGCCCTAAAGTTTTGGGCCAATTGTTTCCCTTGCTTTAGGTTGTTGATTTTGTGGTATTCCCATTTAAGGTCGAGCCCCAAGCGTTTGAGCTGCTCTCCCAGAAATTCGGATTCGCGAAGATTTTTGCCACCTTCGTCGGTATCGTTTTTCCACCAATCAGGATATTGTTTTTCCATGTCGGCCGGCATCAGGCCAGAGAAGAGGGCGTTACGGGCATATTGTGTAGCGGTGGGCAAAATACTGAAATAGGCACACTCTTGTTTCTTTTTATAATGTACCGATAGGGTTTTCTCGAACGCCAGCCATTGATCGTACCGCAAATTATCAATGACGACCAAAAGGGTTTTGTGGCCTTCCAGTTCGGGCTGGATTTTGTTTCTGAAAAGCGTATGGGACATCACCGGGGCATCACCTTCCTTGAACCAACTTTTATAATTCTTGTCCACAAACTTCCCGAACTGCGAATTGGCCTCCACTTTTTGAGATTCCAATATCTCGAACATCCCCGAATCCTCTATTTGTTCCAGCTCGAGCTCCCAATAGATCAATTTCTTGTATAGCTCTACCCATTCTTCTTGGGAGTTGATCATGGAAAGGTCCATGGCAATTTTCCGAAATTCCTGCTGATAGTTCGCCGTGGTTTTTTCTGAGACGAGGCGGGAATTGTCCAAACTCTTTTTTAAGGCAAGTAGAATCTGGTTGGGGTTGACTGGCTTAATGAGGTAATCGGCAATTTTGGACCCGATGGCCTCGTCCATAATATATTCCTCTTCGCTTTTGGTGATCATCACCACGGGAATGGAGCCGTCGTATTTTTTGATTTCGGTCAAGGTTTCCAAGCCAGAAAGCCCTGGCATATTCTCATCCAAAAAAACAATATCAAAAAAGTCTTCCCGAATTTCCTCAAGCGCATCTTGGCCACTTTGGCTGGTGACCACCTTGTACCCTTTGCTCTCTAAAAACAGGATGTGGGGTTTTAAAAGGTCTATCTCATCATCGACCCAAAGAATTGTAATCTTGTTCATATAGTGATTATCTTTGTGGGAATTAAAACGAAAAACTTTGGTAAAAACCAATAAGCTTCATGTTTTCAACGATCCAATTTACGGTTTTATTGGAACTCCCAACGAACTAATTTTTAGTCTCATCTCGCATCCTTACTTCCAACGGTTGAGGCGCATATCCCAAATGGGGCTTTCTTATTTGGTCTACCCCGGAGCCCACCACACCCGGTTTCACCATGCCTTGGGAAGCATGCATTTAATGACGAAGGCCATTCAGGTGTTAAAAGTAAAAAATGTTGAGATCACGGAGGCTGAAGAAAAAGGTTTGTTGTGCGCCATTTTACTTCACGATATTGGGCACGGCCCGTTTTCCCACGCTCTGGAAGGCTTTGTGGCAAAAGAAATAAGTCATGAGCAGATTTCTTTGCGCTTTATGATGGAGCTTAACAGGGAATTCAATGGTCAGCTGGATATCGCCATTTCCATCTTTAAAGGGGATTATCCAAAACCGTTTTTGAACCAATTGGTCTCAAGTCAACTGGACATGGACCGTTTGGATTACCTTAAACGGGATAGCTTTTATTCTGGGGTTACCGAAGGAAATATCAATTCGGAACGTTTGATTTCCATGCTCAATGTGGTGGATGGCAATTTGGTTTTGGAAGAAAAAGCAATCTATGCCGTAGAAAAGTTTTTGATGGCCCGAAGGTTCATGTATTGGCAGGTATATCTCCACAAAACCGGATTGGTGGCCGAACAATTGCTGGTGCGCATCATGCAACGGGCCAGATGGTTATTGAGCCAAGGGAAGAGTTTGGCAGGCAGTGAACCGCTATTGTTTTTTTTAAAGAACAATGGTACCTTAAACTTCGATAAGGAAGTGCTGGAAACATTTGCGAAATTGGATGACATTGATATCCTGGGCGCATTAAAGGGCTGGCAGTCCAACGAAGATTTTGTGCTTTCCAAATTGTGTGGAATGCTACTGGAACGAAGACTTTTGCACGTAAAAGTGAAAAAGCGGCCCATGGCGCAAGAAAAATTGAATGAAAAATTGGATTGGATCATCAAAAAGCATGATCTTTCCGTTGAAGAAGCTTCCAATTTTGTGTTTGAGGGCGAGATTTCCAATAAGGCCTACAGTAGGGACGAGGCAATTCAGATTTTGAAAAAGAACGGAAAAATTTCGGATGTACTTAAGGAGTCGGACCAACTTAGCTTGAAAGCTTTGGCAAAAACGGTCACCAAATATTACAGCTGCTATCCGAAGAAAGCCGTTTAACAAATTTTGTTACTTTTGCACCAATGAAATTTACAGCTACCCAAATTGCCGGAATCTTAGAAGGGGAAGTTGAGGGAAACCCTCAAATCGCTGTCCATAAACTGTCCAAGATCGAAGAAGGCGAAAAGGGCTCTTTGACCTTTTTGGCCAATCCAAAATACACCTCTTATATTTATTCTACCAAAGCTTCCATTACCATTGTGAACAAGGATTTTGTGCCGGAGCAATCCATTTCTACCACCTTGATAAAGGTAGATGACGCCTACAAATCCTTTTCCAAGCTTCTGGAATATTACAATCAAGTAAAAAATAACAAAGTTGGGATTGAAAATCCCTGCTACATTTCCGAGACTGCCACTTACGGTAATGAATTTTACTTAGGGGCCTTTGCTTATTTGGGCGACAATGTAAAAATCGGGGATAACGTAAAAGTCTATCCCAACGCATATATTGGTGATAATGTAAGTATTGGCGATAATGTCATCGTTTTTGCTGGAGCCAAAATATATTCAGAGACCATTATCGGCAACAATTGCGTGATACATGGCGGAGCCATTATCGGGGCCGATGGTTTTGGATTTACGCCGAATGCCAACGGCGAATACAGCAAGGTGCCACAAACAGGAAACGTGATCATTGAAGATAATGTAGATGTTGGTGCGGGAACGACTATCGATAGGGCAACTTTGGGCTCCACTATTTTGAGGAAAGGCGTCAAATTGGACAACCAAATCCAGATTGCACACAATGTAGAGATTGGAGAAAACACTGCCATTGCTGCACAGACGGGGGTTGCTGGCTCAACCAAAATCGGCAAAAACTGTTTGATCGGAGGCCAAGTCGGTATCGTAGGACACATCACCATAGGGGATAGGGTCCGTATCCAAGCCCAATCGGGTATCGGAAGAAATGTAAAAGATGATGAAGTGCTGCAAGGTTCTCCAGCCTTGAATTATGGCGACTTCAACAAATCATATGTACACTTTAAGAATTTGCCCAAGCTGGCAAATCAAATCTCTAACATCGAAAAAAGAGTAAAAGGTGAGCAAACCAAGCAATAAACAACGCACCATAGCCAAAAAAGTAACGCTACAAGGTGTAGGACTGCATACAGGCGAAAATGTGACCATGAGCTTCCTTCCCGCTGAGGAAAACCACGGTTTTGCCTTTAAAAGAATTGACCTGGAAGGGGAACCCATCATCGAGGCAGATGCCAATTATGTGGTGAATACCCAAAGAGGGACCAATCTGGAAAAAAACGGTGTAAAAATCCATACATCAGAGCATGTGTTGGCAGCACTGGTAGGGCTGGACATAGATAACGTGCTCATTGAATTGGACGCACCTGAACCGCCTATTATGGATGGTTCTTCCAAATTTTTTGTGGAAGCCTTGGAAGAGGCCGGTATCGTGGAACAAGAACAGGAACGCGAGGAATATGTGGTAAAGGACGTTATTTCCTATAAGGATGAGACCACTGGGAGCGAAATCACCATCATCCCCGCAGATGAGTACCAAGTGACCACTATGGTCGATTTTGGTACCAAGGTGTTGGGCACGCAAAATGCCACTTTGGAAACCATGTCCGACTTTAAAACGGAGATTGCCGATTCCCGCACCTTCAGTTTTTTGCACGAACTGGAAATGTTGTTGGAAAATGGACTTATAAAAGGTGGGGATTTGAATAACGCCATCGTTTATGTGGATAAAGAGATTTCTGAATCCACCATGAAAAAATTGGAGAAAGCCTTCGGAAAGGAAAAGTTATCGGTGAAGCCCAACGGTATCTTGGATAATTTGACCTTGCACCACCCGAATGAGGCTGCTCGGCATAAACTTTTGGATGTGATTGGGGATTTGGCCTTGGCCGGAACACGTATCCGAGGCAAGGTAATCGCCAACAAGCCCGGACACTTTGTGAACACGCAGTTTGCCAAAAAATTGTCCAAAATCATCAAAATAGAAAAAAGGAACAAGGTTCCCAGCTATGATTTGAATCAAGAACCCTTGATGGATGTGAACGAAATCATGGCCAGATTACCACACCGTCCACCCTTTTTATTGGTGGATAAGATTTTGGAACTGTCGGACACTCACGTAGTGGGCGTGAAAAACGTGACCATGAACGAGCCATTTTTCGTAGGGCACTTCCCAGGAGCACCTGTAATGCCAGGAGTACTGCAGGTGGAGGCGATGGCCCAAACAGGCGGAATCTTGGTGCTGAGTACGGTTCCAGACCCTGAAAACTACCTGACCTTCTTCATGAAGATTGACAAGGTGAAATTTAAACAGCAAGTAGTGCCGGGGGATACCTTAATATTTAAGTGCGATTTGATTTCTCCCATCAGGCGAGGTATTTGCCACATGCAGGCGTATGCGTATGCCAATGGAAAATTGGTGTCCGAAGCTGAGTTGATGGCACAAATCGTAAAAACAAAAAATACAGATTCGTAGATGAACCAACCATTAGCATATGTACACCCAGGGGCCAAAATCGCCAAAAACGTGGTTATTGAGCCCTTTACCACCATACATAATAATGTAACCATAGGGGAAGGCACTTGGATTGGTTCCAATGTCACTATTATGGAAGGAGCACGTATCGGAAAAAACTGCAGCATCTTCCCAGGAGCTGTTATTTCGGCCATGCCCCAAGACTTAAAATATCAAGGAGAGGACACCACCGTTGTGATCGGTGATAATACCACCATTCGGGAATGTGCCACCATTAATAAAGGTACCTCCGACCGTATGAAGACTGTTATCGGAAACAATTGCTTGATCATGGCCTATTGCCACGTAGCACACGATTGTTTGGTGGGGGATGGCTGTATCTTCAGCAACAACTCCACGTTGGCAGGTCACGTCACCATTGGCCAAAATGTGGTTTTGGCGGGAATGGTGGCGGTTCATCAATTTGTATCCATAGGCAACCATGCTTTTGTAACAGGAGGTTCCTTGGTGCGTAAAGATGTACCTCCCTATGTAAAGGCAGCACGGGAGCCGCTATCCTATGTGGGTATCAATTCCATCGGATTGCGAAGAAGAGGGTTTGAATCGGACAAGATTCGCGAAATCCAGAACATTTATAGAATACTGTATCAACAAAACTACAACAATTCCCAGGCGGCATCCATCATTGAAGCGGAGATGGAGGCAACTCCAGAAAGGGATGAAATCCTTCAATTTATAAGGGATTCGCAGCGAGGAATTATGAAAGGTTATTTTAGTTCAAATTAAATTTATGGCAAGTACTTCTGATATAAGAAAAGGGTTGTGCATCCGGTACAACAACGACATCTATAAGATTATAGAGTTTCTCCATGTAAAACCAGGTAAGGGACCTGCTTTTGTCCGTACCAAACTGAAAAGTGTGACTACTGGAAAAGTGGTCGACAATACGTTTTCTGCTGGGCATAAAATCGAAGATGTCCGCGTAGAAACTCGTTCGTACCAATATCTCTACAATGAAGGTGACACCTATCATTTTATGAATACGGACGACTACACCCAAATTGCTTTGCAAAAAGATGCACTTGATGCATCTGACCTTTTAAAGGAAAGCGAAGTGGTGACCATTATTTTCAATGCAGAGGACAATTCGCCACTTTCGGTGGAAATGCCCGCAAGTGTGGTGTTGGAAGTAACGCACACCGAACCCGGAGTGAAAGGAAATACGGCCACTAACGCGACCAAACCTGCTACTGTGGAGACAGGAGCAACGATCAATGTACCCCTATTTATTAATGAGGGTGACAAGATCAAAATCGATACGGAGAAAGCGGCCTATTTGGAACGTGCCAAAGAATAGATGGAATGAAATTCCCTAAAACCTATACTTTAAAGGAAATTTCGGAAATCATTAAAGCCGATTTTGTAGGGCCTGATGACTTCCCCGTTCTGGGCATGAACGAAATCCATGTGGTCGAGGAGGGCGATATCGTATTTGTGGACCATCCCAAATATTATGATAAAGCGCTTCAATCGAAGGCCACAGTGGTGCTCATCAATAAAGAAGTGGAATGCCCAGAGGGCAAAGCTTTATTGGTATCTGATGACCCTTTTCGGGATTTTAACAAACTGACCCGCCATTTTAAACCCTTCAAAAGTGCAGCTTCATCCATCGCTGAAACAGCCGAAATAGGAGAGGGAACTGTGATTCAACCGAATGTTTTCATTGGTAATCACGTAAAAATTGGCAAGAATTGCGTCATTCACCCCAATGTGACCATTTATGATGGATGTGTACTTGGTGACCATGTCACCATCCATGCAGGAACCGTGCTCGGTGCTGATGCATTCTATTACAAAAACCGCCCCGAAGGTTTTGATAAATTGCTTTCTGGAGGGAACGTGGTTATCGAGGACCATGTGGATATCGGCGCGGGATGCACCATAGACCGAGGAGTTACTGGGTCAACCACCATTGGTAGAGGTTCCAAATTAGATAACCAAATCCAAGTGGGGCACGACACAGTAATAGGCAAAAAATGTTTGATTGCTTCTCACGTAGGCATTGCAGGATGTTGCATTATCGAGGACGAAGTAACGCTTTGGGGGCAAGTAGGTATCACCAGCGGAGCGACTATTGGCAAAAAGGCGGTGATTTTGGCCCAATCCGGTATTTCAAAATCACTCCAAGGAGGTAAAACGTACTTCGGTTACCCGGCCGAGGAAGCACGTGAAAAGTTGAAACAGATTGCATCCATCAAAAGGATACCGGAAATCTTGCAAAAACTCAAAAAGATTTAAAAAATCAATAGATAAAAACTTTAGTAAACCATATTTTTGTATTTCTACATTAAGTTAAATATATGAGCGTCTTAGTAAACAAGGATTCAAAGATAATTGTACAAGGATTTACCGGTAGTGAAGGAACATTCCACGCCGAACAAATGATCGAATACGGAACCAACGTGGTTGGTGGCGTTACCCCTGGAAAAGGAGGTCAAGAACATTTGGGGAAACCAGTTTTCAACACAGTGGAAGAAGCTGTAAAAGAAGTGGGTGCCGACACCACGATTATTTTTGTACCGCCCGCTTTTGCTGCGGATGCCATTATGGAAGCTGCCGATGCAGGAATCAAAGTAATCATTACCATTACCGAAGGTATTCCTGTTGCCGATATGGTAAAAGCCAACGATTACATCAAGGATATGGATTGCACCTTGATCGGTCCAAACTGTCCGGGTGTAATTACTCCCGGAGAAGCCAAGGTAGGCATCATGCCCGGCTTTGTTTTCAAAAAGGGAAAAGTGGGAATCGTTTCAAAATCCGGAACACTAACGTATGAAGCTGCAGACCAAGTGGTGCGTCAAGGTTTGGGAATTACCACTGCCATTGGGATTGGTGGAGACCCCATTATTGGTACTACTACCAAAAAAGCGGTTGAACTATTGATCAACGACCCAGAAACCGAATGTGTGGTGATGATTGGGGAAATTGGAGGTCAATTGGAGGCTGAGGCAGCCAGATGGTATAAGGAAAGTGGCAGCAAAAAGCCCGTTGTTGGCTTTATTGCTGGCGAAACTGCACCTGCAGGACGTACCATGGGTCACGCTGGAGCCATTGTGGGCGGTAGCGATGATACGGCCCAAGCCAAGAAAAAAATCATGCGCGATTGCGGTATCCACGTAGTGGATTCTCCCGCTGAAATTGGCGTAAAAGTGAAAGAAGTGGTTGGGTAACCAACCGTTAAAACCATACTAAATCCCGTTTTATGCGGGATTTTTTTTCGTCTAAACATAAAACAACAACTATATTTGACCAGTTTTGGATTTTGAACCTAAAAATAGCTTGAAGTGTCAGTTCGAGTGATTTTGAGGAACGAAAAATCGTATCGAGAACCGTTAAAATTAAAATTCTGTTTCTCGATACAAATTTCACTTCCACTGTCGTGAAATCGACTCGAAATGACGAATTTTAGTAAAAACGGAAATAACCAATAATTTAGTCAACAACCATTCAAACACAATCATAGTATGAAATGAGCCATAACAATTTTGGACACTACTAAAAGTGTTTATTGGCGAATTGCATCTGATAGTTAGAAACAAATAAATATCCACAGATGAAACTTTTGGAAGGGAAAAACGTAATCATAACAGGAGCCAGTAGGGGAATCGGTAAAGGAATTGCAGAAGTATTTGCAAAACATGGTGCCAATGTGGCATTTACCTACAGTTCCAGCGAAGGTCCTGCCTTGGAATTGGAAAAGGAATTGACCGAAATGGGCGTTAAAGCCAAAGCCTATAAAAGTAATGCCGCCAGTTTTGAAGACTCTGAAGCCCTTGTGGCCCAAGTTCTAGAGGATTTTGATGGTAGAATAGATGTATTGATCAACAACGCTGGAATCACCAAAGACAATTTGTTGATGCGTATGGGGGAAGCTGATTTTGACCAAGTTATCGAAATCAACTTAAAGTCTGTGTTTAACATGACCAAAGCGGTACAACGCACCATGTTGAAACAACGCAAGGGCTCCATTATCAATATGAGCAGCGTGGTAGGGGTGAAAGGGAATGCGGGGCAGACCAACTATGCCGCTTCCAAAGCAGGAATGATCGGGTTTACCAAATCCGTAGCCTTGGAGCTGGGTTCCAGAAACATTCGCTGCAACGCCATTGCCCCAGGTTTTATTGAAACTGAGATGACCGAGAAATTGGACGAAAAAACGGTTCAAGGTTGGAGGGAAGGCATTCCATTGAAACGTGGTGGAAGCCCCGAGGATGTGGCCAATGCTTGCGTATTCTTGGCATCGGACCTTTCCGACTACGTAACAGGGCAGGTATTGAATGTTGACGGTGGAATGTTAACCTAAATGAATGGAGTTGAGCACGGTATTTCTTATTGTTATAGCAGTAGCTGCCGCGCTTACGCTTGTCTATTTTCAATATTTTTATAAAAACCCTAGAAAGGGTTCAAGGCATATAATATTGGCCGCATTGAGGTTTGTCACCTTGTTCTGCGGCCTTTTGCTTTTGATCAATCCTAAGTTTGTGAGCAAGGATTATTTTGTGGAAAAAGCAAACTTGATTTTTTTGGTGGACAATTCCAGCTCAATGGAGGATGCCACTTCCGAATCCGAAATATCGCAAGCCATAACACAACTGAAAGCGAATGATGCAGTGAACGAAAGGTTCAAAATTCATCAATATGGATTTGGGAATACCGTCTCGGCAACTGATTCCATACGGTTTAACCAAGGAAATACTGATGTTTCCAACGCACTTTCCACGTTGAACGAAGTTTTTGTAAATGGCAACAATGCCATATTGCTATTTTCCGATGGGAACCAAACTTTGGGCAGGGATTATGGATATGTAAAATTGAACGAGAATACGAGCGTTCATCCAGTAGTTGTGGGAGATACCACCCAATACGAGGATATTGCGGTTGGACTCATCAACGTGAATAAATACGCCTTTCTACGAAATAGTTTTCCGATAGAAACTTCTATTCGGTATCAAGGTACCCGGCCGATTTCGAGCACGGTGACCATTTCCATCAACGGGAGTAGGGTGCACCAAGAACGTGTGAATCTCAACGCAACCAAGAACAGTCAAACCTTGAATACTTTGGTCGAGGCTCAAAGTGTGGGGGTCAAAACGATTACCATTCAAGTGGAGGCCTTGGACAAAGAGCGAAATACTTCTAATAATATCAAAGAAACCGCTATTGAGGTCATAGACGAAAAAACCAATGTGGGTATCGTTTCCGATATACTTCATCCGGATATTGGAACGTTAAAAAAATCCATTGAATCCAACGAACAACGGTCCGTTACACTATTAAAACCCACCGCAGACCAATCCCAACTGGAAGAAATGGGAGTGATTATTTTGTATCAGCCTAATCGTAATTTCAGAAATGTGTACACATTTTTGGAAAATTCAGGAGCCAATTATGTTACCATTACAGGAAGTGAAACGGATTGGAATTTTTTGAATGGCATTCAGAAGAGCTTTTCGTTATCTGGCAGTAGGCAACCCGAAGATATTCTCCCTGTTTTGAACAATGCCTTTGGGCTTTTTGGACTAAGCGATTTTTCCGTAGATGGGTTTCCGCCACTAAAAGGTACACTGGGCGATATTGAACTGAATAAAGAGAGTGAAGTTTTGATGTTCCAACAATTGCAGGGCGTCCAACTAGACAAGCCTTTATTTGCAATTTTGACTGCGTCCAACACCAAGGAAGCCGTACTTTTTGGGGAAGATATCTGGCGATGGAGGGCACAAGTATATCGTAACGACCAAAATTTTCAAAGATTTGATGATTTTATAGGTAGTTTGATGGTCTATTTAGGCTCGAACAAACAGCGAAATCGATTGGAGTTGGACTATGAGCTGGTGTTCGACAACGCCAGCATGGCCAAAATCAGGGCTTCCTACTTTGATGAAGCCTACCAATTTGATGGCAATGCCAGTCTGTCCATTTCCATCAAGGGAAAAGACAATGATTTTTCGAGAGAAGCGCCTATGTTGTTGAAAGGAGCTTTTTACGAAGTGGATTTGAGTGACTTGGAGGCTGGCGGGTATAATTTCACTGTTACCGTAAAGGGCGAGAATTTGAGTCGTTCCGGTTCTTTCCGAATCTTGGATTTTAACCCAGAAAAGCAACTCATTTCCTCAGATTATAAGAAAATGGATCGATTAGCCAACAACAATAAGGGGCGATTGTACTTTTTAGATCAGTTGGACGAACTAGAAACCAATTTGATTTCATCACAAGAATTTCTCCCTGTTCAAAAGAGCAGGGATAATGTTGTATCTTTGATAGACTTCCGTATTCTGTTGGGAGTAATGGTACTTTCCTTAGCTACGGAGTGGTTTGTCAGAAAATATAATGGATTAATATAAATAGTGATTAAACATGGATAAATTACCAAAGATTGCGCTGCCGGCTTTGGCAGCGATTATTTTCTTGATTATCATCATTTCCAAATCGGCCATAACCATTGGCTCCGGGGAAGCTGGAGTGCTTTACAAGACCTTTGGTGGCGGTGTGGTTACCGAGGAGCCTCCATTGAGCGAAGGTTTCCATTTGGTGGCACCTTGGAACAGGGTCTATATCTACGAAGTGAGGAGACAAGAAGTATTTGAAAAAATGAAAGTATTGTCATCCAATGGTCTGGACATTCAATTGGATGCATCGGCTTGGTACAAGCCTAAGTACAACGAGCTAGGGAAACTGCACCAAGAAATCGGGGAAGACTACCTCAATCGTATAATTCTGCCTACCATACGATCTGCGGCGCGTAGTGTAGTGGGTCGATATACCCCAGAGCAGCTCTATTCCAGTAAAAGGGATGCCATCCAGAACGAGATTTTCGAGGAAACTAAGAAAATTGTGAGCGAGCAGTATATTGAGTTGGATGATATTTTGGTCCGCGATGTTACCTTGCCACCTACTATCAAAGAAGCCATTGAGCGTAAATTGAAAGAGGAGCAAGCATCATTGGAGTATGAATTTAGATTGGAACGTGCACAAAAAGAAGCGGAACGGCAGCGTATTGAGGCCCAAGGTAAGGCGGATGCGAACCGAATTTTGAGCGCATCGCTTACGGACAAGATATTGCAGGACAAAGGTATAGAAGCCACATTAAAATTATCGCAATCTCCCAATGCCAAGGTGGTAGTGGTAGGTTCCGGTGATGATGGCCTTCCATTAATTTTGGGAAATAACTAATTTTCGCTTTTTTGATATAAAAATATGTCCTACTTTTGAAGCGTAATGAGAAACAAAAACACACATCATCATTTTTACACTTGCTCTCAAGCGAGGTAGAAATGTATTGTTGTTTTTAAAATATATTCTAACCCGTTTGAGAAATCAAACGGGTTTATTTTTTGCACCCCTTTGGTTTTTCGGACAAAACGATTGAAAAATGACAAAAATTAGAATTGCTGTTCAAAAAAGTGGCCGTTTAAATGAAGATTCCCTGGCCATTTTAAAAGATTGCGGTATTTCCATCGACAATGGGAAGGACCAATTGAAAGCTACCTCGCGTAATTTTCCCTTAGAAGTATTTTACCTTCGCAATGGCGACATACCCCAATACTTAAGGGATGGGGTAGTGGACATCGCCATAATAGGGGAAAACGTTTTGATTGAAAAAGGAAAGGATATTTCCATCGCAGAACGTTTGAACTTTTCCAAATGTCGTGTGTCCCTTGCCGTCCCAAAGGGTGTAACCTACAATTCCATCAAGGATTTTGAAGGTAAAAAGATTGCGACCTCTTACCCGAATACAGTGAAAGAGTATTTGGCATCAAAAGGTGTTACGGCAGATTTGCACATCATCAACGGTTCGGTGGAAATTGCCCCGAACATAGGTTTGGCATACGGAATCTGCGATATCGTTTCCAGTGGAAGCACCCTGTTCAAAAATAATTTGAAAGAGGTCGAAGTGATGCTGACCAGCGAAGCCGTTTTGGCCGTATCGCCCACAATCTCGGAAGAGCGCAAAGAATTGTTGAAAAAAATCCAATTCAGGATCAAATCGGTGCTGCAGGCACGTCAGAACAAATATGTATTGATGAATGCCCCAAATGACAAACTCGACCAAATCATTTCCATACTTCCGGGAATGCGAAGCCCCACGGTATTGCCATTGGCCGAGGAAGGTTGGAGTTCGGTGCACACCGTAATCAATCGGGAAACATTTTGGGAGGTCATCGACGAGCTGAAAGCAGCGGGTGCAGAAGGAATATTGGTTTGTCCTATTGAAAAAATGGTATTGTAATGCAGCGTATCAACTATCCACAACCCATGGAATGGGATGAAGTTTTAAAGCGTCCCACCCAGACAGTTACCGACATCGAGGAAATCGTAAACAGTATTTTTAAAGAGGTTCAGGCAGATGGAGATGCGGTCATCAAAAAATATACGGCCCAATTTGACAAGGTCACGTTGGAATCCCTGTTGGTAACTGATGATGAAGTGGAAAAAGCGAGCCTTGCGGTCTCCGATGCACTGAAACAGGCTATCAATTTGGCCAAATCCAATATTGAGAAGTTCCACGCAGCACAAAAAACACCCAAATTGGAAATTGAGACCATGCCCGGCGTAGCATGTTGGCAGGAAAAGCGTCCCATTCAAAAAGTAGGATTGTACATTCCAGGAGGAACGGCGCCTTTGTTTTCCACTATTTTGATGTTGGCCATTCCGGCAAAATTGGCTGGTTGCCAAGAAATTGTGCTCTGTAGCCCCCCGGATAAAAATGGGGAAATCAATCCAGCGATTTTATATACCGCCCAATTGTGTGGCGTAACGCAAATCATTAAAGTGGGAGGCATTCAGGCGATTGCCGGCATGACCTTTGGTACGGAAAGCATTCCTAAGGTGTACAAAATATTTGGCCCCGGTAACCAATATGTAACCGTTGCAAAGCAACTGGCCACCAAATACGGGGTAGCAATCGATATGCCCGCCGGCCCAAGTGAACTGTTGGTCGTTGCCGATGATTCTGCCAATGCATCCTTTGTGGCTTCGGACTTGTTGAGTCAGGCAGAGCACGGCGTTGACAGTCAGGTGATTTTGGTCTCCACATCGGAAAAGTTGATTGAAGCCGTAGAAAAGGAGATTGAAAGCCAAATCGAACAATTGCCAAGAGCAGAAATTGCACGAAAATCCATAGGCAATAGCAGATTGATTTTGGTCCAAAATGACCAAGAAGCTTTGGAACTCATCAATGCTTATGGTCCTGAACATTACATCGTTTGTGTGGAAAATGAGGAATACTATTTGGAAAACACCATAAATGCCGGTTCAGTTTTTATCGGAAACTTTACGCCGGAAAGCGCAGGCGATTATGCGTCGGGTACCAACCATACCCTGCCTACCAATGGCTACGCCAAACAATATAGCGGCGTGAATCTGGACAGTTTTATGAAGAGCATGACTTTTCAAAGAATATCCGAAAAAGGCATCCAAGGTATCGGAAGTGCCATTGAATTGATGGCGGAAGCAGAGGGATTGCAGGCACATAAAAATGCCGTGACCCTTAGACTAAAAAGTTTGAAATAATGGAAGGCTTCGATGTAAACAGATTGGTGAGGGAATCGGTTCGTAAGCTACAGCCGTACTCTTCGGCCCGTGATGAATACGTTTCCGATGGCTCGGAGATGATTTTTTTGGATGCCAATGAAAATCCTTTCGATAATGGCGTCAACCGCTACCCAGACCCGTATCAGCGGAGCCTGAAATCCGTGTTATCAGAACAAAAAGGATTAACGGAGCAGCAAATTTTATTGGGAAATGGCAGTGACGAAGTATTGGATTTGATTTATAGGGCGTTCTGCGAACCGAATCAGGACAATATTATCACTTTGCCACCAACGTATGGAATGTACAAGGTGCTGGCAGGTATAAACGCGGTGGAGAACAGAGAAGTGTTGTTGACGCGGGATTTCGAACCCAATGTGACTGAAATTTTGAAGGTGGCGGATTCCAATTCCAAGTTACTTTTTATCTGTTCGCCCAATAATCCTACGGGAAATGCCTTTCAGAAAAAAGGAATCAAGGAACTATTGGAATCGTTCAATGGCTTGGTGGTGGTTGATGAGGCTTACATTGATTTCTCGAACGATGAAAGTTGGGTATCCGAACTCAAGCAGTATCCCAACTTAATCGTGACCCAGACCTTGTCCAAGGCATACGGACTGGCAGGCATCCGATTGGGGATATGCTATGCATCCGAAGAAATCATCGGAATACTGAACAAAATCAAACCACCTTACAACGTCAACCAATTGACCCAGCAACGAGCCTTACAGCGCGTTTTGCATCAGGATTTAGTGAAACAAGAGGTGAAGCAAATCCTTGACGAAAGGGAGGAATTGATCAAAGCCTTGAAAAATTTGGAATTTGTGACAGCATTGTATCCTACCGACGCCAATTTTGTACTGGCCAAAGTGGATGATGCCAACAAACGCTACCAACAACTTTTAGAGAAACAAGTGGTGGTCCGAAACCGAAGTACCCAACCGCTCTGCGAAAACACACTGCGATTTACGGTAGGAACGCCAGAAGAGAACAAAAAATTGATTGCTATTTTAAAAGAATTGAACTGATGGGCAAAAAAGTACTATTCATTGATCGTGATGGAACCATCATCAAGGAAACTGTTGATGAGCAAATAGATGCCTTTGATAAAATGGTTTTTTATCCCAAAGTATTCACGTATTTGGGTAAAATCGCCAAGGAATTGGATTATGAATTGGTGATGATTACCAATCAGGATGGCTTGGGAACCGATAGTTTTCCCGAAGATACCTTTTGGCCCGTTCACAACTTTATCATTAAAGCATTTGAAAATGAAGGTGTTGTGTTTGATAACGTTTTTATCGACAGGACGTTTCCGAAAGATAATGCGAACACCCGTAAACCAGGCACGGGACTGCTGACTGCCTATTTTTCAGAGGAATATGATTTGAAAAGTTCTTTCGTCATCGGAGACCGATTGACCGATGTGGAATTGGCCAAAAATTTGGGTGCCAAGGGAATCTTCATCAATGATGAAACCCATTTAGGAACCGATGAAATCACTGTAAAGCGCGGGGAATTGGACGACTACATTGCTTTGGAAAGCAACGATTGGGAAAAAATCTATGAATTTTTGAAACTGGAAAACCGGGTAGCCGAAATATCCCGAAAAACCAATGAAACGGACATCCAAATCAAAATCAACCTCGATGGAACCGGAAAAAGTGATATCAATACAGGTTTAGCCTTTTTTGACCATATGTTGGATCAATTGGCCCGACACGGACAAATGGACTTGGAGATCAAAGTGGACGGCGATTTAGAGGTGGACGAACACCACACCATCGAGGACACGGCCATTGCCTTGGGCGAGTTGTTTTCCAAAGCATTGGGCAACAAGCTTGGTATTGAGCGCTACGGATTTGCTTTGCCCATGGACGACTGCCTAGCACAAGTGGCCATAGACTTTGGCGGACGCAACTGGTTGGTCTGGGATACGGAGTTTAAACGTGAAAAGGTGGGCGATATGCCAACTGAGATGTTCATGCACTTTTTTAAATCGTTTACAGATGGCGCCAAGGCCAATTTGAACATCAAGGCAGAAGGCACCAATGAGCATCATAAAATTGAGGCCATATTCAAAGCTTTTGCCAAGTCCATTAAAATGGCGGTGAAGCGAGATGCGGAAAAAATGGTGCTGCCCTCCACTAAAGGGATGCTATAAAAACTGTCATGTCGAAGGAGCTTGCGACTGAGAAATCCAGATTTCTAGTTATGCTCGAAATGACAAAAGATTATAGAATAAATGAAGATTGTAATAATCGATTACGGAGCAGGAAACATCCAAAGTATCATGTTTGCCATAAAACGCTTGGGTTTTGAAGCGGTTTTAAGCCATGATGCGGAAGAGATACGCAATGCGGACAAGGTTATATTTCCCGGAGTTGGGGAGGCCAGTTCAGCCATGGCAAAGTTAAGGGCTACTGGATTGGACAAGCTAATCCCAACGCTGAAACAGCCCGTTTTGGGTATCTGCTTGGGTATGCAGTTGATGTGCCACTCCTCTGAAGAAGGAAATACCGAAGGTTTGGGCATTTTTGATTTGGATGTGGTGAAATTTTCCAACAAGGTAAAAGTGCCCCAAATTGGTTGGAACCAGATTTCAAATCTAAACAGCAAATTGTTCACCAATATTCCAGAGAAATCCTATATCTATTTGGTGCATAGTTTTTATGCTCCGATTGGGAAGGAAACCATTGCCACTTCGGAATATGATGTGGAATACAGTGCAGCGCTGCAGAAAGATAATTTTTATGGGGTTCAGTTCCACCCAGAAAAGAGCAGTGAGGTGGGGAGTGGGATTCTCCAAAATTTTCTAAAAATATAAGTATGAGAATTATTCCGGCCATAGACATCATTGATGGAAAATGCGTTCGCCTTTCCAAAGGTGATTATAGCACCAAAAAAGTGTACAATGAAAATCCGTTGGAAGTGGCCAAGGAATTTGAGGCCCACGGAATCCAATATTTACATTTGGTGGATTTGGATGGGGCCAAGTCCAAACATATCGTCAATTACAAAGTACTGGAAACCATTGCCCTAAAGACCAATTTGCAAATTGATTTTGGGGGTGGGCTAAAATCTGGAGATGATTTACACGTCGCTTTTGAAAGCGGGGCACATCAAATCACAGGTGGAAGCATTGCAGTAAAGGATAGGGATACCTTTTTGAGCTGGTTGTCGACCTACGGAGCCAGAAAAATTATTCTGGGAGCCGATGCGAACCATGGAAAAGTTGCCGTATCGGGCTGGCAGGAAGAATCGGACTTGGAGCTGATTCCTTTTGTACAAGAGTACCAATCCGAAGGAATTGAATATGTAATCTGTACCGATATCAGCAAAGATGGCATGTTGCAAGGTCCTGCTTTTGACTTGTATCAAAAAATGCTGTCCGAAACCAAAAAAGGATTAAATTTAATTGCCAGTGGTGGTATCTCCACCTTTGACGAACTCCCCAAACTTGCCGATCTTGGTTGTGAAGGCACAATCATTGGCAAAGCCATTTATGAAGGCAAGATCAGTTTAAAGCAATTGGAACATTATATTCTTGAAAATGGATAAGGAAAAAGAACTCCAGGAAGAATTGGTTTGGAATGCAGGGTATCGAATGAACGAGAGCCTTCGCATGATCAAAATTTGTTTGGAACAACTGTCGGAAGAGCAGGTTTGGGAAAAACCGAACGAATCGAGCAACAGTATTGCCAATCTTATCCTTCATTTGTGTGGAAACATTACCCAATATGGGATAGCGTCCATTCAAAATTTGGAAGATGAGCGCAAACGGGATGAGGAATTTTCAACGGAATCGGGCTACACAAAAGCGGAATTGTTGAAAAAATTGGAAGATACGTTGTCCGATGCCAAAAGGGCGTTTTATGATGCTCCCATCAATGAATTATTGCGCAAACGCAATGTTCAGGGCTTTAACTTTTCCGGGGTGGGGAACATCATCCACGTCACGGAACATTTATCCTATCACACTGGGCAAATAGCGCTTTGGACAAAGATTTTAAAAAATAAGGATTTGGCATTTTATGGAGGTGTCAACCTAAATGCCAAGAATGAAACTAAAAATATATAATGATGAATTACGTCATGCTGAATTCATTTCAGCATCTCATCAAAAATATAAGTGAGACCCTGAATCAAGTTCAGGGTGACGATATCTTTAAAAAGTGTCATTCCGAACTTGTTTCGGAATCTGATATGCTATGAGACATAGTTATGTTTACATAATGACCAACAAATACAGAACCACATTTTATATTGGCATAACATCAAACCTAAAGAAAAGAATTGTAGAACATTATGAAGGCTTGGGTTCAAAGTTTACAGCCAAATATCAGTTGACTGATTTAGTTTATTTTGAACTTCATACAGATATTAATCAAGCCATTGCAAGGGAAAAACAGTTGAAGAATTGGCATCACGATTGGAAAATGAATTTGATTAAAGAACAAAATCCAACTTTAGAAACTATTGATTATAAATAACGTCACGTCATGCTGAACTCGCCTGCCTTTGCCGCAGGCAGGTTTCAGCATCACATTAATATATGACCTGTGAGACCCTGAAACAAGTTCAGGGTGACGACAAGCCTTTCATAATAGTGAAAAATATAAAATAAATGCTCACCAAAAGAATTATACCCTGTCTGGATATTAAAAACGGACGAACTGTAAAAGGAATCAACTTTGTGGACTTACGCGATGCGGGCGATCCTGTGGAACTGGCGTCCATTTATGCCCAAGAAGGTGCCGACGAGTTGGTTTTTTTAGATATTTCGGCCACCGAAGAGAAAAGAAAAACCTTGGCAGAGCTGGTCTATCATGTAGCTGAGACCATTAATATTCCCTTCACGGTAGGTGGCGGTATTTCATCTGTAGAGGATGTGGATATTCTGCTGAAAAACGGTGCCGATAAGGTTTCCATCAACTCATCAGCGGTAAAACGGCCCGAATTGATCAATGAATTGGTCGCCAAATTCGGTTCTCAATGTATCGTTGTTGCCATTGATGCCAAACAAATAAACGGACAATGGAAAGTACATTTGGTAGGGGGGAAGGTTCCCACGGAATTGGACCTTTTTGAATGGGCAAAGGAAGTAGAAAAGCGTGGTGCAGGCGAAATTTTGTTCACTTCCATGGACCACGACGGTACCAAAAATGGCTTCGCAAATCACGCATTGGCCAAATTGTCCGAATTGGTTAATATTCCGGTAATCGCTTCAGGTGGGGCAGGAACCATTTCACACTTTACGGACACTTTCAAAGATGGGAAAGCTGATGCTGCTTTGGCTGCCAGTGTTTTTCATTTTAAGGAAATCGAAATCAATACGCTCAAACAAGAATTAAAGGAGGAAGGAATTCCGGTAAGGATATAAATTAGGTTTGTCATATCTCGACTGCTCCTTCGACTGCGCTCAGGATGACATCTCGATATGACACGTACAATACATACAAAATGCAAATAGACTTCAATAAAAATTCAGACGGACTTGTGCCGGCCATTGTTCAAGATGCAACAACCAAAAATGTTTTGATGCTCGGCTACATGAATCAAGAAGCGTTTGAAAAAACCCAAGAAACACAGAAAGTCACATTTTTTAGCCGTTCCAAACAGCGATTATGGACCAAAGGTGAGGAAAGCGGGAACTTTTTGAACCTAGTGGATATGCAAGTGGATTGCGATAACGATACGCTTCTGGTTAAGGTGAATCCAGTTGGTCCTACCTGCCATAAAGGAACCGATACCTGCTGGGCCGAGGAAAATGTTCAAGGTTATGGTTTTTTATCCACCTTGGAAGCTGTGATCGAATCAAGGAAAAATGACCAAGAGAATCCGGATAGCTATGTAGCGTCATTGTTCCGAAAAGGCATCAATAAAATCGCCCAAAAAGTGGGGGAAGAAGCTGTGGAAACCGTAATAGAGGCCAAAGACGACAACGAGGAGCTATTCTTAAACGAGAGTGCCGATTTGTTGTTTCACTACCTTATTCTTTTGCAGGCGAAGGGCTATTCGCTCAACGATATCGCCCAAGTCCTCGAAAAACGGCATTAAACAAATCCGTTAAGTTTTTTCTAAACGTTTAGCCTTTACAGCGAAATACCGTAAATTTATGTGATGGCTATGAACACAAGAAAAGGGTTCCGTTTTACCAAATACGAGGCTCCGGACCAAACTCCGTTCGAAAAACTATTTGAGATTTTCCAAGAACTCGTCACCCATACTTCGGGCGATGTGGAGGAGGCTTTGGACTGGTTGCGTGAACTCGACAAGGAATACGAGCTTACCGACGACGATTATACCATCGACGATTTTATAGAAGATTTGAAGTCCAAGGGGTATATCCGTGAAGAATTCGATATGGATAATCCCCAAGGCGGCGAAGGTGAAGAAGGTGAGGAAAACGGTGGTCGCGGTGGTAATCTTTCCATTACCGCCAAACTGGAGCGAATGCTGCGTCAACGGGCCTTGGACCAAATCTTCGGAAAAATTAAACGAAGTGGTTCCGGAAACCATAAAACAGGAAAATCCGGTAAAGGCGACGAGCATACAGGTGAGTTCCGGGAGTACCGTTTTGGGGATTCGTTGGAACATATTAGCATGACGGAAAGCCTTAAAAACGCCCAGGTCAATCACGGTTTGGATAATTTTTCTTTGAGCGAGGAGGATTTGGTGGTAGAAGACACACAGCACAAGGCCCAGATGAGTACTGTATTGATGATCGATATCAGCCATAGTATGATTCTGTATGGCGAGGACCGCATTACCCCCGCCAAAAAAGTGGCGATGGCTCTGGCAGAACTGATTACAACCCGATATCCAAAGGATACCTTGGATATTTTGGTGTTCGGAAATGATGCATGGCCCATCCCCATCAAGGATTTGCCGTATTTGAGGGTGGGACCTTACCATACCAATACGGTTGCCGGTTTACAGCTAGCTATGGATATGCTCCGCAGAAAACGGAACACCAACAAACAAATATTTATGATTACAGATGGAAAGCCTTCATGCCTGCGGCTTCCCAATGGTGACTACTATAAAAATAGCGTTGGATTGGACGAATACATTGTTGAAAAATGCTATGCCATGGCACAACAGGCCCGAAAACTCCATATTCCCATAACTACCTTTATGATCGCAGAAGACCCTTATTTGATGCAGTTTGTACGGGAATTTACCAAAGCCAACAAGGGAAAGGCCTTTTACACGGGCCTTAAAGGTTTGGGCGAAATGATTTTTGAAGATTACGAACAGAATAGAAAACGAAGAATAAAAGGATAAAACAATATATGAACTTGGACCATACCAAAATCAATACGCTTGGCGAACTAAAAGCGGCGGGTTATACCAGTAAAAGTATTAAGGATGAACTTCGGGATAACCTTTTGGAAAAGATAGCCAAAAAGGAACAAGTCTTCGAAGGGGTTTGGGGATATGAGAATTCCGTTATCCCAGAATTGGAAAGAGCGATTTTATCCCGTCACAATATCAACTTATTGGGACTACGAGGGCAGGCCAAAACACGCTTGGCCCGCTTGATGGTGCAGCTTTTGGATGAATGGATGCCCATTGTGAAGGGTTCCGAAATCCATGACGACCCCTTGGCGCCCATATCCCGATTTGCAACCGAATTGATAAATGAAAAAGGGGATGAAACGCCAATCAGTTGGGTGCATCGCAGTGAGCGCTTCTATGAAAAATTGGCCACTCCTGACGTAACCGTAGCGGATTTGATTGGAGATGTAGACCCCATTAAAGCGGCCAATCTAAAATTATCTTACGCCGATGACAGGGTGATTCACTTTGGAATGATACCGAGGGCCAACCGTTGTATTTTTGTCATCAACGAGCTTCCTGACCTTCAAGCAAGGATTCAAGTAGCGTTGTTCAATATCTTGCAAGAAGGTGACATACAAATTAGAGGCTTCAAGCTTAGATTACATTTGGATATTCAATTTGTGTTTACGGCCAACCCCGAAGATTATACCAACAGGGGCAGTATTGTCACCCCATTGAAGGATAGGATTGGTTCCCAAATATTGACCCATTATCCTGAAAATATTGAGGTGGCAAAAAAAATCACTAAGCAGGAAGCAAAACTAGATAAGCGTCAGTCTGATTTTGTGTATGTTCCCGAAATCGCCATGGATTTGCTGGAACAAATCAGTTTTGAAGCTAGAAAAAGTGAGTACGTAGATGCTAAAAGTGGCGTAAGTGCACGTATGAGCATCACCGCTTTTGAAAATTTATTGAGTACTGCCGAACGCAGGGCCATTATGGCTGGAGACCAAAAGA
Organism: Flagellimonas sp. MMG031; assembly: GCF_040112705.1. Taxonomy (NCBI): domain Bacteria; kingdom Pseudomonadati; phylum Bacteroidota; class Flavobacteriia; order Flavobacteriales; family Flavobacteriaceae; genus Flagellimonas; species Flagellimonas sp. MMG031. The sequence continues at coordinate 2,492,413 of NZ_CP157804.1, forward strand.
CCACACTGCGTTTGAGCGATTTTATGGGTGTGGTGCCCTCAATTACTGGAAAAATAGAACTGGTGTATGAAGGAGAGCAGGAGGGAGCCGGCTCAGTGGCCGAAAACCTCATTGAAGATGCCATAAAATCCTTGTTTCCAAATTACTTCCCGAAAATCGACAAGCTTCAGCGCAAGGAAGAAGAAAATGAATATGATGAATTGGTGAGCTGGTTCTTTGACGGCGAAGGTTTCGATTTATTGGATGATGAAAAAGACCACAATTATAAATCAAAATTGGATTCCATCGGCCCATTAAACCAACTGATAAAGGAGTACCAGCCCGATGCCTCAAGAGAGGACGCATATTTCTTGAAAGAGTTACTGCTTTGGGGCTTGGTGGCCTATAAAAAATTGAGCAAACACCGCTTTCAGCAAGGTTATCAGTTTAAGGACCTTTATGGAAGCTATATCCGAGGCCTGTAAGCTATTGCCAAATGTTTAGGTTGTCGTTGTAGTTCTCAAAATTATAGACACCCACAAATCGTTTCCTTAACCAAAAGGTGTAAAGCGTCAGAATCGGTAAAATACTGTAGAGTACCACGGAGAGTTTCGCGATGGGCTTAAAAGTAGTTGGGATTACGTGTTGTCCGTAGAGTTCTATGGAATTTAAAACAGCTACGCTATCATATATTTTAAAAAGGTATACGATCATTATGGCATAGAGCACATATTCGATATTGCGCATCTTCGGATCGGGAAGTTCATCTTCGGTAATTTTAAACCAAACCACGTAGAGGTATAGAAAATGAACGGAGGCCAATAGTGGGAATATGTAGTTGTCCGGCTTTAAAAAATAAAATTGATTGGTGTACACTCCATAAAAGCTCAACACTATAAGGCTTGCCAAAACAGCTACACTGGCCAAGATATTCCTTTTCCAAGTGATGATTTTTGATATTGTATGCATGTCTAACTTCGATTTGGGACTAATACTAGTTTAAAGAACGGGGTTTTTGGAGTACTATTTCAAAGAAATCGATGACCCGCAAACAATGTTGGATAATGCGAAAAATCCGTCATGAAACGCACAAAAATGGATATAAAAACATCCTGAAGAAATCAGTCAAACAAGTCTGATGACAGATACCGGTCCCCGCGGTCACAAACAATGGAAACGATGGTGCCACTTTCCAAAGCGTTTGCCAATCGCAAAGCGACAGTAGCGGCTCCTCCGCTGCTCATTCCGGAAAATATGCCTTCCTCTCGCGCCAAACGCTTGGCCATTTCAATCGCTTCCTGCTCACTGACTTCCATTACGGTATCCACTTTTTCAGGATTAAAGATTTTTGGCAGGTATGCTTCGGGCCATTTTCGTATGCCCGGAATCTTAGCGTCATCCGTGGGTTGTACGCCCACAATTTGTATGTCCGGATTCTGTTCCTTCAGATAAGTAGAAGTGCCCATAATGGTCCCCGTAGTTCCCATACTGGAAACAAAATGGGTGACTTGACCATCGGTATCCTTCCAAATTTCAGGTCCCGTTGTTTTGTAGTGCGCTTTCCAATTATCGTTGTTCGAGAATTGATTGAGCATCTTAAAGCCTTCTTCCTTTACCTTGGTTTCGGCATAATCGCGGGCACCTTCAATACCCACATCGGCAGAAGTCAAGGTCACCTTTGCGCCATAGGCACGCATGGTCTGAACCCGTTCTTTTGTAGAGTTTTCGGGCATCACCAATTCAATGTCAAGGCCAAAAAGGCTAGCTATCATGGCCAAGGCAATACCGGTGTTGCCGCTAGTGGCCTCAATCAATTTGGTTTCTTTGGTAAAATCACCGCGCTCCAGACCACTTTTGATCATGTTGTAGGCGGGACGGTCTTTAACGCTTCCACCGGGATTGTTTCCCTCAAGTTTAAAAAAAAGTCTTACGTCAGGATTGGTATTCAATACTTTGGATTCCACCATGGGGGTGTTTCCGATAAGGTCTAGTATGCTGTTAGACATTTGGGGTTGTCTTTATTTTAATTTCTGGCTTGTGATAAACAGTTGAGTTGGGCGGCACGGAGGAAGTAATCCATGCATTACCACCAATGACGGAATTGGCCCCCACTACGGTTTCACCGCCTAAAATGGTAGCGTTGGCATATATGGTCACATTGTTTTCAATGGTCGGATGACGTTTTGTTTTTTCCAAATTCTTCGCCACATACAAGGCACCTAAGGTCACCCCTTGATAAATTTTAACGTTGTCATGGATTACGGCAGTTTCCCCGATGACCACACCTGTGGCATGATCGATAAAAAAGGATTTACCAATGGTGGCTCCAGGGTTGATGTCGACCCCGGTTTGTCTATGCGCATATTCCGTCATCATTCGTGGAATCAAAGGGACACCCTCCGCATAAAGCTCGTGCGCCAAGCGATAGATGGCAATGGCATAAAAACCTGGGTAGGCCATGTAGATTTCTTGGATGGAAAGGGAGGCTGGGTCACAATTTAAGATGGCCTCGGCATCCAAAATCAGGTTTTCCAGAATCTGCGGTAAATGTTCCACGTATTCGTTCCAGAGTTCCTCACTGGGCTTTTCTAAGTCCCAACAGGCCATGTCCATCAGCCGATTGAACTTTTTTTCCAATAATTCCAGATTGACCGCTACAGGGGTATTGGCGTCAAATAAGGTGTGAAAAAGCGTATCCGTGAAATCCTCGGTCTCTTGTTTCAAACGAAAATCCAGGTAAGGCAGCTTTTTGTGCCTGATGAGTTCGGCTATAATTCTCTCCTTGTCCATACTGCGGTTTATAGTCTAAAATTAGACAAAACCTTACCAACCAACGGTATAAAAGGCTAACTTTAGAGTAAAAATAACATATTACCGATATATGGCATCCAATGTAACCATCTCTAAGGAAGTTTTTGATTTTTTGACCGAATTGGAGAAAAATAATGACCGGGATTGGTTTGAAGCAAACAAGAAAACCTTCAAAAAACGGCAATCGGAGGTCAAAAATTTTCTGGAAGCGGCCAAACTTAATTTGAGCCATCATGATGAGATTGAAAAAATGAAGTTGTTCCGGATTTACAGGGATGTACGTTTTTCCAAGGATAAAAGTCCGTATAAAGCTCATTTTGCTGGTTTCTTTTCCCGATTGGGCGCACATTTACGAGGAGGATACTACATTCATCTAAAGCCTGGTCAATCCTTTTTGGGTGTTGGGTTTTGGGCTCCGGAGAAGGAAGATCTTTTTCGTATACGCAAAGAATTGGAGATGGACGCGGATGAATTTCGCAAGGTTATCAACCAGCCCGAATTAAAATTGATTTGGGGCGAGCTACAGGGCGACGAAGTGAAAACGGCTCCCAAGGGATTTGACAAAGAACACCCCGATATTGACCTTATCCGAAAAAAGCAATTCGTTTTTATGCGGAATTTCAAGGATTCGGAGGTGTTGTCGCCCACTTTTTTGGATGAAGTGGACAGGTCCTACAAGGCCATTCGCCCTTATTTTGATCTAATGAGCGAAATTCTCACCACTAATTTAAACGGCGAGTCAATTCTGGAATAACGTTTCTTCCTCTAAAAGCTGTATTTGGTCCTTGAGACGCTCCACCACCATGTTCATCATACGCTTGTTTAACGCAGAGGAATTGGTGATGTAGTCGCGATATTCTTCCACCGTAAACTGGCCAATAACCATTCCCTTTAGGGAATTTCGGAACTTGATGTCCTTTTGGATGGCCCGCTCAATATACTGGAACTTTTTCTCCAAGGAAAGTTCGTAGAAAACACCTTTATGCTTGTTCGCATAATTTTTGAAGGCCTCTACCAACAAATAATTTTGGAGTTTGAGCACCGGGCGAAGAGTCTTGTTCTGAAAATGCTCGTCAAAACCCATTTGGCTGTTAAAATGTGTGGATGAAATAGTGGGACGAATGTCCAATCGGCGGTCGGATGTTGAATCCATTGCTGTGATTTTTAATAAAATTACAGAATCAACCACCGCACACTTTTAAATAGGGCAATAGTTGTCAACGATGTTATGAACACCCTTTTAAATGATTATTTTAGGGCGAGTAAAAGTTACAAGCATGAAATTCGGAAAAGTAGACCATCCTGAAAACGTCGATTTTACCATTCCTCCTGACCATCCTGACACCCAAGTTGTTTTGTCCAAAACCAAGACTGGCACTAAAACCAAGGTATATGTGGGCTGTGCCAAATGGAACAGGCAAGATCTGAAGAATTTTTACCCAAGGGGCACAAAAGATGAACTGGAATACTACTCGACCCAATTCAACAGTATTGAACTGAATGCGACCTTTTACCGCATCTTTCCTACGGATACTTATGAAAAATGGCGCAACAAAACCCCGGAGGACTTCAAATTCTTCCCAAAAATGACCAATGAGGTCAGCCATTTGCGCCGTATGAACGATAAGGCGCTCGAGGCGGTGGACCGGTATTTGGCCATAACCCCTTTGCTTGGGGACAAACTCGGCACCATCTTTTTACAAATGCACAATAACTTTGGCCCCAAAAACTGGGATAGGGTAGTGCGGTTTGTGGAATATTGGCCCAAGGAATTTCCGCTGGCCATGGAATTTCGACACACCGATTGGTTCAATGATGAAAAAGTGGCACAGGAACTTTTCCATTTATTGGAAGAAAACAACATCACCAATGTTTTGGTGGATACCGCAGGCAGGCGAGACCTTATGCATATGCGATTGACCACTAACGAGGCCTTTATTCGTTATGTAGGAGCCAACCATCCTTCGGATTATCCCCGTTTGGGTGACTGGATAGATCGATTGTCTTCGTGGATAGCCATGGGGCTTGAACACATTCACTTTTTTGTGCATCAAAACATGGAGGTAGAATCACCCCTCTTATCGGCTTATTTTATAAAACAACTAAACTCCAAATTGGGTTTTGACCTACATATTCCCAAAACGACACTGCCGCCGCAGAAAGGGCTGTTCGATTAAAAATCGCCGAATTCATCAAGTCAAAAATCCCAAACGGCAAAAATTACACACTCAACAGTTGTTCCCACCCAAAAGTTTCAAATTCACAATTCACACGAATTTAAAGGGTTGGCCAGCATATTCTTATAGGGATTGGACTAACTTTGCAATGGAATTCAAAATATTTCAACTATGCGATTTCATACAAGAAAATGGGTTAAACCAGAAGATTTGAACGCCAATGGAACGCTTTTCGGGGGCAAGGTGCTGGCCTGGATAGACGAAGAAGCGGTATTGTACAGCATCATTCAATTGGAGAACAAGAAAATCGTAACCAAATATATGTCCGAAATCAATTTTATGAGTACCGCCCATGAGGGAGATATCATTGAAATCGGGATAGAAGTCATAAAGTTCGGGGTCACCTCAATTTCACTCAACTGTGAAGTACGAAACAAGATGACCCACGAAAGTATTGTTACCGTAGACAATATTATCATGGTCAACCTGGACGAAAACGGGAATCCGAAGGCCCATGGAAAAACCAAGATCGAATACGTAAAGGACCGATTGGCGAAAAAAGAAAAAGAAGAGGATAAAGCCGCTTCCTAATCCATGGTTTGGGCCACGGCCTGAACTTCGTCCAAGACACGCAAAAGGTTACCGCCCCATAATTTGGCAATTTCTTCCTCCGTATACCCTCTTTTGACCAGTTCCAAGGTAACATTGAAGGTTTCCGAAGCATCGGACCAGCCTTCGATACCGCCACCTCCATCAAAATCGGAACTGATACCAACGTGATCAACACCGATCAACTCTACCATATAGTCAATGTGGTCCACAAAGTCGGCAACATTGACAGCTGGTGGGGCAGAAGCATCTGTTTCGGCCCATTCCTCGCCAATATTCATCACTTTTCGATAGTTTGCGAAAAACTCCTCCCGTTGCGCATCGGTCAGTGTAGCAAATTGTGAGCGCTCGTACCACGCAACCCCTAAGGAATCCGCTACTTTTTTATACACTTCGGTCATGTAGGCAGATCGGGCTTCGTGCTTTTCGGTGTTCAAATAGGAGCTAAAGGCCACCGTTTGCACCACACCGCCATTTTCTTTCATCAGCATCAGCTGTTCATCGTCCAAGTTTCGGCTGTGGTCGCAAAGTGCCCTAGCAGAAGAATGCGAGGCAATGATGGGGGCCTTGGACAGCGCTATCATTTGTTTCATAGCTTCTTTGGAGGGATGGGATACATCGATCATGATTCCTACACGGTTCATTTCTGCTACCGCTTTCTTGCCCAATTCGCTTAGGCCGTTATGCAACCAAACGCTATCTCTTTCCCCTGTGTTCGAATCACTGAATTGGCTGTGACCGTTATGGGAAAGCGACATGTAAAGCGCTCCTCTTTTTTGGTATTCCTCTATTTTGGATAGATCTTCACCGATGGGATAAGCATTTTCAACTCCGATCATGGCCACTTTTTTGCCAGATGCGGCAATACGTCTTACGTCGTCCGAAGTTAAAGCCAATTCTATCTGGTCCGGTGCTATCTCTTCACAGAGTCGGTGAATGGCATCGAACTTGGCCATGGCATTTTCTGATGCCTTGGCATATCCTTCGGTGGTCAACGTATCCTGACCTGTGTACACAATCAAAAAGACGGCATCCAATCCACCTTCCTTCATTTTGGGAAGGTTGACTTGGGTTTCCAGTCGTTGGGTGTAGTTAATGCTATCCGTAAAGTTTTGCACGTTGATATCGTCATGCGTATCGATAGTGATCACGGAATCATGAATCCGTTGTGCTTTTTCTTCCAAGCTTTCTGTTTTTTCAGGTTTTTTCTCCGCACAGGAGACAAGTAAGGCAAGGGTCAATAGTAAACTTAAATATTTCATGGTTGGTTTTTTTACACATACAAATAACGCAATTTGACAACAAAATCCGAATGCTACGGAACAATAAATTGTAATACCTGGCTATAATCAACACTTTTAAGTGTAATAATAACCATTAGCACAAGACATTGGGAACACGAGAACTATTAACGTATCTGGAAAAGTTGGAAATCGGATTGAGCTCATTCTCCTACGAAGAGTTGGGCGTGGTAGAGGCTGGAAAGCTTAAAAAATCCTTTGAGGTATTTAAAATGGGGCTGGAAAACAAAGTTTTTGGGGCCTCAGAAATGAAACAGCTCGAAAACATCTACGAAAAAGTGGGTATCCAAAGCTTGGACAAAAGGGAATTTAACGAGGTGAATCCGGACAAATTGATTTCCCTTGTTGGCGCACTTGAAGCCACAATACTGTCCCAAGAGCAAAAGGAACTTGTGAATGAACTTAAAAAACTGGTCCAACATCCGAAGAAAAGCACACAAAATCAACATAAAAATGTAGACGGTATGTCCACCGATTTTGAATTTATAGAAAAGAGCTTGCAAGCTGGTTTCTCTTCCCAAAAAATTGACCTTCAGCCTGTTTTGGAAGACTGCATGGGCCAAATGGAGCTTTTGGAAGAATTGGTTCGCATGTTCCAACAGCATGTTTTTGAGTTTATCGGAAGTGCCAAGGTCAATCTAATCAACAAAAACTTTGTGGAACTGGAGCTTTCCTGTCAAAAAATAATGCCATCCCTGCGCATGATGAAAACTTTTGGGCTGCTGGAAGTTGCCCAACAGATTTCAAAGCTTTGCAAAACGGATAGGGATGAAAGACATTTGAATTTTTTATACGACCAATTTCTGCAGGAATATCCCAAGATTCAAGAGCAGATAGATTTTGAAATGGAGATATTCAGAACCTTGTGAAAAAGTGAAGATGGCGACCCATGAGCTTCCCAAATACTTGCAAAGTGTTTTTTACCCTTTGTTTCAGCATACTACGGACCTTGAGTGCCAATTATTGCTGTTGGATGAAATGTTGGAAGTAGGGGACCATAAGGAAATACCCTTTTTGAAGGAACTGGAGTCGCATGACAATCCCAAAATTAGCAGCAAGGCCTTTCAAATTAAGAATGAACTGCAGGAAAAATTGGGATTGATGACAGAAACCGAACGAAGAAGATTGCCCATGAACCTTTGCTTTATTTACGACGAGTTCAACATTCGTCCCAGTAAAGTGGACAAGGAGTTGGATTTTGAGATAGCATTGGACATTTTGAATATGAGATAAAAAAGGATTTCACCACCCGAAGCAGGTGTTTCACCACAATTTGAGGAAAGCACATAATCTTTGAAATGAAATCACGTTATACAAAGACCCAAACTTAAATTGAGATTACGATGTTGTACGACACCTACGGTGAGGAATACTTGGCTTTTTTGCAAGAACTCAACGAAATTTTGACAGTAAACCAACTTGCTGAACTTGATTACCTATAGTTAACAAACAAACCCAAAATTTGTTGCCATGAACAACCAGAACAAAGAAAACACCGCCTACTTGAATTTTATTCAAGATTTGAAAGACTTGCTTACGGACTTTGATATCAGTCTGTTGAGCAGATCCTAATTATTTAAGTGATTATCATGGAAAAGGGGATGTTGATAAAATCAGCATCCCCTTTTCTATTACATATTTTTGAGGTAACCTATCCCAAATAAGATTTTAAGATCTTGCTTTTGGAGGTATGTCGCAATTTTCTAATGGCCTTTTCCCGTATTTGTCTTACGCGTTCGCGGGTCAAATCAAATGTACTGCCGATTTCTTCCAAAGTCATGGAGGGTTGGTCTCCAATACCGTAATACAGGCGAACCACATCGGCTTCCCGCGGGGAGAGCGTATCCAAGGCTCGGTTGATTTCCGTGTTCAGGGATTGGTGCATAAGGCCCTTATCTGGTTTTGGCGAATCCCCAGCGTTCAATACATCATATAAATTGGAGGTTTCCCCTTCTTTTAAAGGTGCATCCATAGATACGTGCCGCCCTGTGTTCTTGAGGGATTGCTTCACTTCGGAAACGGTCATGTCCAGCTCCTTGGCAATTTCTTCTGGCGATGGTGGGCGCTCATGTGCCTGTTCCAAATAGGAAAAGGTCTTTTTTATCTTGTTGATGGAACCAATTTTGTTCAATGGCAATCGTACCACACGTGACTGTTCTGCCAAGGCCTGCAGAATGGATTGTCGGATCCACCAAACCGCGTAGGAGATAAACTTAAACCCCCGGGTTTCATCAAAGCGTTTGGCGGCCTTTACCAGACCCACGTTTCCTTCATTGATCAAATCTGGGAGTTTAAGGCCCTGATTTTGGTATTGTTTTGCCACGGAGACCACAAACCTGAGGTTGGCATTGGTCAACTTTTCCAAAGCAGCTTGGTCTCCGGCCCTGATCTTCTGTGCTAGCTCAACTTCTTCCTGTGCGGTGATCAAATCGATTTTGCTGATGTCCTGCAAGTATTTGTCGAGAGATTTGGATTCGCGGTTCGTGACCTGTTTGATAATTTTAAGCTGCCTCATTCTTATATCTGGTTTACTAGTGTTACAAGCTATTATTATACATTATAATCTCCATTTTTCCAAGTCGAAATTGTTATTGTTATCAAAATGTTATGAGTAAATCATCGAAAAAGTTGAATTGTGGGCCAAATGGTAATTGTTGATACTATTTTGATAGAATTAACCTCTGGGATTGGTCACAAGTACAAAAAACCCCTAATTTTGTAGGGTTTTTTATTTAAGAATCCAAAATGCCATTTTCCCTTTGGAAGTAAACAACTCAATCAAAAAGAAAACGCTTTACGGCTATCAGGAGGAAGACCTGAACAAAATCTTCGAGCAACTGGACAAGCTTCCTGCGGGCAGTAATATCTTGTACCAATTGCCCACGGGAGGAGGAAAAACCGTTGTGTTTTCGGAGATTACACGAAGGTTTATCCAACAGACCGGAAAAAAGGTGATGGTACTTACCCACCGTATCGAGCTGAGCAAGCAAACCTCCAAAATGCTCAAAGGGTTTGGCGTGGCCAACAAAGTCATCAATAGTGAAGTGAAGGAACTCTACGACCAGGATGATTATATGTGCTTTGTGGCTATGGTGGAAACCTTGAACAACCGCCTTCAGGAAGAAAAAGTAAAAATCAATAATGTAGGCCTGGTAATCATTGATGAGGCCCACTACAACTCGTTCCGAAAGCTGTTCAAATATTTCGAGAAGTCCACCATCTTGGGTGTAACGGCCACTCCGTTGAGCTCCAACATCAAACTTCCCATGAAGGACAATTACAAGCACCTGATCATTGGGGAGTCGATAAAATCATTAATTGAAAAGAACTTTTTGGCCAGGGCCAACCTGTATAATTATGATGTTAGCCTACGCACCCTTAAATTGGGCATTAATGGTGACTATACCGTAAAATCCTCGGACGAGTTTTACAGTGCACACAGCATGCTCGGGAAATTGCTCTCTGCCTACGAGGAAATTGCCAAGGGGACCAAAACGCTGATCTTCAACAACGGAATCAATACATCGCTTTATGTATACGAGACGTTTAAAAAGGCTGGGTATAATGTTCGGCACCTCGACAACAAGAACACGGCCTCCGAACGCAAGGACATTCTGGATTGGTTTGCCAAAACACCCGATGCCATTCTCACCTCGGTGAGTATATTGACCACGGGTTTTGATGAACCTACGGTGGAAACCATTATTTTGAACAGGGCTACACGATCGCTCACGTTGTATTTCCAGATGATCGGAAGGGGATCTAGGGTGCTTCCTGACAAAGATGAGTTCAATGTAATCGATATGGGAAATAATATTGCCCGTTTCGGACCTTGGGATGCACCTGTGGACTGGCAAGAAATCTTTCATTTCCCTGATTTTTACCTAGAAAACATCAAAAATGATGAGGAAATCGAGCGGGATTTTGTCTATGAGATGCCCGAAGAACTTCGCGCCAAATTCAGCAAGTCGGAGAACATCACCTTTGATGTGAAGGAAGAGTACAAAAAGATATTTGCACAGGGGAAAAAATCAAAAATTGTACTGGAGAAGAGTATTGAACAGCACGCGAAAATCTGTGTGGAAAACAGTGAAGATGTTTTTGATGCCCGAATCTTGGCCAAGGAGCTCAAGGATGAGATTTCGTATCGTGTAAAGCAATATTCCTATTGCATCATGAACAATACCAAGAACTACAAGGAGTGGCTGGAGGAAGATTATGAGCGTAAACTCCGTTCCAGTATCTCCAAAATGTTTGCGGCCAGGATGTAGATCAAGTTGGCAGGAATGCTGGTAGCTCCGTTTTTTGGATTTGAGCTTCAACTTACACTTACCATTGCATTTGAGATTTGAGCTTGAACTTGATAGTTGAGTTTGAGTTTTAATCCCCAATAGTATACGGCCATCTTTGTATTTTTACCTCCATGTCCAAAAAACTACTTGTAATTGGTTATGTATGGCCAGAACCCTCAACAACTGCGGCCGGAAGTCGTATGCAACAATTGTTGGAGGCATTTTTGACATTTGGTTATCAGATCACATTTGCCAGCACGGCAAGTAAAACCGAGTACAGTCTGGATTTGGAAGCCATGGACATTGCAATGGTCCACATCCAACTCAACCATTCGAGTTTTGATGATTTTATACAGCAATTGAAGCCCAATGTGGTGATGTTCGACCGTTTTATGGTAGAGGAACAATTTGGGTGGCGCGTAGCGGAACACGCACCAAGTGCCTTGCGCATAATCAATACCGAAGATTTACATGCCCTGCGCAAGAGTAGGGAAGAGGCACTTAAAAAGAACCAAGTCTTTAAGATTGAAGATTGGAAAAACCATCCAACAACCTTACGGGAAATTGCGAGCATCTATCGCTGTGATCTTACGTTTATGATTTCCAGCTACGAAATGGAAATTTTACAGCATAAGTTGAAGGTCCCTACGGATTTGCTGCTGTGTATTCCGTTTATGGTAGATGTTGGAAGTATATCTGCTGCAAAAAACCCTCCATTCGATGCCAGAAATGGTTTCATCAGTATCGGAAATGGCAAACACGCACCCAATGTGGATGCACTAAAGGTCTTGAAAAATGAAATTTGGCCCCGAATTCGCCATCAACTGCCCAATGCTGAAATCCAAGTTTATGGCGCATATCTACCGCAACAGGTCAACGAAATGCACGATCCCATAACAGGTTTTTACGTTAAGGGATGGGCGGAAGATGCGTTCAGGGTGCTCCAAATTGCCAGGGTGTTGTTGGCTCCACTTCGATTTGGAGCAGGAATCAAAGGAAAGTTGTTGGATGCCATGCAAACCGGAACCCCAAGTGTAACCACCACCATAGGTGCCGAGGGCATGCATGCTGACTTGGCATGGAACGGATTTATTGCCGACGATTGGGAAGCATTTGCCCAAGCTGCCGTGAAATTGCATCAAGACCAAAAAAGTTGGGAAAGTGCCCAATACAACGGTAATGCATTGCTCCAACAGTTGTATGATAGGCAAAGCCTACAAAGTAGTTTGGAAGAACGATTGGAATATTTGATTATGGACCTGGAAGCCCATCGCTCACAAAATTTCATTGGAAAACTGTTACAGCATCAAACCATGAGCAGCACCAAATATATGGCCAAATGGATAGAGGAGAAGCATAAGGAGAAGTAACGTAAATAATTAAGGCTATGAATAGATGAGCTTCTCTGCGCATTTGACCTTAAAATGTTCCAAATAATGAGAGGCGTTAAAACTGAGTTAAGCATCTTGGATAGCTCCCAAATAGTTTTATTTTATGAATTATGGAATGTATTTTAGTCGCAGGTGCCACTGGCGCAACAGGAGAAAAAGTTGTCAAATTAGTAAACCAATCTGAAAATTATCGCGCGGTAGCCTTGGTACGTAACAAAGAGCAAAAGGAGCAATGGGAGTCCCAAGGGGTAGAAACTGTAATGGGAGACCTAACCAAGGATGTATCGCATACCACCAAGGGTATAGATAAAGTAGTTTTTGCTGCAGGCTCTGGAGGCAAAAACGTAGTCGATGTGGACCAAGAAGGTGCCAAAAAGCTTATAGACGCATCGAAAAAGGAACGTGTTCGTAAATTTGTTATGCTAAGTTCTATGGGCGTGGATAATCCACGCGGTGAACTCAAGGAATATCTACAAGCCAAGCAAAATGCAGATCAATATTTAGACATCAGCGGTTTAACCTTCACAATAGTGAGGCCAGGCACATTGAACAATGAGGAGGGAACTGGAAATATCAAACTTGCGGAAAAAATGAACGAACGGGGTGAAATCCCAAGATGGGATGTAGCCAGAACCCTGGTAAAAAGCCTTGAAGATGGTATTGCCACAAATCAAGCGTTCGAAATTTTAACAGGCGAAACCAAAATAGAAGAAGCTGTACATGAATTCTAAGCATTATTTCCCAAATGGAAATTGGAAGGTATGCAAAGCAACTATCAAGTATATGGCCAAATGGATTGAGGAGAAGCATAAAGATCAAACCCTTTAATGCTGCCCAAAGTATATTAATCCAGCAACTGGTCCGTAATGATCAAAGTGTATTCAAAAACATTTTCCAAAGGTTCCGATAACACCCACAATTCGTCATCAACAGGAGTTTGCTGATACCGCAATACGTAATCTCCATTTTCCGAAGCATACAGTTTAATGGCCTCAAAGCGTAAAGAAGCTGTTGGCATGACCGCTATCGTCTCATTGTTCAGTGTAGAGCCAATGATACTGGATGACTGTTTGGCTATTTGCGAAATTTGGTTGGATTCATCAATGTAGAACAGATCCACATTGGAGTTGTTTTGAATTTTGTATGATGTTTCAAATCCAGCGTTTTCGAAATCGTCCTCACATTGAAATGACATCAAAAATGGGAAGAGCATCAATAAAAATACTTTTTTCATCGCTTTTTTAGCTTAAAGATAGATTTATTCTTCTTTCTCATGTTAAGTTGATGTTACTCCTTTGTAAAATTTACCCTTGCCCCTCGTTGTTTAAAAAGTAGGGTGTTCTCTTCGGGATCAAAGGTCATTTCGATGCCTGCGGAGACAAATTCAAATTGATGCTTGTCCACAGGGTCCAAAGTAAATGCTGGCTGACCCGTAGCTCTGCCCTTAAGCACCCCATCCTCAATGAAAATACTTATGTCCAAAGGAAAATCAGGGGCGGTATAGTTGCCCACATAAACCTCCAATTGTTCGGGTGATACTTCGTAAGTATTGAATTTTGGCAATTCAAAAGGCTCATTGTAGACCGTGCTCAAAACGGCAATGGCAATGTCGTTGGTATTCATATTGTTGCCATTTGAGGTAAGGGCAAAGGATACATTGCCGTCATCAAAATGACCGAATAAAGAAGAGAATCCATCTATCCCTCCTGTGTGACCATAACTGGTTCGCTCATGAAAAGGAAAGCTGAACAATCCCAATCCATAGCCGTCCGTAATCTTTTTCATGGCTTCTACATACTCCAAATCAAGCAATTTGCCTCCAAAAAGGGCATCACTAAATTTGACAATATCTGTTGGATTGGAAACTATGGCGCCTGCACCAACAGGGATGGACATATCGGTTTCTGGATGTTCTTGCCATTTATCCAGGTACATGTACGATTTACATTCGTTGGCCTTTGTGCCAATTTTTTCACCGACATAGGTATCGGCAAGCCCTAAGGGTCTGGCAATGAATTCTTCAAGCAGTTCGGGATAGGGTTTTCCCATGCTTTTTTCCAGAATGTAGGTCAGCAACACAAAATTGGAATTACTGTATTGGAATTTGCTATCGGGCTCAAAATCACTTCCCGCCTTTACAATGATTTCCACCATTTCTGATGCAGATTTTGGCTGGGTCATATAGGTGGCATAAGCAGGGTCATCCGTAAAATTGTGAATACCGCTTCGGTTGCCCAACAGTTGTTTGATGGTAATATTTTCCGATTTTGGAACCTCTGGAAAAAACTGGTCCAAGGTCTGGTCTAAAGACAGTTTTCCTGCCGATATGGCCTTAAAAGCCAATACTGCTGTAAATGTTTTGGTAATGGAACCAATGCGATATCTGGAAGCCACCGTTGCTTTGGATTCGGAAGTGACGTCACAATACCCCACCGAACGTGTATAGATCAACTCACCTGCTTGGGAAACGGCAACACTGCCCATGAACTTATTGTTCTCTTCCAAAAGATCGAAGTATTGATCCAATTTGACGGTATCAAACTCTTGGGACCATAACGAAGCGGTAAAAAGGAAAAGAACGGCCACAATCCAAAGCGTTTTGAACTGTAGTTTATAAAATAAAGAAAGAGGGCTTTTCATGACATGGAGGTTTAGTGTTGCCGCCAAATTAGAGCATTTCCATGTCAAACCAAAAAGAACCTGCCTGCACTATACCTTTTTCACCCGATATTGGTAAGGTTTCCGGCCAGGTGCATCTGTTTGGAGCTTCGGCAAACGCTCAAAAAAACCGGAACCTATCATCTTCTTTTGAAAACGGCTACGGTCCAAGGTTTCCTCCAAAATGGTTTGGTGCAATTGGTGCAATTGTGGCATCGTAAATTCCGTAGGCAATAAATTATAGGTCAATGGTTCTTGTTGTACATCTTCCTTCAGCCGCTCCTTGGCCTCTAGTACAATATCCCGATGGTCCATCCACATAGGAGGGAGGTCATTCATGTTGAACCAACCAAAAGCCGAGTCCAAATTACCGATTACCGGTCGGGTCTCTTCAAAATTGACCAAGGAATAGTGGGCGAGGGTCACAAAACGGTCGTTCAACCAAGAATTTTCTTCAAAGGGAAAGTCCAATTCCTTAAAAAATTGCTGCCATTCCTCTGTAAACTTACGGTCTTCACCGCCAAAAACGGACAAAAACTTAAAGTGGGGGTCTTCCAACCCGGTTCGTTCCCTTAGGATACGCACCGTGGCCGCTTCCACAGATTCCGAACGTAGGATATACCCACCGGGCAATAGCCACTTATCCCCAATCTGAAGCAACAAACACTTGAGTTGGTCTTCATGAAATCCGATGATGACCATGTCCACCGAAAGATTGGGCAAATAATCTTGTTGACCGTTTTCGATAAAAGTATTGATGTCCATACAGCAAAAATAATGATTTGTGTCATTTTGCCACAATTAAATCTTTTTTATATTTGTGTCAAGTTGACACAAACTATATATTATGAAAAAAGCACTCCGTATTTCGTTGAAAACCATCGGTGTTCTTCTGTTATTAGTTTTAGTAGGAGGACTGTTAGGATGGTGGTATTTACGCTCACAATTCCTGGATTTTGAGGATGACTACACGGAAAGGACAGAAATACCGTCAGTGACTATTGATGGTTACACGTTTCTGGACCGAAATGGAAATGGCCAGTTGGATGTATACGAAGACAGCCGTCAACCTATTGAGGCTAGGGTAGCGAATGTACTTTCCCAAATGACTGTGGAGGAGAAAATCCACTTATTGAAGGGTTCTGGAATGGCTTCCGGCATGGGAATGGTGGAACCGGGAGAAGGCATTCCCGGAGTGGTGGGTACCATTGTGTCCACACCACGGCTCGGCATTCCGAGTATCAATCTCTCCGATGGGCCGGCGGGGCTCAGAATAGAACCTAAACGTGATGGTATAGATCGAACATTTTACTGCACCGCATTCCCTATAGCTACGCTGTTGGCATCAACATGGAACACCGAATTAGTGGAAAATGTGGGCAATGCCATGGGCAATGAAGCACTTGAATATGGTATCGATGTCATATTGGGCCCGGGAGCAAACATTCACCGACACCCGTTTTGTGGACGAAATTTTGAATACTATTCCGAAGACCCACTAGTGACCGGGAAAATTGGGGCTGCCATGGTCAATGGCATAGAATCCAACGGTGTTGGAACTTCCGTGAAGCATTTTGTGGCCAACAACCAAGAGACCAATAGAAACTATAATGACACAAGGGTTTCCGACAGGGCCATGCGTGAAATCTATCTTAAAGGATTTGAAATCATCGTGGAAGATGCACAACCGTGGACCATTATGTCATCTTACAACAAGGTAAATGGCACCTATACCTCAGAGAGCAAGCATTTATTGACCGATGTATTACGAAACGATTGGGGATTTGAAGGATTGGTGATGTCCGATTGGTTTGGAGGGAACGATGCAGTGGCTATGGTCAATGCCGGGAACGACCTATTGGAGCCTGGCACCAAAAAACAATGGAAAGCCCTAACGGCAGGTTACGAGGACGGTTCTTTGAATATGGATGCCGTAGATACTTCGGTAAAACGTATTTTGACATTGATTTTCAAGAGTAAAAAAATGACCGATTTTACCTTTGGTGAAAATCCCGATTTGGAAGCCCATGCGGCCATTACGCGAAAATCAGCATCGGAAGGAATGGTATTGTTGAAAAATGATGATGCACTTCCCTTGGAAAAAGGACAGAATGTAGCATTGCTCGGAGTGTATTCGTACGATTTTATTGCTGGAGGCACAGGTTCCGGCGATGTAAACGAAGCCTATACGATTTCTTTGGAAGAGGGACTCATCAATGCCGGATTCCGTGTGAGCCCCACTGCAAAGCAGGCTTATCAAAAACACAGGGCAGCCAATGAAGAGGCCTTTGAAAAACCCGAAGGCATGTCGGCCATGTTCAATCCATATCTTCCTCCCGAGATCAGCTACGATAATGATTTAATGAAAACCATCGCTGCAGAAAGTGATTTGGCCATCATCACCATTGGCCGAAACAGCGGTGAGGGCGGTGACAGGGTCGTTGCGAACGATTTTCTGTTGTCCGACAAGGAAAAGGAGATGCTGAGCACGACTTGTGAGGTCTTTCAAAAAGCAGGAAAAAAGGTTATTGTGGTGTTGAACATTGGTGGTGTCATCGAAACAGCTTCGTGGAAAAACCAACCGGATGCCATTGTACTCGCATGGCAAGGCGGGCAAGAAGGTGGTAACGCCGTAGCGGATATTTTGAGCGGAGACGTTAACCCCAGTGGAAAATTGACCATGACCTTCCCTGTTGATGTGGCAGATCATGCCAGCAATGCAAATTTCCCGCAAAACGGTTTGCCCATGCAAATAACGGATATGTTGTTTGGCAAGGATGAAGTTCCGGAAGATGAAATGGTAAAGGATGTCGATTATACCAATTATGAGGAGGGGATTTATGTGGGCTACCGTCATTTTGACAAAGCAGGTGTGGAGGTTTCCTACCCCTTTGGTTATGGGCTTTCCTATACCAGTTTTGAATACGGCGATATGGAAATGTGGCAAGAAAATGATACCATTAAAGTATCTGTTCCCGTAACCAATATGGGGGAATCAGCAGGGAAAGAGATTGTTCAATTCTACGTTTCCAAGGATTCCACTCAAATCGATAGACCCGAGCAAGAACTTAAGGCCTTTGCCAAAACAAAATTACTCGGTGCAGGAGCAACAGATACGCTTCGCGTCAACATTCCTGTGAACTATCTGAGGTATTGGAACAAGAATCAATCGCAATGGTCGCTGGAACCGGGAAGCTACACCATACAGGCAGCCGCTTCTTCGCGTGACATCAAAAAGGCAACAAAAATTGAATTATAAGTTTAATTGGTTCTCATTTACATCGTGGGACCGCTTGATTCATGGATAGTGTGTTTAGATGAGGGATGCCTGTTTTACCAAAACGTGGCGTCCCTTATTTTTTTTGACCTAAAAAACGGATTACCGAACCTTTGCCCACGTGACCATCTCCTTCGTTCAACGTCATGGTCATTTTTTTAAGTTCCAAAAATTCAAAATTGGCGAAATCGGTTTCCAATTCTTCCAACGAAAACAGATAATCCACATTATTGGGACCACCTACTTTCGGATTTTTCTTTTTAAACGCTAGATGGTCTTTGCTGAAGCCTTCAAAAATCACGGTGCCGCCTTTTTTTAGATAATTGTTCAGCAACTTATGATACCTAGAGCGGATATGGGGCGGAAAATGGGCATATATCAACGCTATGGCATCAAATTGTTCGGGTTGATAGTGAAGCATCGGAAGTTCACCGACCACATAATCCAATTCAACACCTTTCTTTTCGGCTAATTGGAGTGCTTTTCGTTGTCCTGCCTCGCTTATATCAAAAGCAGATACCTTCCAGCCCAATTGTGCGGCATAAACCGCATTTCTACCTTCACCCTCGGCAGGAAATAATATGGAACCAGGCTGTAAATTTTTCAGTTTTTCCTTCAAATAGGCATTGGGAGCGGTTCCATAAACGTATTCTTGCTGCCCAAATCGGGTATTCCACATTTCAAGCCAGTCGTTTTGCATGCTTTAAGTTGATTTTGACCTAAAATTAACGCAATTCCTTTAACCGGTAAAAATCAATTACTCCATACTCACAATCCCTGTGGTGGTGCCATCGTGCATGTATTTGGAGGCAGCATACAGCAGAAGTGATTCACTTTTGGGGTTTTGGATGATGGTTTTATATGCCCAACTGTATTTTGATCCGCCGCTACTCATCATGGTAAATTGAGAAGATTCATAAAATGGGATTCGGCCACGCACACCTTCATGTTTTGTGATGTAGCTTCGCGGTATCGCAATCGTGTACCGTTCCGCATTGATGTTATCGTCAAATATGCTGTTTTCCACCTTACCCAAGACAAAAGTGACACCTGTCGGGATTTCGGTCAAAATAAAAAAACCATTGGAATCCACCTCAAAACCAAATGATTGGTCATCCAAATCATAAGTAGTCCCTACATTAAAGGTCGTTTCTTCCAAAATAGGTTTCAAGTTAATGCCCCCTATAAAATTCTGTACTTGAATATGGTCAAAAGATAGTGAAGGAGTCCTTTTTACAAAGTAACGGTCTGGATTGATATGCCGTTTGAGCACCAAATATCCCAGAACTATCAAACCGAATACTACAGCTAGGAGTATTCCCAAAGTTTTAAATCGCATCATGTGGTAAATGTATATGGAAATCCTAAAACACAATGCTGCCAATTGACGGATGCCCCGTTTGATCTGACGAATGAAGTGATTTGGCCAAAATTCATCCAAATCCAAGCTTTTTTGTACATCTTAAACAATAGAGGTTTGATTAACCAAATCAGAATCGGTCATAACGTAGAATTTCCGTTATTTTGTGATAAACAAAACAGACATTTATGGAATCACCCAACTGGCAGACAGCCATGGAATTTGAGGATATCACCTATAAAAAATATAATGGCGTAGCCCGGATTGCTTTTAACCGCCCCGATGTACGCAATGCATTCCGCCCCAAAACGACCAGTGAACTTTACAAAGCCTTTTATGATGCCCAAGAGGACACCTCCATTGGGGTTGTGCTCCTTTCTGGGGAAGGGCCATCGTCCAAGGATGGTAAATGGGCCTTTTGCAGTGGTGGCGACCAAAAAGCTAGGGGCCATAAAGGATATGTTGGCGAGGATGGCTACCACAGGTTGAATATTTTAGAAGTCCAGCGATTGATTCGTTTTATGCCCAAGGTGGTCATTGCCGTGGTGCCAGGTTGGGCCGTTGGGGGAGGGCATAGCCTTCATGTGGTCTGTGATATGACCCTTGCCAGCAAGGAACACGCCATTTTTAAACAGACTGATGCCGATGTGACCAGTTTTGACGGGGGGTATGGTTCTGCCTATCTGGCCAAAATGGTCGGACAGAAAAAAGCACGGGAGATTTTCTTTTTGGGAAGGAACTACTCGGCACAAGAAGCGTATGAAATGGGAATGGTGAATGCCGTTATCCCGCACGATGAATTGGAGGATACCGCCTACCAATGGGCCCAAGAAATTTTGGCCAAGTCCCCAACATCCATTAAAATGCTCAAATTTGCCATGAACCTTACCGATGATGGTATGGTGGGTCAACAAGTGTTCGCGGGAGAAGCCACGCGACTGGCGTACATGACCGACGAGGCCAAAGAGGGCAGGAATGCCTTTTTGGAAAAGCGCAAGCCCGATTTTGGCAAGGATAAGTGGATTCCATAAGGCAATTTACAGCTACCAACAAACAATTTATAGTTACCCATTGTCATTTTCTGAGGGAGTGAAATGGTTGAGACATCTATATTTCTCGATTGTGCTCGAAATGACAAGAAATGAACAACTGTAGTTGTCACATCGAGCGAAGTCGAGATGCGTCTTGGATTATTCAGGATGGCCTAAAATTGAAAAGAGCCCTGCCACTTGGGTCAGGACTCTTTTACGAGAACACTATATGAAAATGAAAAAATTACTTTCGTTTTTTATTACATAGTAAAAGTACCACCACTGTTCCCATAAAAGAAATTATTGTTGTCAAGTAGCCTTTTGCTGTTGTCATCTATGTGATTCTTGTAATTCAAGGATTGATAATGGGATTAAAATCAATGCTCTTCAAGAAGCATAAGAGGTTGCAGCGATTGGTGCAACCAAGTTGTAGGGAAGCAGACAAAGCTTTCAGGATGGCCTAAAATTGAAAAGAGCCCTGCCACTTGGGTCAGGACTCTTTTACGAGAACACTATATGAAAATGAAAAAATTACTTTCGTTTTTTATTACATAGTAAAAGTACCACCACTGTTACCGTAAATGAAATTATTGTTGTGAAGTGCCCGTATTCTGTGGTTTTTCGGGCATTTTAGTATATCATATCGATTTAAGGTACTGCTTTTACGATGTTTGACAACACCCCGTTCACATCAAATAGAGGTTCTTCTGCCAATCCCGTGCGTACCACCACCAAGTCCTTTGATGGAATCATAAACACATATTGCCCTTCATAACCATTGCATGAAAATAGGTCCGTAGGCACATCGGGGTACTTGCCCTCTGCGTTCAACCAAAAATGGGCGCCATAGGTACCATCGGAGTTAATGGTCGGGGTGGTGATGTAATCCACCCAATCCGAACCGAACAATTGTTCCCCGTTCCAATTCCCCTTATCCAAATACAATTGGCCAAAGCGCGCCCAGTCACGGGTACTGGCCCAGGCGTAGGAAGAGCCCACGTAGTTTCCGGCAATATCCGCTTCCAACACCATAGAGTACATTCCAATTTTATCAATTAAGGCGGAATATGGGAAATCCAGATACTCTTGATGGGTTCTAAACTGCTGACGAAGAATACCCGATAATAAATTTGTGGTTCCCGAAGAATAATTCCAGACCTCTGTTGGCTTGGCGATTGCTTTTTTCTTTTTGGGCTGCTGTGTCATATCACTGTCCAGAAACAGCATCTTGGTAACATCCGAAATCTTGGTATAATCCTCCTCCCATTCCAATCCACTTTGCATGCGCAGCAGATGGTTCAGGGTAATATTTTTTCGCTCATCATCCTTCCATTCGGGAATAGGGGCGGGCCAGTCCATCTCCAGTTTCCCTTGATGCTCCAATATTCCGTAGCAGGTGGCCAATACACTTTTGGTCATAGACCATCCCAATATGGGTGTGTCTTGATCAAAACTGTCCACGTAGCGTTCTGCAATCAGGTGTCCTTTGTACAGAATGAGCATGGTGCGCGTTTTTTGGGTCTCGGGCTCAGCAAACGCCATGGCAATGGCCTTGTTGATTTGGTCCATGTCCACCTCTGGAAAAACGGTGTCCTTCGGCGCAGCCTGACCATAAGGATAGGGAATAGTATCCATAACTTGATTTCGGTTGGGACGAAGGGTCATGGCTTCCGGGTCATAATCTTCGTTGATCAATACCGCACCCAGTCCATCGCGATAAACAGCGGTACGCTCCATCAGGCCATACACAGTAGCCGTGGCCGAACGTTCAGTTTCCTTAACCTCGGTGGAAGCCAGTTCCACCAGCGGGGCCTTGTTGTCAATTTGGTTCATGCTGGCCGCCGAACGGTGCGCCACATACACCCCGGAGGCCACATTTTTGGCGGCATAGCCGGAAATCATATTCAATTTGGGATAATTCAGGTACACAATCACTCCGATGGCAATGATCAGGAGCAATAAAACACGCTTAAGTAGTTTCATGGTTATCAGATGTATTTGTAACTTTCTGCATCTAAATATAAACATTAAATGTATGTCCAACATCGGATTGATCATCGAGGAACGCAGCAGGGATATCGGTGATTTTTTGGTCGGGCGCTTGATTCCCTTCCGCAAAAAAAGAATGATCGGCCCGTTTATTTTTATTGACCATATGGGCCCAACGCAATTGGGACCCAAAAAATATATGGATGTAGACCAACATCCGCATATGGGACTCTCTACCTTGACCTTTATGCTCGAAGGGGAGATTATCCATGAGGACAGTTTGGGAACACACCAAAGAATTAGGCCGGGTTCCGTGAACTGGATGACGGCAGGCAAGGGGGTAACCCATACCGAACGAACTCCAAAAGACCTTAGGGATGGGAACACTTTCACCGCCCATGGCTATCAAATTTGGGTGGCCTTGCCCAAGGAACTTGAGGACATGGAACCACAATTCCACCATATCGATGGGAAGGATATTCCTAAATGGACGGATGGCCAAACGGAGTTCAAACTGGTAGCTGGAGAAGGTTATGATAAAAAGTCTCCTGTTCCCGTTCATTCCAACCTATTTATGGTCGAAGTCAAAGCTCCAGAAAGCTATACCCTCAATGTCAATGGGCATCTGAAAGGAGAAATCGGTATTTGCATTGTAGAAGGAAGCATAGAAGCCTGCGGTGAACGTGTGGGCCAGGGCAATATTTTGGTGTCCAAAGTGGAAGATACTTGCAATATCAAACTATATCCGAACACGCACCTGTTACTTTTTGGGGGTGAACCTTTTCCAGAGGAACGCCACATCTATTGGAACTTTGTTTCTTCCAGTAAGGAAAAATTGGAGCAGGCCAAACAGGCATGGGCCAATAAAACCTTTCCGATGATGGAAAACGATGACACCTACGTCCCTTTGCCCAATTAGTGCCATTGCCACAACCTCTAGACCAAAACCATCCAATGCCAAACCATTCTTTATTTTATCAACTTGTAAGCTTGATTCTTGTTTTATTGCTGGGGTCCTGCAAAAAGGAGAGACCTATAAGTCAAGAAGAGCAGCTATACCAAACCTACTGTGCCAGCTGCCATCTGCCGCCCAAAATAGATGCATTGCCCAAGCACATGTGGAAAAACTCGGTGTTGCCCGCCATGATGGAGCTCATGGACGTGGAGGGCATGTACCAAGACCCGGAATGGGAGCCAACGGGTTTTCGGCCTCAAATAAGCTTGGGCGACTGGGCCAAACTACAGCGTTATATCTTGGCGAACGCCCCTGAACAATTGGAAAGCATACCAATGCCCAAGGCCGATACGCTAATGCAATTTGCTTCCCAACCTTTTATGGTAGATTCCCTAAATGGGGGGATGGTAACCTATCTAGAGTTTAAAAATGAACCAAATCAAGTGTATTTTGGGGATTTGGAGGGTAGGTTGGGTTATTTTGATTTTACCACCAAAAAAGTGACCCAAATGTTTCAAGGAGCAAGTCCTGTAACATGGTTTAACGAAAAGGATTCTATCCAATTTATCAATGAAGTTGGTATCATTCATCCGTCCGAACAGAAAAAAGGTATATTGTTTCGGAAGATCCCTTCGGACACCACAACGATAACCAAGGACCTGCATCGACCCGTACACGCCTTGATGGAAGATTTAAATGGAGATGGACATCAAGAATTGGTCGTGAGCGAATTTGGAAACAAAACCGGTAAACTGTCCCTATTCAAGCTGAATAAGAGTGGAGCATACGAAAAAGAGGTGCTGCTGAATTTACCAGGAGCTATCAAAACCGTGGCAAAGGATATGGATAATGATGGGAAATTGGATATTGTTGCCTTAATGACCCAAAGCAGGGAAAGCATCACTGTTTTTTATCAGACCGCAGATTTGGTTTTTGAACCGAGAAATATTTTGGAATTTAGTCCCATTTATGGAACCAGTTGGTTTGAGTTGGTGGATTACAACGGAGATGGCTTGGACGATATTATCACCGTACATGGCGACAACGCCGATATTTCCTATGTGCACAAACCATATCATGGAATGCGCATCTTTCTGAATAAGGGTGGCAATGTATATGAAGAAGCCTATTTTTACCCACTTTATGGTGCCACAAGAGTACTCTCCCGTGATTTTGACCAGGATGGGGACATCGATTTTGCCGTAATCAGCACCTTTCCGGATTATTCGACCTTTCCCGAGCGAAGTTTTGTCTACCTGGAAAACAACAATAGCGCTGACTTCGATTTTACCACCAACATTTTGGAAGACCCTTCCTTGGCCCGATGGTTTTTGATGGATGCTTCGGATGTGGATAATGATGGTGACGAAGATATTGTGCTAAGTTCCTTAACTTTTGGATTTACACCTGTTCCCGAAATATTGACCGAAAGATGGAATACCAATAATGTGGACCTTCTTTTATTGGAAAACCTATTGCATTGAAAAAATTGGCTTTCATAGTATGCGCTGTCGTTTTGGGTTGTTCTACGAAAGAACAACCCAAAGAGCCATCATCCAAATACAAATGGTTTGGCCATGAGGTTACGGCATCGGCCTACAATTCGGTATTTTGGCAAACGGACAGCATAAGCCCTGCAGTCGCAGCTTGGGGAGACACCTTGAAACCGGAGATGAAAAGTATCGCGGTGTCCCGAGATCTTATCAAAATGGGACTGACGCACAATACCATGGTAAAAATTGATACCTTTCCCGATACATTTTATGTTAAGGACAAAATGCACTGGCGTTGGAGGAATAGAATCGATATCTACATGGGTAAGGATGTAAAAAAAGCAAGGGAGTGGGGTAAGAAGAAATTGATTATTTGCTATGCTGTTCCTTTGGACACTGTTTTAAACACCAACAATGAAAAAAACTAGTTTACTTTTAGTTCTGGCAGCACTTTTTGTGGCCTGTTCCGTTCAGCGGGAAATTGTGGACATCCCCATTATTTTTGATGAACAACGGATGGAACTGACCAAGGAATATTTGCTCAATCGGTACAATCTGGACCAAGAAACCCCAGAAATTACTCCGAAAATGGTGGTGTTGCACTGGACAGCCATTCCTTCCCTGAAAAAATCCTTTGAAGCCTTCAACCGTTCCACACTGCCCAATTGGCGGCCCGATTTGGAGAATGTAAGCGGATTAAATGTATCCTCCCATTTTTTGGTGGACCAAGATGGCACCATTTACCGTTTAATGCCCGAAACCCTTATGGCACGCCATACCATTGGCCTCAACCATTGCGCCATTGGCATTGAAAATGTGGGTGGCACGGAAGGCATGCCCCTGACCAAGGCGCAGTTGCGTTCGAATATTTATTTGGTGAATTATTTGGCATCCAAATACGACATCGACTACGTTATCGGGCATCAAGAATATACCCTTTTTGAAAATCATCCGCTTTGGTTGGAGGTGGATGATGGATACCGTACCGAAAAAACGGACCCGGGAATGGATTTTGTAGAAAAAGTCCGAAAAGCCACCAAAAAATTTAACTTTAAGCCCGTTCCATCAAAACCATAAAATACATGAAACGAATACCACTTTTTATATTCACCTTACTTACCTTTTCCCTTCAGGCGCAAGACAAACTGACCTCACAACTATATGACACCTACGAGGAATTTAAAGAATCCAGTTTGGGGGAACGGCGCATAAAGCATGGCGATATCCAGCCATTGATTTCAAAAATTTAAGGCCAACCCAAAATTTGAGGTACAAAAAGTGGGTGAGTCGATTCAAGGACGGGACTTGCATCTGATAAGTATAGGGGAAGGGGAGTCGAATATTTTCCTTTGGTCCCAAATGCACGGGGATGAGCCTACCGCTACGCAAGCCATCTTTGACATTTTGAACTTCTTGGATGCCCCCGATTTTAAGGCCGAAAAAGAAGCCATCCTTTCCAAGTTAAAACTTCATTTTTTGCCGATGCTCAATCCCGATGGCGCAGAGGTCTTCACCAGAAGAAATGCCTTGGGAATCGATATCAACCGGGATGCGCTGCGGCTTCAGTCACCCGAAGGGCAAACCTTAAAACGGCTTCGGGACAGTTTGGATGCCGATTTCGGCTTCAATCTGCACGACCAGAGTACCTATTATAATGCTGAGCGTACCGAAAAACCGGCCACGATTTCCTATTTGGCAACGGCCTACAATTACGAGAAGGATATCAATGAAGTCCGTGCCAACGCCATGAAAGTGATTGTGTACATGAACAACATCATCCAAAATTATGCACCTGGGCAGGTAGGACGGTACAGCGATGATTTTGAACCTCGTGCCTTTGGCGACAATATCGCTAAATGGGGAACAAGCCTTATTTTGATAGAATCCGGAGGCTTCCCGGATGATCCCGAAAAACAGGAAATCCGAAAACTCAATTATGTTTCCATCCTATCCGCATTGTACACCATTGCCAACGGCTCCTACAATGATATTCCGATTGAAGATTATGAAAAAATCCCTCGAAACGACCGCAAACTTTTCGATTTGAAGATTGAGAACGTGACCTATGAACTTATGGGCAATGACTATATCTTGGATTTGGGGATTTTTAACCAAGAAGTGGACCTAAAAGACCATGATGAATTCTATTACAAAAGTACCATAGGCGACCAAGGGGATTTATCCACTTACTACGGCTACGACACCTTTGATGCTGAAGGATATACCATTGTGCCGCCAAAAGTGGCAAAAATGGAACGTATCGACAACCCTATGCAGGTACTAAAACAAGGCGTGGCGTATGTAAAGACACAGCAACAGGATAAAAGTGCTTTTGTCCGTTTTCCATTGCTATTGGTGGATGATAAATTCGAACTCAAAAACTTTACGCTTCAACCAGGCATGAATCCTACTTTCTTTTTAAAGAAAGAAGAAAAGTTGACCCATGCCGTTATCAATGGGTTTTTGATTGACCTGTCCAAACCCTTGGATGAACAAAAAACAGGCAACGGACTTATTCTCAAAACTGCCCGATAACCTATCGTAAACAAACTATTTAACCCTATATAGCACATACCAATGAAGAAACAAATTGTAGTAGTAGCATGCCTTTTTGTGGCACAATTGACCTTTGCACAAGAATCCATTTCACTGTTCAACGGAAAAAATCTCGATGGTTGGATCAACCATGGCGAAGAGAAATGGTACGTTGAAGATGGAGAACTGATCTGTGAAAGTGGCCCCAAAGGTGAATACGGCTATTTGAGTACTGAAAAAAATTATAAGGACTTCGAGCTTACCCTAGAATTTAAACAGGAGGCTGATGGCAACAGTGGCGTTTTTATTCGCTCCACTTTTGATGGGACCAAGGTCAGCGGCTGGCAAGTGGAAGTGGCACCTCCCGGAAAGGATACTGGCGGCATATACGAATCCTACGGACGTGGTTGGCTTATAAAACCAGACCCCGAGAAAGATCAAGCCTTAAAAATGGGGGAGTGGAACACCATGAAAATTCGGGTGGAAGGTCCCAAGGTGACCTCTTGGCTCAATGGAACGGAAATGGTGCACCTGGAAGATGAAAAAATAGGAGAGGGTGAAGGTGCCATTGCGTTACAAATCCACGATGGTGGGGGCATAAAGGTAAAATGGAGAAACATTGAACTGATTCCTTTGGATTAATAACACAAAAAAGCCCGATTTTTAGAATCGGGCTTTTTTAGTTTAAAAGGTTTTGTTTATTTCTTTAGCGGAGTCATCTCAAAGCTGATTTACGTCAACCTGAACTAGCCTGCCTGCGGCAAAGGCAGGTTTAAGGTTCTTACAACGGGTTACGGCTAAGAAACTTTAGGGGATAGGAAGCAGCGAAACTATCCTGCCACTAAAACCTGATTTAGTTTGTTTAAATTATCGCAACCATATGATAACTAATATTTTATATCTAATCTTGACGTGTCATTTTTTTATTTTTTATTCGTCAATATCACAAATAATAGGCATATGGTCACTTATTTTCAACCATTCAACTGGGTCTCCAATTTCAATTTTTTTTATTCGGTCAGAAAACCTTTTAGAACCAAAAACATAGTCAATATGATATGGTCTTTCAAGTTTTCGTTGGAAATACAAAGTCGGTTCCGTTTCAGCACCTTGTTGTTCACCTTTGTATTTATGGTAAAGGCTTTCTATGCCTAGGTCTCTCAATTCTTCTACAACGTCAGAGTGATTCCACCACCTATCCCATTCGTCCCATTTCTTATTGCTATTAAAATCTCCTGCGATAATTGTTGTATTGAGTTTGTCTTTATTGACTTGCAAGTATTTCCATAATTGTCCAATATAGCCGAAGTTTGGTGAGTTATTTCTGTGAGTCCAAACAGCAAGCAGGTCAAAGTCTTGATTTACTTTACAAGGCAAAAAGTGTTTTACAAAATGGTCCTTAAACTTGTTGGACCAATCGAGTTTTTTTAATTCAATTTCTGGCCGGGCAAAAATTGCAAGTCCTTTGTTTTTGGTGTCGCCAATCCAAATGTAGTTTTCAGCCCATTCCTGATATTTAGGGTGTCTACATTCAGCTGGGTTTTCACATTCTTGGATAATGTAAATGTCGGCATTGAAGTCTGAAATGTGTTCAAACTTGTTTCTAAATGCTCCATTACAATTCCAAGTTACAATCTTCAATTTAGTGTTGCTTTAAATGCACGCCAACTATAATTCTATCAGTAGGATGAGATTCCGTAACAAGTTCGGAATGACAACGCCTTAGCACTGACCACTGCATTATTTTGATAGTTACATTATTTCTTTAGCGGAGTCACCACAAAGCTCCGGAATTCAATCGGGCCATGGTCTCCCTGAATCATAAAGGGGCCTGGCTCGCCTTCCTTGCTGTCCAATGCACCACCTGTGATTCCAGGAATCGTAGTATCGGAAATCACTGTTTTTCCGTTCAAGACAATAGTGACCCTTCTACCAATAAAGGTAATATCATAGGTTTGCCATTCTCCAGCAGGTTTGGAAGCATTCTCATTAGGCTCCACAAATCCGTAGATGCCTCCCATATAAATATCCGAAGGTTCGTAGCCTTCGCTGTCCACAATCTGAATTTCGTAACGCCCTCTGAGATAGATACCACTGTTGCTTCCTTCGGGAAAACGAAATTCGGCATGCAGCTTAAAATCCTGGAAAGTTTTGTCTGAGATGAGATTGGAACCCGATTCTGGACTGGTCAAAATACCATCTTTAACGACCCATTGGTTCTTTTCTCCATCCACATGCCAACCCGAAAGGTCTTTTCCATTGAACAAATCGATTGTTTTGCCCCATTTCGGATTTTCGGTGTACTCCAATTTTGGAGCACGAACGCCAGTCCATTCTATAAGGGAGCCATCGGTATAGATCAAGGTACCTTTTAAGGTTTCATCCTCCAATTGGCCATGAAAAACCATGTCACTACCCTTGGGTTCCCATTGGTTGGGAATGCTAAAAGTGAATTGATTATCGCCAAAGGTTTCCACTTCTGACACAGGCCGTGCACTACCAAAGGCAAATACAAAGCGTCCCACCAAGGTAGCGGTCCCCGAATGGCGTATTTCCAGCCAAGAAGGGGAGGTCTTTCCCATAAAGTCCATTTCCAGGTCCCACCTGCCTTCCAACGGACTGATATCCTGTGCATAAATGTTACTGGCAAACCCTAACATCAGGGTGCAAATAAGCGTGTAAATCGTTTTTCTTTGGGTAATCATACGTATGTTTAGTTTTGTTGCAGTCCAAGATACGTATTATTCCAAAATGCTTGGTTTACTCACATCCTCCGGTAAAACCTTTGGCGTTGAATTTGGTCTGTACCGCGCCTTGAAGGCCATTGTGGGAAAGTCGGATTACCAAATTGCTTTCGCCACTGCCATCACGTTTGGGTGTACAATATTCGAAAAGATAATAACTGCCGGCCTGCTCTTCCACACGTTGGGATATATCATTAAAGGTATTTTCCAACTCTTCGGAATTACTGGCAAAAACACTGGCTGTTTTCCCGATTTCGGTCAACACTTCGGTATCGATTTCCGCGCCAAGTCCAATAGTGAAGAAAGAAATGTTCCTATCTGCTTCCGCAACGGCACGCAGGGCATCGGATTCCCGATAACGCGATGCTTGGTCGGTTCCATCGGTAAACAGTACCACAGATGCAGCATTGATAACCTCGGAATTCTCACGAAGCAAATTCTCGGCAATATCGGTCGACTTGATCACCGCTCCGTACAAATCGGTTGAAGGATCATTGCTGATATCGGTAGTAATTCCATCTACGGAAGCGGTCAGCTCCGTTGCAGATGTTGTCAATGGATTTAGAAGGTGGAGCTCATCCTCCCCATCAAACCAATAAATGGCCATTTTGAAGGAATCCGTTGCCGGAACCGGCATCACATTATTGATGAAGCTTGTGGTGGCAGCCTTTAGTTCATCCAAGCTGCTTTCCAAAACACTATTGCTCAAATCCAGCACCAAGAGGGTATTGTTGTTAAATACCTGCGAATTGGGCGAAATCCGTGCAAAGGACTCCGAAGAGGAAATGGAATTGAAACAATCATCGTTCCTGCCTTGCTCATATATGGAAAACTGGTCCGCCGAAAGCCCTGAAATGGGATTTCCCATTAAATCGGAAACCCTGAAAAGCACCGAAACCTTTCCGGGCAGGGTGGTGAATTCATCTTGGATAGAAAGTAGCAGTTCGTTTTCGCCAAAGCCCAAGCAATCATCCGGTTCTTGGCCAAGTCCCAATTCGCGGTCGTTGATGTCCAAACTCACGTCATCATCTGCGTTTCCGCAAGAAAACAAGGTAAGGCCAATAGATAAAAGCAAGGTAAGCTGAAGTATTTTTTTCATTTTCTAATAAGTTAAGGTCCTGCATGCACAACGTGGAAATGCAGCTAAAAGTATGTATTCCCTGCAAAAATCAATTAAAGAAAAGTTAAAAGAAATAGGCCTGTGTTAAAATCGTTCCGTTCCCATCTAATTTTAATATTTTCACCGCTCATAAACCTACCAGCCTATCTAACCAAAGACCCAAATAAACAATAACACTAACAGGTTGATTTGTATGACTATCCTTTTGTTTGGTGCCACCAAAGATATTATTGGTACACCTACCTTATCCGTTCCTACTGCCAGTTTGAGTGGGAAAAAAATACCGAACACCGTAGGGGAACTCAAAAAATTTCTGGAAAGCACCTATCCCGAGCTTAAAAAAATATCCAAAGTGACGGTTGCCGTGAACCAAAATTATGCTTCGGACCACGACAATATCAATTCGTATGACGAAATTGCGTTGATTCCGCCACCAAATGTCTAAAACCATCCATTGTCCGTGAAAACAAAATCTGAATCATCCGCTAGCAATCCTCCCCAACTTTTTGGTTTGGTATTGGCGGGTGGTTCCAGTTTCCGGATGGGGCATGACAAGGGGGCGTTGGCGTATCACGGCATGCCGCAACGGGACTATGTTTACCAGCTTCTGAACAAGGTTTGCGAAAACGTATTTTTGGGAATACAGGAGCAACAATTGGGGTCTATTCCAAAGGAATTTTCCTCTATTATGGATCAAAACACATATAAAGGGCCGTTTAATGGGATCATGAGTGCCCACGAAACATATCCAGAAGCCGCTTGGTTGGTGTTAGCCTGTGACCTTCCCTTTATGGATACGGAGGCTTTGCAATTTCTGGTTCAGCAACGGGACACAACCAAACATGCCACGGCCTTTATGGGAAAAGATGCTGCTTATCCCGAACCTTTGGCCTGTATCTGGGAACCTGAGGGACTGCGACAGGCTAAAAACTACTTATCGGCGAAGGGGAAGCAGAGTCCATCACGATTTCTTTTGGAAGTTGATGTTAAAACGGTTCTCCCATCCAATGAGCAGCTATTGTTCAATGCGAATGCTGTGGAAGATTACCAATGGGCAAAAGACCGTTTGAAAGGGCGGGAGGGAAGCTAGTTTTTGGGGCTTTGACGTTTTTGATGGTCCAAATCCATCAACTGTAAATCCTGAAGAATACCACAGGAAACCTGTTTTTTCACTAGGGATCGTTCGTTTTTTCTTTTGACACGGAATTCGATTTCCTTATTTAAAAAGTTCATGGCGACAAATTTGATTTAAAACGAAACCCCAATGAATTTATTTTGATAATCAGTAGCTTAGCGTATTTGCGCTTCGATATGCTCCAAAATGGACATCCAATGCATCCGAAGGATCAAAGCGGCCGTGGGTACGTTATCTTCTTGAATGGCTTCGACCACGGAGCGGGTCTGTACCGCCAATTTCTTGAAAAACCCACCCTCTTGGATAAAATCATGCTCGTAAAAATGCAGCCTGAGCTTCAAATCCGTCAAGATGTTCAATAACACTTTATTGGAGCACTCCTTCACCAAGTGGTTGTGAAAATGGAAGCGCACGCCCAGTCCTTCCGTCAAACTCCCCACATTTTCCATTTGTTTCTGTAATGCCATCAACCGTTGTACATCAGCTGTCCCAAAAGAAGTGTTTTCTAGGGCCATCACTTCAAGTTGAGCCACAATTTCAATCAGATTCTTGACTTCGGACTTGGATAGGGGAGCTACCACAAAACCACGATTGGGAATCGCTTTGAGTACCTGTGCTTGCTCCAATTGGCTCAACGCCTCCCGAATGGGCGTCACACTAACACCGGTATCCCGGGATAGTGCCGCCAAATTGATGGTCTTGCCCACTTGCAGTCCGCCATTTTGGATTTGCTCCAGCAAATGGTCCTTGATGCGGTCCCGCAAAATGGATGGTCGTCCCATAATGGTGTTTTGTTACCTATTTGAAGTAAGAAAAGCCTATCGCTTTACATACACATAGCTCCGAACATCCGGCAAATCCTGTCCTTCGTTCAGGGTCATTTGGTTGCCGTTCAATTGTAGGGTGCCCAACGTTGTGCTTCCTTGAAAAACGACCTGTGTACCATCACTGGCCCATGCACCGGTAGCCTGAATGGAACCGTTGCAGTCCACAAAATACTGCCCGTTGGTAATGGTGGTAATGGTAAAGTTGGATTGTTGGAATTGATAGGTATTATCGGCATTGAAAGTAATGGTGCCAGAAATACAGTCCTGTTCATCAATGAGATTGGCAGAGGAAGTGCCATCATCATCCAAATCCAGTTGGCTGCTGACATTTACTGCGGTCAAATCCCAAGTGCCAATGAGTGCATCGGCGGAAAAGCCGGAGCCATTGCCATCGTCATCACTACAGGCTGTCAACAACACCATACTCGCTAGGCCCAAAAGGAAATTCGTTGTCTTTTTCATGCGTTTTATGCTTTTATAGGTTGAAAATAACACAATTTGAAGAATAATGGTGGCCCGGGCGGGCAATTCATCGATTTGAAGCCCCTTTTTACACTAAACCCTAGGGTGCGACGTTTTGCTAACACATCTTATAACCCAATACCATGAAGAAACTTACCTTAAAATTTGTATCGACCGCTTTTATAGCGATAGCCTTGATCGGATTTCAATCGTGTAGTGAGGATGGCATGCCCAACGAAGGGGAGGCCCTTACACAGGAAGAACTACAGACCATTTTGAGCACCGATGACATTGCCGGGGCCGCCGACACCGCCTTGGCTGAGCTTTTTGCCGGGGAGACCGTCGCAAAAGGAGCCACTGCCAAAGAAGGGGAGTGCTACAGCGCCGAATATTCCGATACCGGATTTGTGGCAACCTTTAACAATTGTGTGCTCAACGGAACGGACAATGTAAACGGAACAGTGACCGTAACCTACGAAGTAGGGGAAGAGGCATCGTCCTTTACGGCCACCTATCAAGATTTTTATGTGGGTACCGTAAAGATCAACGGAACACGAACCTTCGAAATTACTGGAAACGGTGAACAGAGCAGTGTTTCCTTTACCGTGGTCAGTGACATGACCGTGGAAATGGAGGACGAGTCCGTGATTTCCGAAAACGGGACCAAAACCTTTATCATTGCATTTGGCGATAGCTTGGAAACTACACAAATTTCCATTTCCGGCAACTGGACCGTTGCTGCGGATGGCAATACCTACGCGGTTGAAACCTTGGAAGATTTGCAAGGAAGTGCCGCCTGTGAGTATTTGACCTCCGGTAGCATGAGCGTTTCCAAAAACGGATTGTCCGTTATCGTGGATTTTGGTGAAGGAGTCTGTGACGATGTGGCCACCATCATCTATCCGAACGGAGCGACCGAGGAGATTAGCCTGTAAAGAAACTTGTCAGTTCGAGTGATTTTTCGGAAGAAAAATTGTAGCGAGAACCCATATTTCAAGCCAAAACCGATTAGCTGCGCTGAATCTTCGATTTCTCGATACCTGCCTACCGCAGGCAGGCCAAATTCCTTTGGAATTTAACTCGAATTGATGGTTTTGCGATAAGAAACTACCTAAGCACAGGGCATGAAAAAGAAAAGCACCGATTTGATGTCGGTGCTTATTTGTTTACATGCTACGGAGTTTACTTATATTTAGCGAAACAAAACTTCTATGGTCAAACAGCTGATACAGGCGCAACAGGAATTTTTTGATACCCAAAAAACCAAGGATGTCACCTTTCGGAAACACTATCTGAAAAAACTGCACCAAGAAATTTTGGAGCAGGAGGATGCCATTTGCGACGCGCTGTATGCCGATTTTAAAAAACCGGTTTTTGAAAGTCTGGCCACGGAAACCCAATTGGCCTTGGCAGAGCTCAAACATGCCATTAAAAATGTGGGCTCATGGAGCGAGCCGGAACGGGTAGGGGGGGCATGGGTTAATTTCCCGTCCAAAGAGTGGATACAGCCCGAACCCTACGGGAAGGTGCTCATCATTTCGCCATGGAACTATCCGTTTTTATTGGCCATTTCGCCATTGATTGGTGCCTTGGCAGCGGGCAACACTGCCTTGCTGAAACCCTCCGAGTTCAGTGTGCATACCTCTCGAATAATTTCACAAATCATCCGTAAGGTGTTCCAGCCCGAATATGTAACGGTGGTTGAGGGCGGAGTAGAGGTTTCCACCCAATTATTGTCCGAGAAATGGGAGTATATCTTCTTCACGGGGAGCACCCACGTAGGCAGGATTGTGTACAAAAGCGCTGCCGAACATCTTACCCCTGTGACTTTGGAACTTAGCGGAAAAAATCCCTGTATTGTGGATGCTACGGCCAACATATCGCTGGCAGCCAAACGTATTGCCTGGGGGAAGTTCATCAATGCGGGGCAAACCTGTATTGCGCCGGACTATATTTTGGTACACGCCTCTGTAAAACAGGCATTGGTGGATGCCTTGCAGCAACGGATTACCGAATTTTATGGTACAGAATTGGAAAAATCACCGGATTTTGCCCGTATTGCTACTGAAAAACATTACAACGAGCTGAAATCCATGCTCGAAGGGCAGACCTGTCTGTTTGGGGGCAGCTATACGGATGAGGACCTATTTATAGCGCCGACATTGGTGGACGAGCCGGCGCTGGACAGTACCATTATGGAAGGGGAGATTTTTGGCCCCATTTTACCCTTGATTTCGTATACCGAAGAGGACGAATTGGACACCTATATTTCCAAATACCCGAATCCGTTGGCGTTCTATGTGTTTTCCAGGGACAAAAAGTTTCAGAAACGTTTGATGGGACACTATTCCTTCGGCGGCGGAACCATAAACGATACCGTGGTACATATCAGCAATAAGGAATTGCCATTTGGTGGCGTGGGCCAGTCCGGGATTGGTGGTTACCATGGCAGGCATACGTTCGATTTGTTTTCCCACAAAAAATCCATGGTAAAACGTGCGACTTGGTTGGATGTGCCATTGCGCTACGCGCCGTATTCGATTTCCTTAAAGCTCGCGAAGAAAATTAAGCATATGTTTTGATGAAACCTTGGCCTAATTACACAAAAAAATAAATTATACGGAAAGATGGGGAGCGGGGTTATTTTATAGTATTCTGGAGGGTTTGAAATATTCTATTTTACATAATATAAATTATAGTACAGATAATATCAAAGCAAATTACGTATAGCTGTGCTATTTGATATAAAATCAGTTCTGATGCTTTAGCGTCATAACGATACCGATTTTATGTTAAAGCCATTTGCTTTACACATTCGTTGTTTTATTTCCACAGTAGCATTTCGCCGTCAAATAAAATCATCTGCCAGATAATTTTATTAGCCTTATACCTCAAAACAGATGATGTCAATATTCAGTGTATTTTTAATAAAATGGTATGTTTTCTTGATTATCAACACCAAAAAGGATAAAAAAACGTCTTTTTATATATTTTATTTAAAGAAAATCCACTTTTACTAGGATTTTTGCAAAAAATGTTTAATTTATTGTAAATAAGAATGTTACACTAAAAATAATATATGAGGCAACTAAAGATTACCAAACAAATTACAACCAGGGATACCAAATCATTAGAAAAGTATTTTCAAGAAATCTCCAAAATTGAATTGATCACTGCGGACGAGGAAGTAGAACTGGCAAGAAGAATTCGTGAAGGTGATCAAGCTGCCCTTACCAAATTGGTCAATGCGAATCTACGTTTTGTCGTATCTACCGCAAAACAATACCAGGGAAGCGGCTTACGGCTCTCCGACTTGATCAATGAAGGGAACATAGGTTTGGTAAAAGCTGCCAAACGCTTTGATGAAACTAGGGGTTTTAAATTTATCTCCTATGCGGTTTGGTGGATCAGACAATCCATATTACAGGCCATTTCACAAAACTCCCGTATGGTCCGGTTGCCGCTCAATAAAATTGGTGAAATAAGTAAAATAAAGAAAGTCTTTTCGGCCTTGGAACAAACCCACCAAAGGCCTCCCAGCGCTGCCGAAATAGCAAAAGAGCTCGATATGACTTCTGCTAAAGTGAAATTGGCCATGAAAAACTCCGCAAGACACCTGTCCATGGATGCGCCTTTTAAGCAAGGTGAATCCGGCAACCTTTACCATGTGGTCGCATCAAAAGACAGTATGCGCCCCGACGATAAAATGATTCAGGATTCCTTGAGTGCCGATATTGACCAAGCTTTAAAGACCCTCCCGGAGCGTGAAAGCGAAATTATACGTCTTCATTATGGTCTTGGTGAACGAAGCCCAAAAAGTTTAAGTGAGATAGGTGAACTATTTGATATCACTAGGGAACGCGTACGACAAATTAGGGAAAAAGCCATCCGAATGTTGCGAAGACGTTCGCACAACGAGATTTTACAAGCATACCTTTAACAGGTAAGCTACTTTTGATTGAGTCTCCCACCATCATCTCAGGAATTTCTTTTTTGTTTTTTGGTCTAGGTTGTTTTGTGTCGAAGAAAATGAAAGTGGAATTTGAAAGATACGGCCTGCCCACCTACCGAAAATTGATCGGGGCACTTCAATAATTGGGTGGCTTGGGGCTGCTCGTTGGTCTGACCTATTCTACTACCCTACAGTTTTCTGCTGCCTTGGGGTTATCCATTTTGATGTTTTTGGGCTTTTTGGTACGGCTGAAAATCAGGGATGGCATTCTACCTTCCACCCCTTCCCTAGCCTACGCATTGTTGAATGCGTTTATCTGTTACCAACTATTTTAAACTTCTTGTTGGCCGCTGTTATAAAAATGGGAAAGCGATGTACAAACACATCAACAGAAACAAGAATGCCGGAAACGATTTCTTGAGAGGGTCGTTAATCTTAAAATGCATGGCCACGGAGCCAGATAGTAAAATGGCCAAGCCAAGTGCAGCAGGTTGACGCAGTACCGGATACCAAATGGCCGCTATAAGTCCCAATGCCAAAATGACTTTAAGCGTACCCACAAGGTAGCACATCCAAACGGGAAGTCCGTACACTTTAAATTCTTCAATAATCGTGGTAGCGTTTCCTCCCCGCCATTGTGTGGGCTTTTTATTTTGTACCAGCCAAACATTGAGTATACTGATGGCAACAATACATTGTAAAATAATGGCAATATAATCCATGTGATTTCTTTTAAATGCTTTTAAATGCTTTTAAATGCTTTTAAATAAATAAGTTATAATTCATTCTTGGTTACTCCAAGTAGATTCTTTCAATTTCCAGAGAGAATGACTCATTACGCTTATTTCCGATCAAAAAAGCAATTTCGGCAATTACTTCACCAGCATAATTGGGTTCGTTCAACTTGTAGCCCCTAAACATCGGTACAAAATCATTAAAAGCTAACTTTATAGTTTCCCAATCTCCTGACGTTTCAAAACTGTTGATATAGGAAAAGCGTTGATAAGGATTGCTCTTTATTCGGAACTGGTACCTTTTACCATCTCCTTTTAATTTGATAACGACAGTGGAAAATGGCATGACATCTTTATTGTCCAACTTATAATGTACGGAAGAAAAACCGCCATTGTTTTCTGTAGTAACGTACCCTTTAAAAACGCCATGGCCGTTACTGTTGATGCTGATGTTTCCTTGGGATAAACCTCCCATAACGCCGTCATCCACAATAAACCATTGACCCTTATTATCATTTTGGGTAAAATCATAAATAAGGGATGAACGGTCTTGGGACATGACGGTAAAAAATAATAGTAGTGCTAAAACGCTCATATTGTTTAACTAATATAACAAAATATTAAACAAAAAAGAGGTTTGCCTTTTAAAGAATGGGGTTTTAACGTGTATTAAGGGATATCGCATTGTAAATATGTTGTTTTTGAAGGTGTTCATATCCTTTTGATAATGAACAATTTACCTAAACAAAAACATCACTGAGCATTTAGGAGAGTTCCTCAGCAACCATTTGTTCTTTGGAAATGCCTAGGTTTTCCAAATCCTTTTGTACCGATTCCATCATAGGTGGCGGTCCACAGAGATAAAATTTGGCATTTGTATCTGGGATATGTTCCTTTAAAAATTCGGAATCCATCATACCATGCGCATACTTGCTGTTTTGCTCTTCAGAAAGAATATTGATAAAGTCCTTGCCCAACCATTTTTCAAACTGGGATTGCATGATAATATCCTTTTCGCGCTTGTTGGCAAACAACAACCGATTGCCTTCGAGCTTGCCCTGCTCAGCCAAATGCCTAAATATTGCAATAAAGGGGGTTACTCCCGCCCCACCGGCCAAAAATACGCCGGGACCTTGGTAAGATATGGCGCCCCAAACGTCTTCCAACAATAAATGGTCGCCCTGCTCCAAGGTTTGCAGGGTATCGGTTACCCCGTTGTGGTCGGGATACACCTTTATGGTAAACTGTAAAAAGCCATCTTCGGGAAGTCCCGTAAAGGTAAACGGGCGTTTTTCGTCCCGCCAATCTTCCTTATCGAGGGCAACTTCGGTGGCCTGACCGGGCTCAAAATGATAATCGGCAGGTCGCTCCGTTTGTATTTGAAGCACGTCGTGTGTGATAAAACCTATTTCTTGAATCTTTACTTGATGTGGCATGTACTGTTTTTAAAATTTTGTGATTTGATTTATTTCTGCAATAGCTTTTAGCTATTGGCTTTCGCCGACCTATTTTTTCAAGGTTACCTTGAGTTCAATTTTTGTATCCAATAGTTTTGAAATGGGGCATACTTCTTTGGCCTTGTGCGCTATTTGCTGAAATTGCTCGGCATCGATATTGGGGATATCCCCTTTTAAGTCCAAGGCCACTTGGGTAACGGCTCCATCCTCAAACGTTACGGTAGCAGCGGTATCCAAACTATCGGGTGTAAATCCTTCCTCGCCCAGTAAAAAACTCAACTGCATGGCAAAGCAACCGGCATGGGCCGCTCCTACCAATTCTTCGGGGTTGGTGCCTTTTTTGCCGTCCTCAAAACGGGTATGGAACGAGTAAGGTGTACCGTCCAATACGCCACTGGCGGTTCTTAGGGTTCCTTTTCCTTCTTTGCCCGAGCCTTTCCACTGGGCTTCTGCTTTTCTTGTAAATTTCATGTATGCTGTTTTTTGTGTTTGTAATTCGTTGTGTGTGGTGACTAAAACTTGTCAGCTCGAGGAATTTTCCGAATGAAAATTATGTCTGTCTATCTTCGGACAGGTCGAAAACTTTAATTTCAAGTCTAAAATTGGTTCTCGACTGCGCTCGAACTGATGGTTTTTAGTTACTCCCCCGGTTTGCTGGCAGGCAAGTAAAGTTTTCTTCGGTTTCGACTACGCTCAACCATCGAAAATCGAACTGATAGTTTTAGCCTCTGGAATTTTTAATTAGGCCTCTTGCTTGATATCGGCCTTGGGATAATCGGTATACCCCTCTTTGCCGGGAGTATAAAACGTATCCTTGTCCCAATCGGCCAGTTCCAAATTATGTTCAAAACGCTCTACTAAGTCAGGATTGGAGACATAGGGCTTACCATAGGCCACCAAATCTGCATTTCCAGACTCAATGACCCTATTACCGGAATCTTGGTCAAATCCGCCATTGATCATCAACGTACCATTATATAGCGGCCTAAAGTGTTTGGCAATTTCCGTTACCGCAAAAGGAATATCGGACACATCCGTAAAGGGTTCGGATAGATGGATGTAGGCCAAATTGTAATCGTTCAATTTTTTGATGATGTATTCAAAGGTGGGGATGGTATCTTCATCCATGGTCATCCCGAACACGCCGTGCAATGATGGATTGAAACGGGCCCCTATTTTTTCTTCTGGAATCACTTCTTTGACCGCATCCAAGACTTCAAAAAAGAAACGTGCTTTGTTTTCATGGCTTCCACCATACTCATCCGTTCTTTTATTGGATGTGCTATTAAAAAATTGATGGAACAGATAGCCGTTGGAGGAATGGATTTCCACGCCGTCGAATCCAGCTTCCACCGCATTTTTGGCGGCATTTTTGAAATCTTCCACTGTGGTTTTGATATCCTCCTTGGTCATTTCCTTTGGGGTGACGGTATCCTTGAAACCATCAGGCGTGTACGATTGCTCGTTCGGGTTCAGCGCTGAAGGCGCCAACGGCAATTCTCCATCATGGAAATCAGGATGTGAAATCCGACCCACGTGCCACAATTGGATAAATATTTTTCCGCCCTTGTCGTGTACCCGTTGGGTCACTTTTTTCCAGCCCTCCACTTGGGCTTTGGTGTGTATTCCCGGGGTGTTCACGTATCCTACCGCACGTTCTGAAACTTGGGAACCTTCGGTGATGATCAAACCTGCGGAGGCACGTTGCTCATAATACAAGCCATGAAGTTCATCTGTAGGTTTGTTGTCCTCGTTGGCGGCCCTACTTCGCGTCATGGGTGCCATTACGATTCGGTTTCTTAGGCTAATGTTCTTGTTGTACGATGTAAGTAATTGTTGCATATATCTGTTTTTGATTTACAGAAATATACCATTTGGAAAGGCTAAAATGATTGACCTAAATCAATTAGGTTTTTTTTAACGCTCGCAATTTTCTACGCGTACGGCTCAAACTCTCCGCAGAAATCCCCAAATAATTCGCAATTTGATAGTTGGGAACACGGCCATCGATATTCGGATAGCCTTCGCAAAATTCCAGATACCGCTCCTTTACGGTTTTTCCCAAGGAGGACAAAATCCGTTTGCGGAGCGAAATAAAGGCACTGGTGACCAATAACCTAAAATAGCGTTCAAATATGGGAGCCTCTTCCAATAGCCTTTGTAGATCATCATGATTGATGGCCAACAAAGTGGAATCCTCCAAGGCTTCAATGTATAATTTGGAGGGCACCCCATTGTAAAAGGCGTCAAAATCTCCCAACCACCAGTTCTCTATGGCGAATTGCACAATGTTCTTATTTCCCTTTTTGTCTAAATAATAGGCCGTTAAACAGCCTTTCACCACAAAATACTCATGCTTGACATAAGTGTTGGGATACAGCAAAAACTTGCCTTTGGCCACCGTGACCTCCCGCAGTTTTGAAGTGAACAGATGCAGGTCCTCCGGTCTGGGGTTTACCTGTGATTTGACGTGTTCGGTTAAAGATTTGTGGTTCATAGCTATTAGAAAAGATAGCGTAGGGGTTACTTGTGGGGTTTATTGAGCAAAGGAAAATCAATGTTCGGCACAGACGGCCTTACTGTTTAATGAATACCATGCAATGTTGCCATGGTAAGTTACCTACATTTCGCTCCAAAATGAAGCCCGCCGCGTTCATTTCCTTAACGGCCTGCGCCTCGGTCATTTTGTGTAATTCCTTAATGGGCACCGACCTATCTTCCCCACGATATTCGATCAAAAACAATTCACCCTTCGGTTTTAATGCCTTTTTGATGGAAGCGATCATTTCCTTCGGGAAGTTGAATTCGTGGTAGACATCCACCATCAACACCTTGTCCATCGAATTTTCGGGAAGGTTCACACTTTGCTCGCCACCCTTCACGATTTGGATGTTCTGAACGTTTTTTGCTTCCATTTTTTCCTGTATCGCAGCCAACATCTCCTCTTGAATATCCACCGCAAAGATGGTTCCTTGATGAGCCATGGGCGCCATTTTAAAAACGTGGTAACCCGAACCTGCCCCGATATCGGCAATGTGATCCGTGGGCTGTATGTCCATGTTTTTCAATAGCGTAGCGGTGTTTTCCTCTTCTTCGCGTTCTGGTCGCTCCAACCAGTTCATCCCTTGGTAGCCCATCACATAGGCTATTTCACGACCCATATACCACTTTCCGATACCGTTTGGGTCCCCTTTTTTATACACATAGTCTTGGGAATCGTTCTTGGTTTGCCCGTTACAGGAGCACAGCAAGAACAGTCCTGTGACCATTGCTACTATGGTTGACTTACTTCTGAACATATTTTTGAATTAATACCCGGCAGCCTGACCGTCCTTTCTGGACTCCGAAGCCCCGGTATACACTTTGTTTTCCAAATCCACCCCAATGGCCTGATAACCACCGAACATCCCGACACCAAAGCCGATACGATGTCCTTTTTCGCTCAATTCCCTCAGGGTTTCGGGTGTAAAACCGCTTTCAAGGTACAAAGTACCGCCATTGGTCATGACGGAACCCGTGGGTTGCGAGCTACCACGGTGGCGCATTCGTGGTGCATCCCCTGCTTCTTGCAAGTTCATGCCAAAATCAACCACATTGACCACAATTTGTGCATGGCCCTGCGGCTGAACTGCCCCTCCCATGAGCCCAAAACTGACCCAAGGCTTGCCATCTTTGGTGATAAATGCTGGAATAATGGTGTGGAACGGACGTTTGCCCGGTTCCAAGGCATTCGCATGGCTTCTATCCTGCACATTGAACATTTGCCCACGATTCTGAAGCACAAAGCCCAATCCGTCCGGTACCATACCCGATGCAAATTCGGAATAAATACTTTGTATTAAGGAAACCATATTGCCGTCTTTATCGGCCACGGTCAAATACGTGGTGTTGCCCGTTTCTATTTCCATATCGCCAGCCGGATAACTATCAGCCGCCTTGTTGAGGTCTATGAGGTTCCTCCGCTCAGCAGCATAGGCATCCGACAAAAGTGTTTCCAAAGGAATATTGTTGAATTCAGGGTCGGCGTAAAACTTGGCCCGATCTTCATAGGCCAACTTTTTGGCCTCGGTGAGTACATGCAAATATTCAGCGCTACCAAAACCCATTTTGGCAATATCAAAGCCTTCGAGAATGTTCAACATCTGTAAGGCAGCGGTACCCTGTCCGTTGGGCGGCAATTCCCAAACATCGTACCCACGATAGTTTATGGAAACCGGCGTTACCCAATTCGAGGTGTGACTGGCCAAGTCTTCATA
Source organism: Flagellimonas sp. MMG031 (assembly GCF_040112705.1). Classification (NCBI taxonomy): domain Bacteria; kingdom Pseudomonadati; phylum Bacteroidota; class Flavobacteriia; order Flavobacteriales; family Flavobacteriaceae; genus Flagellimonas; species Flagellimonas sp. MMG031. Next base: position 2,536,958 of record NZ_CP157804.1, read on the forward strand.
GCTTAAAAATCCACCGTGTTTTTTCATGTAGCTATCAATGGTCTTGGCAATGGAACCTTTATAGAAGGCATCACGTCCTTTTTTGGCAATGATTTCGTAGGTATTGGCCAAATCTTTATTGACAAATACCTCGCCTTTTACGGGCGGCCTTCCCTTGGGCATATAGGTTTGGGCAAAGCCGGGTTGGTCTTTAAGCGCTTCATAGCTAGATGCCATCTCGTAAGCGATCACTTCGGATACCGGAAATCCGTTGTTACCATAATCGATGGCGGGTTGCAGGATATCCTCCATGGGTAAGCGTCCAAACTTTTCGTGCAAGGTGAACCATCCGTCTACACAGCCCGGAACCGATACTGGGAGTGGGCCATAAAAAGGAACGTAGGACAAGCCTTTATCCATAAAATAATCGATGGTCAAGGATTGGGGCGCCCTCCCACTTCCGTTTAAGCCATATAATTTCTGTTCTTTGGCCGACCAAACGATGGCAAATACATCTCCGCCGATACCACAACTAGCCGGTTCCACAAGTCCGAGCACAGCGTTGGCCGCTATGGCGGCATCCATGGCGCTACCCCCCTTTTTTAAAATATCCAAAGCAACTTGGGTGGCCAATGGCTGACTTGTGGCCGCCATGCCATTTTGTGCCAAAATTTCGGAACGGGTGGTAAAGGTTTCGCCGGTTAGTCGGTCTTGGGCTTGTGCCCAGGTGCCCATGAGGACCACGAGCATGAGGGATGACAAAAATTTCATTTTCATTTTTTTAGGACGCCGTCATTTGGTGGGTCAACATCATCCAAAAGGCGACATTGGGTTGATTACTGGTTTACATCCCTAAAGATAAGGATTGTGTGTCCAATCCATATGGAAATTGAACGTTTACAACTCATTTGAAGGCAATAATGCCGCCCTGGACCCATAAACGGGACATGCTGAACCGACTATGGAGTGCAATGGACAACACAAAACTCATACAGCTCTGGAACGCTTTGTATTACTGAGGTTTCCGAATAAAGTTCTTCTACCACTTCAGGGCAATCTGAAAAATAGGATGCCAACGCCTTCTTTCTAAATCCGAGAATACCTTGGGTTACTCTCACCAATCGTGTGGATCCTGGTTTGTAAAAAAAGGGAATGAAGTCCAAATAGGAATTATCGTCATGAACAAAATACTGTTCCAGATACATCAACTCCTCTGATCTGCGAACGACTTTCAAAAAGGTTCGTGGTGACGATTTATCTGCGTAGTATCGAAAGGTAAAAAAGCGACTTTCTTCCCGAAACGGCATCGAAATAAAATGCTCGCCCTGAAATCCATATCCCAAAATATCATCAGGGCTGTACCTAAAGGTCCTCCCCTTCCCCTCTTTTTTAAACCTGACCTTGTTGTACAAGGACACAAAAGGCTCTGGAGACCGGTCTTTAAGGAGTCCCTGGATGGTATCGCCGTCCAATTCGATGATATATCCTGGCTGAAATGTTCTTTTCTGGGCCAGTATGGATTGTAAACCCAAAAATAGCAGCAATAGGAATAGGAAGCGGTTTCTTTTCATATCATTTTTTTGACGCCTATCCTAAAGTACCACATTTTATAGCTTGTTACCCGAAAAACTTTTTTGAAAGACTACGGATTATTGTCTCAAAACAAAAAAGCCCCGTCAAACAGACGAGGCTTTTATATGCTATTTGAAATTCTTGCTTACAGAATCTCTACCACTTCAAGGTCAAACACCAAATCGTGTCCGGCCAACGGGTGATTGGCATCCAAAATGATGTCGTTTTCCTCTACTTTGGCCACCCTAAACTGTTGTTGCTGTCCCTCAGCGTTGGAACCTACCAAGCCCATGCCCACTTCGGGCTTTAGGTCCTCAGGTAGTTGGGACTTTGATATTTTCTGGAAAAGGGACTCATTCACTTCGCCGTACGCATCTTTTTTATCGATGGTAATGGTCTTTTTTTCGTTCACGGCCATATCGATAAGCCCTTTTTCAAATCCAGGTATAAGCTGACCCTGTCCCAAGGCTACTTCCATAGGCTCACGCTCCAAAGAACTGTCAAACACCTGTCCATTGGTCAATTTACCCGTGTAGTGCACTTTTACAGTGTCATTCTCTTTTACTGTACTCATAATTTTTGTTTATAGTTTTAAAATCAAAACGTTGCAAATATACAGGGTATAAAATGGTTAAACGAAGGACTGGCGTATTGGTTTTCCAAAAAGGAGGTTAAAATCGTACCTTAGCCCTCATTTATCATCATTTTGGATGTTATCTTAGGGATTTGCTTTCCTTTCAGTCCAAATAATGGCCGTAAGAAACCTATTCTTCTGATCACAAACTCATACAGGATGTAGCAGATTGCAAAGGTGAGTACGGTAATGGCCACAAATTGTACTAATGGATGCATCTCCATAGGCAAGATCAACCAAGCCGCCCCATACATCACAAACATATGGATGATATAAACGGGATACGCTGCTTGACTCAAATAAACCAATAAGGCACTTGGTTTATTCAGATAACGATAACCAAGACCGAACACCCCAAATATCCAGCAATTGGATTCCAATGCCATCAGATATCCCGGAGCTTCCAATTGAAACTCCACATATCTCAATAGGTATAATGCTGCGGCCAAAGCGATATAGGCCCATCTCCATTTTTTTACGGTTTCCCAAAATCCACGCCCGCTGTAAACGAACAGATAACCAAAAAAGAAGGCCAAAGCTCCGAGGGCAAATCCATGCCACGTCTCCGCATACAGGGAATATATCTGCGGTTTGACCCAAATGGCCTCGAGCATAAAAAAGAGGGAGACCAACAGGGGTCCACCGGGATGGGACATCATTCGATTCAAAAATCGGTGGAATCTACCTTCTGTGTTACCTTTCAACACGTAGAAAACGGGCAAAAACATCAGCACATAAACAAAAATATTGCCCAAAAACCACAGGTGGCCCATATGTGGATAATATCCCAAAGGCAGTTTGTAGAATTTTTGGAAGAGGAACATATGCAAAGGAGCAATAGCTACAATACCAAAAAGCAACGGCAACAAAATCCTTCTGGTCCGCTCTCCGATCAACTGTTTCCAGTTTCGTTTTCGCATGGCAAAATAAAGCCCCATGCCCGATACGAAGAATAGGATAGGAATACGCCAAACATTGAGCATGGTCATCGGGGTCCACAAACTTTCCAAAGATTGCTCGCTTCGTACAAAGCCTACGAACATGGCCCAAGGCTGAAATATAATGGCAATGTGATAGATCAATAGCAAGGCAATTGTGATTACCCGCAACCAATCAATATCGTGTCTACGTGCTGTTTTCATGACTTATCGTTTTTTTGATGGATTATTGAAGCATTACGGCGATGGTGGGACGGGTGGCTTCCACTTCTTCCAGGTCCAACTGAAGGCCTATAGGTCCCAATTGTTGCTGCATCATTTCATAGATAGGCTTCACCTCGGCAAAAGAACCCACAATAGTTTCTCGGGGGGTGGCCCCATAATTGTTCTTCAAATTCTTGTCGGCACCCGCATCCAACAACATTTGGACCGCTTCCACTTTACAAAAGAAGGCAGCTACGTGCAGTGCCGTGGAACCGTCATTGTTTTTGATGGATAAATCAGCTCCAGCATCGATCAGACTTTTCGCGATATCCTTTTTGTCAAAAGTGATTGCGGTAATCAATGGGGTCGACCCGCTAAGTGGGTCCTTTTCATTGATATCGGTTCCTGCCTCGATATGCTGTCTCACGGCTTCCAAATCGCCAGTAACCACAGCCGCCGACAATGGTGTTTTGGGAGCCTTTACTTGTGTTTTCATGGAACCCTGTTGTTCCGGTTTGGATTTTTGCTGTCCGCAGGCAGATAAACTTATCGATACAATAAGTAGTGCATACATTAGATGTTTCATGGAATTGTTTTTAAAATTTTTCATGACTTTTCGTTTTAAGTGTTGAACAATAATTTTTACATTACAAAGATTCCCCAAAGCCTGATGCAGTACCAATCACCTATGCTGCGATATATATAACCCCTGCACTGTCCATAAAAATTATGGCGCATGGATATAAACTATGCGGCAAAAGGGGCATTTTTCCCGTGGGGAGGAAACGTTTATATTTGTACAGACCGCGCAGCTATCAATCTGCAAACCAAAATGCTAGACAAACCCAAAGGGCAGAAATTTACCGATGAGGCCAAGGCCATCATACTCGAGCATTTGAGCGATGAGCACTTTGGTGTTTCGGAATTGGCCAAAGCCATGCACATGAGCCGTTCCAGTTTGCTGCGGAAATGCAAAAAACAGACCCAGTTATCGGCCAGCCAGTTTATTCGAAAAATCAGACTGGAAGAGGCAATGGGATTGCTACAAGAAAACGATCAGACGGTTTCCGAGATTTCATATCAAGTAGGTTTTGGAAGTGTCTCCTATTTCATCAAGTGTTTTCGCGAACATTACGGTCATCCCCCGGGCGAAGTTGGCAAACATGGATTTCAGGACGCAGGGACCGAAATAGCCGCTCCCTCCTTTTTTAGAAGATACCGTTGGGCCCTCCTTGCCATGGTACTTGTGATTGGTGGCGGTCTTATTTGGTTACTGATTCCCTCCTCTTCTTCCCAAAAAAGGGTGGAAACAGTTTCGCTGGAAAAGTCCATTGCCGTACTCCCCTTTAAAAATGAGAGCAGTGATTCCACCAACCTTTATTTTGTCAATGGTTTGATGGAAGCCTCTTTGGGCAATCTTCAAAAAATTGAGGATTTACGGGTCATTAGCCGTACATCAGTGGAAAAATACCGGAATACCAATCAGAACATTGGAGAAATCGCCGCTGAGCTCAACGTGAATTATATTGTGGAAGGTAGTGGTCAGAAGATAGGCGACCAAGTCATGCTCAACATCCAATTGATCGATGCGGTAACCGACACACAGGTTTGGGGCGAACAATATACCCATCAATTGGTGGATATTTTCGCAATACAAAATGAAGTGGCCAAAAAAATAGTAGATGCCATCAAAGCGCAAGTAACACCTTCGGAGTTGGAGCAGATTGACAAAAAACCTACGGAGAACTTGGTGGCTTACGATTATTACCTAAAGGCACAAGAGCCGTTTAACAGAGGAACCGTAGAAGGTCTTCTGGAGGCCATTCCCCTATTTGAAAAAGCCGTTGAAGAGGACCCTGAATTTGCCTTGGTTTATGCAGATTTGGCCATAGCTTATTACTATCTCGACCTGTATAAAAAACAAAAACAATATACAGAGACCATTAATAATTATGCAGACAAGGCCCTGCTACATGATTCCAAACTAACAGAAAGCTTAATTGCAAAGGCCTTGTATTATATGCACATTGGGGATTATCGGTTGGCGGTCCCACATTTGGAAAAAGCTTTGGAATACAACCCCAATGCTTCAGGTGTAATCAATATTTTATCTTCCATTTACTCCAATGCCCTCCCCAATACCGGAAAATATTTGGAATATGCCCTAAAGGGCATTCAGTTGGATGTGTCGGAAAACAATATTACGCAAAGCTATACCTATCTCCACCTTAGCAATGCACTTGCTCAATCCGGTTTTACGGATGAAGCCTTGTTATACATCAACAAGTCGCTCGAAACCAATCCGGACAATGAATACGCTCCCTATTTAAAGGCGTATATCCGATATGCCAAAAACAAGGACATCAAACAAACATTGAACAGTTTGAAACGCGAACTGATAAAGGACACCACCCGACTCGACATTTTGCAGGAAGTAGCCAAATTGCACTATTTTCAAAAAGAATATGATAGTGCCTATCAGTATTATAAATCGTTCAACGACATCAGGAAAGCAATGGGGTTGGGCATATATCCGCAAGAGGACATAAAAATAGGCTACACGTATGAAAAAATGGGGTTTCAGGAGGAAGCGGACCAGCTATTTGCTGCTTACGCCGACTATTGCGAACATGATCAGTCCATCTATCAACCAGCCAGCATGGCGGTACTTTATGCCTACGAAGGCAAATTGGACGAAGGCATTGCCCAATTGGAAGCTTTTGCGGCCAAAGACCACTTTCAGTATTGGATTGTGCTGTTCATGGGATTAGACCCCGTATTCCAAAAACTTGAAACACACCCCGGCTATGAAGCGGTGATGCAGAAAATAGTCGATCGTTTTTGGGAAAACCATGACCGTTTGGAAAAAACTCTGGAAGCCAAAGGATTACTCTAGCCATAGGCCGTTATTGCCGAAAAATTTTAGTCCATGAACAAAAATAAGCCTGCTCCCAAAGGAAGCAGGCTTATTATTTTTGAAAGAGCGTGATTTTATTTTTTATCGGTATTGATAAAGCCTATGGGCATCAACAATTCTTCCATAGCGGCAATGTTCAATCCTTCTGCTGTACCGGCCTCTTCCAAAGTGCTCAAATTAACACCCGGTGTGCCTCGTGGTAAATCATACGACTCTCCTACGCTGGCTGCTCCGTAGCCCAAATCGGACATGGAACCTGCGGTTATTCTACTCAACGGGTTTTCTCCCAAATTCAAAAAGCCGGTCATTAGCTCATTGTTCAAAGTAGACTCTTGCCAGTGGCCAAAAGCGGTACCTGGTCCAAACATGCTCTCAATGGGTAGCTCTCCCGTACCTCCTTCGGCATTCCAAAATACATTGGCCTTGCGTCCTCCAAAATATGGATTGGTTGTTCCGCCCAAAAGTAGATTACGTTCAAAATCAGGTGTTGAGATATTCCATAATGTGCCTATTCCCAAAACGTGACCCATTTCGTGTACGATCACATCTTCGAAGAGTCCGAGACTCTCCAAAAAGGCTAAATCGTCCACATCAAAGAACATGATACCTGAAATGGTCAAGTAATCGCTGGTGCGTACAAAACGTGGTCCTGCTTGTCCCAAAATTCCGCCCGGGCCATCAATGGGTGCCAAAGCGACTTCAATCACCACATCGTCCAAGGTTCCTTCAGAAGCTGGAGGGAACCCCTCAAATGCAGATGGGATAGTACCTGTAATGGAAGGTACATCTTTGATAATGATACGCTCCCAACGGGCAGCGGCATCATTGAATACCTGTTCCTGCCGTTCTGTGGGTGGCAATAAAAAATTAAGGGTAATGTTAAAACGGCCTCGATCGTTGCCAGCGGCATTTGTTGCACGGGCGGTAAGCAGGTCATCACCTACGATCAAGTCATCAAGCATGATCATTTTGTCACCATGATCCACCAATGATAATGAGCTTGTCTCCGTTTCTAAAATGGCATTGGCATCATCTTGGGTAATTGTTTCGTCCGAACAAGAGGTAAATGCAATTGCACCGAGCACGGCTGCCATCCAAAGGGAATGGCGTCGAGTTCTTGTGAGGTTTTTCATAATCGTGTTCTCAATTTTTAAGTTAATGTAGTTTAAACCAATAACTGGTTTCCCCTAAATTTAACAAAATCTTTCAGATATCACGATGCATTTCACAAAACCTCGATATAATGCATATTACGATGGAAGATGGGCAAGATAAGGGGGGCAACGTGATTTAGCTTCCTATTTTTCGTTGACCTCGACCAGTTTGTCATCGCTCCATTCGCCACCGGCCACAATTTCGCCTTCGGCATCGTAGAATTTCCCGGTACCGCTGCGCTTATCATCTTTCCACTGCCCGGTATATTTTTCACCATTGGGCCAGTAATACGTGCCGTAACCGCTGCGTTTATCGTTTTGATAGGTGCCCACGTAGTATTCACCATCAGGCCAATAAAAGGTACCTTCGCCATGGCGCTGATTGTTTTTCCATTCCCCTTCGTACCGGCTGCCCGTTTCCAGCAAGGCCACACCAAAACCATGGGCTTTTCCATTCTTAACCTGGCCAATGTAGTGCAACTGGTTTCCTTTTTGGCTGGTAAAGGTCAAATATTCCCCATAGGATTTTTGCTGAAGTTGCTTTTTCAACCGTGCCAACTGTACTTTTGTTTTTTCCAACGAAAAATTAAGGGAATCGTATTTTCTAATGGCCGTCTCTTCGGACCAACGGGAAACAGGTAAAGAATCCTGCCTTTTCGTTTCGTCTACCACGGCCGTGTTTAAGCTTATATCCTTGTTCCGTAGTTTTTCCGCCAGGGCAATGCGCAACGGAATTACCATATTGTTTTCCTTGCCCGCGGTTTGCAAGTTGGTTTGATAGGATGCAATGGCTCCATCGTAATCGCCTTCCAATAAAAGTGAATCTATCTTGGCCAATTGCTCGTGTGATTCCAGCTTTTTGGTCAATGTTTGATTTTGCTGCTTCGTGAGGGCAAGTTCTTTTTTTAATTTGAGGGATTTGGCAACGAAGAAAACCGTTCCAACCGCTAAGACTGCCAATAATATGAAGAATGTGTATTTTTTAAGTTTCATTTTCAATCACATGGTTCGTTAATAGGTACGTATCAATCCGTTAAATGGACGTCGGGCAGTTTGTTTTTCACCCTCCTAAAGTCTGGGGAAAAGTACATGTGGAAGCGCAATGTCCAACCCTGCTGGTAAAATCCGCCATTAAGCCTTTCCTGACCCTGGGAGTACATCACCCCTGCGGCAAAGGTCAATCTGGGGGTTACGATATACCCAAGCGTAGTGGTCAAACGCAAGTCCTCCATAGGGCTAGCCACCACTTCTTTACCGCTTTGCATGATTAACTCGGCCTCTGGGGAAACATACCATGTTTTGGGCTGTAATTTGGTGTCGTTCAGCGGAATCTTGGCGCGGAACATATAACGCCAACGGTTTCTAAAAATATACTCGCTGTTTTCAGCAAAGCCTTGGGTCCATCGGTGTTCTATTCGAATGCGGTGATAGAGCATGGCCGAGTAAAAGGGCATGGCAAATTGGTACTGGTGCCAAATCCGCCATTCCGGAACCACATTTCGGTCTACCGAATCCTCGTCAGTGTTAAAATTGATACGCACTACCCCACCCAATCGAACATCGGTCTTCTTGTTGAAGATGTAACCAATGGCGTGCCTATTGTAGATCTGACCCACTTGCCCAAAAAAAGCAGTGTTTTTGGTTTCCTCAAGCCTTAAATGCGTCTGTGCGTCCCAAAAGAAACGCTTTCCAATCCTAATATTACCGTAGGTATTGAACCACACCTTGGTTTTGGGCTCCTTGTACTGGGAGGTTTCCGGTAACACCTGAGGGTCTTCTTGTTGGGCATGGCCAATGGCACCAACCCAAAACATGCATACCATCATGACCCTCCAAAGGCTCTTTTCAACTACTGTCATGCCTATTGGTTTTTGGGGGTTGATGTCACCTGTAAAAGTTGTAGCACTTCCATGGGCCGCTTTTCACTTCGCAGTTTACGTTCCAATTTTCGGGTGTCCTTGTTCCGCAAGCCAAGAATGGTTTTATGGGTCTGAATGATTTGTTCGTTCAATGCCTTTACATTTACGCACTCCAAGGATGATGTGGCTTTCAGGAAATAGGGTATCAGCACCTCCTCGTAGCTCTCGGTGATTCGTTTTTTGACCTGTTCTGCCATTACATTGGCCATAAAGGGGTTCCAAACGGCATTGGTATATTCCTTTTTGATGGTTTCCTGCTGCTGGGGTATATTTTTCAAGCTTTGGGCCAGGTCGGTCAGCTCCATCAAACAGATTTTAATACTCTTACCATACGTCAACTTCTCGTTGGGGTTCTTCATATCGGCATAGGTAGTCAGTGAGCTATCCGCCAATTGTTGCAGATGGGCAAGTGCGTTTTTGTAATCGTTGGCGAGTCCGTCAACAGAGTCCACCTCACGCTCCAACAAATTGTTCAATTGAATAAGCTCCTCTTCAAGACCATTGAGCATTTGCAGTTGTTCCTCATTGGTCAATCTGGATGCCAAAGAACCTTTAATGTACTCCAAGCTCATTCGGGCGTAGGTACCCAATGCAGCCACGGAAAGCAAATCGTTGCTCTCATATCCAAACTCCTCCGAACTGGGAAGTCTAAAACTCCGTAATGCGCCAGCTTCGTTGGCCGCTACCGTGATTTCGGTGCCTGGTTTTCCATTGGGCCACAACCGTTGCAGCATCACCGGAATTTCCTGATAGGCCACAATGTCATTTTCTTGGTAACTGACCAATGCCTTTAAGGGCTCCAGAAAATCCGTACTGATTTTTTGGGCCACATTGTAGTAGAAATAAGCTTCGGGGTCGGTCCGTTTGACGATATTCAAATGGCTGTTTCGCAAAATGGTCCGGCTCAAATTGGCAGCGACTTGGTAATCCGAAGCAATCTGCTCCAAGGTCTTAGTTTGAAGGGAATCCAGCGGATAAAATGGGACTTTTACTTTGGCTTCCATTTGAAAACCATCAGACCCCAATTGCCTCAGCACCTTATCTATCTTTTGGTAATAACTAAGATTTTGGGACAGTATGCCGGCGATACCACTTTCCACTTCTTGCTCTTGTAAAACTGCCTCCAGGAGCGCGATATAGCCCATATGCAAAGGGATGGTCTTGTAATTAGGCGCGTTGGTGTCAAAAACCTGAATTTCCTTGGAAACTTGGTCGGTGGTCAACCGAATGTTGCGCAGCAATCCGTCATCAAAAAACCAATCCTCCATATCCTCCACGCGCTCGGTGCCGTAGTAGGACCATTCATCGTGGGCCAAGCCATCACGTAAAAACCTCCCGACCAAGACACTGCTGTCGTTTTCTATCTGAAAATTTTGTTGGGGAACGCCCTTATCGTATGTGATATCACTTTTAAAAAGAATCTGCTGTATTTCGGAGTCCTTGATTTGGTTGATGGTGTAGGTCCAGTTTCCGTCGGGCTTTCCCTCCGAGAGCCGCCCCTCCCCTTTTTCTTGGGTCCCGCTCACCAAAACACGGTATTCATAGCCCACTACCTGACTTTGACTATTGGTTTGATACTCCCCAAACTCAAATTGCCATGGGCCATGGGCTATGCCTTGGTCAAAAGCACCGGAAATACGAAAGGAAGCATCCTCGTTTTCCACCAAGGTCTCCAAGTTGGATTGTTGCCATAAAAAATCACCATTATAAATGGTGTCCAAATCCGATATGATGTACTGATAAACGGCCTGACCGGAGTAATCACCCACTTGAAGTGGGCCTTCATAGGTTTTTGGGTCTTGCCCAAGAGATGGCAGTATAACCGCCAACACTAAAAAAACCGAGAAAAGCCATTGTTTACAAGGCTGGAACATGAGGTTGATATTTATAGCTATGTACGAGCCAATTCCCCTTTGCGGACTATAAAACCCCTTGTTTTATGGAATTTGTTTTGATTTGCTTCTTTTGTTTGGAGGTTTTCAACATTGGGCTGCCTCAGTTTGTAATACTGCAAGTGTTCACCAATAAAACGCAAGAATTCCTTATTCAAAAAAACAGAAGCCATATCCCGATTTTTCATACCTTGTTAGCTACTGTCAAGCATAAACTAAGAATATGAAAAAAAATCAGTATCTCTGGGCTCTGGCCCTATGTATGGCGCTCTCGTCCCTCAATGCACAGAATGGGGAAAAGGAGGCCGACACTACCAAAAAAGCAACCAAAGAACTGCCCTTGGAGCCGGAACGCAGCATCTCCTTTACCGCCAAGGAAGGTACATGGCTATCTCTTGATGTGAGCCCCGATGGAAAGACCATTATATTTGATATGATGGGCGACCTCTACACGATTCCCATCCAAGGCGGCAAGGCCACCCAAATTACGGAGGGAATGGCGTATGATGTCCATCCCAGGTTCAGTCCCGATGGAAAATCCATCGTCTTTATTTCTGATAAAAGTGGTTCTGACAATATTTGGACCATGGAATTGGCTTCCGAAGAAACCAAACAGATCACAAAAGACGACAATCAGAACTTCTTTTCGGCCGATTGGAGTCCTGATGGGGAATACATTGTTGGTGCCCGTGGCCGAAGGAACATCAAACTGCACCTGTACCATAAGGATGGTGGCGGCGGCGCCCAATTGATCGATGAACCTGAAAACCTTAAGACCATTGACCCCGAATTCGCACCCGACGGAAAGCTGATTTATTTTTCCCGAAGAATGCGTGCTTGGAACTACAACGCGCAGTTGCCACAATACCAATTGGGAACGTACGACATGGAAGATGGCGATTTGGCGACCATTACCTCCCGCTACGGCTCCGCATTTACCCCCACCCTTTCGCCCAACGGCAAATGGTTGGTGTACGGTAGCCGTTTTGAAACCGAAACCGGATTGGTGCTACGTAATCTGGAAAACGGGGACGAACGTTGGTTGGCCTATCCGGTACAACGTGATGAGCAGGAATCCATTGCCCCTTTGGGCGTGTTGCCGGGGATGGCCTTTACGCCCGACAGTAAAAATTTAGTGACCAGTTACGGTGGAAAAATCTACAGTATCGACATTGCCTCCAATTCCGCTTCCGAAATACCGTTTGAAGTGGATGTGAACTTGGAACTGGGACCACAGCTCAAGTTTAAATATCCCATCAAGGATACACCCGAAGCCTTGGTCACCCAAATCCGTGATGGCGTGCCTTCCCCGGATGGAAGTCAGTTGGCCTTTACCGCATTGAACAGGCTCTATGTAATGGATTTGCCCAATGGAACCCCAAAAAGGCTCACCAAAAACGACTTTACCGAAGCCCAACCTGCTTGGTCGCCCGATGGCAAAAGTATCGTGTTTGCCACTTGGGAGACGAATGGCGGGCATTTGTACAAAGTCAGTGCCAACGGGCGTGGCGGTGTTCAAAAATTGACGGATGAGGCTGCCATTTACAGCAATCCAGCATGGTCGTACAGCAGCAATAGGATTGTTTTCCTAAAAGGTCCTGCACAGGTATACCGTAATGCCATCGGTCCAAGGGCCAGTGGTGCCGAAGAGGATTTGGCGTGGATTCCCGCTGAGGGCGGAAAAATTACTGTCATCGACAAGGCGGAAGGACGTTCCGGCCCACATTTCACCAAAGTGGATGAGCGCATTTACCTGAGCAAGGATAAATCGTTGCTGTCCATTCGTTGGGACGGTACCGACCAAAAGGAGCATTTGAAATTGAGCGGTATCACTACGTTTGGTTCTTCTTCCTTCGGATTCCATGATCACAACGGAGGTCACAATATCCTGCCCGGTTCGGAACAGTATCAGGCTCCAGAGGATAAATCGTCCGCACCTTCAGAAATCAAAATATCGCCTGACGGAACTACGGCACTGGCCAAAATCAACAATGATATTTACACCGTGACCCTTCCCAAATTCGGGCAGACCCCGAAAATATCGGTGGCCGACGCCGACAAAGCGGCTTTCCCTGCCAAAAAACTAACGGTAATGGGTGGTGAGTTTCCCGCGTGGCGAAGCGATAGTAAAAATGTGCACTGGTCGCTCGGAGCCAGTCATTTTATCTACAATATTCCAGCGGCAGAAGCCTATGCAGATAGTGTGGCCTTAGCCAAAAAAGAAGCGGAAGCGCTAAAGGAGAAACAAAAAGAAGAAGACAAGGATAAAGAGGGGGATAAAAAGGACAAGGAAGAGAACAAGGTCTTTGAAGCGGATGAAATCAAGGTAAAGGTCAATTATACCAAGGATATTCCCGAAGGCAGTGTGTTGCTCAAAGGTGCCAGGATCATTACCATGAAAGGTGACGAGGTCATCGAGAATGGCGATATCCTGATCGTGAACAACCGCATCAAAGGCGTTGGAGCCTCAGGTAGTTTGGAAGTGCCCAAAGGCACCGTGGAAATCGATGCCAGCGGAAAGACGATTACCCCTGGCTTTGTGGATACCCACGCCCATATGTGGCCCAACTGGGGCATCCATAAAAACCAGATCTGGATCTATTCCGCCAACCTCGCCTATGGCGTCACCACTACGCGCGACCCACAAACGGCAACCACCGATGTGCTCACCTATGCCGATATGGTAGATGCCGGAATGATGCACGGACCCCGTGTGTACAGCACAGGTCCCGGTGTTGGCTACTGGTCGTACAAACTCAAATCGTTGGAGCACGCGAAGGATGTACTCAAACAGTACAGTGAGTACTATAACACCAAGAGCATCAAAATGTATCTGGTAGGCAATCGCCAAATGCGCCAATGGGTGATCATGGCAGCCAAAGAACTGGAATTGATGCCCACCACAGAAGGTGGATTGGACTTTAAACTCAACATGACCCAGTTGTTGGACGGCTACCCGGGGCACGAGCACTCCTTCCCCATTTATCCCATTTATAGGGATGTGGTGCAATCCGTTGCAGAATCCAAAATGGCAGTGACCCCTACCCTTTTGGTGTCCTATGGCGGACCTTGGGCGGAAAACTACTATTATGCTACCGAGGATGTATACCACGACCAAAAGCTGCAGTATTTTACGCCTTACGAAGAGTTGGCGCAGAAATCCCGCAGAAGAGCCGCCTGGTTTATGCCCGAAGAGCACGTATTCCAAAAGCACGCCGAGTTTATGAAGGATTTGGTAGAAGCTGATGGTATTGGCGGCGTAGGAAGCCATGGCCAGTTGCAGGGATTGGGTTACCACTGGGAACTGTGGTCGGTGGCCAGCGGCGGCATGAAGAATATGGATGCCTTAAAAACCGCCACTATTCTGGGGGCCGAAGCCCTTGGTTTGGACGGTGATTTGGGCAGTATTGAGGAAGGCAAATTGGCCGATATCCTGATTATGGACCAAAATCCGTTGGAAGATATCCGCAACACCAATACTTTGACCCATGTGGTCAAAAATGGAAGGGTGTATGATGCCGAGAGCTTGAACGAAGTGGCCCCTGTGAAAAAAGCAGCGAAGCCGTTTCCTTGGCAGACCCAAAAACCTGCTGGTGTGCCTGGAATGAAGAAGTAATCATTGGGGGATTACAAAACCAAAACCGCCCTTTGCAAACCATTTGCAAAGGGCGGTTTTTTATATAAGATTACCTACAGTGGGCCTATTGATTTTATCGTACCGTGCCAACTACTCCTTCAATGATTTCATATCGATGACAAAACGATATTTGACATCGCTTTTGAGCATGCGTTCGTAGGCGGTGTTGATGTCTTGGATGTTGATCACTTCCACATCCGAAGTAATATTGTGCTCGCCACAGAAATCCAACAGTTCTTGGGTTTCGGCAATGCCCCCGATCAAAGAACCTGCCACGCTTTTTCGGCCCATGATCATGGGCACGGTGACCAGCATGGGGTCCAATGGCCCCAAATAGCCTACCACGACCAAGGTTCCGTTGGTGGCCAAAGTGGCCACGTAAGGGTTAAGATCGTGCTCGTAGGGTACGGTATCGATGATCAGGTCGAACTGGCCTGCGGCCTGTTCCATTTGGGCTTCGTCCGTAGATATCACCACATGGTCCGCTCCCAAGGCCTTGGCATCGTCCATTTTATTGGTGGATCGCGAAAACAAGGTCACCTCGGCACCCAAGGCCGACGCCAATTTCAACGCCATGTGTCCCAAGCCGCCCAAGCCTACCACGGCCACCTTGCTGCCCTTGCCCACTTTCCAGTGGCGCAGCGGAGACCATGTGGTAATGCCCGCACAGAGCACCGGAGCGATACCTGCCAGGTCCAGATTTTTGGGTACGCGGAGCACGAAGTTCTCGTCCACTACAATTTTTTCGGAATAGCCGCCATGGGTGGGGCTGTTCAAATGCTTGTCGAAGCCCCCGTAGGTACCCACCCACTCGGGGCAGTACTGTTCCTCATCGTTTTTACAGCTTTGGCAGCTGCGGCACGAATCCACCAAACAGCCTACGGCGACAATATCGCCTACTTGGTGCTTGGAAACCTTGGAACCCACTTGGGTAACCTTGCCCACAATCTCGTGGCCGGGAACCACCGGGTATTGGGTCATGCCCCAATCGTTGCGGGCAAAATGAAGGTCGGAATGGCAGACCCCGCAGTACATAATATCAATTTCAATATCCTTTTCGAGGACCGTTCTTCGGTCGATCTGCATTTGTTTTAAATCGGCTTCGGCAGACTGGGTTCCAAAGGCCTTAACGGCTATAGTGTCCATAATGTGTGTTTTAGTTGAGTTTTTTAAATGTACGAAACTTTAGGGTTGCTTATGTTGCTTTTTTAGGAAACCATGGGCGGGGCGATCGGTTTCTTTTGTGGCACCGTTTGCATTATTGGCGTGCTTCGCCTAAATTTCCTATCCCAATACATAACTTACCTACCATGAACGTACGGCTTACCAAAGAACAAAAGATCAAGGTGCTCAACTCTGCGGACATATATGCGATCATGCAGCAGGTTCTGTTGCGCGAAAACAAGATTCGCCGCAACCAAGAGCACTTTTGGGTGGTGGGGCTCAATAACAACAATAAGATCTTGTTTGTGGAGCTTATTGGCCTCGGGGCCAGCAACCGGGTAAACGCCGACCCGCCCGATGTCTTCCGGATGGCGATCTACAAACTGGCCAGCAAGTTGATCTTGGTGCACAACCACCCCAGCGGCTCGCACGAGGTGACCGATGCCGACCTTAACTTTACCGACCACATGCTAAAAGTGGGCAAACTGGTCCATGTGGAAGTGCTGGACCATTTGGTGATCACCGAAACCAGTTATACCAGTTTTGAGGACCGTGGAATCATGAACCAATTGCGCAAAAGCGGCTTTTACGAGGTTACCGGGCCCGAAAAAAAGGAGCTCGAAGCCTTTAAATTGGAAACGGAACGGAAAAGGGCCAAAAAAGAAAATTCGCTTGAAATTGCCAAAAATTTAAAGGCTCAAGGTGTAGACACTGAGATTATTAAAAAAGCTACGGGGTTAAGTAAGAAGGAGATTGGGGGGATTTGAAATGAATTAAATAATCAATTTACTTCAGGTTCCAAAGCTATTTCAACATCATCTAACTTAAGGCTTCCTAGACTTCCAATCATTGGTAAAAGAATTGGAGACAAGACTTTTGTGGTAAATTTAATATGAGTAAAAATATTTCCTACTTGATTTTTGGAATCTTCAATTGACTTTTCGGTATTATCATTGTTTTCTTTTAGAAGAGCAATACCGATTAGCACCATTCCATATTTATACCTAGCATTCAATAGTTTGGAATCTATACTACCATTTGATTTTTGCTCTGACAACAAATGAATATTATTCATATTTATGAAAAAATCATAGCCACCTTGCCCATCTTCAAATACATGCAATGCAGTTTCGTTTTCAAATTCTTTAGAAACCCAGTTTTTATCGTTCTTGAAAACTTCTATAACATTTGGCAAATCTAGATGCGAAGTATTCTCGCCTTCGTTTCCTTTGTTATCTGTTGAGGGATTTTTCCTGTTTTTTTCATTTGATGAATTATTCTTTTTTTCTGCATCAGTAACTCTAATATAAAACCTACTTACAAAAGGTTCAATTAGACTTACATCCTCAACTTTACTTTCAAAGCATAAAACATCTCCAACAGTTACATTATCAGGAAGTAAAACGTTTAAGTTAATATATCCATTCCATGGGTTAATTTGTTTATTCTCTACTTCCGTTCCATTTACATAAAGCGAGAATTTACCTGGATCATTATCTCTATCGAAATAATCATTAACAGCATCTGTCTTGTATTGTACTCTGAACCTAACATTTTTAGGGCAATCTTTTGGAGCAATTTCTGGATACTCCTTAATTAAAGTGAAAAATGTAGGGAATTTTTTTCCCTCATATTGCTCCTCTCTTTTACCATTAACTATATTAAAAGGGTTTGGCAGCCTAACTCCTTTAATAAAAAGTTTTGACAGAGTTGGGGACTTTTTTAGAATATCCTGAATAACATCTGCAAGTGGTTTTGAATCTTCCAGTTTATCCTCTATATCCTCCCTTCTTCTTCTTTCTCTTAATTGGTTCAAACCTTTATGCTCTCTCAATAAGATTTCCAATTCCCTTTCAATTTGAGAACGTAATTCACCTGAGGCTAAACGATCTCTACTATTTAAAAACAAATCTTCTCTTGCCCTTCCATCCAATTCAGAGCAGTCTACAACCACCAATAGGGAATCGGCTATATAACTATGGCGCACTGCATTTCGAGTAAAAAATGATTTAGAAAGTGTGCCATGTGTTTGTCCATTAATTACAAAAATAATTCCTTCGTCCCTCGTGTAATTAGTTGACCTACCTCTTTTAAATGCGAAAATAGAAGCACGCATTTTTTGACCTAAAGCAGTAATTGGACCTGATACGGGAAACCCGCTTTCCAAATTCTCCTTTTTGTCCTCATCAAGTCTAACAGAGAGACCCGATAGTGTTGTTTCCAGAGTATGTCCTTTGTATCCTTTCCTACGTTCATAAAGCCGAACAGGAAGAGCTATACTTGGCATTAATAAGGAAAGTTTATAATTAAGGTCAAACAATATATTTGTTTTCAATCCTGTCATTTGATATTCATACAACTTGATAAAAGTTCCGTATGACAATTCATTTTGATAAGCATTCGGGTAATTACCAGGCATCAACTTAAGTGAATCACTTTCAAAACGTAATATTTTATTATTTGGAGCCAAATATTTATAAATCGAACTTCGAACGCCTTGAGGTGGATTTTCTCTTCGTACAATAGTCACTCCCCAATAATTGATTGAATCATCAGATGCATCTTGAATCTTAATTTTTGGATTCCTTTTAGAAATAATAAGTTGCAAATTTTCTCGACCACAAAAACGTAAAACTGCAGTTCCACCCATATTAAATTTGCCTTGAACAAAAGGAGTTCTTAATTTGTTGTTTTTATCTATCGACAAAATTGTGTCAGGTAACCTATTTGGTGATTGTCCTTCACCTTTATCTATAATAGAATAACATGGATTAGACTTTGAACCCGTAGAAACAAGTGCTATATTTTCGGCAAGTTTGGTTCTTTCATTTGGTGTTATATTCGATAGTTTACCATTATGGATGTTATAAAATTTCTCTAAAGCATCAGCAATACTAGTAGGTGCTTCTTTACTATCTGTCTTAAAACCCCTTTTAAGACATTCGGCCATCAAAACCGCATCAACAGAATTAACTATTTTCTCAACCAGAGCATCTTCAGCTCTGCTTTTTTGATTCCCAATTGTTGCAAAATTATTTTCCTTACCTCCATATAATTGCCAATCATCAGACTTATCCCAATAACCTTCTTTCTTAAGAATATTTATTATTTCATTTTCAGTATCAGCATGAACAAGGCTTAAAGCTAAATCTTTGTTATTCATAAATTTTTAAAAATAAAGTTTGACATTACTCCCTTTTCTAAAAGAAACACCAGTATTGGGTCATGTTTTTTCATGGAGTGTTATAGTATTATTTGAATATCAATTTGTTATATTTTTAATTATGTACTTCTATACCTTTAAATTGTTAAAATTTAAATTCTATATCCTTCCCCCTGTCTAGCTCTTTTGAAAACGACCTAATTACCTCAGCCACCTTTTCTTTTAAGGCACGCTCCATTTTTTTTACATCATCATCATTATATTCATAATTATTCCTATTGGAGCATTTTTCCAAACTATCCAGACCTTTTAATACACCCGCAACTCTATTTGCCGCTATCCTTTCAAATCTTTCTCTTCTCGGGGATGTTTTCATATTAAAATATTTTTGATTTGTTAAAAATAGAAAAAATATACTATATAACAAATAATGTATACTTTATTTTGTATTATATGTGTCATTATTATATATTTTAGTGCAATATATTAAACCCTAAATAGTCTATAAAACAACTTAAACCAACTACAATTATCACCTAAAAAATAAAAAAAGCCCTAAAGGGCTTTATCAATCATCCAAAATGTCTAAAAATCCAACCCTCCTAAAACGCCACTATACCCCGCACCCGTTCCAACAACTCCTCCGCCATTTCTGGTTCCAATCCATAATCCTGTAAGCTGCCCACCGGGTTTTTAAAGCTTAATTGGGTGGTATGGGCGTCAATTTCTTGCAATACCAGTTTTAAGGGGATATCGTTAATGGCCAAAGGATCGTTCGCCATGATCTGGGCAATGTATTTGGGCTCAAAAAAGAGCAATTGCCGCAAGGGCGGTATGGTAATCCCGTGCTTGGCCACTATGGTCTGGGTGTCGATCTCGTGCAGCAGCAAAAAGCCGTGTTCGGTAATCCGTTGCTTTAGGGTGCCGTACACCTGCCCAAAGGGCAGCGGCAGCAATTGGTGTTCCACATGGGCTTTCATAGGGCGGTGGGGTTAGGCCATGGCGCGGGCAAAGCCCACATTTTCGCGGTAGGTACTGGGCGAGATATCTGCATTGTTCTTAAAAAAGCGGCTAAAGTAGTGCTCATCGTCATACCCCAGATCGTAGGCAATCTCCTTTACGGTCTTGTTGGTGAGGTACAGCTCGCGCTTCGCCTCGATAATGATCCGCTCGCTGATCAGGTTGGTCATGGTCTTGTTAAAGTGGTTCTTGGTCATTTTCGCCAAGGCTTTGGGGCTTATGTTGAGCAGATCGGCATACTCCCCGGCAGAGTGCATGGTCTTGTAGTGCGTCTCAATCAGGTTTTTGAGCTTTTGCAGGATAAAGGGCTCCTTTTCGTCGGGGCTTCCCTCCAAGGCCTCCGGCTGTTGCTTGGCCTTGGCGCGGGAGGTGGTGATCAAAAAGATCTTTAGGTAGGAGACGAGCAATTCGTACTGTGCCAGTTCTGGTTTTTGTACCTCGGCATACATCTGCTGGATGAGCAGCTCGAGCTCGTTTTGGATATCGGCCGTAACCTGCAGCATGGGCGGACTGTAAATATTGTTGAACAGTACTCCGTGGCAGGCCACCTGCTCGTGGTGCTTGTGGATACAGAAAAAATCGGGATGGAACTGCAACACCACGCCCTCCAACGGTTCTTCCTCGGTTAGCGCAAAAGGTTGATAGGGCGTTACGGCAACTAGGGTGTTTGGCGTAAACGTGTACTCCGAAAAGTCCACTTGGGCGGTACCCCTCCCCTTTTTGATCCAAATCAAGGAATACTGATTCAACCGGTGCAGATCGCAAAACTGGCAGCCATCCTCAAATTCGGAGAGCTTAAAGGCCAGGTTTCCAGTCTGTTCGTCGATGAGCGTGTTGGTGTTGTAGATGTCCATGTTTGTTTAGTTATCAGTTATCAGTTGGCAGTTGTCAGTAATCAGTTTTCAATTGTCTGCATTTTGCAATCTACAATCCTATGTCATTTCGAGTGGTTTTTGGACCGGGGTCCAAAAATTGTATCGAGAAATCCTTCTTGCGTACAAAACCTAGTTCTCGATACTTTTTCCTTCGGAAAAAACTCGAACTGACGGGTTTCAAAATGCTGTGTCACTTCGAGCGCAGTCGAGAAGTCTTTTGTCGCGATTACTTTTAAGCGGTCTCGACTTTAGTTTATCTTGAGCGAAGTCGAAAGACTCGAAGTGACATAACTCCAAAAATGACTAAAGTCTTCGCTCCGATTCGGCTATCGGCAAATCGTTGATGCTGGCATAGCGCTTCTGCATCAGCCCATGCTCGTTGAACTCCCAATTCTCGTTTCCATACGCGCGTATCCACGCTCCTTCGGCATTCTGGTATTCGTATTCAAACCGAACTGCAATCTTATTGTCGGAAAAGGCCCATAGTTCCTTTCTCAATTTGTAATTTTTTTCTTTTTGCCACTTTTCCGTCAAAAAAGCGACCACTTCCTCGCGCCCGTTGATAAACTGGGAACGGTTGCGCCATTCGGTGTCCACCGTATAGGCCTGGCTCACCTTTTCGGGGTCTTGACTGTTCCAGGCATCTTCCGCCAATTGTACTTTTTCTCGTGCGCTGGCCTCGGTAAAGGGAGGCAGCGGATATTTTTTCTCGATGTCCATCTTGTTATTTTTTTGCATTAAAAAAGGGCAGGACCTATGGCGGGACCCTACCCTTACTGCTAATTAAAACTACTTACTGTTCTTTACTTTGGGCCAATTGGCATGTGCTGCCGTTTTAAGCTCCGTGGTACGTTGCCCCCAATCTTCGTATGTGTTGAACGGTTCCCCGTTGAACGGGCCATTGAAGAAGAGGTACAATTTGCCATCGATCACCGTATAGGTTTCGGGGTTGATGGGAAACTTGGCCTCTTTGGCCCCTACGCCCCAAGCACAGTAGCCATCGAACTGGGGCAAATACTGGTTAGGCGATTGTTTAAAGGCGCTTTGGTTCGCCTTGCTGGCAAAATAATAGGTAGCACCATGGTGCTTAACCGCATAGCTCTTGCTCCCTTTTTGGGCTGCGCCGGAAAAATAAGCGACCACATCGTACCCGCCAATGGCAAGGCCGTTATCATCTACCGGAGGGGTCTGGGCATTCACGCTGATGACAGCCAAGAACATCAATCCTAGAAGTACTACATTTTTGATTGTTTTCATCTTTTCTGATTTTTAATTGTTACTGATTAGACCGTTGCGGCTTCCACTACGGGAAAGTCGATATCGGTATTGGCCGTATTGTTGAAATAATTGGTCAATATGTTCAAGGCTACGTGCGCTACGATCTCGCCGACGGCCCCATCGGAAAAACCGGCAGCCTTTACGGTTTCCACATCTTCGGAGGATACCCGTCCGTTTTTGGAGATCAAGGTCTTGGCAAGCTGAAGCGCTGCGGCCACCTTAGGGTCGGAGTTGATGCCGTCCCTAGCGGATTGGAGCGTACTGGTGTCGATGCCCACCAACTTTTCCCCGATAAAGGAGTGTGCGGAAAGGCAGTAGTTACAGGCGTTGGACTCGGCAACGGCCAAGGCGATGAGCTCGCCCAATCTACCGCCCAAGGACCCTTTGCCCAAGGCTTCGCTCAAGTTCAAATAGCCTTCCAAAACGGCTGGGGAGTTCCCCATGGTACGCATCATATTGGGAACCATGCCCAATTTGCCTTGGATACCTTCAAATAATTCTTTGGATCTTCCAGTTGCTTCCTTTGGATCTAATGCTTGTAATCGTGTCATAACTTTCTGTTTTTGATTTATGATTTGCTTGTCAACTTTTGACATGACAAAGGTGGGGCGCTGTGCGCTGGGATAAAATGGACAGATGGCGCAAGTCCGTGGACAATTTTCCCTACATGGGCAAAAAGTTGGTTTCCGTCGACCCGAACTTGCCTGCCTGCCGGCAAAAGTAGGTTTCAGCTTCTCATAACGATTTGCAAAAATGGATGGGATTCAGAATGAGGTATTTCAACAAAAAAACAAAGGACCGAACCTACGGTCCGGCCCCTTGCCACTCCACTTCAACATCAACCACATGAAAACTTATTTTACCGGATGCATTTTGAGCTCTTTCACCAATTCGTCGGTGGTAAACACCCGGCTGGAAATCATTTTATAATTGGTTTGGGCAGCTTGGTCGCCATCCAATCCGGGCAATTTGGCAGAAGCGGTGGCATCGCCCACCACGGCCACTTCAAAACCGTTCTCCACCAATTCCCTCATGTGCGATTCGGCACACAGGTTACCGGACATTCCGGCCAAGATCACCTTGTCCACGCCTTGTTTGCGCAATTGTAGGGCCAAATCGTTGGACTCGGAACCGAACACTTTGTGCGGGCTGGTGACCACTACCCTATCCTTTTCAATGTATTTTTTGTAGCGGGGCAACCAATCGGCACCGGAACCTTCAAAACCTTCCACATTGAGTTGGTCCCCACGATCGAACATGCTGATGTTGTGCATCAATTTTTCGAGGGTTCCCTCGAACTTCCACACATGGTCGTGCTCATAATAATAATGGGGAGAGATAAAAACGGGGATGTTGTACTGTTCCCCTAATTTAAAAATGGTCTCCAAGTTCTCAATGGTGTTGTTTTCCTGCACGCTTTGCCCCACGGCACCCCAGGCCACACCATCGGGACTCAGGAAATCGTTTTGTGGGTCGGTGATTACAATGGCGGTGGAACCGTCAATAGTGAATCCAGGTTCTGGTAATTGGGCAAACACACCCGTAATGGTAAATAGGAACAATGTTACTGTTCGCATCAAATTTTTCATGGTATTTTATTTTACTGATTCAACTTAATTTTTGATGGAACAAAGTTGGGGCAATCGCAGTTTCGAAAAAATGGACGGACTTCGCTAGTGAATGGACAATTTTCCCTTTTTCAGCACTTTTGGAAAGAGGCAAAAATCGCATCCATGGATCGGGAAGGGCCATTCGTCAGATCAAAAGGGGCATCCGTCAATTGGCTGCGAAAAATTATTGCATATTGTGTAGCTTGCTTATAAAAATTTAAAGAGTATGACTATAATTGATACCATAAATACCTTACAAATTATTTGTTTGATTCTGTTGGGCTGTATCATCTTCATGATCGGTTGGATGTTCGGGGCCATCTTTACCAAAAAATACCCCGTTTGAAGCAATACAGTCATTTTTTGACCGTTCGAGAAGACTCCAAACCTTATTAAAACCTACTGAGCCATCTATTGGAGAGACACTAGCATTGAACGTATTTTGGCCTATTGTGGCGATGATCAGTTCACCATTCGTATCGACCTTATGTGCTCGGGTGAAGTCCGTTATTTGTGCTGGCACAAGAGCAACAGCATTTTGGCCAAACCTAATTTGATTCTTCGCCAGGGAACCATTACTGAAAATGAGGACGGTGCTGGCGCTGAATACGTATTCCATTACAGGGGATGCATCTATACCGTAGAGCACCTTCGTTCGGACGACGGCCGATCAGATTTGTTCTTTGTAGAGGTGACCGACCCAGACCAAAAAAAAAGTACTTGGAAAATGGAGCAAATGTCCATTCCCAAGTACCTTCTCTAAAATCGTTATGTTTTATCCTTTATAGGTGACCCTGTAAATGGCATTGCCCTCATCATCCGAGATGAGCAAGGAGCCATCTTCCAAGAACAACAGGTCTACCGGACGCCCAAAGGCTTCTTGGGCCTCCTCGTCCAACCAACCATCAATAAAGGGTTCATAGCTTACGGCTTTTCCATTTTCCAATTTTACCATAGTAATCCTGTAGCCGATTTTCGACGAACGGTTCCAAGAGCCATGTTCTGCAATTAGCGCATGTCCTCGGTACGCTTCGGGGAACATGGGACCTTTGGCAAATTTAACCGCCAAGGGGGCTACGTGCGGACCCAAGGGCTGTACTGGTGGCACAAAATCGGAACAGGGACGCTGGTCCCCATATTCGGGATCTTTTATGGTGCCGCCATGGCAGAAGGGATAGCCGAAGTGTTGGCCCACTTCGGTCAATTTGTTCAATTCGCAAGGTGGTATATCATCACCCATCATATCCCGACCATTATCGGTAAACCAAAGTTCTTGGGTTTCGGGATGCCAGGTAAAGCCAACAGTGTTTCGAACCCCATGGGCCACTATTTCACGATTGCTGCCGTCGGGGTCCATTCGGGTGATGGAGGCGTAACGCTTGTCCACCGTTGCACTGTCGCAAATATTGCAGGGAGCGCCTACGGGCACGTACAATTTATCATCGGGTCCAAAGGCAATGTACTTCCAACCATGATGAAATTCGGTGGGATAGTCATCGTAAATCAATTCGGGTTCTTGTGGATTCTCCAGCTGGGATTCAATATCCGAGTATTTGAAGAGACGGCTTACGGCGGCCACATAAAGAGCGCCATCTTTCACCGCTACGCCATTGGGCTGTTCCAAATCGGTGGCAATGGTGTAGGTTTTATCGGCCTTGTAATCCCCATCGGTATCCTTTACGGCATAAACCTTTCCTTCGTTGCGGGTTCCTACGAACAAGGTGCCATCAGGCCCCATGGCCATGGAACGGGCGCCCTCCAAGTTTTCGACATAAGTGTCAATATGGAAACCTTCGGGAAGGTTGAGTCTATCCAATGGTAAATTTCCCGTGTATTCTGTTTCCGTAGTGGTTTCGGCATTCTCTTCCGAAGCTTCTTCTTTGTTTTCCGAGTTGCCTTTACAGGAAAGAATAACTACGGAAAACATCAGTAGCAACAAAGACCTGAAGGTCAATTGATTCATTTTCATTTTGATTTTTTAGGTGTTTTGGTTTCTGAAAGCTTAAAGCTATGATAAAATCATGGAAAGCGGAAGCGGTTTGGATTTGGATATTGAATGGGTGCATTTAAAATATTGATGCAGTACACCAATATGGCTACCACGCACTTAGCCTCCTACTCTTTTTTCTCGTACTTGGAGACGTTCCCCTGATACCCGATATTCCTGCGATGTGAACTTGAGATGGTCAACAAGGCATTTCCATTGGGGAAGAGCTGCGCGTACACTTGGTAGTTCTCCAAATCGTCATTAATGGTAAACCGCATAATTTTTCCGGTCTCCCTTTTATTGGATGAAAAGGAAAGCTCCTTGGGCACGCCATCAAACCGGATTCCCGCCTTTTTTTGGGTTATAATGTCCACCAATTTGCCGTTCACCAAAATAGGGTAGATTGGCCTTAACGGTATCTCCTACCATGCGGAAATATCCACCCGTTGTGGTAATATCGATACGATTGGCCGTACTGCCAAAAGGCAGCAATCCGGCATTGGTAATATTGTTCATCCCTTGGCTCGGCATGGGCTGTGCCCATAGGGCCTGAATTTCAAAATTTCGATTCTCTATCATATCGTCCAGTGCGGCTATTTCTTCTGGGGTTGCACTATTCTTGTTGGAT
This sequence comes from Flagellimonas sp. MMG031, assembly GCF_040112705.1. NCBI lineage: Bacteria > Pseudomonadati > Bacteroidota > Flavobacteriia > Flavobacteriales > Flavobacteriaceae > Flagellimonas > Flagellimonas sp. MMG031. Next base: position 2,563,529 of record NZ_CP157804.1, read on the forward strand.
GCACAGGCAAGGGTCATCAGCAGTAGCATAAAAGCCCCGATTTTTGCTGTAGTCTTCATCATTATGGTTTTTAGTCCATAGAAAATACAAAAAAGCGGTGTCAATCCCTCAAAAAATAACGCAGTCTTAACGTTTGAAGCGCTCGAAGATGGCCAGTGTTTTCTTGGTGTTGATGAAGTACACCCCCGTTAACAGGATCACGGCCGCCACTATGGACTGCAGGGTAATCTGTTCATCCAAAAAATACCATCCCAACAAAAGGGCCACAATGGGATTTACGTAGGTGGAAGTAGCCACCTTTTCCGGGGAAACGGCCTTGAGCAAGTAGTTAAAAGAGGTAAAGGCCACGATGCTTCCCAAAAAAACCAATAAGAGCATGGAGACTTGGACTTCGGTACTCCAGCCCAAGGGTGATGACCATTCCTCGCCGAAGGCAAGGCTCATCAGCCCCAAAATGATGCCTGCAAAGAACATCTGATAGCCGGTGTTCACAAAATAATTGGTGGGAAGGTCCGCTTTGGCCACAAAAAGACTGGCATAGGCCCAACAGACCAAACAAAAGAAGATGGTCACCATCCCCAAAATGGATTCTTCTTGCGCAATGATCTGTTTTTGACTTACCAAAAGGTAAATGCCCAAAATCCCCAGGAGTACCCCGACCATGGACATAGGCTGTATCTTTTTACCTTGCAAGATGCGCATCAATAACAGAATAATCAGAGGTTGAGCGGAGATTTCCAAAGCGGCAAAACCGGTATCCACATACCGCAATGCCCAAACGACAAAGCCGTTTCCAATGCTTAAAAAAAGTACGCCCGCAATAATGGTATTCCAGAGTTGTTTTTTGGTGATGCTAAGGCTGATTCCCATGATTTTTGCCAAAAGGAAAATGCAAAGCCCTGCCACGGTAAAGCGGCAACCCGCCAGCATAAATGGCTCCAGTTCCAATACCGCAATCTTGTTCAACAAATAGGTAGAGCCCCAAATGACGTAAATGGCAAAAAATGCCAGTATCACCAAGGCGGAATTTGAGGATTTTCCCATAGCAAGCTGGTTTAACTGCGCTGCAATATTACGCATGTTTCAAAAAGAAACTACTATGGCACGGCGAATTGGGTCAAAAATAAATCGGAGATTTTTAAAGGGGCTTGTCCAGCTCCAACAAATACGAGGCGAAATCACTCTCCAACTTTTTAAAGCGTCTGATGTGGTTTTCCACTTCGCTTTGGTCGAGGTCGCTAAAATCAAGATGTCGCTGGCGAATGATGGTCATGATACGGGCATCGTATTTTTTGAAGTTCTGAATGCTTTTGTTCAATTCGTAAAACTTTTCGAACCTTTTGGGGCATTTGGGCTCGTGGGTATAGGATTTCAACTTTTCGTTGAGTCGCTGCACCATTCTATGATTGCGTTCCACCCGCATCACCAATGCTTGTTGTTCTTTGGTGCTATAGTGGGTCAAGTGGCTCATATAGGGGTTGAAATTTTAACATTAATGAATTGACAACCTTTAAGTTAAACAAAATCCGTTAAATCTTGCTGGACTTAACTAACATTTAATGGTTTATTTAACATTCATAAAAAAAGGCCCGGATTTTCCGGACCTTTCTCAATTTGTATGTGGTGAAATTGTTTAATTACCAGTTTGCTCGCGGGCTTCTTCCTTAAGCTCCTCGCTGGCAATAATGGCCAACTCCACGCGACGGTTTGCCGCTTTACCCGCAGCGGTCTCATTGCTTTCCACAGGTTGTTCCTCCCCATACCACTTGGTGGTAAAGCGTCCGCTGGAAATTCCCTTTGAAATCAAATAGGAGGTTACGGATTGTGCCCTACGTTGGGATAGGCTCATATTGTATTCCGCAGCCCCATCGCTATCGGTATGGCCTTCCACCAAAATATTGGTTTTGGGATACTCTTTAAAGATTCCTGCCAATTTATCTAAAGTAGCGGCAGAGGCTCCCTTGATATCGGCTTTATTGGTATCAAAATAGACACCGTTTTCTCCACTAAAGGTCACGTTGATTCCTTCACCGACACGTTGTACCTCTGCGCCTGGGATTTCTTCCTCGATACGCTCGGCCTGACGGTCCATTCGGTTACCGATATAACCTCCGGCAGCACCACCTACAACAGCACCGATTATGGCGCCCAAAGCGGTATTGCCCTTTCCTACATTATTGCCGATAACACCACCGATCACTGCGCCACTTCCGGCGCCGATGGCAGCTCCTTTTTGGGTGTTGTTTGCATTTTTGACGGCGTCGCAACTAATGATCATGGACAGCGCCATAAAAGCCGCTGCTCCTTTTAAAACTATATTTTTCATCTAATTATCTTTTTGAGAATTCGTAAACAATGGTCACAGGCTGACCATCCACAGAGACATTGGAGTTCAAGGTCATGGATTGCTCGGACAGGCTAACAATGTTCAAACGGTAGCCATAACCACCTGAAATATCCTTCCGGTTTTCATCGATAAATTTAAACTGAAGTTGGCTCTGATAGTTTTGCTCCGGTTCCACCACGGACCATCTAAAAAAACGGTCTCCGCCTTGGCAGAGCGAACTTTGGGCAATGGTGTAACGCCCAGTACTGTTGTTGTCCCGGAAAAACCATTGACTGCCTTCGAAGCAGATATCCTCTGCATCGTTGAATAAGGTGGATTTAAAGTTTCCTGAATTGTTTTGGTAATACACATTGTCCAAATTCCAAGAACCGCTGAACAGATTGCGTTGCGTTCTAGCACTTTTGGAAACGGAACACGATGAGAGCAATAAGCCCATCAAGGTCATCAATAAAAGTGATCGTTTCATCATAAGTAATTAAGTTAATGTTCAAAAAATATACGATTGGGGACGTATGAATAGTTGTTAAAGTATAAAAAAAAAAGCTAAGTCGCTCATTTTAATACCGATATAATTCGAGTAATTCCTGCTCAAACCTATTTTTAGGCAAGTAATTGGATTCCAGCGACTTGGCAAACGGAACAGGTGTTTCAAGACTCCCTACCCGCTTTACAGGCGCATCCAAATATTCAAAACAATGCTCCATGACCATGGCCGAAATATCACTGGCAATTCCGCCAAATAGGGTATCCTCTTGCAGTATGATGAGTTTCCCTGTTTTCTTCACGGAAGCATAAATCGCTTCGGTGTCCAATGGTTGAAGTGTGCGCAGATCTAGCAGGTCAGCATCGATTTCGGGATGCTTGTCCATGACCTCTAAGGCCCAATGTACCCCTGCACCGTAGGTCACCACGGTAATGGAATCGCCCTTCTGGAGCAACCTCGCCTTACCAAACGGCAAGGTATAATAATCGGTGGGCACCTCTCCCTTTACGCTACGGTACAAACCTTTATGTTCAAAGAACAACACGGGATTGGGATCATTGATCGCGGTATTCAAAAGGCCCTTGGCATCATCGGGGAAGGCAGGATAGACTACCTTAAGCCCCGGGGTTTTGGTAAACCACGCCTCGTTGGTCTGGGAATGGAACGGACCCGCACCTACACCACCTCCGCAGGGCATTCGTATCACCACATCCGCTTTTTCGTTCCAACGGTAATGCGTTTTGGCCAAATAATTGACAATCGGATTGAACCCAGAGCTCACAAAATCTGCAAACTGCATTTCCACAACGGCCTTCATCCCATTAATGGATAGTCCCATGGCAGTAGAGACAATCGCGGATTCACAAATGGGCGTGTTCCGAACACGGCTCCGTCCAAACTTGGGCACAAATCCTTCCGTTATTTTAAAAACCCCGCCGTATTCCGCCACATCCTGTCCCATGATGATGAGTTCGTTATGGCGGTACATGGACTGCTCCAAACCTTGTGAAATGGCATCGACAAACCGCAGTTCTTCCTTGGTGTTTGATTTAGGTTCAATAGGTTGATATTCAAATTTTTGATAGACATCTTCTAATTCTTTACTTTCATCTGATGAAATCTCAGGTTCATCAAACGCCAATTGTAAATTTGAATTGATTTCCTCGCTGATTTCCTCCTTGATGCTATCGATATCCTCTTGGGAAATCAAACCTTGTTCCAACAAAAAGCTTTCATAATTGGCAATGGGATCCTTTTTGGCCCATTCTTTCATCAACTTATCCGGGACATATTTGGTGCCGCTGGCCTCCTCGTGCCCACGCATCCGGAAGGTCTTGAATTCCAAGAGCACTGGCCGTGGTCTTCTTCGGATAGCTTTGCAGAGCTCATCCACCTTGGCATACACCTCCAATATATTGTTGCCGTCAATGATCCGTGATTCAATACCGTAGCCTTTGGCCCTATCCGCCAAATGCTCACAATTGTACTGTTCGTTGGTGGGCGTGGACAGTCCATAGCCATTGTTCTCGATACAAAAAAGCACAGGAAGGTTCCAAACAGAGGCAACGTTGAGCGCTTCGTGGAAATCCCCCTCACTGGTAGCTCCTTCCCCGGTAAACACGGCGGTCACCCGCTTTTTCCTGCGTAGCATATCGGCCAGGGCAATGCCATCGGCCACTCCCAATTGTGGCCCCAAGTGGGAGATCATCCCCACGATCTTATATTCCTGGGTACCGAAATGAAAACTTCGGTCCCGGCCTTTCGTAAAGCCGCTTTGCTTGCCCTGCCATTGCGCAAAGAGTCGGTGCAATGGAATGTTACGGGAAGTGAACACCCCTAAGTTTCGGTGCATGGGCAGAATATATTCACTGGTCTTTAGGGCGTTGGTCACGCCAACGGAAATGGCCTCTTGGCCGATACCGCTAAACCATTTGGATATTTTGCCCTGACGGAGGAGAATCAACATTTTTTCCTCGATCATTCGAGGTTTCAACATTCCTTTGTACAGTTCCAGCAACTTCTCTTGTTCCAAGTTGCCTACATGATACCTCATATTTAAAAATTAGGTTGGTTAAAAGTAGTAAAAAGGCGTTCAAAACCATTCAAAAATTCCAAAACCCTCGGCTTAATTCCTTATTTTTGACGCTACATCAAAGATGACGATATGAGTGCGATTCCAAGCGTAGACCTGAGCGATTTTGTCTCGGGCGACCCCAAAAGAAAAGAAAAGTTTGTCAAAGAAATAGGCGCCGCTTTTGAAGATATTGGCTTTGTGGCACTAAGCGGACATTTTTTATCGGACGAGCTGGTCGACAACCTGTACACGGAAATCAAAAAGTTCTTCCATCTTCCGCAAGAGGTAAAGGACAAATACGAGATTGAAGGTATTGGAGGGCAACGCGGCTACACTTCCTTCGGAAAGGAGCATGCCAAAGGAAAAAAAGAGGGTGACCTCAAGGAGTTTTGGCATTTTGGCCAATATGTAGAGGATAATCCACAATTAAAAGAGGAATACCCGGACAACGTCATCGTGGAGGAGCTTCCCGATTTTAATGAAGTAGGCAAAGAAACTTATAAAATGCTGGAAAAAACCGCCAAGTACGTGCTCCGGGCCTTGGCGCTGCATTTAGACTTGGAGGAAACCTATTTTGACGACTACATCAAAAATGGCAACTCCATTTTGAGGCCCATCCACTATCCGCCCATTACCGAAGAGCCCAAAAATGCCGTGAGAGCGGCAGCGCACGGCGACATTAACCTGATTACGTTGCTGATGGGCGCCCACGGGAAGGGATTACAAGTAAAGGACCACCAAGGCAACTGGGTGGATGCCATTGCGCAACCGGACCAATTGATGATCAATGTTGGCGATATGCTGTCACGACTTTCCAACAATAAATTGAAATCGACCATACACCAAGTGGTAAATCCTCCCAAAGAATTGTGGGGCACCTCCCGTTACTCTGTGCCGTTTTTTATGCATCCGGTGAGCGATATGCCCTTAAATTGTCTTGAAAACTGCATTGACGAGGACAACCCCAAAGGGTTTGCAGATATTACCGCTGGGGAGTATTTGCACGAGCGCTTGATTGAATTAGGACTCGTAAAAAAGTAAGCATGGACTTTAAAGACCAGTTAAAAAACCTTTTTCCCGATCACGAACCGGAAGAAACGCCGGAAACCAACGAAGAGAAGTCTACCTATTGGCTTCAGGACGATCCGATTATCTGTAAATACGAAAAACGCAAAGGGAAGCCCGTCACCATCATCGAAGGGTACAATGGGGCCGATAGCGATTTCAAAAAACTGGCCAAAGACCTAAAAACACTGCTAGGTGTGGGCGGTAGTTTCAAAAATGAATCCATCATCATTCAAGGGGATTATCGGGACAAAATCATGGATTTTCTAAAGGAAAATGGCTTCTTGGTGAAGCGCGTGGGCGGATAAGCAAAGGATTTAACAAAAAAACGATTACATTTTTAATTCATGTTAAAAACTTGCGTTACAGACCAATGTTTTGTGAAAAAATTTTTGAATTCCTGCTTTAAACATTACTTTTATTCTTCCTAACCAACGAAAACTAAACTGAAAATGAAATCACTGTTGCACATAACCAACGGGGACAGTTTCACGTCTAGGTTACAATCTTTGCAATTTAAGGGAGATGTAATCACCTGGAGGGAAATGCTTTGCGAAGGCAAGACCCTCTCCACAGTAGGTAGCGAATCCTTCTGGAAGACTAGGTTCGAATTTTTGAACAAGAACTACAAGATTTCCAAATCGTGGTTCATCGAAAAAACCCTCAAAGAATATCGATCACTTTGTAATCACAAGCAGCAAGATCATATTGTACTGTGGTTCGAGTACGACCTTTTTTGCCAGATAAACATGCTGGCGGTGCTCAGTTGGCTCAAAACCCACCGTAGACATGCCGAAGTATCCTTGGTTTGTAGTGGTAAAGTGGAAGGCTCCACTAAACTATATGGCCTAAACGAACTTAGTGATGCCAAATTGATGGAGCTGTACGACAACAGAAAGGTGCTTTCCCAGGACGATATTGAATACGCCGACTACATTTGGCAACTCTATTGCAGCGATAATCCAATCCGTTTGGAAAACCAAATGGCCAACAACGATTTCCAGTTTGAATACCTCTCAGAGGCGCTTAAAACCCATTTAAAACGCTTCCCTACCATCAAAAATGGATTGAACGACTTGGAAAATCACATCTTGGAAGTAGCCAAGGAACAAAAACCAAAATCCAAAAAGGAATTGATGGGCAACCTTTTGGCCAACCAAGGCTATTACGGATTTGGAGACACCCAATACGACCGAATGATTACCTCCCTAAAGCCATTGTTCAGCTCCTTTAATCCGGTCAAGTTGACCAAAAAAGGATTGCATGTACTCAAACAGGAGACAAACTACTATTCGGAACTACGTGATAATCAAATGTATTTGGGCGGCTCCTTAAAGTATAACTTCCTATACAACACGGACACCGAACGAATCCTGAAACTTTAATTTATGGATGCTTCACTGGGCAATTCAGAGCTGATTCTGAATGCTGATGGGAGCATTTACCATCTCAATCTTCTTCCAGAGGATATTGCGGACACCATTATCACCGTCGGAGATCCCGATCGCGTGAAAGCGGTTTCCAAATACTTTGATACGGTAGAAATCAAGAAACAAAAGCGGGAATTTGTAACTCACACGGGTACCTATGCCGGCAAACGTATTACAGCGATCTCCACAGGCATTGGCACGGACAATATTGACATCGTTTTTAATGAATTGGATGCGCTAGCCAATATCGATTTCAAGTCAAGGGAAATCAAACCACAGAAAAGAACACTGAATTTTATACGGGTCGGTACATCTGGTTCCCTGCAGGCCAATATTCCCGTAGACTCCTTTTTGATGAGCAGCACAGGTGTCGGGTTTGATAATTTACTACACTTCTACGATGGTGGACACATCAAAAACCAAGCCTTGGAAAAGGCCTTGAGCGATTACTTGGGCTGGAGCCATTACCAAATCCACCCCTATGCCGTTGATTTTGATCAAGATTTAGCCAATCAATTTATTGATAATCGTATACGATTTGGAATAACTGCAACTAATTCAGGTTTTTATGGTCCGCAAGGAAGGTCGTTGCGACTAGCACCCGCCATCAAAGACTTCAATGAGAAATTAGCTGGTTTTTCATATGACGGGAGACAGATTACTAACCTGGAAATGGAGACATCCGGTATGTATGGCCTCGCTAAATTACATGGACACCGTGCTGTTTCGCTCAATGCTATCTTGGCCAACAGGGCCACTGGGGAGTTTTCCAAAAATGGACATCGAACCATTGATGAGCTGATACAGTTTACCTTGGAACACCTCTCCAAAAGTCAACTGGTATAATTTTTTGGATGGATTTTTTTGACAGATACCAAACGGCATCCTATTTTTAAATTTCTAAGCACAAAACTATATGAAAAAGGTACGCATCATTGGGGTTCCAGAGCATTTTAATCTGCCTTGGCATTTAGCTATGGAAGACAACGCTTTCGAAGACAGGGGAATTGAGCTCCAATGGACCGATATACCCGAAGGAACGGGTAAAATGACCCAAATGCTTCAAGATGGGGAAGCCGATATGGGCATTATTCTCACCGAAGGCATCATCAAGAGCATCTCCCAAGGCAATCCAAGTAAAATTGTGCAAACCTACGTGTCGTCCCCCTTGCTTTGGGGTATTCATGTAGCCGCCAACAGCGACAGAACTTCGATTGCTTCATTGCAACATGATAAAGTAGCCATCAGCCGCATGGGAAGTGGAAGCCATCTCATGGCCTACATCAATGCGCAAAACCAAGGTTGGGACACAGGAAACCTTCAATTTGAGATCATCAACAACCTCGATGGTGCCGTGGAAAGCTTAACTCAGGGTTCCGGCGCTTATTTTATGTGGGAACATTTTACCACAAAGCCGTTGGTGGACAAAGGAATCTTCAAACGCGTTGGCGACTGCCCTACTCCATGGCCCTGCTTTGTGATTGCAGCAAACAATAGCTTTTTACAAGCGAATGAGGGCTTGGTAAAACACATTTTGGAAGTGATCAATACCTATACCGTGGAATTCAAACAAATTCCCAGTATCGACAGAACCTTGGCCAACCGCTACGAACAGCAATTGGAGTATATACAACAATGGCTTTCCAAAACCCACTGGGGACAGGAACAACTCTCCGAAAAGACCATCAATGAAGTACAGGCCAGACTGCACGACCTGAATTTGATAGCGAAGATTCAGGATGCATCATACTTCCTTTGGAAATAGTTTTTCAAAAAGTGATGTCAGGTCCATCGGAGTCGAAAGGCACGAGGTGACAGATGTCACCAATCAATCGGCTCTTTCCCCATTTGGGCCAACAATTTGTTCGTAGCGCTAAAATGCTGATTGCCAAACCATAGACCCCGGTTGGCACTCAAAGGACTCGGGTGTCCCGATGTGAGGATGTGATGCTTGGTTTTGTCGATAAGCTTTGCTTTTTTCTTCGCGAATCCGCCCCAAAGCAAAAACACCACTCCTTCCAGTTCGGTGGAAACCGTTTGAATGACCGCGTCCGTAAAGCGTTCCCAGCCTTTATTTTGATGACTGCCCGCTTCATGGGCCCGCACCGTTAGCGTAGCATTGAGCAACAGTACCCCCTGCTCCGCCCAGCGTTCCAAATTGCCGCTTTTCGGATAAGGTTTTTGTACATCCACTTTGATTTCCTTAAAAATATTCACCAAGGATGGTGGGTGTGGGATGCCATCCTTCACGGAAAAACACAGGCCATTGGCCTGATTGGGCCCATGGTACGGGTCCTGCCCTATGATCACCACCTTGGTTTCTTGGAACGGACAATGGTCAAAAGCAGAAAAAATGTCCTTACCCTTTGGGTAACAGGTATGATTTTGATATTCCTGCTTCACGAATGTTGCCAAATCCTGAAAATAGGCTTGTTCAAATTCCCGGTCCAACTGCGCTTTCCAACTGGGTTCAATGTTCACGTTCATGCCGTTTCTTACTTCTTTTTGGTCAATTTATAGATCAAATAGCCAATGCCGGCTACAAAATGCAACAAAATCACCGCTGCAATAATATAGATTACCGTGTTATCGCCTCTCATCACTTTGTAATGGGTTGATTCGTTTTCAGTGGATGTCAAAAGTACGTAATGCCGATTGTTTTTACAGGCACTACGGTTACAAAACACTTCAAAATCCTATCTTTGCGCTGCTAGTAGAAAAAGATGCGAAACATTCACTCCAAAACACTTCAAGACCTCGAATTCCCGACCGTATTGACCCAACTTGCTGCGCGCTGCAATACCGAATTGGGCAAGGAAAGGGCGTTGGACATCCAACCCTATCGAAAAAAAGAGGAACTGATGGCCGTATTGGGGCAAACCTCTGAGTATTTGGCCTCTTTTTCGAACGACAACCGCATTCCCAATCATGGTTTTGACCACATCAATAGTGAACTGGGCCTGTTAAAAATTGACAACAGCACTTTGGAAATCACTGGTTTCCGAAAAATCGGGGGGATTTGCAAAACCGTGGAAATCCACCAGAAATTTTTTAAAAAATTCAAGGAATACTATCCTTTGCTTTTTGATAAGGTCAATGGACTGGAGCTGCATCCCGAGATTCCGGATGCCATAGATGCGGTGATCGACAAATTCGGTGAAGTCAAGGATTCCGCTTCCAACGACCTCCGTTTGATTCGAATGCAGATCAACGAAGTACGGAGCAAGATCAATCAAAGTTTTAGCAGTGCCTTGGGCCGTTACCAATCCTTGGACTTTTTGGATGAAATCCGGGAATCCGTCATGGAAAACCGTAGGGTGTTGGCCGTAAAAGCCATGCACCGCAAAAAGGTGAAAGGCACGGTGATGGGCACCTCCAAAACCGGAAGCATTGTTTACATAGTGCCGGAAGCTACGCTTTCGTACACCCGCGAGCTGAGCAATCTGGAATTTGAGGAAAAGGAAGAGATCCAACGTATCCTCAACCAGCTAACCGACCAGATTCGGCCCTATTTGGAACTGTTGAAGACCTACCAATCCTATTTGGCGGAAACCGACATTACTGCAGCCAAGGCCAAGTATGCCAACGAAATGAACGGTATGCTGCCCGACATCAACGAGGAGCGCGAACTGTACTTAAGGGACGCCTTCCACCCCCTGCTCTATCTGTCCAACAAACGAAAGAACGAAAAAACCTGGCCACAGACCATTAAGCTGCATACGGAAAACCGTATTATCGTGATTTCCGGACCCAATGCGGGTGGAAAAAGTATCACGTTAAAGACGATTGGACTGCTTCAAGTCATGCTTCAAAGCGGGATGCTGATACCCGTGCATGAACGTAGCTCTGTCTGCTTTTTTGATCAAATCTTAACGGATATTGGCGATAATCAATCCATTGAAAATCATCTAAGTACATACAGTTATCGACTAAAAAACATGAATCGCTTTCTGCGAAAGTGCAACGAACGCACCTTGTTCCTTATCGATGAATTTGGAACGGGTAGCGACCCTGAATTGGGCGGTGCTTTGGCGGAAGCCTTTTTGGAGGTCTTTTACGAGCGCGAAGCCTATGGGGTAATCACCACCCACTACGCCAACCTCAAGGCCTTGGCCAACGAGTTGCCCCATGCCACCAATGCCAATATGCTGTTCAACGCCAAAACGCTGGAACCGACTTTTCAACTCGTCTTGGGCGAAGCAGGCAGTTCCTTTACGTTTGAAGTGGCCCAAAAGAATGGTATCCCCTATTCCTTGATCAACAAGGCGAAGAAGAAAATTGAACGCGGCAAGGTCCGGTTTGATGCCACCATTGCCAAATTGCAGAAAGAGCGCAGCAAAATGGTGGAGACGGGCTCCAAGCTCAAGGAAGAGGAAATCAAGGCGCGTGAAGAAAACGAGCGTTTGGAAAAGCTGAATTCCAAGATCAAGTCCAAGTTGGAGAGCTATCAGGAGATGTACGACCATAACCAACGTATGATCCAATTGGGCAACAAGGTGAATACCGTCGCCGAAAAATACTTTATCGACAAGAAAAAGCGCCCTTTGATCTCTGAAATGCTACGCATTGTGGAAACTGAGAACAGCAAACGCAGAAAGACTACGGCCAAAAAAGCCAAGGAGAAGCAACAGGAGCAACAGCAGGTAGCCCAAGAACTGGAGCAGCAGATTAAAAAGGTGCGGGTAGAGAAAAAGATCAAAAAGAAGAAAGAAATCCAGGCCGAAAAGAACAAACCGCGACCTGTATTTAAGGTGGGCGACCGCGTTCGCTTACAGGATGGCAAGGCAGTGGGCAGTATCGATACCTTGGAAAAAGGCAAGGCCGTGGTCAACTACGGAATGTTCACCACCAATGTGAGCGTGGACCAACTGGAACTGGTGGAGGCGAAGAAGTAAAAAGGCCTTCATTTAGAACGAGCATAGCCACACCCCTATCGTTTAAAATCGCATCATAGTTGCCACATCCAACAATAGGAACAGTCTTTATTAAAACGAACATTCAAACTAATGAAGACATTCAAATTTCCGACCGTACTATTTCTTTTTCTTTTTACGATTTCTTGTACCAACCCAGATAAGAAAACTGATTCAGCCGAATTAAAAAACGAAATCGACCGTTATCTGACCAAAACCATGGAGGTCCACAATATACCCGGATTGGCCTTGGCCGTTGTTGAGGGTGATAACATTATTTATGAAGGTTACTTCGGGAAAGCTACTTTAGATAGTAAGGTTGCTGTTGACAAGAACACATTGTTCAGAGTTTTCTCGCTAACAAAACTTATAACCGCAACGGGGGTATTCCAACTTATTCAAGACGAAAAACTACGTTTAGAGGATAAAATTTCAAAGTATCTAAATGATTTACCCCTACAATGGCAAGAAATCAAAATAGGAAACCTCTTGAGCCATTCTTCGGGATTACCAGATATTGTAAAATATAATAGCACGCTTACCGACCAAGAGTTAATGGATAAACTGTCCAAAGACAAAATGGAATTTGTTGCAGGAAATCAATTCAGGTACAACCAAACCAATTATTGGTTGCTTGCCCAAATTATTGAGAAAATAACCGGATTAAGTTTTGATGAGTTTATTCTTCAAAATCAATTTAAAAATTCCAAAAAAGGTGTTCTGTTTTCTTCAAATTCACAAGAGGTTATTCCCAACAGGGCCACTAGATATTTATATAATGACGAAGCCAAAGTGTTTGAAAAAGATACCAACAATAATGGGACCAGAGGACATTCTGGCAATGGATTGAATATTACCCTCCGTGAATTTACTGAATGGAACAGGCAATTGGACAAGAATGCTCTACTGGATGAAGCTACCAAATCCAAAATGTGGACCCCATTCAATTTTACCAATAACAAAGAGAGTTTTTTGTACGGATGGGGGAATTATCCTGTTAACAGCTTGTCGTCTTATGGGTTTTCAGGCGGAAACTTAGCTGCCTTTAGAAAGTTCGTGGACCAACAAACAACTATCATATTATTATCGAATGGATATGAAATTCCAGCCTATGACATCATTGTCAATGATATTGCTAGAATTATAATCCCTGAATTAAAAGGTTCCACCCTAGAAGAAGATGTCATGAGGCTCGTCTTAAACAGTGAATTTGATAAAGCTGCATTAGCATTTGAAAATCTGAAGGAAAAAAACCAGGATTCGGATTTTGACAATTTAAAATGGAATATCAACAGTTTAGGCAATGCTTATCTATACAGTGGGAACAACCCTGAAAAGGCATTTGAGGTATTTAAATTCAATGCGGAGGCAAATCCAGACTGGTGGGTTGCATTGGCGAGTTTGGCAGAAATCCATGAAGTAAAAAACGAGAACATCAGTGCTATTAAAAATTACCAAAAAGCCATACTCTTAAATAAAGACAATGAATGGAATTATAATGAACAGATGAAAAATAAGATTGAAGTACTACGAAGCAATTAAGTTCTTAAATACATTCAAAGAAATGCAACATAAGTCTTTCGCCCATACAAAAATGTAAACTCCAAACTCAAAAACTGCCAAAAATTGGGGCTCAAAGTTAATACGTAGAAGTAGAGAAAACTTGTTATTTTCCCTATCTTGTTTAGCAATTAAATAATAAGCCAACCTAAACAAACAATGAAAAAAACACCAACCTCTTCCAGTAGAAGAAATTTCGTAAAAAACACCGCACTGGCCTCCAGTATTTTTATTGTCCCGCGCCATGTGCTGGGCGGTAAGGGCTTTTTGGCCCCATCCGACCGTTTGAACATCGCCGCCATAGGCGCAGGCGGCAAAGGAGCGAGCGATATTGCCAATGCCTCCGTCAACGGACGTGAAAATGTAGTTGCACTTTGTGATGTGGATTTTTCCGGCTCCGCCAAACGCTCGGTGAAGCGCTTTCCCAAAGCGCAGTTGTTTGCCGACTACCGCGAAATGCTGGATACGGTGAAAGACATCGATGCGGTAACCATCAGTACGCCCGACCATGTCCACGGACCCGCTGCGGCCTATGCCATGGAGCGCGGCAAGCACGTATATGTGCAAAAACCGATGACACACAACATCCGCGAGGCCCGTATGCTCACCCAAATGGCCCGCGACCAAAAAGTGGTGACCCAAATGGGCAACCAAGGCGCATCCAACCCCCTCTTGGGCTTGGTGCAAAAATGGGTGGATTCCGGTGCGCTGGGCCGCATCACCAAGGTGGAAATATGGACCAACCGTCCCGTATGGCCCCAAGGCAATGCCATGCCCCAAGCGGACCCGTCCGGCAAGCCCAACGATTTGAACTGGGACCTATGGCTGGGCCCTGCACCCATGCGCCCCTACACCCCTAATCTGCATCCGTTCAACTGGAGAGGGTGGTGGGATTATGGCACTGGTGCACTGGGCGATGTGGGCTGTCATTTGATCGATATTCCCTACCGTACCCTCAAATTGGGCTATCCTACCGCCGCAGAGTGCAGCGTGGGCACCGTTTTCTCCCAAATGTGGAATCCCGATTACCACCCCGAAGGCTGCCCGCCCTCCTCCTTCATTACCTTGAACTATGAGGCTACGGACAAAACGGCCGCTCCCTTGGTCATGACGTGGAGCGATGGCGGTATCCGTCCCTCGCATCCCGATATCATTCCGGCCGATAGCGATATTGGCGGACCAGGTAGCTATAATGGTGTGCTTATCCATGGGGAGCATGGGGTCATCTCAACCAATATCAACGACAGTTCCCCCTTAACGCCCAAGCTGTACATGAGCAATGGCGTTACCGAATTTGGTTCCGAAGTGGAGGACATGACCGAACCTGAATATGGTCACCAAAGACAATGGGTGGACGCCTGCAAAGCAGGATTTGGCAGTACCGAACACCAAAACCTTACCTCCTCCTTTGATTATGCCGGCCCTATGACCGAAACCGTACTGATGGGCAACTTGGCCATACGAAGCTATATGTTGCGCAGGGAAAATGACAAGGGCAACATGGAGTTCTACGGTCGTAAAAAGCTATTGTGGGACGGGGAAAACATGGAGATTACCAATTTTGAGGATGCCAACCAGTTTGTGACCCGTACCTATCGGGAAGGTTGGGAGATGTAAGGATTCACCGGACTAGGTCATGGGTTTTAGCAACTGTCCAAAATAGCTGGTTATCTGTCATTTCGAGTGAGCGTAGCGACGAGAAATGGTTATGTCAATCTCTTTGATGGGAATAAAAACAGCCGGCATCAAATGGTTGAACCCCACTTGAGCGGCCGACTGTCAGCACTAATTAATTACAGCTAATGGGTGAAAGTGTAATCTGAAGGAGTAGATTATTGGTCACTTCGAAGCACTTTTGACTGCTCAGATACCCATAAGGCCTAGGACTTCCCAATGCCCTCCAAACAAAGGCATCCTGAAACTGGAATTCCACTTCCACATCGTGCGCTCCATCCGGTGGACTTTTCACGGAGCGCTGTCCATTGTTTACGGTGTTATAGCCACCAATTACCGTATTGTTGGTTCCGGCGGTTTTATAAATAAACCTGTACCGCACATCAAAAATTGAATTGTTGTCCACGTCAACACTGGCGTGGTCATACCTAAACGTTTGGCAACTTTCCACGCGATAATCCGTGGTATACCCCATTTTGGCCAGCGTATTGTCTTTTAAGTATCGGATGGTATAGGCAATGGGTACTCCCGGATTATCCCTACTGTATACCGCATTCTCTCCCGTAATGACACTGTTCAAAGAACCATAGCCCGATTCAATATCCGCTAAATTAATGGCTTCGGAGGCTGCTTCGGCATTTCCGCCAATGGTAACCACCGTTATGTTGGACGTTTTTAAGATTTCATCATAGGTCGAGTTGACCGTTCCCACACCACTAACGCCTCCAGCGTATTCCAAAACTGCATCCAACTCAACCGACGTATTCGTATTGGTGGTTTCCATACGCACCATAATGATGCGTCCGTACGAAACGGAACTCACATAGGCTGGCGGCGTATCGGAATCCATGGCAGATGCAACAGCGGCTTGGCTTACAGAGGTATCAAAAACACTGCCCGGGGAGCTTGGGGTGTCCATCGTCACCGTGTAGAAAACTTGTTTGAACACTACCCCGGCATATCGCTTCTCCGTTGTGCTTTCATAATCAAATTGTGAGGCCAATGATCCCGTGGCCCATTCCACATTCAGGCCAACATCCAAACTAAATTGCTTTGAAGAGTAGGAAGTGGAAGCTTGATACGAAGAATTGGAAGCGTTCACATACCCCTCTTGGTAGGCATTGGCATTCCACCACTCCAAAGCATTGTCAATACTGGACTGTACGGAGGAGTTTGTGGGATTGTCCACCACAATGTTCCCTTGCGATCCAATTCCCGGTAGGTCCAACCGAAGCGTTACCGGAGCCCTACCCAAGGTCAAAGGGTCTGGAGCGCCATCCAGCATACCTTGGTTGCCCACGACCAAGGCCCCGGGAAAAACAATACCATTGGTCGGACGCAAAATGGCCACATCGTCAAAATTGGACTCCAAATTGTAATCTTGTGTCCTGCATTCGAAAAGCTGTCCCAATGTGGGGCCTGTATTTATGGTATTATCATTGGTTACGGTACGTTCCGTGGCGCTTCCGCCCGTATCTTGAACATTTAAAAGTTCATCGGGATTGTAAGATAGATTTTCAATATATGCGTTGATGGCCTCCAGGTCATCATTTTCCTCACCGCCATTTTCGCCCCCTTTGTCAATGGGAGGATCCGTTCCTTCATCCTTGCTGCACGAAACAGCGAGGCATAATGTCATGGACCATATCAACAAGGTCCATAAGTTGATTTTTTTTGAAATTGATTTCATAACTAATTGGTTTAAAGGGTTCAACGTTGTCGAAATTAGACTTCAAACCGTCACCAACCTATTTACTGATATGGACAAAGTATGGACACACAAGGATTTAATACGGTTAAAGGGAGATGGACATTGATTGTACTCAGGATGTTTATAAATATTATATTTATTTGATAATCAATGTTTTATGTCATAAATAAAGAAGTAAGCCCCATTCAAATCCATGGACAATGAATGGACAAGGGGGTTTGGGCCCATATATTGGGAGGTTACAGCGCTCTGGATTATTTATTACTTTAGAAAGCATAAAGGATAACCTCGTGAAACACTACATCGTCATTTTAAGCTTGCTTTCCCTTTTTTGGCAATCCATAAACGCCCAAGGCCGGGAAAAAGAATTGGACAGTTTGATCACCCGCGCCGAACAACTTCCAGAAGCCATTGAAAAAGCCCAAGTGCTTTCCCGAATACATGAAAGGATGATGTTCACGGACCCAGATAAGGCTCGAGACTACGCACAACAAGCGTTTGACCTTTCGGAAAAACTGGACTACAAAAAGGGAATTGCCAATGGCTATCTTCAATTTGGGAATTATTTTTCCAACCGAACTGAGAACGACTCAGCTACCTATTTCTATGAGCTTTCATTGGAGAAATTCAAGGAAATAAAGTCCATAAGGGGACAAATTTTCGCCAACCACTCCCTAGCCGGAATTGAACGTGAAAAAGGAAATTACGACAGGGCCATTGAAATTACCAATCGAAACATCGCACTTTACAATGATCAAAACAGAAACGAGACCGATTTAAAGGAATTCAATCTGATCGGTGCAGAATATGAAGTTTTGGGAAGCGTTTACATGGACAAGGGCAATTATACCCTGGCCCTAAATGAAACCCTAAATGCGCTACGTTTTTTTGAAGAGGTGGGAGACAAGGTACGAAAGGGAGATGCATTGTTGCAATTGGGGCAGATTGAATACAAGCTTGGGAATTTCAATGCTTCCCTTGCTTATGAGGAGGAAGCCTTTGCCATTTATCGCGATGAAGATGATAAGGTATACCAATCCTATGCCGCCAACCATGCGGGCTTGGCCGCTGAAGCGCTTGGGGATATGCAAAAGGCCGAGGAGTACCAAAGAGCAGCCATGACATTGGCACAAGAAGTGGGCGTAAAATCAGCTTTATCCACTGCGCTGCGGGATTTGGGTCGAATCCATGCCAAAAAGGGGCTCTTGAATGATGCAAGAACATTTTTGGAAGAATCTTATAAGGTATCGGAAAGTACTGGCATACAACTGGACATCGCTTCTTCGCTCAAAGAACTTGCACAAGTTGATTACCAATCCAATGAGTTTAGCGAAGCCCTTAAAAAAATGGACCGAGTAATAGAAATGGCCGAAAGCATTGGTGCCGTTTCCATCCTTGGACAATCCTACAGGGAACGCAGTCAAATCCACGAAAGCTTGGGCAAATACACCAATGCCATAGCGGACCTAAGAACATATCAAATCATAAACGATAGTATTTTCAACAGTAGAAAGTCCCAGCAAATAGAAGAACTCAAAACCATTTACGAAACCGAAAAAAAAGAAGCTGAAATCGCCCTTCAAGAAGAGGAAATCAACACCTTGAACGCACAGGCCAAGGTGAACCGACTCACCAAAGGTCTGTATGCCGGAGGTATGGCCTCTGCCCTAGCCCTTTCCGGTCTTCTGGTGTTCGGTTACCGCCAGAAAATGAAGAAAAACAAGATCGCTCGCGAAAAGCAGGAGGAAATCTACAAACAGGAAATTGAGCACAAGAAAAAGGAACTCGCCAGCCAGACCCTGCATTTGGTGCAGAAAAACACCTTTATCCAAGAGTTGATGGACAACCTGGAGAACATTAAAAACTCCCCGGAAAAGTTCAAAATGGAATTTCGGCGTATCGTGATGCTGTTAAAAAAGGAAAATGCCTCCGATAAGGACTGGGAAGTGTTCAAAACCTACTTTGCCGAAGTACATAATGACTTTGACCAGAAACTAAAGACCATTTACCCGGACATTTCCGAAAAAGAAATCCGGTTGGCTGCCTTTTTGCGTATGAACCTGACCACCAAGGAAATTGCGGCCACACTGAATGTGTTGCCCGACAGTATCTTGAAATCAAAGTATCGACTAAAAAAGAAATTGGAACTGGATAAGGAGACGGATTTGGTAGCGTTCTTAAGCTCATTGTAGGTCAAATTCACCATCCGCTCCTTTAGTTGTTGTTTTTAAGCCCTATTTCAACGAACTTAGAGACCTACTAAATAGCAACCTCTTGAAAACAACCATCACCCTAACGTTATTGACCTTACTTTGTGTCGGCTGCCAGACCGAAAAGAAAAACGGTTCAGAAGAGAATCAGACCCAAACCGTATTCACCTCCAACGATTATGGGGACCTCGTTGCCCTGTTCAAGGAATGGAGAGCCTTCGAAACCCCTCCGCTTTTGGACGGGGCTCCCGATTATACCGCCGAAACTTTTGAAAAGCGCTGGCCTACATTTAAAGAGTTACAGTCCAAACTGCAAGCTATCGACACCACCAACTGGTCGGTGGAAAACCAAGTGGATTGGATGATCGTATGGGCCGAAATGAACGGTTATGACTTTAACCATCGAATTTTGAAGCCTTGGGTGCGCGACCCCGCCTATTACAAATCGGTTTGGACCGCCCGAAGCGATGTGCCCGCCCACGAAGGACCCACCCATCATGGCACCACGGAGCTATGGACCTACAGGTTTCCCCTCTCAAAAGAGGAAAGGGAAAGACTTTTAAATGACTTAAAAGTGATTGCGCCACTGAACGCACAGGCACAAAAAAACCTGACAGGAAACGCCAAGGATTTATGGATTGCCGGGATTCGGGATATTGAAACGCAAAGCGAGGTGTTGTCCGAACTAAAGCAGCGGCCAAGTCTTGCCAATGATGCGGAACTGGTTTCCGTAATCGATGAAGCCATTGCATCCACCAACGAATTTGCCACTTGGTTACGCGCCGAAGCGGAGACCAAAACAGGTCCCTCGGGCATTGGCAAGGACAATTATACCTGGTATTTGCAAAATGTCCACTTGGTGCCCTTGACCTGGGAAGATGAGGTCATGATCCTAAAGCGGGAACTCGACCGCGCGTGGGCCTCCCTAAAACTGGAGGAGCACAAAAACAGAAACCTGCCCGAACTGGTCGCTGCGGATTCCCCCGAAGCCTATGATGCCATGGCCGATGAAGCCGCCAAAAGTTTGATCACTTTTCTGGACCAACAGGACATCGTAACCGTAAAACCCTATTTTGACACCGCCCTTCGCGAGCACTTGGGCGAGTTCATCCCCGAGGAAAAGCGCAATTTCTTCACCATAGGGGAACATTACGACCCCAGACCGCTCTACTCCCATTTTTACCATTGGTTTGAACTGGCGCGTATGGATACGGAGCCACACCCCAGTGAAATCCGGAAAGGACCTTTGTTGTACAACATTTGGGATTCCCGAAATGAAGGTACGGCAACCGCCGTGGAAGAAATGTTTATGCAGGCGGGCCTGTACGAAGACAGTCCGAGGGCGCGTGAGATCGTGTACATCATGATTGCGCAACGTGCCGCACGGGGCTTGGGCTCCCTTTACGCCCACGCCAACGAAATGACCATGGAAGAAGCCGGTGGCATCCATAGCGAATACACCCCAAGGGGCTGGATGAAAACCGAAAAGGAACTGCTCATTTTTGAGCAGCACCTCTATTTGCGCCAACCCGGGTATGGCACCAGCTACATTACTGGAAAGTACCTATTGGAAAGTGCCATGGCCGCATACGCCCATCAAAAGGAGGCCAACGGGGAGGACTTTGTACTACAGGACTTTTTTGATACCCTAAATAGCATGGGCTGTATTCCTATATCACTGACCCATTGGCAGATGACGGGCTCCAAGGAGCATTTAAAAATGATTACAGCCGAATAGTCCACCCACCTATTTTCCGAAATAGAAAACTGGACAAGTTGATAACTTTCTTACAACTAGGAAGATTACTTTATTGTTTTTGAAGGAAATTTCAGTGAAATTAGTGATCGATGGTAAAATACATCGGTTATAAGCCATTTTGGGGTATAGCGATGTGTTTTGTGTTTACACGAACAAGTCATGTTCAATTAAAAAATGATGTTCAGTACAAATAATACAAATCGATTTGACAACAAAGAACAAGTAGCTTTCGATACTTATTTAAGTTATTTGACAGGAATATCGAAAAGTATTGAATCATCTGTTGAAGCAATTGACGACTTTCTTGATGAGATAACCAAAAACAGAGCCTTCAGAAAAATACAAGCCAAGAGTGATGTTGACATTGATAAAATTTCCAAGTTGCTTCGTAATGCTTGGTACACAGAATTTCAATTAAATAATCTATCCATTACTTCTGATTTTGCAGGGTTTTCCTTGCATTGGGGACAAGTATATGCCTATTATAGTTGCTATCTACAAATAAGAGTTTATTTAATTAGCCAGAATCAAAATGTCAATCCAAAACACAGGACAACATTGAGACAATTCTCAGAAGAATTGAAAAGAAGAAGACAACTTTTCCCTTCACCTTGGAGAATTCTATGTGACAAAGACCCTGAGCAAAACATCTTCGTTAATAAAGCTGAACCTTTCAGAGACGTGCATCAACTTTCTAATGAAGCAAAACTTAACCCAATTGACAATTTTGCCAAATTCCTAAAAACGACTCGAAAAAAAGAAATTGAAAGGAAATGTAAAGAATGGAAAGAAGAAAATAAGAAAAAGCGAATATCTCCTGCCGCTAGAATTGAAATAATAGAATCCACACCGCCAACTTCGATCTACGACTGTCTTTACAGACTGCGAATACGTGCTAATTATGAAAACGCGGACACTTTTATATTCTCAACAATTCCTGATTCACATTCACAAGATTTCCATAATTCACTTAAGAATATCGTTTGGATAAGCTCTTTAATACTTGAAACAATATCTGCTAAATATATTTCAAGTAAATCATACAAACCGATAATTGACAAATATGAAGACATGATGGGAAATAAAGTAAAGTCAAGAGAAGAACTTGCTCCTATAACTCGTTACAAATTATTTGAAGAAAGAATAAAATAACTGCACACAACAACGTATATAAAAAATAGCGGTTTGGGTGTTTAAACGAAAGAGAAACAATAAAAGAAAGGTCAGTAATCAACTGAAAAGTTAGTGCTTAAAAATCCGCTGCTTTTCATACACAAGACCGTTGTAAGCAACTTAAAAAATGTGAATTTTAACTGGAAATTAATTGAAAAATCGCTTAGCATTTTATCAATTGTATTCGGAATATTAGTTATCCTGCTGGTATTTTATACTTGGGAAGTAATACTATCGAGATATTTCGACACGGGATTAACAACTTGGGACAACTTGTCCCTTTTTAAAATTTTCAAGAACACTCACTTTTTCATGTTCTTAGGCATTCTAGGTCTTATTTCTGGAATTTTACTATTAAAAAACAAAAGAAGCGGTTGGATTTCAAACCTAGCTTCATGGATTTCTTACGCGGTTGGAATTATCATAGTTTATTGGAAAGGGAACCAGAGTGGCAAATTACTTATTGAAAGTCAAACTCATTATACAATAATTCTGTCTATTGTATTCGTATTCTTAATTTTTGCTTCGTTACTATTGTCAAAACCCATTAGATTAAAATATAAGCCGACATCTAATTCGTGGATAGCAGTTGGACTTATCATTTTGACATTCGTTATGGACAAAATACTGTTAGATTAAAAACTACTCACAATACTGGCCATAATTCATTGTTCCCTCCTCCCCTAAATTAAATTCCCTATTTTTAAAAGACTAAACACGAAAAACCGAGACCATTAGCTATAATTCATGAAACATATTCTATTACCATTATTATTATTCATTGCTGTTAATTGTAAATCTCAGGAAACAAAGGAAACCGAAAAAATCGACGTACTGTTTATTGGAAATAGTTTGACCTATTACCATGATATGCCGGAAACTTTACAACAAATGTTGAACGAGACTTCCTCTAATTTTAACATTGAACATAGTACATTTCCCGGAATGTCATTGGATGCGCATTTGAACAACATCATTGAATTAAGAACCGAGGATCAAATCAATACGCGAAGAAAGGAAGATGGTGAAAAAACCAAAACAGAGGTTAAACTATCCGAAAAGGATTGGGATGTCATAATTCTGCAGGAAGGCACCGTCAGACTATTAATTCCGGAGGCCAAAAAATACAAAGTTGAAACCGCAATTGAAGAAATCAAGAATCGAATTTCAAATAAAGATTGTAAGTTCATTTTATTTAAAACTTGGCCTTCAAAAAAGGAATATCCTAAACAATACTGCTATTCCAAATGGGCCATTGATCATAGCTTGGAAAATGATGAGTACTGCTCTCCAGAAATAGCGAATTTAGAACAGGAGTTTGCTTTGATCAACGAATCGTATGATTTGGTGGCCCAGAAGTATGGACTCACAGCATCGGACAATGGGAACAAATTCTACCAAATTTTGACGGAGTATCCAGAAGTCAACGTATACGAAGACAATATCCATCCCAATGTCTATGGAGCTTTTTTAAACGCGTGCGTTTTTTATCAAATGCTAACGGGTAAAAAAGCTTCTAAACTAAAGTTTAATGGGGAAATTGAACCAAAAACAGCGGAATTATTAAAAGAGATAGCAGAATAATAATACCGGGATACACTTATAATCCATAGTGCCACTCACACTCCTTAGTCAAAACCACCCACACCTCTTTTCTATTCATGTAACAATTTTGGATTTCATCAGTCTTTAAAAAAACGAACATTCATGAAATCCATCAAAATCCTAGCGCTATTTGCATTATATAGCGTCATTGCCAGTTGCAACCCTTCTCCCGGCAAAACAGTCCAAGCCAGCTCGGTAGTAACCTTTACCGAAAGTAAATCGCGCTTTACGCCCGCACAGGAAGAACTTATCCAAGACATTGTCCACACATCGGAACTAAAGGTTAGGAAACTGTTGCCCAACCTGCCCGACAGCATCAACGTAGCGGTGGAGATTGTGGATTGGAACATCGATGTGGTCGGCGGGGTTACCGGCCGAACGGAGACCAACTCCCCTCCCCAAGTGGTGATCCAAATATCCGAGACCTACCCCGGTGGGGTTGCCAAAGCGGCCGAAACGGCCTTGGAGCATACCATTTTTCATGAATTTCACCACCTTTACCGAGGTTGGGCCATACAGGACAATAAATTTGGACCAGGTATCGATATCGCGTCGGTGAACGAGGGGCTTGCCGTGGTGTTTTCGGAAGTGTACACCGTCGCCATGGAAGCCGATAGCCCTCCCGAAGCCACAGTGGCCGAGGAATGGGCTACCGAAATATTGGCCCTGCCCATCAATGCCAATTACCAGCACTGGATGTTCCAGCATCCCGACGGCAGGGAATCCGTGGGTTACCGAACGGGGAATTATATCGTGCGCAAGGCCTTGGCAGCATCGGGCAAGAACATCCTTGAACTGAGCGAGCTCCCTCCCAACGAGATTTTAACATTGGCCGGCTATTAGAAATCGCTAGGCTTTGAGGGGACTGCTGCGTATCTTTGTAGCAAAGAAATTGGATTCCCGCCTACGCGGGAATGACAGCACTATGGAAGATAAAAAGATAATCCTGTTCGATGGCGTTTGCAATTTGTGCAACAACGCGGTCCAATTTGTCATCAAAAGGGACAAAAAGGATATTTTTCGTTACGCGGCGCTCCAAAGTGAGATTGGACAGGAGTTGGTGGCCCAACGCCAAATCGATACCAGCAAAATCGATTCCATTATTTTGATTGAGCCCGGAGTAGCCTATTTTACCAAATCGGATGCCGCCTTGGAAATTGCCCAAGATTTAGGTGGCATCTGGAAGCTTTCGGCCATTTTTACTTGGATTCCCTCCTCCATCCGCGATCGGATCTATGACGTTGTGGCCAAAAATCGGTACAAATGGTTCGGCAAGCAGGACGCCTGCATGATACCCACCCCAGAACTTAAAGCCAAGTTTTTGGATTAACTCTCTTTTTGTTTCCGATAGTTGTCGTCCCAATTCTTCACCTTGGGCTCTCCCAATTTATCTACGGATTTAGCAACCAATAAAGAAACGGTGGCATCACCGGAAACATTCACCACGGTACGGCACATATCCAAAGGTCTATCCACCGCAAAAATCAGTGCAAGTCCTGCCTCAGGAATCCCAGCCTGTGCCAATACGATGACCAACATTACCATTCCGGCACCGGGAACAGCTGCACTACCTATGGAAGCCAAGGTTGCCGTAACAATGATGCCCAACTGAGCGGAAAGACTCAGGTCCATACCAAAGGCTTGGGCGATAAAAACGGCGGCTACCGCTTGATACAAACTGGTTCCGTCCATATTGATAGTGGCACCAATGGGCAGCACAAAACTGGTCACCTCTTCCTCAACGCCCAAATGCTCCTCTACCCTTTCCATGGTCACTGGCAAGGTAGCGGCACTCGAACTGGTCGAAAAAGCCAATAATTGTGCAGGGGACATTCCTTTCATAAAAAAGGCGGGGTTGGTTTTGGTGAAAATCCATGCAATCAGCAGATATACACATAGCATAAGCGCCAAACCAAGCAGTACACAGAAGGCATACCATGCCAGGGCTTGGAAAAGGTCCAAACTTGGCGACTCCACCACCAAGGCCGCCAACAGCGCAAATACACCATAAGGTGCGGCCAACATAATAATATCTATCAATTTTAAAATGACCTCGTTAAAGCCATCGAAGAATTTTTTGACGGGTTCTGCGGTTTTCTCTGGAATCAAAATGAGCCCAATCCCAAAGAATATGGCAAAGAAAATCACCTGAAGCATGTTTCCATTGTCGCTCGCGGCCTTAAATATGTTGCTCGGAACCAAATCTTCCAGCGCCTGCAAGGGGCCCGCCTCCTTTTGTTTGTCGGCGGCAGTTTTGATGTTGTCAGCATCGCCTTTGTAGTTCTCCACAAGCTCGTTCCGGGTATCCTCTGTAATGGAACCACCGGGCTTTACCACGTTCACGACCAGTAAACCTATGGTTACCGCAATAATGGTGGTGACGATGTAAATCCCTATCGTCCGACCGCCCATTTTGGAGAGCTTCGAAATGTCCTTTAGGTCGGACACTCCCTTGATCAACGATGCCAAAATCAAGGGCACCGCAATCAATTTTAGTGAGTTGATGAAAATATTACCAAAAGGTTTGATCCAATCCGAAACAATTTTGGGACCCCAATCAAATTGAACCATTAACAACGCAAACAAAACACCCAAGGCCATCCCGATGAGGATTTGCCAGTGTAATTCCAATTTCTTCATAAAATAAAATTATGGACGGAAAGATACTTTATTGCATGGAAACCACCTAACGGCTCATCAGATTTTGTTGGTACGGGCCAGCAACGTATAGTCTGCCAACACCAATGCCGTCATGGCCTCCACAATGGGCACGGCCCTTGGTACCACACAGGGATCGTGCCTTCCCTTGCCTTGGGTGGTCACCTGCTCCCCTTCTTTGTTGATGGTGTCGTAGGCTTGCAGAACAGTGGCCACAGGCTTAAAGGCAACACTAAAATAAATGTCCATACCATTGCTGATACCCCCTTGGATACCTCCACTGCGATTGGTCTTTGTGGTGCCATCGGGGTTAAAGGCATCGTTGTGCTCACTGCCCTTCATGGCAACCCCTGCAAAGCCGCTTCCATACTCAAAACCCTTAACGGCATTGATGGAAAGCATGGCTTCACCCAAACGGGCGTGCAGCTTATCAAAAACCGGTTCTCCGAGACCGATGGGTACATTTTGGGCCACACAGGTGATAACACCACCAATGGTATCCCCTTCTTTTTTAATGGATTTGATGTATGCCTCCATCTGTTGGGCCATTTCAGGATCCGGACAGCGCACTGCATTGGATTCTATCTTGGAAAAGTCCAATTCTTGATACGGTTTATCCAATTTCATCTCCCCCACTTGCGAAACAAAGGCGTTGATTTTGATATCGTTCAGAAACTGTTTGGCGATGGCTCCCGCCACCACTCGACTTGCCGTTTCCCGTGCGGAACTCCTGCCTCCTCCTCGGTAATCACGGAAACCGTACTTTTTATCGTACACATAGTCCGCATGGGAAGGTCGGTACGAATCCTTGATATGGGAATAGTCCTTTGACTTCTGATTGGTATTGTGAATGGCAAAACCAATGGGCGTTCCCGTAGTTTTTCCTTCGAATACACCGGAATAGATCTCCACGGTATCCGGCTCCTTGCGTTGCGTGACGATGGCAGATTGCCCCGGCTTTCTGCGGTTCAGTTCTTCTTGTACCTTCTCGAGGTCCAACGTTATCCCAGCGGGACAACCATCGATAATGCCGCCCAGAGCCTTTCCATGGGATTCACCAAAGGTGGTGAGCCTAAAAAGTTGTCCAAAGGAATTTCCTGCCATTCGGTATAAAATTAGATTGCCCCCAAAGGTAGCGGATACAAAGCTAATTCAAAAACAGGCTTTTGGCTTAATGTTATTGTAACATAATTCACTTTAAGGTGATATTATTTTAACAATATCCTCATGAATTAATGATTTGGAATTGATTTCTAATTTATTCCTACCAGTTTATTTTGTACTAAACCTTATTCGATTGAAAAGAAGGAAGATAGAATTGGCAGTTATCTCGGATGTTCACCTAGGAACCTATGGCTGCCATGCGGACGAACTGATCACATACCTCAACAGCATTCAGCCCAAAAAACTGATTTTAAACGGGGACATTATCGATATTTGGCAGTTTAGCAAGCGATACTTCCCTCCTTCCCATTTAAAAGTGTTAAGAAAGATCATTGGAATGGCCTCCAGGGGTACCGAAGTGTACTATATTACTGGAAATCACGATGAAATGCTCCGTAAGTTCAGTGATACTTCAATGGGCAACTTTAAGATCATGAACAAATTGGTGTTGAACCTCGACGGTAAAAAAGCATGGATCTTTCATGGTGATGTGTTCGATGTTTCTATTCAAAATGCCAAATGGTTGGCCAAATTGGGAGGATATGGCTATGACCTACTTATTTTGATCAATAGTTTCCTTAATTGGTGCTTGGCCAAAATGGGACGGGAAAAATATTCCTTGTCCAAAAAAATAAAGAACAGCGTAAAGGGCGCGGTCAAATATATCAATGACTTTGAAAAAACCGCTGCAGAACTCGCGATAGAAAACGAGTACGATTATGTGGTCTGCGGACACATCCATCAACCTAAAAAAGAGATCTACGAAAACAAATATGGTCGATGCACCTATCTAAATTCCGGGGATTGGGTGGAAAACCTTACCGCTCTGGAATATTCCTTTAAGCGTTGGAAAATTTACCACTACAATCACGACCGGCTCTCCCCTTTCTTTATGGACGAA
Organism: Flagellimonas sp. MMG031; assembly: GCF_040112705.1. Taxonomy (NCBI): domain Bacteria; kingdom Pseudomonadati; phylum Bacteroidota; class Flavobacteriia; order Flavobacteriales; family Flavobacteriaceae; genus Flagellimonas; species Flagellimonas sp. MMG031. Next base: position 2,592,257 of record NZ_CP157804.1, read on the forward strand.
GACCTAAAGGAAATGGATATGAACGACCTTATTGCATCCATTACGGACAAGGAAGTGAAGATGGAAGACCTTACCGAACAACAATTCAGTGAGAGCGAAGAGCATATCGACCCTGATTTCTTAGACAACAAGGGCCTGTCTCAAGATTGAGACCGGGTGCAATGCCTCCCTTTTCGTCCCATCCTTGATTTGATGCCTACAACTGGTTCCATTGGCCGCAATAATGGTGTCCGTTGAACTTTTCTTCACTGCTGGAAATAATTTGAGCTCCCCAACCTGCATACTCACCTCATAATGTTCCTTTTCGTACCCAAAGGAACCCGCCATGCCACAACAACCCGACGGGATGATGGTTACTTTGTAATTTTCGGGCAGGTTGAGCATATCAAAGGTCACTTTTTGGTTGCTCAATGCTTTTTGATGGCAATGTCCGTGGATTTTTATGGTCCGCTCTTCTTTGGTGAAACTTTCCGAAGTAATTTGTTTTACTGCTATTTCCGAAGCCAAAAATTCCTCGATCAAAAAGGATTGCGAAGCCAGTTTGGTCAATTGGCCCTTATCCTCGTGCAACCGTTGGTATTCGTCCCTAAAAGAGAGTATGGCCGAAGGCTCCAGTCCCACAATGGAAGTTCCGGCATCCAAAATGGGCTTGAGGCGTTCCAAATTACGGGCGACCAATTTTTTGGCCTGTTTTAAAAATCCCTTCGATAGATAGGTTCTCCCGCTCTCCCCATAAAATAGTTCCACATCGTAACCCAATTTGCACAGCAATTCGATGGCATCCTTACCGATCTGGATATCCAAATATTGGACAAACTCATCGATATATAGCACCACCTGCTTTTTGGAAAGCTCCGTACGCGCTGCACGCTGCTTTTTAAGGTGATTGTTAAAATTAAAGCGTCCTACTTGTGGTAAACTCCTTTCAGGCGCCACTCCAGTAGCTTTTTTGATGAAATTCCCAATGGTTTTGGATTCGTACATCCAATTGGTTACTCCTGAAACCTTGCTGCCCAAGGCATTCAGTTGGGTATTGTGGGCAAACAGCTTGCTGCGCAAGGAATAGCCGTTCGCTTCCTGATAATGGTACAGAAACTCCGCCTTCAAGGTGGCCACGTCCACATTGCTCGGGCACTCACTGGCACAGGCCTTGCAACTCAAACAAAGGTCAAAGACCTGCTTTAGCTCTTCATGGTCGAAGCGGTTCGGTTTTTCGGAATGCGTCAAAAACTCCCGCAGCGCATTGGCCCTGGCCCTTGTCGTATCTTTCTCATTTTTGGTCGCCTGATAACTGGGGCACATGGCACCGCTCATGTGGTGGCTTTTGCGGCAATCACCACTTCCGTTGCATTTTTCCGCAGCCTTTAAAATACCCTCACTATCCGAAAAATCCATAGCAGTAGAAACTTCGGGCTCTTTTCGGTCTACCTCGTATCGCAAGGACTCATCCATGGGGTAGGCATCCACTATCTTTCCCGGATTCAGGACTCCATTGGGGTCGAAAATCGTTTTTACGCGTTTCAGGAGTTCATAATTGGCCTCTCCGATCATCAATGGAATGAATTCAGCGCGGACGATACCATCTCCATGTTCGCCACTAAAACTGCCTCGGTATTTTTTGGTGAGTTGGGCCACATCGGTGGTGATACGCCGGAACAAGACCACATCTTCTGCCTTTTTTAGATTCAGAATGGGCCTCAAATGCAATTCTCCAGCCCCTGCATGGGCGTAGTACACGGCATCCTGCCCATATTCTTTCATGATCTGGGTAAACTCCCCGATAAAATCCTTCAGGTCTTCCAAGGCCACTGCGGTGTCTTCGATACAGGCTACCGCTTTACGGTCTCCCACCATATTGCCTAGCAATCCCAATCCGGCCTTACGAAGTTCGATGGCCTTGTTGATGTCTTCCCCGTACAAAACAGGACTGGCATAGCTCAATCCCGACTTTTCAATGGTTTTGAGCAGGGCTTCCAACTGCTTTTCCAGATCTTCCGTGGTAGTTGCCTTGACCTCCAACATCAAAATTCCGGCTGGGTCGCCCTCCACGAAAAAACGATTGGCCAATTGTGCACGATTGTTCTTGGTACAGTCCAGAATTACCTTATCCATCATCTCGCATAGGTGCAGGCTGTGCTGCATCACGGGAGCCACATCGCTCAAGCAATCCTCCAAGGTATGGTAATGGGTAGCCACCATGGCCGCAAAGGGAGGCGGTACATCATCAAGCTGAAGGGTCACTTCGGTGGTAAAGGCCAAAGTTCCCTCACTGCCCGATAAAAGCTTGCACAAATTGAAGTCCTCCTTTTCATCCCCAAAAATCCGGTTCTTCAATAGTTCGTCCACCGCATAACCCGTATTGCGTCTGTGAATGCTCGGTTTCGGGAATTCATCGGCAATCTGTTGCTGCGTTTCCGGATTGGAAAGTTCTTCGTAAAGTTTTTGGTATATGTTAGCTTCCAAAGAATCCCCAATCCGCTTTTGGTCAAATATTTCTTTGGATATATCCGTAAAGTGTGCATCGCTCCCATCGGACAGAATGCATTGCATGGCAACCACCTTATCGCGGGTAACGCCGTATTGTATGGAAGTGGTTCCCGAAGAATTGTTGCCTACCATGCCACCGATCATACATCGGTTTGACGTGGAGGTGTTTGGCCCAAAAAAGAGACCAAAAGGTTGTAGGTACTGATTGAGCTCGTCACGTACCACCCCAGGCTGAACGGTCACTTGCTTTTTCTCCTTGTTCAAATGGATGATTTTGGTGAAGTGTCGGCTCACATCCACCACAATGCCCTCCCCTACGCATTGTCCGGCCAAAGAAGTTCCTGCTGTCCGAGGAATCAGTCCAACCCTATTTTTGTTGGCGAAACCCAATAATGTTTTGATATCCTGTGGATTTTTGGGATAGGCCACCGCTAAGGGCAGTTTGCGATACACCGAAGCATCTGTGGCATAAATCGCCCTGCTCAATTCGTCGAACAACAACTCCCCTTCCAAGGATTCAGAGAGGTCTTTTAACAATTTTTTATCCAACTTGGAATACTTTTTGGGAACTAAATTGGTTTTTAGAACGTAAATGTATTACAAAACTATCTCTATTTTTTAACTTAACGAGAACCTCATGAAGATTACCACATTATTATCCGTTTTATTTTTGTTTGCAACAGTGAGCTTAAGCGCGCAGAACATCTCAGAGCATGCTTTGGGACTACGATTGGGCGACAGTGACGGCTTTGGGGCCGAGATTTCCTATCAAAAATCGATTGGCCGCTACAACCGGGCGGAATTCAACCTAGGCTGGAGGGATAGCCGGGAGTTTGATGCTTTTAAATTGGCAGGAGTTTACCAATGGGTACGACCTTTGGATGGCAACTTTAACTGGTACTACGGTGTCGGTGGTGGACTGGGAAGCGTTGATTTTGATAGGCCAGAACCCGATTTTAACGATGATAACGATGGCTTGTTCGTGTTTGCGGCAGGTAATATCGGTATAGAATACGATTTTGATATTCCACTGCTCCTATCCTTGGACTTCCGACCTGAATTAGGCCTAGTTGGGTACGACGGTTTCGATAACGATTTTGATTTTGATATCGCATTGGGTATCCGATACCAATTCTAACGATACGATTTTTTAAAGACAAGCCCTTGGCTTTTCAATAAGCCGAGGGTTTTTTTATGCCATAAACATTGAATACCTTAGCGGCTTAAACATATTGAAATGAAAAAACTATTTGCCATATCCCTAGGTGCACTTTTGATAAGTGCCTGTAATTCTGAACCCAAAGGATACGTGTTGAGCGGAACCATTACCGGAGAACCCGAAAATGGAACCCAAATATTTTTGAAGACCACCGATTCCCTAAACCAATTGGTGGATATCGACACTACCGCCGTCCAAGATGGACTTTTCAGCTTTAGCGGAAACCAAGTGGAGCCCAAGATGTACTATCTTTTTGTGGATAAAATGCGTGGAAACGTTCCGGTAATCGTGGAGAACGGAACAATCGATGTAGAATTCCAAAAAGATAGCATTGGATACGCAAAGCTCAAAGGAACCGAACAAAACGAAGTATTCATGGACTTTTTGGAAGAGTCCCGCAGGTTTTCTGAAAGAGCGCAATCTATGCAGAACGATATGCGTACCGCAGCCCAGCAGCAAGATACTGCCACTGTGGCCGCACTTCGCGAGGAATTCATGGAATTTCAGGAAGATGCCAAAAATTTCAACCTTGATTTTGCGAAGAGCCATCCAGATGCCTACATCTCCGTTTTGGTCATCGGTAACCTGTTGGCCACAAAGTCAGCTACCGTAGATGAAATCAAATCCATGTTCGAGGCACTTTCACCCGAGATGAAGGAAACCGAACCTGCAAAAAAGATTGCGGAGCAGCTTGAAAATTTAAAATCTACCGAAGTGGGAGCCACAGCGCCCGACTTTTCTGCCCCTACGCCCTCGGGTGACGTGCTAGCATTGAGCGATGTGACCAGCAATGCAAAACTTACCTTGGTCGACTTTTGGGCCGCATGGTGCAGACCCTGTCGTGCCGAAAACCCAAACATTGTATCGGTCTACAAAAAATACCACGAAAAAGGTTTCGACGTTTTGGGCGTTTCTTTGGATACCCAAGCCGAACAATGGACCGGCGCTATTGAAGCCGATGGATTGGAATGGAACCATATTTCCAACCTTCAGCGTTTTCAGGACCCGATTGCCCGTTTGTACAACATCAATGCTATTCCTGCTGCATTTTTATTGGACGAAAATGGGGTTATCGTAGCAAGAGACCTCAGGGGACCTGCTTTGGAAGAAAAAGTGGCCGAAATACTTGGTAAGAGCTAAATCAGCCCTAAAATATAGATGAACAAAGGTCTTGAAGTTTCAAGGCCTTTTTTTATGGGATTTATGGATGACCATCATTCCGTGCTTGACACGGAATCCATTCGAATTGAAAACCATACTTCCAATAAAATTACCTATGGCATCTTAGCTAAATCTTGCCCATTTTGTCTAATACAAAAAGGATGATGATAGGAATGGCCAAGAGCACCACAATCAAGGTGTCCGTGACAAAAAGTTCTGGTTTAAACAATAAAGTGGTTGCATATCCCCCAATGGCTCCCCCAAAGTGGGCGGTGTGTCCTATATTGCCCATCCGGCTTTTCATCCCCCAAATGGAATACAACAAGTAAGCAATCCCCAACACATAGGCCGGTAATGGAATGGGAATGAACATAATGCCCAATTGCATATCAGGGTTGAGCAATATGGCGGCGTACAACACGCCCATAACCGCACCACTGGCCCCTACGGCACTGTAAAATGGCTCATCTTTATGAAAAACCAAGGCCAAAAGGCTTCCTGCCAGCAGACTCACAAAATAGATGATTAAAAATTTGATGGAGCCGAACCAACCAATCACTACCGGAGCAAAAAAATACAGCGTGAACATATTGAGGAACAAATGGGAAAAATCCACGTGCAAAAAGCCAGAGGTGGCCATCCGTTCCCGCTGCCCCGCTTGTATGGCACTGATACTGAACTTGTATCTGTCAAAAAACGCCATATTATTGAAACCACGTAGTGAAACCAGCACATTGGCAGCCATGATGGCTATCGTAGCGATATGTAAATTGAGCATGTAAATAAAGGTTTGGGTTCAAATATAGCTATATTTGCACACAAGAATAGTCTATGCAGCTGGTAGTTTATATCCTTGTTTATCCTTTGCTCTGGTTGGTTTCCAGACTCCCTTTTAAAATCATTTATTTTATCTCCGATGGGGTCTACATACTCCTGTACTACCTTATTGGGTACCGCAAAAAGGTGGTGCGCAACAATTTGGCCCTTGTTTTTCCTGAAAAATCAGAAGAGGAACGATTGGTTATAGAGAAAAAGTTCTTCAGGCATATGTGCGATATCTTTCTGGAGATGATCAAGACTCTGGGGATTAGCAATAAGGAAGTCCAAAAAAGATTTACGGTCACCAACATGGAGGTGCTCCACGAGCTTGAAGCAAAGGGCATCAACACCATGCTGATGCTGCCACATTATGCCAGCTGGGAGTGGGTGGTTTCCCTTAATCTTCAAATTAAGTCCAAAGGCTACGGTATCTACCAAAAAATAAAGAACAAGTATTTTGATAAACTGGTACGGGACCTTAGGGGCAGGTTCAACACCCAACTGATTTCCACAAGGGAGTCCCGAAAAATTTTGAAGGACGCCAAGGAAAGTAAACTACTGCTCATGGTGGGTATCATTAGCGATCAATCGCCCATGGTCATCAAGGCCAAATACTGGACAGATTTTATGGGCATAGTGGTACCTGTGCATGTGGGGGGCGAGGAAATTTGCAAAGCAAACGATATTATTCCCGTCTACCTCAAGACACGTAAAATTGGAAGGGGCTATTATGAGGGTACGGTCAAGGTACTTTCCGAAAACCCATCGGAGGTAGAAGACTACAAAATCACCGACGCCTTTTTACGGGAGACTGAAAAATCCATCCGGGAAGCGCCAGAATATTACTTCTGGACACATAAACGTTGGAAACACAAGGACAAAGTACCCAAGGAGTTCCAGATAACAACCCAAAAGGTGGTCAATTCCTAGATTCCCGCTACTTCCTTGATTTCACCGATTATCCTATCCGCCAATCCATCGGCTTCGGCTTGGGACTTGGCTTCGGTATAAATTCTGATGATGGGTTCCGTGTTCGATTTTCTCAAATGCACCCAATTCTCCGGAAAATCAATCTTCACCCCATCGATGGTAGACACCTCTTCATCCTTATATTTATGGTGCATGGCCTCCAACAGCGCATCTACATCCAAGTCGGGCGTCAATGCTATCTTCTTTTTGCTCATAAAATAGCTCGGGTAACTGGCACGAAGTTCGGCCACTGTTCCACCGCGCTCGGCCATCAGCATCAAAAATAAAGCCGTCCCCACCAAGGCATCCCGTCCATAATGGCTCTCAGGATAAATGATACCGCCATTGCCCTCACCCCCAATAATGGCATTATTGGCCTTCATCTTGGTCACTACGTTCACCTCCCCCACTGCAGCAGCTTCGTAAGTGCCGCCGTGTTTTTCCGTAATGTCGCGCAAAGCACGGGAGGAGGAAAGATTGGATACCGTATTTCCTTTGGTCTTGGATAGCACATAATCGGCGCAAGCCACTAGCGTATATTCTTCACCGAACATTTCCCCATCATTGCTAATAAATGCCAATCGGTCCACGTCCGGGTCCACTACAATGCCAAAATCAGCCTTTTCCTCCACTACTTTCTTGCAGATATCGCCCAAATGTTCCTTCAAAGGTTCGGGGTTATGCGGAAAATGTCCTGTGGGGTCACAATATAATTTTACTACTTCAACCCCCAATTCTTCAAGCAATTTTGGAATGGCAATCCCACCTGTTGAATTGACCCCGTCGACCACAACCTTAAAGCCTACCTTTTTTATGGTCTCGGCATCTACCAAAGGTAATTCCAATACTTCATCTATATGGATATCGATGTAGGAATCGTTCTTTATGATTTCACCCAAATCATCGACCTCGGCGAATTCAAAATCCTCTTTCTCGGCCAAGGCCAAGATCTTAGCGCCTTGCTCCGCATCCAAAAACTCCCCTTTTTCGTTCAATAATTTAAGGGCGTTCCACTGTTTGGGGTTATGGCTGGCCGTTAAAATAATGCCGCCGTCCGCTTTTTCCAAAGGAACCGCAATCTCTACGGTGGGGGTTGTGGACAATCCCAAATCGATAACATCAATTCCCAATCCCACCAAGGTGGAGACCACCAAATTTTGTATCATCTCCCCAGATAAACGGGCATCTCGACCAATGACTACCTTCAGCTTATCCTTCGCAGCGTACGATTGTAACCAGGTACCATAAGCGGCAGCGAATTTTACCGCGTCAACGGGCGTTAAGTTATCGTTTGTGCGCCCTCCGATGGTGCCTCGTATGCCGGAAATGGATTTGATGAGTGTCATAATTGTTAAAAAAGTTTTTGCAAATATAATGGGGTATCCTCGATTCCATGTTTTGAATTTGTAAATTTCGTTGGAAAAGGAATTTGCCCCGATGAACTTCTTAGCACATATTTATTTATCGTTCGATGATAAGGAAATCACTTTGGGCAATTTTTTTGCCGACCATATCCGTGGAAATAAGTACCATCATTTTCCTGACAGAATACAAAAAGGCATCCTGCTGCATCGGGAAATAGACACTTTTACCGATGCCCATCCCATCGCAAGACAAAGCAGCAAACGTTTACACAAAAACTACAGTCACTACAGCCGTGTGATTGTCGATATTTATTATGACCACTTTTTGGCTAAGAATTGGACGGATTATTCCGATGTTTCCTTGGCCGATTATGTAGAAAACTTCTATGATTTGCTGGAAGACAATTACGATATTCTGCCCATGGCCACCAAACGGATGATGCCCTACATGATTGCCGATAACTGGCTGCTCAACTATGCCAATCTAGCGGGAATCCAACGCGTGCTCAATGGCATGAACCGACGGACCAAGAACAAATCCCGAATGAATTTTGCCATTTTGGACCTGGAGGAACATTATGAGGAATTTGAAAACGAGTTCACCGACTTTTTTAAAGAATTGATTACCTTTTCCAACCAAAAATTTATTGCCCTATGCGAAGACTGATACTCTTTTTGCCCTTGCTCCTATTCATCAATTGTAAGCAGCAACCCGCAACGCCAACCGGACTGGTCACTGAAAAAGCCATGGTCGTTTCCGCACGGGAGGAAGCCTCCCAATTGGCCGCGGACATCATGAAAAAAGGTGGTAATGCCTTTGATGCCATGGTGGCTACCGAGCTTAGCTTGGTCATAGCCTACCCTTTTGCCGGCAGTGTGGGCGGAGGCGGTTTTATGGTCTATCGCAAAAGCAATGGCGAAGTCGGCGGCATCGATTATCGGGAAAAGGCACCCCTCGCCGCCCACAAAGATATGTATTTGGACTCCTTGGGCAACGTTATCCCTGGCTTGAGCACTTCGGGCGGCACCGCCGTAGGCGTACCCGGAACCGTAGCAGGTGTGTTGGAAGTCCATAGAAAATTTGGAAAATTACCGCTAAAGGAAATCATTGAACCTATCATTGCATTGGCCAATAAAGGCGTTGTGGTTACGGAGAAGCAGGCAGAACGTCTTGCGGGTTATCGTGAGGATTTCATCAAGGCAAATAGCGATAGCACCAAATTTGCGGGACCTTTTACCGCAGGCGACACCATCAAATATCCGACCTACGCGAAAACACTTCAAAAAATTATGGAAGAAGGGCGCGATGGATTTTATAAAGGTGAAGTGGCCCAAAAATTGGCCAATTTCGTGCAAGAAAATGGCGGTTTGATTACCACTGAAGACCTAGAAAAATATGAGGCCGTTTGGCGCGACCCCATCGTTTTTAACTACAAGGACATTAAGGTGATTTCCATGAGTCCACCGAGCAGCGGTGGCGTTACCATCAATCAAATATTCAAAATGATGGAGCCCTACGAAGTGGCCAAGTACGGGCATAACTCGGCGAAGACCATCCAATTATTTACCGAGGCCTCACGAAGAGCCTACGCCGACCGTAACTTCTATTTGGGGGACCCTGATTTTGTGGAGATTCCTTACGATATGTTGTTGAACGATGAATACATTCAGGAACGGATGGCCAATTTCTCTTTTGACAAGGCTACCCTGTCCTCCGAGGTAAGCCATGGCGAGGTCGAAATTGTTGAGAGCGCACAGACCACCCATTTTTCCATTGTGGATAGCGAAGGTAATGCGGTCTCGGTCACCTCTACCCTAAACGGAGGCTATGGTTCCAAGCTGTATTGCGAAGAACTTGGTTTCTTTTTGAATAACGAAATGGACGATTTTAGTGCCAAACCAGGGGTTCCGAATATGTTTGGACTCATTGGTGCCGAAGCGAACAGTATTCAACCCGAAAAACGCATGCTCAGCAGCATGACACCCACCATTGTGGAAAAGGATGGCAAACTGTACATGGTGGTAGGAACTCCAGGAGGTTCCACGATTATCACAGCAGTCGCACAGACCATTCTTAATGTGTACGAATTCAACCTGAGTATGCAAGAGGCGGTGAACGCACCTCGTTTTCACCATCAATGGCTGCCCGATATGGTGATTTTTGAACCCGAAGGTTTTTCGGATGAACTCAAGGAACAATTAAAGTCCAAAGGATACATTATCAACGAGGAACGTACTCCAATCATTGGTAAGGTAGATGCCATCCGGGTGCTTCCCGATGGAAGACTGGAAGGCGGGGCGGACAAACGTGGCGATGACACCGCCGTAGGATTCTAAATTTCAGCCCTATGCAATTTGATGTTGTGGTATTGACGGACCATAGATATGTGTCCCCAACAAAAAAGACTCCTTATATTGAAAATGTACTTTTGGAGGACCGATTGGTCGTGGAAGCTATGCAAAATGAAGGGTTGACCGTAGGCCGAAAAGCTTGGGACGACTCCGATTTTGATTGGTCCACTACCCGATTTGCGCTATTTCGCACCACTTGGGACTATTTTGACCGCTTTGCCGACTTTTCCAAATGGCTCGAGCAAGCTTCACAACAAACACAGTTCATAAACTCCAAGGAACTCATCCGCTGGAACATCGATAAGCACTATTTGCAAGACCTGTCCAAGGCCGGGGTGACCATTCCCAAAACGCTTTTCATTGAAAAAGATTCAAGCATTACCCTTGCCGAAGCCGTTGCCAAAACACAGCTGGAGTACGGATTCGCATCGGATACTTTTATTCTAAAACCTTGTGTTTCGGGGGCTGCCCGCCATACCTATAAAATAGGGAAAGACGAAATTGGCAAACATGAATCCATTTTTAAGGAATTGATTGCGGAAGAAGCATTAATGCTTCAAGAATTTCAGCACCATATTGTATCCGAAGGAGAGATTTCCATGATGCTATTCAACGGAACATTCACTCATGCCGTATTAAAAATAGCCAAAGCGGGTGATTTTAGGGTACAGGACGATTTTGGGGGAACCGTGCACGAATACCAACCTACTGAAGAGCAGATTGCCTTTGCGCAAACTGTGGTTCACGCGGCTCCACAATTGCCCATGTATGCACGGGTGGATATCTTTAAGGACAATGATGGAAATTGGGCCTTGGCCGAGCTGGAAATTTTTGAACCCGAACTGTGGTTCCGCTTAAAACCTGAAGCAGCCGGTCTGCTGGCAAAAGCAATAAAAAATAGCTGTTTGATGCAACAGGCCTGATTGGAAAGCCTGATTGAACATGACCTACGAAAAACAATTTTAAAATGAAAATCGTACGATACGCATTGATGTTTGTGGTATTGGGCTGCATGGCCCAACGGCAAACGACAGGTGAATTGGTGGCTCTGGACGAAGCCTTTTATGATTATGTTGATCAACATGCAACCATTGAAGTGCTGGCCGATGGGTACATCTGGTCCGAAGGACCTGTATGGGTGAAAGATGGCGGCTTCCTGCTGTTTTCAGATGTACCACAGAATACCATTTTTAAATGGAAAGAGGGCGAAGGGATTTCCGAATTTTTGAAACCCTCAGGATATACGGGCGTTTTGCCTTACAGTCATGAGCCCGGCAGTAACGGACTCATCATAAACCAACAAGGCGAGTTGGTATCCTGCGAACATGGCGACCGTAGAGTTTCTCGAATGCCTTTGTCAAATGGAGGGAAAATAACCATTGCTGACCATTGGGAAGGCAAGCGGTTCAATAGTCCCAACGATATTGTACAAAGCTCGAATGGCACCTATTATTTCACCGACCCTCCCTATGGACTTCCACAGCAACAAAATTCCAAAACCCGTGAAATGGATGCCTTTGGCGTGTATAAAATTGATAAGAATGGGCAGGTGGATAGGGTTGTTGGGAATCTTTCCCGCCCCAATGGGATTGCCCTCTCCCCTGATGAAAAAATTCTATACGTCAATCAATCCGATAATGCGGCACCATATATTATGGCCTACCAGGTTCAGCCTGATGGCACTCTGCAGCAAGGTCGTATCTTTTTTGATGCGTCCCCCTTGCTGGAAGAAGGTTTGATCGGGTCCTTGGATGGTCTCAAAGTTGCCAAAGATGGGACTATTTTTTCGACCGGACCAGGAGGTGTATTGATTATCACGGAAAGCGGTAAGCTTTTGGGGCGCATCGCCACCGGACAACGCACCGCTAACTGTGCTTGGGGCGACGATGGTTCGGTACTGTACATGACCGCCCACTCCTATTTGATGCGAATTCAAACGAAAACCACTGGGGTAGGCTTCTAATTTTACTTGGCAATTTGTCTCTTGAGCTCTTCCATGGACTGCTGTAACTGCTTCAACAAGCCGGTTTCCGTAGTGGCATCCACGTTGAAAGTCAATTTGCTGCTTACCTCCCAAATTTCTTGGATTTGGAAAGGTTTGATTTCGTAAGGCGGATAGGTCTCGTTGAGAGAAACCAAGGTAATGTTATTGGAGTTCGGTTTTCGTTCAATCTTTTTCACCATTACCGAATCCTGAAGCACAACAACGTACATTTTATTGGGACTCACATGGTCGATGTGCTCGATGGCTCGTGCAAGAACCCAATCATTGGGTCTCAAATTGGGGAGCATACTATCGCCCTCCACCTGAAAGCCACGATAGGTCGCATTGCGAAATTCAGGAATGGGCATATCAAAAGCTGGTAATTGTCGGTACCAGCTGGTATCGGAAATATTTTGTGGATACCCCGCTGCTGCCTTGGCATTGACCATCACCATGTTGTCGTTATCGGAATTATCCACGGTGACCACCTTGGGAATGACACTGGTTTTTGAAGTGTCCAAATGCTTTTGGTCACTTTCACCAAACAACCATAAAGGGTTGATTTTGAACTGTTTTAAAAGTTCAGCAACTACTTTTCCGGACAGCCTGGTCCTACCCCGTTCAATATCGGCAGTCGTATTTTTAACACCCAACAATTGGGCGAACTCTGTTTGGGTGTATCCGAGTTCCCTTCGGATGTCGGTAAATCGTTTAAGGGTTATTTCATTTTCCATCATCTAGTCAATAATGTCCTGTCCAGCGCAGTCGAGACATTATGCAGCATTTTAATCTCGAAAGCAATGATAGGGACAATCTATTCTCAAATATAGGGTATTTGGATTATTTCCAAAACTTTTTATGGATTATTTCCAATATTTGGAATTTTTCCATATTTTTGATTGGAATATTTCCAAGATATGAACTTTGAAAGAATTCGAGAAAAACTGAACATTCTAGCGGATGCCGCCAAATACGATGTTTCCTGCGCCAGTAGCGGAAGTAACCGAACCAACGCAAACAAGGGGTTGGGGAACGCTTCCAAAATGGGAATTTGCCATAGCTATACTGCGGATGGACGTTGCGTGTCTCTTTTAAAGATCCTGCTTACTAACCACTGTATTTTTGATTGCGCCTATTGTGTGACACGGAAAAGCAACGATGTTCCAAGGGCAGCTTTCAAGGTACAGGAAGTAGTTGATCTGACCATTAATTTTTACAGAAGAAACTATATCGAAGGGCTTTTTTTGAGTTCCGGGATATTTAAAAGTCCCGACCACACCATGGAGCGCTTGATTGCGGTGGCCAAAAAGCTCCGCGAAGAGGAAAACTTCAACGGTTACATTCATTTAAAGTCCATTCCAGGGGCAAGTGACGAATTGATGTACGAGGCGGGACTCTATGCAGATAGACTTTCCGTAAATATTGAAGTGCCAACGGTTTCAGGACTTAAACTGTTGGCTCCCGACAAAAAGCACGAGGATTTTACCAAACCCATGGAAAAGGTGAAAAATGAAATCGTTCGCTACACCTCGGAACGTAAAATCATTAAAAGTACACCAAAGTATGCCCCAGCTGGTCAGAGCACCCAAATGATTGTAGGTGCATCAGGAGAATCGGATAAGGACATCATGTATTCCGCTACCTATTATTACAAAACCTACAACATGAAACGGGTCTATTATTCGGGTTATGTGCCGGTGACCCACGATTCACGTTTGCCAGCCATTGGGACCCAAGTGCCCATGTTGCGGGAGAACCGACTATATCAAACGGATTGGCTATTGCGGTTTTATGGTTTTTCGGTAAAGGAACTGCTGAACAACGAACATCCTAATTTGGACATGGAGGTCGACCCCAAACTTTCATGGGCCCTGCGCAACCTGCACCACTTTCCGGTGGACGTGAATTCAGCAGATAAACGCCTGCTTGCACGGATACCCGGTATCGGACTGCGGTCCGTGGACAAAATTGTAAAGGCTAGAAAGTTTCGAAAATTGAACTGGGACCATCTCAAAAAAATGGGAGTGGCCCTCAACCGTGCCCAATATTTTATGGTGTGCGACTCCCGCTTCTGGGAACGCCGTGATTTGGATGCGGAGAAGATAAAAGGTATGATTCTGCAACATTCCACCGGGAAATTTCGGAATCAGTACAGTACGCAATTGTCCCTATTCAATTAGAAATGGACAATTGATAAATGAGTCAGTTAAAATGACTTCAAAAAACCAAAAAAAGTAGGTGTTATGAACGCTTCAACAACCTTAGTGTACGATGGCAGTTTCAACGGATTCCTGACCGCCGTCTTTGTTGCCTTTGATGAAAAAATCAATGTGGCCGATATTCAAAAGAACCATCAGGCCCATAGCGGGCTGTTTTCGGAAACCGAAACGGTGTTTACCCATGTGGAAAAGGCGAAACGGGTCTGGAACGGTATCCGAAACAAGAGTCACAATGCCATTTCCAATGTGTATTTTGCCTTTTTGAGCGAAACCGAAGGGATAGAGCTGCTGTTGTACAACTATATCCAAAAATTGATGCGAGACAAAAACGGGAAATATATGGATTACTCAGATTCCACGGTGTTGCACATTGCCCAACTGGCCAAAAAGGTAGGACGCGAAAAGCACCGCATGGAGGCCTTTGTAAGGTTTCAGTTGACCAAAGATGGCATCTACTTCGCCAATATTGAACCCGATTTTGACGTATTGCCCTTAATCTCCAAGCACTTTCGTGACCGCTACGCGGACCAAAAGTGGTTGATTTATGACGTAAAGCGCAGCTACGGAATTTATTATGACTTGGACCATGTGGAAATGGTATCCCTAAACCTAAAGGACATCCATCACAACAGAACGGTGAAAAGCGCTGCCTTTGCGAATGAGGAATACGAATACCAGACCCTTTGGAACGATTATTTTAAGAGCACTAATATTGCATCGCGTATCAACCCCAAATTGCATGTACAACATGTGCCCAAAAGGTATTGGAAGTATTTAAGTGAGAAGAAAGAGGCAGTTTGATCAGCCCTTCCCCTTCTCCCCCACAAAATGGTCGCTTTTGGCTTTGAACAGCACATTAAAACTAGTCAAGCTGCCATAAATGCGAGTAATATATTGTTGTAAGTCCACTTTTTCTTGGTCGTCCAAGTTTTTGCTGCTATTGATTTTTTGTTCCATCACCCGAATACGGTCACGCACCATTACAATCTTATGAAAAAAGGTATCTATTGGCATTTCTTTGCTGGCCGTGCCATCCCCAGGGTCCAAAATAAGCTTGCCCCCTTTCCACTTATCCGCCATTGGCACTTTTTCGTGTGTATCGCTCCATTTTTCCAAAATCTTGACCAAGGAGCGTTCCACATCAAAAAAACTGACGCTGTCCACTTCGTCTTCCACACCTTCAATCACTTCAAAATCCGCATCCAAATCAATGGTTTCCAATCCATTTTCCATAAAAGTGACCCAATAGTGCTTGGATGATACATTGGTGACTACACCTTTGCCGTACTCGGGATGCTCGATTCTGGAGCCAATGCCTAAAATTTTCATAATTGCCCTAATTTTCTATGTTCAAATTTAGAATTTTTGATTGTTTGCCCTAACTTCGAGAATGGTTTTATAAACCAAATTTTCATGGAACCACAAAAAATAAGAGCAAAGCTCGGGGAGTTGGCCTCAACTTCTATAAGTGGTAACGACATCAGTTCTTCATGCCTGTACGTATCCGCTTTGGCCGTTTTACATGCGGGGCAATATGCTTGGATTTCTTTATTAATCGTTGGTGTC
This sequence comes from Flagellimonas sp. MMG031, assembly GCF_040112705.1. Taxonomy (NCBI): domain Bacteria; kingdom Pseudomonadati; phylum Bacteroidota; class Flavobacteriia; order Flavobacteriales; family Flavobacteriaceae; genus Flagellimonas; species Flagellimonas sp. MMG031. The sequence continues at coordinate 2,608,397 of NZ_CP157804.1, forward strand.
GTTCTTTTTTTATTTCGAAAAATTTATGGTGAGGTCGTTGGAGCATTACCCATGAACGGCGGCGCCTACAACGCATTACTTAACACGACTAGCAAGGGAATGGCTTCTTTGGCAGCATCCCTGACCCTATTATCATATATGGCTACAGCCGTTATTTCAGCCAATGAAGCCATGGCATATCTCAAAAACATTGTCCCGCAATTACCTGTTATTTTGGCAACAATTGGTCTTTTGGCCATTTTTATGGGTTTGGTCATCATCGGTATTGGGGAATCTTCAAAAGTGGCTATTGCCATTTTCATCTTCCACCTGTCTTCACTCATTCTGCTATCCTCCTTTGCCGGGATGTATCTTTTTGAACATGGTTGGGGAGTTTTTAGCGACAATAACGCCCAACCGGTAAAGCACGGTGCACTAACCATGGCATTGTTCTTTGGATTTTCTGCGGCCATGCTTGGTATTAGTGGATTTGAAAGCTCTGCCAACTTTGTGGAGGAACAAAAGAAAGGGGTGTTTCCAAAAACCTTGCGCAATATGTGGATCGTGGTTACCATTTTTAATCCGTTGATTGCATTTTTGGCCCTGGCCGTTTTGCCCATTTCAGAAATAGAGTCCAATAGCGAGGCCTTATTGTCCATTATGGGAAATCAGGTCAGCGGTGGTTGGCTCTCTTTTTTAGTGTCGCTGGATGCCGTATTGGTGCTGAGCGGTGCTGTGCTCACCTCTTTCGTCGGAGTGTCCGGTTTGGTGGAGCGTATCACTTTGGACAGAATCCTTCCTCCTTTTTTATTGAAGCGGAACAGGAACGGTAGCACCTATCGTATTGCAATCGTATTTTTTATGCTCTGTGTTTCGATCCTATTGATTACGGAAGGAAACCTGGAAGCCTTGGCCGGAGTTTATACCATAGCGTTCTTGTCCGTAATGGCCCTTTTTGGGATTGGGAACATTCTGTTGAAAGTAAGGCGGAAAAACCTCCCACGTCCAGAACGCTCCGGGTGGCTTTCGTTGTTGATTGCTATATTGGCCGTAATTACTGCATTGGTGGGTAATATTATACTAAATCCAGATTATCTGGCAGTTTTCATGGAATATTTATTCCTACCATAGCCTTAGTCTTGGTGATGCTGAACCGAACCGCTTTACTAAAACTTCTTTTACGCCTTATTCGATATTTTTTGGACCCCATCAATCGCTTTATGGTAAAATCTTATCATAGTATCAATCGAGTAATAGACCGTATCAACGATCAGGAGTTCGTGTACTTCACGAAGAAGGATGATGTTTCTGCCTTGAACAAAGTTTTGCTATACATCCGAAATAACGAGCACACCCGTAAATTGAAGATTGTCTCTGTTTTTCCAGAAGGAGAGAAGGCCGCAGACAGTTTTGTTTCTGATTTAAATGTATTGGACAGGGAATATCCTGAAATTAAAATTGAATTCATTCAACTCAACGGAGAGTTTACACCCGATTTAATCAAAGAACTCTCCAACCGTTGGAATATCCCTATCAATTTTATGTTCATTGGAAGTCCCGGAGATAAATTCCCCTATCCACTACAAGATCTCGGCGGTGTAAGATTGATTATTTAATTTGGTACTTTGCGTTCAATATTTTTTTCTTTTAATAGGTCTTGAAAATCCGCCAATATCTTATAAAAATCTTGATAAATGGCCTTTGCGTCTATGCTGCTATAAAAAATAATGTCCCTATTCCCACTGTCACGTGAAGTCCGAACCAATATGCTTTTTGCCAGTTCGGGCCTTAGGTAAGCCGCCGTTAATGCCAAGTCCCAAAGCACCCTACTTTGTCGTGAGCCGTCCAAATGGTCGTCCCATCGTTTTATCAAAAAGCGGCCCAACGCATTATTTCCAATCTTACTGGACAGTTCATCATAATCAATTTCCATATCCACTGCTACATTAATGGGCATAATGTTCATGGTAACTCTTGAATCCAGCAGATAATCCAGCGCAAAAGGGTCCATCAGCGGATTGAAATCGTTTCGCTTCAGAACACCGGTATCAAAATCCATGGTCGTACCCAACCAATATACTTCAAGCTTTTCTACGATTTCCGGTCGAATGAACACCGCTGAGGCGACATTGGTCAAAGCACCCAAAACCAAAATAGTTACCCTATCCTTTTGCTCCGCTTGGGCTATAATTTCGTAGGCTGCGGCCGAGTGTTGCGCCCTATCGCCCCAATCGTACATACGGGCGGGGGCCCCGCGCAAAGTCCTGATCTGCAAATCCATTTCTCCCAGAAGCTGTTGGTTCAGGCGGTGGCTATTTTCCATCGTCCTGTCCACAGCCCAATGGCTGGTTTGCCAATGTGCCGCATTCAAAGCGGTCACTTCTACTGTGGAATCTGCCAGAATTCGGACGAGGGCGTAAAAATCGTCCACCTCATTGCCCGTATCGGCATCCACAATGACTTGCCTTGTTTGTCCAAGTACAAGTGCAGAGCAGCTGAGGAAAAATACAAGCACCAAGATTCGGACGGATACTGGCTTAAGGTTCATTTTCGATAATTTGATTTGTTAAACTTACTGCTTATTTTATCAAAATGGTAATGGGCGTTGGCTTCCTTTTTACATCCCAAATCGCTACATTTGAGGTTTGCTATGATTTATGATCAATTACGAAGAACATATTGAGGTTAAGGGTGCTCGGGTCCATAACCTTAAAAATATAGATGTCACCATTCCCCGGGAAAAATTAGTAGTGATTACAGGGCTTTCGGGAAGCGGAAAATCATCACTGGCCTTTGATACCATTTATGCGGAGGGACAACGTAGATACATCGAAACCTTTTCGGCCTACGCCCGTCAGTTCTTGGGTGGACTGGAGCGTCCCGATGTGGACAAAATCGACGGGCTATCGCCTGTTATCGCCATAGAGCAAAAGACCACCTCCAAATCACCGCGCTCCACGGTAGGGACCATCACCGAAGTCTACGATTTTTTAAGATTGCTTTTTGCACGTGCCGGGGACGCCTACAGTTACAACACGGGCGAAAAAATGGTAAGCTACAGCGATGAACAAATCAAAGATTTGATCATTGAAACCTACAAGGACAAAAAAATCAATGTGCTTGCCCCGGTCATCAAATCCAGAAAAGGACATTACCGTGAACTTTTTGAACAGATTGCGAAGCAAGGTTTCGTTAAGGTAAGGGTCGATGGCGAAATAGTGGACATCACCAAAGGCATGAAGGTCGACCGCTACAAAACGCACGATATTGAGATTGTAATCGATAGATTGAAAGTGGGTGACAGCGAGGATTTTCACAAGCGATTGAGCGAAACCATCAATACGGCCATGTACAGCGGCGATAATGTGCTGATGGTCTTGGAAGAGGGCGAAAAAGTGCCACGGTACTTTAGTCGGGATTTAATGTGCCCCACTTCGGGCATCTCCTATCCCACTCCTGAGCCCAACACCTTTTCGTTCAATTCACCCAAGGGAATGTGCCCCGAATGCAGCGGATTGGGCCATGTGTATCAAGTAAACGAGAACAAAATCATCCCCAACAAAAAAATATCCATCAAAGCCGGTGGACTGGCTCCGCTCGGGGAATACAAAAAGTCGTGGGCCTTTAAACAGTTGGAGACCATAGCCCAGCGCTACAATTTTGACCTTTCCGATGCTATTGAAAAGATTCCGAAGGAGGCCATGGACGTTATTCTGAACGGCGGAAAGGAAAGTTTTGAGGTCGATTCCAAAAGTTTGGGCGTCAAACGGCAGTACAAAATCGATTACGAAGGGATTTCCAATTTCATCAAAACCCAATATGAAGAAGCGAACTCCACTTCCATAAAACGATGGGCCAAAGACTATATGGACAAAGTGAAATGCCCGTCCTGTGAAGGTTCCCGATTACGCAAGGAGTCGCTCTATTTTAAAGTGGATGGAAAAAACATTGCGGAGCTGGCCGAAATGGACATCAACGAGTTGGCGGATTTCTTTCAACATTTGGAGGATACCTTGGAAGGCAACCAGAAAAAAATCGCTGAGGAAATCATTAAGGAAATCAAGGCCCGTGTTGGTTTTTTGTTGGATGTTGGATTGGATTACCTGTCGCTCAACCGTAGTTCTAAATCATTATCGGGAGGTGAGGCCCAACGCATACGATTGGCTACACAAATAGGCTCCCAATTGGTGGGAGTACTCTACATTCTGGACGAACCCAGTATTGGTCTGCACCAACGGGACAATGAACGTTTGATCCATTCCTTGGAGTCCCTGCGTGATATCGGCAATTCGGTTATCGTAGTGGAGCATGACCGTGATATGATCGAAAGTGCGGACCACGTTATCGATATTGGCCCCAAAGCGGGAAAACACGGCGGCGAAATCATATCACAAGGAAAACCAAAGGAACTGATAGACCAGCATACGCTCACCGCACAATACATCACCGGAGAATTGGAGATTCCTGTTCCAGAAAAGAGGCGCAAGGGAACGGGCAAAAAAATTACCCTTTCCGGATGCACAGGAAACAATCTTAAAAATGTGACCGTGGATTTCCCTTTGGGAAAACTCATTGGGGTCACAGGTGTTTCGGGAAGTGGAAAATCCACTTTGGTCAACGAAACCCTCTACCCCATTATGAACGCCCACTACTTTAATGGGGTCAAAAAACCGATGCCCTACAAAAAAATCATGGGGCTGGAGCATATCGATAAGGTCATCGATATCAACCAATCCCCTATCGGACGTACCCCGAGGTCCAATCCCGCTACGTATACCGGGGTTTTTAGTGAAATACGATCGCTTTTCGCCAAAACTACGGAGGCCACCATTCGTGGTTATAAACCGGGCCGATTCAGTTTTAATGTGGCCGGTGGTAGGTGCGAAACCTGCCAAGGTGGAGGGCTTAAAGTGATTGAAATGAACTTTTTGCCCGATGTATATGTGGAATGTGAAACCTGCAACGGTAAAAGATTCAACCGGGAAACACTAGAAATCCGTTACAAAGGAAAGTCCATTGCCGACGTGCTGGAAATGACCATTAATGAGGCTGTTGATTTTTTTGAGAACATTCCAAAAATTCATCGTAAGCTCAAAACAATAAAAGATGTAGGTTTGGGTTATATATCATTGGGACAACAGTCCACTACTCTCTCCGGAGGAGAAGCACAACGGGTCAAATTGGCCACGGAGCTTTCCAAACGGGATACCGGGAACACGTTTTATATCCTCGACGAACCTACAACCGGCTTGCACTTTGAAGACATTAGGGTACTTATGGAAGTACTCGACCGACTGGTGGACAAAGGAAACACCATTTTGGTCATTGAACACAACATGGATGTCATTAAAATGATGGACCATATTATCGATATTGGATACGAAGGCGGTAAGGGAGGTGGCGAAGTGGTTGCAACCGGCACCCCTGAAGAGGTGGCCAAGGACAAGAAAAGTTACACGGCTCGATTTTTGAAGAAAGAATTGGAGAGCACAAAACAGAACATAAAAAGCGCAGTTTAAACAATAGAAGTACTATGCAAATGCGAAAAGAACAACATTCCAAAGGATGGAATGAGATAAAGACGAACGATTCGTGGGCCATATTTAAGATTATGGGCGAGTTCGTCAATGGATTTGAAAAAATGAGCGTTATTGGGCCATGCGTCTCCATTTTTGGGTCGGCAAGGGTGCGCGAAGGCCATCCTTACTATGATTTGGCCGTGAAAATTGCCAAACGGATTGCCGAAGCAGGCTACGGTGTCATTACCGGTGGAGGACCCGGGATTATGGAAGCGGGAAACAAAGGGGCCAATTTGGCAGGCGGCACCTCGGTCGGGTTGAACATTGACCTGCCTTTTGAGCAGCATGACAATCCATTCATTGATAGTGATAAAAGCTTGGATTTTGATTACTTTTTCGTTAGAAAGGTAATGTTTGTGAAATATTCGCAAGGTTTTGTGGTAATGCCGGGAGGTTTTGGCACCTTGGATGAGTTTTTTGAGGCTCTTACCCTTATCCAAACACATAAAATCCATACGTTTCCCATTATTTTGGTCGGTACTGAATTCTGGAAAGGGTTGATGGACTGGATCAAAAACACCTTGGTCGAAGAGGGCAACATCAGCCCCAAGGATTTGGACTTGATCAAATTGGTGGATACCGAGGATGAAGTTATCGAAATCATTGATGCCTTCTACAAAGGCCGAACGTTAAGTCCCAACTTTTAATCCCGTTTGGTATTGGTCCCATCTAGAATACTACTTTGCGTTTTGCTCGTTTTATCCTTTTTGTGCCCCCAACTTTGGGGACAGCACACCAACGAGATAGTGGCCACTTTGGACGACCCAACGAACCAAATACGTATTCGGCAACACTTTACGTACCACAACCAATCGGACAAAGGACTGTCTACCCTTTATTTCAACGATTGGAACCATGCCTACTCCAATAAAAACACGGCTCTTGCCAAACGTTTTGGGGAGGAGTTCAACAGAAGTTTGCACTTGGCAAAGGATAGGGAAAGAGGCTATACTACCATCAAGACTATAGTGGACAACAACTATGTTGGATTGGACTGGAAAAGGGAAGGCAATTCGGATTTTATCACCGTCAACCTGAACGAAGTCCTAAAACCCAATGAATCCATACAACTCTTTTTCACCTACACCATCAAACTGCCGAGCGCCAAATTTACCGGATACGGACATCGGGATGATGGGGGTTACCATTTAAAGGATTGGTATTTTTCCCCTGCTGTTTTTGACGGGGAATGGCATCTGTACAACAACATCAACCTGAACGATATTTATACTGATGTGACCAATACCCGAATCAACTTTACCTTTCCCGAAAACCTGTTTTTGGTGTCAAATTATAGAAAGTCGAGCGTTTCAGGGTTTCCAAATGGGCAATACACGCAATTGATCGGGGACAATAGAAAAAACTGTGAGATCATTTTGACCGTGGATGACCGTTTCACCAAGCACGTCACCGACTTCGTCACCGTTTCCACGGATATCGAATCGAACAAATATGAGGAAATTGCACAGGGCATCTCCATTTTAAAAATTGCGCAGTTCCTTCAAGAAAATATGGGTTCCTATCCGCACGGAAACCTGTTGGTTTCTGAATTTGACTACAACCGCTCGCCGCTCTACGGCATCAATCAGTTGCCTTCTTTCATCAGACCTTACGAAGAACAGTTCCAGTTTGAGATGAAGTTTCTCAAAACGGCTATCCGAAGCTACTTGAAAGAATCGCTCTATTTGAATCCGAGAAAGGAACGCTGGGTAAACGATGCCATTGGGTATTACTTGATGATCAAATACGTGGAAGAGTTCTATCCCGACCAAAAACTGATAGGGAAGCTTTCCAGAATTTGGGGCGTAAGGAGCTTTCATTTGGCCAAAATGGATTTTAACGAGCAATATGCACTTTTCAGCATGCTTTCGGCCCGAAAGAACATCGACCAGGCATTGACCACTTCGAATGACTCCCTGATCAAGTTCAACGAACGTATTGCCAACGGCTATAAGGCTGGATTGGGAATGTCCTACCTATCGGCCTATTTGGGCGAAAAGAAGATAGACAGTACGGTGTTGGACTTTTATAAAAACTACAAACAGCAGCAAAGAGTAAGTGCTGCGGACTTTAGAAAAACCATTGAAAAATATGCGGATAAGGAGGTGGATTGGTTTTTTGAGGAATATGTAGGCTCGGATAAAAAGATTGATTTCAAGATCAAGAGTGTTGAAAAAACCGAGGATTCCATCACCTTTATGCTCAAGAACAAGCGGGGAACCAATGTGCCGATATCGCTTTTTGGACTGGAGAACGACTCTGTAGTCTCCCAATACTGGTTCAGCAATATTGATTCCACCAAGAGCTTTACCATTCCGCGAGGAAGTGAAGACCGTTTGGTGTTGAACTACGACCAAAAGATCCCGGAATTCAACCAACGGGATAATTGGAAAACCTTGAATGGATGGTTTTCCAGCAATAAAAAACTAAAGTTTCAATTTTTTAAGGATACCGAAGACCCTTATTACAATCAGGTGTTTTATGTGCCCATCATGAACTTTAACCTTTATGACGGTGTAACCCCAGGGTTGCGATTGTACAACAAAACCTTCTTGGAGCGCCCATTTGAATATGATATAGCCCCCACCTATTCCTTTTTGGAACGCACCATGGTGGGTAAAGTGGGATTCCGATATCGGAAATATCATAACAAAACAGGTCTTTTTGTGACCAACTACTCCTTCTCGGCCTCCACTTCCCATTTTGAGCAAAATTCAAGGTTTTCTACGGTAACGCCGGCCATTAGTTTTGGATGGCGCCCCAACGATTTATTGTCCAACCGAAGGCAATATCTTCTTTTAAGGTACCGGAATGTGTTTAGGAGCATTGATGAGAGTTTACAGGGAGAACTGGAGACCGACCCTGATTATGGGGTGTTGAATGCACGCTTTACCGATGTGGACAACAGCATAATCAATTACTCCTCTTGGTCCATAGATGCACAACATTCCAGTGAGTTCAGCAAGCTGGCGTTCGAATGGGAATACCGAAAACTCTTCCAGAGCAATAGGCAGTTGAACCTTCGCTTCTACGCAGGAAAGTTTTTGCGCAATACCACGAATTCCAACTTTTTTAGCTTTGCACTGGACAGACCTACGGATTATATGTTCGACCTTGCCTATTTGGGTAGGTCGGAAGATTCCGGAATCTACAGTCAACAGGTAATCATTGCTGAAGGAGGATTCAAATCAAAGTTAGAGAATCCATTTGCGAACGATTGGATTGCCACCACCAATGCCAGCACCAACATTTGGCGTTGGATCGAGGCTTATGGGGATGTTGGCTTTATAAAAAATAAAGGAGAGAACACCCGTTTTGTTTACGACTCCGGTATCCGTCTCAACTTGGTCACGGATTACTTTGAACTTTACTTTCCCGTGTATTCCAACAGAGGTTGGGAAATTGCGCAAAACGACTATGGACAACGTATCCGATTTATTGTTACCTTAAGTCCTAGAACACTTACCGGGCTATTTACCCGAAAGTGGTTTTAATTATCAATTTGACAATGCAGTCGCTTATTTTGGGGTGTTTTTTACAAAATCACCATTTATTGTGATAAATTATTGAGGGTATTTAATTTTATTAACACCGTTCAATATTGCTATTTAGACGGATTTTTAGTAATTTCGCAGAAATCTTAATCAGTCCATGAAACCTAATCCTAGTACAAGCAGCGATATTTCTTTTGACGATTTTAAGTCCCAGATTCTTCAAGATTATGAGACAGCCGTCACCAGCAGGGAATGTAGTGTTCTAGGACGAAGGGAAGTACTTTCAGGCAAAGCCAAATTTGGAATTTTTGGAGACGGAAAAGAACTTCCCCAACTGGCAATGGCCCGGGCATTCCAAGATGGTGATTTTAGGAGCGGATACTACCGCGACCAGACCTTTATGATGGCATTGGGGCACTTGACACCAAAAGCTTTCTTTCATGGATTGTATGCCACTACCGACCTTGAAAAGGAACCCATGAGTGCCGGAAGGCAAATGGGAGGGCACTTTGTAACGCACAGTTTGAACGAGGACGGGACTTGGAAAAACCTTACCGAACAAAAAAATAGCAGTGCGGATATTTCCTGTACCGCAGGGCAGATGCCACGATTGTTGGGATTGGCCCAAGCCTCCAAAATATATCGCCACGTAGAGGGCATTGACCAGACCAACTTTTCCAAAAACGGAAATGAAGTGGCCTGGGGTACCATTGGAAACGCAAGTACCAGCGAGGGTCATTTTTTTGAGACCTTGAACGCCGCAGGAGTCATGCAGGTTCCCATGGTGATAAGTGTTTGGGACGATGACTACGGTATTTCCGTGCCTTCTGAGTTCCATACCACCAAAGGTGATATCTCAGAAGCACTGAGCGGACTGCAACGGGACGATGAAAACAACGGCTACGAAATCCTCAAGGTGAAGGGATGGGATTATACCGCCCTTATCCATACGTTCGAGAACGCATCGGATATTGCACGTGAAAACCACGTGCCCGTGCTCATTCACGTTACGGAACTCACCCAGCCTCAGGGGCATTCCACTTCCGGGTCCCATGAAAGATATAAATCGGCGGAACGTTTGGAATGGGAACGCGAAAACGATTGTAACAAACGGTTCAGGGAGTGGATTCTGGAAAACGGCATCAGTACCGAAGAGGATTTGAAAAAACTGGAACGAGACATCAAACACAAAGTCCGTTCTGCCAAAAAAGAAGCTTGGTCCGAATTTTTAAGGCCACAACTCGCTGCCAAAAAAGAATTGGTCGTATTGCTCGAAAAAGTCGCCAATCAAAGTGCCAATAGGGCGTTCATCAACAAATTGAAAAATGATTTGATCGCAATTGAAGAGCCCTTAAAAAAGGATTTGGCATCCAAATCCAGACAGGCACTCCGTTATTTGTTGGGTGAATCCTTCGCAGAAAAAAAACAACTTCAACAGTGGGTCAACCAATTTTTGGCCACCAACGAACCACAATACAGCTCACACCTATATAATGAAGTGGGTAACAAGGCTACCAACATTGCCCCTATTCCTCCATCATATGCTGATGATGCCGAAGAAGTGGATGGCAGGATCATATTAAGGGATAATTTTGACTCCCTTTTCTCCCAATATCCAGAAGCTTTGATTTTTGGTGAGGATACGGGTAATATTGGGGACGTTAACCAAGGGCTCGAAGGACTTCAGAAAAAATATGGTGAATTGCGAATTGCCGATACCGGAATCCGTGAAACTACCATTATTGGCCAAGGGATTGGAATGGCCATGCGCGGACTGCGACCCATTGCCGAAATACAATATTTGGATTACATTCTGTATGCCGTACAAACCTTAAGCGATGACCTTGCGACCTTGATGTACCGGACCGTTGGCAAGCAAAAAGCCCCTCTCATCGTTCGTACACGAGGGCACCGCTTGGAAGGTATCTGGCATTCAGGCTCACCTATGGGCGGACTGATTCATTTACTGCGCGGAATGTACATTTTGACGCCAAGGAACATGACGCAGGCCGCAGGTTTTTACAATACCTTGATGAAAAGTGATGAACCAGCCTTGGTCATCGAAAGCCTGAACGGTTACCGCCTCAAAGAAAAGAAACCTTCCAATCTGGGTGAATTTTGCACACCTATCGGAAAGGTGGAAACCTTGAAGGAAGGAAACGATATTACGCTGTTATCCTATGGTTCCACACTTCGTATTGTGGAAAAAGTAGCCCAAGACCTGCTGGAGGTCGGTATTGATGCCGAAGTCATCGACGCCCAGTCACTGCTCCCTTTTGATTTGGACCATGATGTGGTGAAAAGCCTCCAAAAAACAAACCGACTGTTGGTCATCGACGAAGATGTACCGGGTGGATGCTCCGCATATCTGCTTCAAGAAGTAGTGGAGAAACAAGGCGGGTATCGTTATTTGGACAGCGCACCACAAACCCTTTCCGCCAAGGCGCACAGACCTGCCTATGCTTCGGATGGTGATTATTTTTCCAAACCCAATGCTGAGGATATTTTTGAGAAAGTGTACCAAATCATGCACGAAGTGGACCCAAAATCATACCCTGAATTGAGGTGATTTTTCTACATCCGTCAACTCAAAGCACCTTTTCATTAATTTATGTTGTTCTATTTAAAACATAATTTATATTTTCACGTGGATTAAATTTCCCCACATGAAAAATAACACTCTGATTCACCTTGGGCTGGCCATACTTCGAATTGTACCATCTGCTTTTATGCTGACCCACGGTTATCCCAAATTGATGAACCTTATCAACGGGAATACTGAATTCGCCAATCCTTTTGGTATTGGACAGGCTCCTTCCCTATTTTTGACGGTTGTAGCCGAATTTGTGTGCCCGTTACTTATCATTATTGGATTTAAAACCAGATGGGCAGCTATTCCAACCGCAATCACCATGTTCGTTGCAGGCTTTATGATTCATGGGGCAGACCCCTTTGGCAAAAAGGAAATGGCATTGCTTTACCTTACCATTTTTGTAGTGATCATGCTGCTGGGGCCTGGTAAATACAGTGTGGACAAAAAGTAAGCTTAGAGTATTTCGGACAAGAGTTCTTTCAGCAAATCGGCCTGCGCCATATTGCTGGCTCCCACACCTTTGCCCTTTAAATCCAATTTTCTTAGGCTGGAGATAACCCCGCTCACCCTTTTCATGGGATAGTTTCGCGCCGCTACCACATACTCATTTACAAAGTAAGGGCTCACGCCCAATACCTTGGCCACATTGCCCGGTGAATGATCCTTTAGGCCATGGTACTGTAGCAATTGCGTAAAAAAGGTGTTCAACAAGGTAACCGTCACTACAAAGGGATTGTCCTTAGGGTTTTGTGCAAAATAGTCTATGATCCGCGAGGCCTTTTTAACATCCCGCTCTCCAATGGCCTTTTTTAATTCAAAGTTGTTGAAATCCTTACTGATGCCAATATGCTCCTCAACCAATTCAGGGGTAATCTCTACATTCGGCGGTACGATCAAGGTCAACTTGTCCAGTTCATTGCTGATTTTACTGAGGTCTGTTCCCAAAAACTCCACAAGCATAATGCACGCCTTGGGGGAAATTCTGTATTGCTTGCCGCCAAGGGTTCTTCGAATCCAGTCGGCCACCTGATTCTCGTAAAGCTTTTTGCTCTCAAACAGCTCTCCCTTTTTCTGAATGGCCTTGTAGAGCTTTTTTCGCTTGTCGAGCTTTTTGTATTTGTAACAGAGTACCAAAATCGTGGTCTGTTGGGGGTTTTCGGCATAAGGTACCAACTGCTCAATGGTACGGGATAGGTGTTGCGCTTCTTTAACGATTACCACCTGATACTGCGCCATCATGGGAAAACGCTTGGCATTGGCGACCACTTCATCGATTGAGGTATCCTTTCCATAAAGCACCATTTGATTAAAACCACGCTCATCCTCCGTTAGCACGTTTTCGGCTATGAACTGCGAAATACGATCAATGTAATAGGGCTCCTCCCCCATTAAAAAATAAATGGGCTTTGGGCTTCCCTGCTTAATTTCCGATACGATTTCCTTTACTTTGTCCATTGAAAATATTTCACCAGTTTTGTCTTATGCAAGACCTTAACTTTCCACCATACTCATTTCGAATCAAAAATAGCCAAAATAGACAGTACATTTTTGACGGTATCCGTAAAAAGTTTGTGGTACTCCAACCCGAAGAATGGGTACGGCAGCATGTGCTCCGGTATTTGGTGTTCACAAAAAACTACCCCAAAAGCCTTATCAACGTTGAGAAACAGCTCCTAGTGAACGAACTTAAAAAAAGGTATGACGTGGTGGTCTACAATCCTGACGGCTCCATATTTTTGTTAATTGAGTGCAAGGCACCGGAAGTGAGGATTACCCAGGCGACATTTGACCAGATAGCCCAGTACAATTATCAATTGGAGGCCCAGCACCTGATGGTCACCAATGGTTTGGACCATTATTATTGCGAAATGGACCATGTGAATGAAAAGTATAGGTTTTTAGAGGATATTCCTGATTTTAGCCGTTAATTTGCCTCCGTTTTGAAAATCGCCGTAGTCATACTCAACTGGAATGGAGAGGCCCTGCTCGAAAGGTTCCTGCCTTCGGTCCTTGAATATTCCAAAGGAACGGATGTTTATGTGGTGGACAATGCCAGTACCGATGGTTCGGTGGCGTATGTTGCACAGCACTACCCCAACATCAACATCATACAGAACAGTTCCAATGGCGGATTTGCCAAAGGGTACAACGAAGGTTTGCAGCACGTAAAGGCAGATGTGTATTGTCTCTTGAATTCGGATGTTGAAGTGACCCCTGATTGGCTGGAACCTATCCAAAATACCTTTAGTACCCAACCAGAGGCGGCCATCATTCAACCCAAAATATTGGATTTGATGCAAAAGGACCACTTTGAATATGCCGGAGCTGCAGGCGGATTTTTGGATAAATTTGGGTATCCGTTCTGTCGGGGACGTATATTTCAGACCATTGAAAAAGATGAGGGTCAATATGATGACATCAGAGAAGTGTTTTGGGCCACAGGAGCTTGCATGTTCATCAAAAGCGATGTGTTTTGGTCACTTGGCGGTTTTGATGAGGATTATTTTGCCCATCAAGAGGAAATCGACCTTTGCTGGCGTGCACAGAATGCCGGGCACAAAGTGTTTTATGTAGGGCATAGCCATGTATATCACTTAGGGGGCAGCACCCTATCCAACATGAACCCCAAAAAAACTTTCCTCAATTTTAGGAACTCATTGTATTCCATCACAAAAAATCTACCGAGGAGACAGGCATGGCCCATTGTGTTTATCCGCCTATTGTTAGATGCCATCGCTGCCCTCCGTTTTATCTTCCAATTAAAATTCGATCATTGCTTTGCCATCTTAAGGGCACATTTCAGTTTTTATGGTAACTTTATCAAAATGTACAGAAAGCGGGAAAAAGCTAATTTTATATTAAAATATTATGTGGCGACATCCATAGTGTGGTCCTATTTCGTACATCAAATAAAGAATTTTAACATTTTAGTAAAAGATTAACGATACCGAAATAAGCGAGCCTTGCTTTTTATCTAATTTTGGTTGAGTTTTTCAAATTTGATATATCTAACAATCCTTAAATTATATTCTGAACTATGAAAAAATTTCTTTTAGGAACATTGGCAATGACCGTTCTTTTATCCTCTTGCGTATCGCAGAAGAAATACGCTGAACTGGAGGCCAAACACAAAGAAACCCAAGACCTATTGAACTCTGCAACCGTTAAATTGAACGATTGCTTGGAAGAAAAAGCTACTGCTGACTCTAGGTTGAAAACCCTCGAAGACCAAAACGCATTCCTTAAGGCAAATAACCAAGAGCTCATCAACAACATGGGCAACTTGACCACTTTGACCACAAAAGGTGCCGAAAACCTTGAAAAGTCATTGGAAAGCCTACGTGAAAAGGACCTTACCATCAGAAAGTTGCAAGATGCCGTTACCCGCAGAGACTCTGTAAACCTTGCATTGGTACAGAGCTTGAAAGGTGTATTGGGCAATTTGGACGACGACGACATCGAAATCAGTGTTGAAAAAGGCGTGGTATTTGTTTCCATTTCCGATAAATTGTTGTTCAGAAGCGGAAGCTACAACGTAACCAGTGCTGCAAAAGAAGTACTTGGAAAAGTTGCCAAAGTGGTGAACAACAAACCAGACTTTGAGTTTATGGTAGAAGGTCATACCGACAACGTACCATACAGAAGCGGTGTTTTATTGGACAACTGGGATTTGAGTGCCAAAAGAGCCACATCCGTTGTTCGTATCCTACAAAACGATTTTGGTGTAGACCCTGCTAGAATGACTGCTGCCGGACGTAGCTACTACGTACCATTGGTAAGCAACGATACCTCTGCAAACAGAGCCAAAAACAGAAGAACAAGAATCGTTGTACTTCCAAAAATCGATCAGTTCTATAACATGATCGAAGAAGGAATGAAAGATCCTGCCATCGGAGGTACCGGTAAATAAGTTATGGCAATAGCTAAAAAAGAAAAGCGGCCAATTAGGCCGCTTTTTTTATATACAGTTATCAATAAATTTCAAGACTGCCCTTGCCCTCTCGTATCACTTCGGGTGTATCCCCAGAAAGGTCGATTACCGTGGAGGCCACATTGTCGCCATATCCCCCATCGATCACAACATCCACAAGGTTCTGCCATTTTTCAAAGATGAGCTCAGGATCTGTGGTATACTCCAGAATATCATCGTCATCCCGAATAGAGGTGGAAACAATAGGGTGTCCCAGCCCAGTTACCAAAGCTCTGGCAATGGAATTGTCCGGTACACGGATACCCACCGTTTTCTTTTTCTTGAAATCTTTGGGAAGATTATTGTTTCCCGGAAGAATAAAGGTATAGGGGCCGGGTAGAGTTCTTTTAAGAATCTTGAAAGTAGCGCTATCAATTTGTCGCACATAATCTGACAAATTGCTCAAATCTGCACAAATAAAGGACCAGTTTGCTTTTTCCAGCTTTACTCCCTTTATCCGGGCAATGCGCTGTAATGCCTTGGAGTTGGTAATATCGCAACCCAATCCATACACGGTATCTGTTGGATAAATGACCAAGCCGCCCTGCCGTAGCACGTCTACCACCTTCTCAACCTGCTTTGGGTTGGGGTTTTCCTCATAAAGTTTGATCAATTCAGCCATAAAAGCAAAAAATATCCAATCGATTGATAACAAAGATACTACAAATCGGTACCACAAAACTACCTGTTAAACCTTTTATAAGACACACAACCCAATAGCATTTAATACATCCGTCAATTGAAAAGGGGGCATTCGTCAATTCAAAAGGGGCATTGATCAATTGGTACCCAAAATATTGATGGAATTGTCACACCTTTAAACCAAAAATTGAACAACGATGAAATCTGTAACATTTAATATCCTTTCCATTGCCATAGTCCTTTCCATGATCAGTTCAAGTTGTGATTTTTCCAAAAAGTCAAAAGAAAACGACTTTAACGCCAGTAATACTTTAGATGAATTGGAGGTGCTATTGACTCAATTAAACCAATTGGACACGATTGATTGCAGAAACATGGATCAAATCGTCAGCATCAACGAAAGCATGCGGAGAATCGTAGAAAACATTCGTTCCGCCGAAAAGTTCGATAAACTGGCAAAAGCCTACAAAACACATCGACCCAATGTCAAATTTGCCGCTTCGGAGGATGGGACTTTTGGTGTTTTCTCCTGGCGTACCAAAATGGACTGTTTAGGAAATCAAATCAAGAATATTGCCCTTTATAAAACGGATAATGGCGTGTTGACCTCCTCCTTGTACGGCACGCCCATGATATACCATAGGGTGAGCAGCAATCCAATGAAAAAAGGAAACTACCTTCTGCATGCCAATAACACCATTAAAGGATACTCCATTTCCAATGGCTATTTGGAAGAGACTCCAATAGACCTAAAAGATGCCTCTTTCGCAGATAATCAACCCTTTGAGGACGAGTAACATTTATTCCTCAGCAGACCTGTTTTTTGAATAAAAACCGATATCATCCAAAACAACAATGCCCAAGCTGTCTCTATCAAACACCAAATTGATGCTCTGCACTTTACCCAATTGCAAACTGTCATTTTGGGACCTAAAGGCAGAAACCGGGACATAACAACTTTTCAACTGAACTTCGGAAGGTTCACCAATCATATCCTTATCCAGGAACTTGAACTTGGTGAACCTTGTTTTGATAATGCCGGGAAGTCTGTTGCTTTGGTCCAATGCAACCGATGCCGAATTCCCCAAGCTATCCTTGAGCATAATACTAAAATTGAACCCTTTTTCCGGTGATTCCAATTTTTCATCATCATCGCTGGATTTCAATTCGGAAATATCGCCCATCGCCATCGAAAGGGCCAGCGTATCGGCCTCGCTAAAATTCTTTAGTGAATCTGAAAGTACTATTTGATAGACGGGAATGGAATCGACAGATGTTGACTTGTCGTATTTCCATCCCAGCACCAAAGCATTGTTTTGCTGACTTCCCCCATCCCTTGACTCCAATTCCGTTTCTCGCCAAACTTTAAAGTTCTTGGCATTTAATGCTATACTGTTGGATGCCTTGGTCACATCGATATCCCCTTCAAAATCGACCAATACTTTTTTATGATTGTCCGCATACTGACTGCGATAGGTTTCCTTTGGTAGCCAATTGTTCACCACATCCACGTTTTTGAACATGGGGCGATAATCCGTGTTGCCCTTGAGCACGGCCTCTGCAAAAGCACTCACATACACCTGGGCCACCTGACGTTGCTCTTCACCTGTAACCAAGGGGTCAAGATTGAGCAACCACTTCATGGGAGCTCCGAAATCCGAACGTCCCCAAGTGGAATTGAATTGGCCATGGTTGGCATGGTTCATATATAATCCTGCTTTAAATCCCTCAAAACCCTCTGAGAACGCCAAACGATGGTACGGCCGCATTCCCCAAAAACTGGTCTCATCCGAATCGAAGGCTCCTTGAATGGACAAATAGTTGATATCCTTAAGGCTTATCTCCCGATTATACCGATAGTCTGTTGGCGCAATCGTCACAATGCCCTTGATCCCAAAATCAAAATCAAAAATTTCATTGCCATTATCCGGGAACCTGTCCAGTTGGTTAAAAGCCGCTGCAATGGATACGGCCTCTCCTCCTCTTGAGTGTCCCACCAGAACAACATTGTCCAAATCCACTTTCCCTTTTAATTCAGGTGAAACACCATTGTTCCATTCCCTCCATTGTTCCAAATGTTTCAATAGCAGCCAACCCCGTGTTGGCATTTCCTTTCCCATAAAATCGCCAGACCAGTGCCCGTTGATAAAGTTCTCATCCACCGAAACCCCAATAATGCCCCTACTTGCCAAGAGCTTTCCTAAATAGGCGTAACCACCATCGGAATAATCGAGCATGCTGTGGTTTCCATGAACCATCATCACCATTGGGAATGGTCCTTTGCCTTTAGGCATGTACACACGCGCATTCAACGGAAAACTATCCACGCCAAAGCCCCAATACTTTTCGCGCCACTTTTTCTTTTTTCCTTTCCACTCGGGAAGCAATCGTGTTGCATCCACAGTAGGTGTTTTCAGTTTGATAGCTGTGGCATATTCGGAACGTTTTTTATCGGTTCCGCTACCATACGTAAATACCTCCACTTCAAAATTGCCCTTATTGGAGGGATTTTGAACTCCCATATCGGCTAGCGTGGTTACATCTATGTTTTCCTGTTTTGATAAATCAGTTGCATAAGGGTCACCGTCGAGACCGCTAAAACCATAAAACCCGAAAACTGTCAGCAAAACACCCACTACAGCGAGGACAGCCCCCAATGGTTTTTTGTTGTTTAGAAAGATGTTCCATATACCGAAAACCAATAATGCCGTACAGATAAATCCGAATACTACCAAGGCATAAAACAGCTGTGAAGGCCACCTAAAGGCAAATTCCCTCAATAAATAGAAGGAAACTAAACCGCCCAATAGCGAAGTAAGCAGCGGTAATGGTATTTTTTTGAAAAAAGGAAGAATCCATGTGAGCAACAACTTAAGGGCAATCACCAAAATTGAACCAATCAGGATTCCAGTCGCCATCATTACCCATGCAGGATAACCGACATCATAATGATATCCAGCTACACCAAAAAGAATGATGACAAGGATGGCAACGGCAATAAAAACAGGCTTGAGCAGAAGATTTTTCATAAAGGGAGGTTGGTTTGGTCAAAATTTCTAAATCTAGCTCTGAATTTAAACAATTTTGTCCACCCAGACCGACTTACTCCTTTTATTTAAGGAGTTCTCAAAACAGCTGGGTTTCAATTATTGGAAAATAAAATTTAGCCTAGGCATTGTCCAAAACCTCCAGCTTGGCGAAACGCAACAACAGTTTTTTTATCCCCCCTTGGTCAAAATGGATTTCTGCCTTTTTGTCGTTACCCGCTCCTTCTATGTTGAGTATTTTTCCAATCCCAAATCGTGTGTGATTAACTCGGGCTCCAATAGTAAGGCCAGGAGCTCCATGGGTTTGGCGGGTGCGGACATCTCAGGTTTTAATTTTCTCAATTTCCGCAGCTGATTTTCATTAGGTTGATGCACACTGGGAGGTGTCCCATTTTTGGGCTTCACTTGCCTCAGTTTGCTTTTGTCCACTTCACCAAAGATGTTTTTATCGATTATCGATTTGTAACGATAGCCATCATTTACCGGGGTAAGGTTCTCCACATATCGCTCCTCGATTTCCTCCAAAAAACGGCTGGGTTCGGCATCAATCAATTTTCCCCAACGATATCTGTTTTGGGTATAGGTGAGATATGCCTGCTTTTCGGCCCTGGTCAGAGCAACATAAAACAACCTTCGCTCCTCCTCCAGTTCGCTCCTTGTGTGCATGCTCATGGCCGATGGAAACAAATCCTCTTCCATACCCACGATGTATACATATGGAAACTCGAGGCCCTTGGCCAAGTGAATGGTCATCAAAGCGACCCTGTCATCATCGCCAACATCCTTATCCATGTCCGTGGCAAGCGCCACATCTTCCAAAAATTCCGTCAAACTGCCCGTTGCATCCGCAATCTCTTTTTGACCTTCCACAAAGTCCTTGATACCGTTCAAGAGTTCCTCAATATTCTCCATTCGGGCTATCCCTTCGGGAGTCCCATCTTTTTTGAACTCCAACAAAAGTCCCGTTTTCTTGGCCACGTGCTCCGCTAACGTAAAGGCATCCGAACCCTCGTTCATGATCTGGAAACTCTTGATCATGGTAACGAAGTCCGCTAATTTGCGTTTGGTCCCTGCATTGATGTTCAAATTGAGTTTGTCCAGATTGTCCATTACCTCATAAATGGAGCGGCCATAATGGTTCGCTGCCACCACTAGCCTATCAATGGTCGTCTGACCAATGCCCCGCGTAGGGAAGTTGATCACCCGCTTTAGTGCCTCTTCATCTTTTGGGTTTACAATCAACCGTAAATAGGCCAATACATCTTTAATCTCCTTTCGTTGGTAAAAGGAAAGCCCACCGTAAATCCGATAAGGAATATCACGTTTGCGAAGTGCATCCTCAATAGCTCGGGATTGGGAGTTGGTGCGGTACAATACGGCAAAATCCCCGTTCTGCATCTGTTGTTGCATCTTATTCTCAAAAATGGAACCCGCCACATATCGTCCTTCCTCTGCATCGGTTACGCTTCGATGTATTTTTATAAGTCCTCCATCGTCATTTGAAGTCCAAACATTTTTCTCCAGCTGATTTTTGTTGTTGGCAATGATGGAATTGGCTGCGTTTACAATATTCTTGGTGGAACGATAATTTTGTTCCAAACGGTAAACGGCCACATCATCATAATCCCGTTGAAAATTGAGGATATTGCTGATGTTCGCCCCTCGGAAGGAATAGATACTTTGGGCATCGTCACCCACCACACAAATGTTTTGGTAGCGGTCGGACAATGCCTTCACGATCAAATACTGGGAATGATTGGTATCCTGATACTCATCCACCAAAATATATCGGAAACGGTCCTGATATTTCATCAACACCTCAGGAAATCGGGTCAAGAGCTCATTGGTGCGCAACAAAAGGTCGTCAAAATCCATCGCACCTGCCTTAAAACAGCGGTCCACGTAGTTTTGGTAGATTTCTCCCAATCGAGGTCGCTTGGCCATGGCATCGGCCTCCATCAATTCTGGATTTTGAAAATATGCCTTAACGGTAATCAAACTGTTTTTGTAGGATGAAATTCGGTTCTGCACCTGTTTGTACTTGTACACATCCTTGTCCAGTCCCATTTCCTTGATGATGGATGCAATCAAGCGTTGTGAATCTTGGGTGTCGTAAATCGTAAAGTTGCTCGGAAACCCCAGTTTATCGCCATCAAAACGAAGCAATTTGGCAAAAACGGAGTGGAACGTACCCATCCAAAGATTTTTCGCTTCGGAATTCCCAACAATGGTGGCAATACGCTTTTTCATTTCGCGCGCCGCCTTATTGGTAAAGGTAAGGGCCAAAATATTAAAGGAATCCACGCCCTGTTCCATCAAATGGGCAATCCTGTAGGTCAAAACACGGGTCTTACCAGAACCGGCACCGGCAATCACCATTAGGGGACCATCCTTGTGCAGCACGGGAGCGCGCTGCGCATCATTCAATTCATCCAAAAAAGTACTCAAGGGCTCGAAGCTTTTAAAGTAGGCGTGAAATTAGCCATTATTGCTCTTTTGCTGAAATCAAGCTTTCAATATTTATAAACAGTGAACGTGGAATTAGCCTCTTTTTTAAATATATTTAACATCTCAACTAAAATAACCAATGAAATTTCAACAATTTTCGGTATTTCTTCTTTTTTTTACAGGATTTTATGCGTTTTCACAGCAGACCCAAACAGGTCCCATCATTCAGGACTACGGTGCCGTTTGGGAAATTGAAAATCCCGACTTTGCAACGGACAAATCGCAGGAGTTCAAAGTGGTTTTTGATGTAAAGGTTGGTCCGGAATCCGACACCGAGGTCAACAGAAACCTAAACACCGTTGCCCGCTTTTTAAACATGCATGCACAGCATGGTGTGCCAGCCTCTCAACTAAAGGTAGCCCTAATCGTTCATGGGACGGCTGCCAGGAACCTATTGACCGATGAAGGCCATCAACAACGTTATGGTGTTCCTAATCCCAACCGTGAGCTTGTGGAGCAATTAATGGAAGCCAATGTGGAGGTGATCATGTGCGGGCAGTCCTCAAAAACCAGGGACCTACCCAAGGAAGAACTCATTCCAGGGGTGAAAATAGCCCTATCGGCCATGACAGCCAACATTCAGCTACAAAACCAAGGATACCGACCTATTAACCTTTAAACCAACACAATTATGAAGAAATTTTTAGCACTTGCCGTATGTTTCGCAAGTATGGGTATATATGCCCAAGAACATGGACTTGAAAATGATATTGCCGCCGTGGAATCGAAAGTCATCGAATGGCGACGCGACATCCACCAACATCCAGAGCTCAGTAACCGCGAGTTCAAGACCGCTGAAAAAATTGCAGCGCACCTAAAATCTTTGGGGATGGAAGTGCAAACAGGAGTTGCACATACGGGCGTTGTAGGTTTGCTCAAGGGAGACCATCCTGGAAAAGTGGTTGCTTTGAGGGCTGACATTGATGCGCTACCCGTTACCGAACGTAACGATTTGCCCTTTAAATCAGAAGTGAAATCTGAATACTTGGGCGAAGAGGTGGGCGTTATGCACGCCTGTGGGCATGATACCCATATCGCCATTTTGATGGGCACTGCCGAGGTATTGGCCAAAAACAAGGACAAAATCCATGGAACCGTCAAATTCATTTTCCAGCCTGCCGAGGAAGGCGCACCTCCTGGAGAGGAAGGCGGTGCTGCACTCATGGTAAAGGAAGGAGTGCTTGAAAATCCCAAAGTGGATGCCATTTATGGGCTTCATATTGGTTCCTATCTTCCTGTGGGACATATTGCCTATAAACCAGGAGGTGCTCTGGCAGCTGCCCAGCGGTTTGTGGTAAAAATTAAAGGAAAGCAGTCGCACGGTTCCCAACCTTGGGGCGGTGTTGACCCGATTTACGTCGCTTCCAAAATTGTGGATGGATTCCAATCTATCATTAGTCGCGAATTGGAACTGACCAAGGAGGCCGCAGTAATCACCGTTGGAAAAATAAGTGGAGGGGTCCGAAACAACATCATTCCGGAAAGTGCCGAACTCATCGGAACCATTCGAACCTTGGATTACGATATGCAAAAGCAGGTTAACGAACGAATGAAAGGAATGGCATCCACCATTGCCAAAGCTTACCGTGCCGAGGCCATTGTGGAAATTGACAAAGGGGTGCCTATCACTTACAATGATGTAGACCTTACCGCTGCTTCACTGCCCAGTTTGCAACAAGTGGCAGGAGAAGACAACGTGCATTTGATCAAGGCCATAACCGGAGCAGAGGATTTTTCGTTTTATCAGGAGAAAATTCCGGGCTTCTTTTATATTTTGGGGGGAAAGGACCCCAATGCTGGCCCAGATGATCATTTTCCGCACCACACTCCTGACTTTAAAATTGATGATAGTGGCCTGCAGCTAGGGGTAAAAGCCATGACGGAAATCGCATTGGATTATTTGGATAGAAGCAAATAGACCAACTTTAAGATACCTAATGAGCCCCAATATCCCCATCCGTTTGGAATTTGGATATTGGGGCTTGATATTTGTAGGTAATCCTTCAAACCATATAAATGCATTCATTCCTTGATTTTATCGGTTACATTCCCTGGTGGGCCTGGGTTTTGATTTTTTTGTTCTCGGTCGCTATACGTGATATCTTTTTTCAAAAGGCACATACGATATCACATAATTATCCTATTGTGGGACATCTTAGGTACTGGCTGGAAAGTATAGGCCCCGAAATGCGCCAGTACTTCGTAGCTAATAATCGGGAGGAGCTTCCATTCAACCGTATTGAGCGAAGTTGGATTTATGCATCAGCAAAAAAAGAGAACAATTATGAAGGTTTCGGAACGGATAGGGATATTTACAAGCACCAGCATATTTTTATAAAAAATGCAATGATCGGATTCCAAATGCCCGAAACGCACCCCAACAAAAAGAAACCTTATTTCTTGCCCTGCGCCAAAGTAATGGGTGCTTATAACCAGCGTAGAAAACCATATCGCCCGGCTTCTATTATCAATGTTTCGGCCATGAGTTTTGGGTCGCTATCCGCTGCTGCCATTGAATCGTTGAACAAAGGTGTAGAACAATGTGGAGCTTATCACAATACAGGAGAAGGAGGACTTTCTCCTTACCACAAACAAGGCGGTGACGTTATTTTTCATTTTGGTACAGGCTATTTTGGTGTTCGCTCAAGGGAAGGTGGCTTTTCCATGGACAAATTAAAAGTGCTGGTAGATGAAAATCCTTGTATCAAGGCCATTGAGATCAAACTTTCCCAAGGTGCAAAACCGGGTAAGGGCGGAGTACTTCCCGGCTCCAAAATCACCCATGAACTCGCTGATATACGGGGAGTAGAGGTAGGTAAAGATGTAATCTCCCCTCCTACCCACAAAGCATTTAGCAATATTCCCGAGCTTTTGGAATTGATTGAATCCATTGCCGAAGAAACTGGTCTTCCAGTTGGAATAAAGGCGGCTATTGGTAAAATTGAGCAATGGGAGGAGCTAGCAGATTTGATGAAAAAGAAAGGGAAAGGACCTGATTTCATCACGATTGATGGTGGCGAAGGAGGAACCGGAGCCGCACCTCCAAGCTTTGCAGACCATGTCTCATTACCGTGGACGTACGGGTTTTCCAAAGTGTACAGCCTTTTCATGGAGCACGGACTAACGGAGCGCATCGTATTTATAGGTAGCGGTAAATTGGGGTTCCCAGGGAAAGCCGCAATGGCGTTTGCCATGGGAGCAGATTGTATCAATGTAGCACGAGAGGCCATGATGAGCATTGGCTGTATTCAGGCGCAAGTATGCCATACCAATAGATGCCCCACCGGTGTTGCGACCCAAAACAAATGGCTGCAAAAGGGCATCAATGTACCTCTAAAATCCGATAGGTTGGCGCAATACTTCAAAACCTTTCGAAAGGAGTTGTTGGAGATTACCCATGCCGCAGGTTATGAACATCCCTGCCAATTTAATATGGATGATGTGCAAGTAAATGTGGATGATGATTATCTTAGCAGCGATTTAAAGTCTGTTTATGGTTATCAAAAGGAAAAAGTGAATTTTAATTCAATGCAACAACTTTTTGATTGCGAACATTTAGGCGGAAAAAAAGCTTTGGAAAAAACGTTTTAATTTAAACCCAAATATTCAACAAGTAACTATACTACTTATGAAAAGAAATTTACTCCTACTCCTATGTTTGACAATGGTCACAAGTGCTTTTGCGCAGCGTAAAAGCGAGCTTTTTGCTGAGATAGACACCTTAAAATCCAGGATTTCGCAAGTGGAGCAAGAATTGGCAAAGGCCAAACGTGAAATATCTTCCAGCAGTGCGGAGGCAGAAGCGCTAAGGGCCGAAAATGTGAGCCTACGCGATGCCAACGCTACGCTTTTGGGGAATTTGAGCAACTTCTCGGAACTCTCCAAACAAAATTCCGAAAACGTCAATAAGGCCATGGCAGCTTTGGCCCGAAAAGAAAAACAGTTGAGTGGAATCAACGATATGATTTCGGCCAACGATTCCACTGCCATTGTGTCCTTAACACGTATTAAACAGACGTTGGGAGAAAACGCCAATGTTGCCGTGGAAGGTGGAGTCATTGTCATCAGCAATAGCTTGAACGGACTATTTGGTTCGGATACGGCTACCGAACTCACCGAAGAGGGCAAGACATGGTTGGCAAGTGTAGCAAAAGTGATCAAATCCAATCCGAATTTTAAGACAGAAGTCCAAGGTTTGAACATCACCGGTGAATTTGGTCCTACATTCAATCAAGTTGCTTCCGTAGCATCGGAATTGGTCACCAATTTGGAAATTCCTGCGGAGCGTATCGCGGTTTCGGCCAAGGATGGGAACTTTAAGGAAGGAGTGAACATCAGACTGCAGCCCGATTACAAAGGTTTTTATGCCCAAGCCAAAGAAAGTGCCAAAGCGGCCCAATAAGGCAAAAATCAATATACTTTTTGTGGTTTTGATGCGTTCTTGGTAGTGTAAAATCAACAAAAAAAAACCATACTACCTTATGAGTGGAGATCAAATCCTTCAGCTATTCGCCTTTTTATTGCCAGCCGTGGTTACCGGAGCAGTGGCCTTTTATTTTTTCAGACTGCATACGCGCAACGAAGATGGCCGCAGACGTTTTTTATTGCACAAAGATTCGCAAAAGGAAACCCTGCCCATTCGGTTGCAAGCCTATGAGCGTATGGCCCTGTTCTTGGAACGCATTACACTGAACAATCTTGTAGTTCGTGTGGCTCCTACCAGCAAAAATAAAAGTGACTACGAAAATTTGTTGATCAAACAGATTGAAACGGAATTTGAACATAATCTTTCGCAGCAGATTTATATGTCGGATGCTTGTTGGAGCATCATCAAAACAGCCAAGAACACCACCATACAGATTATTCGTTCGGCCGGCATGAGCGAAACGGATTCGCCCGATAAATTGCGAGAGGACATCCTGAACCAAACCATGGAGCGGGAATCGCCATCGAGCGCGGCCCTAGCCTATGTTAAAAAAGAGGTAAGCGAGCTCTGGAAATAGGCTATTCCTGCTTTTCGGGCTCAATGGGGCTTGTTTCCTCATTTTTGTTTTTGGCATACAGATAGCCCCGTTTCCACCACAGCGTCATGCGTTCCTTAGTAAAAATAAGGGAATTGGTCGTGAGCACCGTTGGGGTGTAATAAAAATTAATGATGGCATCCTTTTGGTTGGCCACCAGTTTTCCGATTCGGATATTTTGGTTTTCGATACGGTCCAGCATAAAGCCAAATATCGTCGTAATCAAATCAAAAGGGTTTTTGGAAGACAGGCGGTTCAGGTGGTTGACTTCGGTATGGAGCACCACTACGTCCACTTCGGTCGCCCCTCGTAAAAGTGCCTCCTCAATGGGTACCAAAGTTCCCAGTCCACCGTCGGCATACTCGCAACCGTTCCTTTTGGCCAAACTCATAAATGGGGTATAGTTGGACGAAATCCATATCCAATCGCAGAACTCCTCATAGGTGCAATCGTTGATAGACTTGTATTCCACTTGGTTCAAAGAGAGATTGGAGACCGTGACCACCACATCCATTTTGCTTGCTTTCAATTCGTTGAACTCCTCAATAGTAATGGAGTTTCGAATGAGTTTCCGAAGGTTTTCGCTCTCCCCAAAGGTCTTTTTTCCCTTCAAAAAGTTTCGAAGCACATTCCAGTGATTGATGGCAATGGTTTCAACACCATGCTTCTTTTTGATAATGAAAGGACAGTTATTGAAAATGCTATCCTGATTCACATTGGAGTAAATATCCTTGATCTTGTCCAATTTATTTAGGGCCAAGTGGGAAATCAAAAGGCTTCCCGTAGAGGTTCCCACAAACAAATCATAGTCCCGTTTGGCTTCTTGTATCAAAAATTGGGCAACGCCGCCCGCAAAGGCACCCTTGCTACCTCCTCCCGAAATGACCAATGCCCTCATTCAGCTAAAGTTTTCTCCAAATATTGTTTTTCTTCCTGACTTAACAAAGGGTAAAGTCCCTTAATACGGGCTGTGTTCCCTTCGGATTGCAAAAAGCCATTCAATATTTCCCGGGCCGATTTTTTAAAGTGCCATACATGATGGCTACAGGCTTCCACCAAGTTTTTCAAGGTGGTATCGGTAAAGCCTCCTATATTTTTGAGGTATTCAAATGCGAGCAATCGGGTTTCAAAATGATGTTCGGAGCTGGTGTAACCGCTCAATTCATCAAAATACGAAGCTTTGAAATCAGGATTGTACTCTGGGGTCACCAAAGCCAATGTCAACCAAAGCAAGCGGATATTCTTGTTGGAAAAACCAGTGATGTTATCTGTTTCATTGAGATACCTGCTTCTGTTCTGTGGAAAATCCGACCATAACCGGTATAAAGCAGCTTCGATGGTTGTATAGCTGTCATCCCTCAATAGGCTTTCCATTTGTAATCTTAGCTCAGCTGGAATTTTAGCTTGGGAAAGCACCACGGCCTGCCTTACCTTTACATCTTCAGAATCAAGGATAGAACTTAGAAACTCCGACGATAACTTGGAGCCATAATCCAAAACCAGATTTTCCTTTAGTTGGGTGGACTTCAATTTTTTCCAGGCTCTCTTCAAAACGGACTCCACTTGTTCCGGCTCCTCCCCAATCCTATCCTTTAGCTCGAAATAGGTTTGAATGGAAGTGTTTTTCTTCTTTAAAAAGGAAACGACTTCGTCATACGGAAAATGGGTGTTTTCCAGCCAGATTGTTTCAAAATCGGCAAGAGCCATATTCGAAGCCTTCTCCATTTCATCCATAAAATTGGGAATGGTCACATTTTTAAAGGCGTAGGTTTCCAAATAGTTCTGAATCCCTTTTTTAAAGGCTTCCTCCCCTATCCTATCCTCGAGCATCACTAAGGCCCATGCCCCTTTTTCGTAGAAGGTCAGGCTCCCGGCATTGGGATTGCGCAGTGCCTCGCCATTATCATCCCCCGAAAAACGTTCCAAAGCCTTGGCTGTTTCCAATAACCTCCAATAAAAATAATCCTCTCCAAAAATGTCTTTTTCCGCCAAATAGGCATAAAAGGTAGCGAAACCTTCGTGTAGCCAGTGGTGCTCGCTGCTGGTTTCGGTAACCAGATTGCCAAACCATTGGTGCGCGAGTTCGTGGGCGTTGATGTTGACGTAATTTTTGTCCACAAAAGCGATGGAATCCACCACATACTGATTGGAAAAAATGGTACAGGTGGTGTTCTCCATCCCTGCATATAAAAAATCCTGAACGGGGACCTGCTTATAGTCTTGCCATGGGTAGGGCACACCAATTTCGGTTTCCAAAAAGTCAAAAATGGCTTCAGTGTATCGGTAGGTAGGCTCCACCTTTTCAACATCTGTAGGTTCGTAATAAAGCTCAATGGGTATGGCTGAGGACGATTCGACCGTTTTTTTGTTGTAGTTGCCAATAGCGAAGCCCACCAAATAACTGCTCATCGGTTTTTCCATATCAAATTGCCAAGTATACCCATTGGAGTTGGGCAAAGGCTCTTTTTTTATCAGTTTACCATTGGCAATTACCGTATATGCTTGTTCCAGCGTAATTTTAAGGTCGAACTCTACCTTTTCGGTCATGTCGTCAAAACTTGGCAACCAGTGGCTGGTGTATTTGCCCTGTCCTTGGGTCCAGACCTGCTCATTGTTCCTAACAGCATCGTCCCACCCTAAAAAATATACCGTTTGTTTTGGTTTTGCCACATACGCCAAGGATAAATCATGCTGTCCTCCTTTTTTGAGGTCCGTTTTGATGGTCATTTTTTTACCGTCATACACGTAGTCCATTTTTTTGCCATCAATAAAAACCTTGGAAAAATCCATATTTACCGCATCCAGATAAACGGAATCTACATCCTTGATTACTTCAAACCGATAAGTAACAGTGCCGTGAATACGGTTTTCAACGGGTTCAGGTTCAATCCAAACTTGGGCATGCAAAAAGTCCACCTTATCCTGAATTTGGGCGGACATTGATTGCACAAGCAGTAAAAAAATAACTATGGGGCTCAGCTTCATACCATCATCTTATCAAAAGTCCTTCCAAATTACATATTTTAGTTCGATGAATCCCAATTTTCTACAAACTCCCATAGCCTATTTAAAGGGTGTTGGCCCCAATAGGGCCGATGTGCTCAGGGCCGAACTGGGCATTGAGACCTTTAGGGACCTATTGCACCTCTTCCCCAATCGCTATCTGGACCGGACAAGCTATTATAAGATCAACCAGCTTCAACCCAGCGGTGCCGATGTGCAAGTGATAGGAAAAATTGTCCACATAAAAATGGTGGAACAGAAAAGAGGGAAGCGTTTGGTGGCCACTTTTGTGGATGAAACGGGACAAATGGACCTTGTTTGGTTTAGGGGGCACAAATGGATCAAGGAAAGTTTAAAATTGAACGAACCCTATGTAGTATTTGGCCGGGTGAACAAATACGGAAGTACCTTCTCCATGCCTCATCCAGAAATGGAAACGCTGCAAAAGCATCAACAGGGATTAAAAATGGTCATGCAGCCTATTTATCCATCTACTGAAAAGTTGAGCAACAAGGGAATCACCAATCGGGTCATCAGTAAAATGATACAACAGTTGTTTTTGGAGTGCAAGGGAAAGTTTCCTGAATCACTTTCTCCCACGATCATGGAGGAGTTACGGCTGATTTCGAAGAGTTCTGCGCTCTTTAACATCCATTTTCCGAAGAATCAAGAATTGTTGGCAAAAGCACAGTTTAGATTAAAGTTTGAGGAATTGTTCTTTGTGCAATTGCGACTCATATCCCAAAATTTAAGGCGCAAACAAAAGATCAAGGGAATGCCTTTTGGGGCCGTGGGCGAAAAATTCACCGAATTCTTTGAAAACCACCTTCCGTTTGAGCTCACCGACGCACAAAAACGGGTCATTAAGGAAATACGGAACGATTTGGGCAGCAATGCCCAAATGAACCGTTTGTTGCAGGGTGATGTGGGCTCGGGCAAGACCATTGTTGCCTTAATGTGCATGTTGCTCGCGATTGACAACGGGTTTCAAGCCTGTTTGATGGCCCCGACCGAAATTTTGGCCACTCAGCATTATAATGGACTCAAGGAGTTGTTGGTAGGCATGGATGTTAAAATTGCCCTACTGACAGGTTCCACGAAAAAATCCGAACGCACCCTCCTCCACAATCAACTGGAGAATGGGAACTTGAACATTTTGGTAGGTACACATGCCCTTCTGGAGGATAAAGTCCAGTTTCAGAATCTAGGCTTGGCCATTGTGGACGAGCAACATCGATTTGGTGTGGCACAGCGATCGAAGCTATGGCGCAAAGGAAGCCCTCCCGAGCTCCCTCCCAAAGGGAGGGTGGAAGAAATCCGTTATAAATATCAAACAGCCAGACCTTCAACCTATAAAATCTTAAAAGAGCTCCAGCAGCAGAGCAAAAAGAACAGTACTGAAGCAGAACGTATTCTTTGGGAGCAATTAAGGACAAAAAAGCTAGGTGCAAAGTTCAGAAGACAGCACGTAATTGATGAATTTATCGTCGATTTTGTCTGCTTATACAAAAAACTGATTGTAGAAGTTGATGGCGGATACCACAATGACCCAATGCAAAAGGAAGCTGATGCCATGCGCACAGCCATACTGAACGATTTTGGGTACAAGTTAATTCGCTTTAAAAATGAAGAAGTCATCGGAGCCCTAGATTCCGTCGTGAAAAGAATAGAGGAAGTGCTCAATAGTCTCCCCGTTGGGGAGGATGGAGGGGCCGTACCCCCCCATGTTTTGGTGATGACAGCCACCCCAATTCCCAGAACCCTTGCCATGAGCCTCTACGGAGACTTGGATGTTTCGGTCATCGATGAGCTCCCACCAGGGAGAAAGCCCATTAAAACGGTACATCGATACGATAGTAACCGTTTGAAAGTATTCCGGTTCATCAAAGATGAAATCAAAAAAGGAAGGCAAATCTACATTGTGTATCCACTCATCCAAGAATCGGAAGCATTGGACTATAAAGACCTGATGGATGGCTATGAGAGCATCGTACGTGATTTTCCGCAGCCCGAGTATCAGATTTCCATTGTGCACGGAAAAATGAAGCCGGCCGATAAGGATTATGAAATGGAACGTTTTGTAAAAGGCGAGACCCAAATTATGATTGCCACCACGGTCATCGAGGTGGGCGTAAATGTCCCCAATGCCTCTGTAATGATCATTGAAAGTGCCGAGCGGTTTGGGCTGTCCCAATTGCATCAGCTACGTGGACGTGTGGGCCGAGGCGCCGAGCAAAGTTTTTGTATCCTCATGACGGGCCATAAACTGTCCGAAGATGCCAAAACCCGATTGCAGACCATGGTGCGCACCAACGATGGTTTTGAAATTGCGGAGGTGGACCTGAAGCTTCGAGGTCCCGGTGACCTTATGGGCACACAACAAAGCGGTATGCTCAATCTAAAAATCGCGGATATTGTAAAGGATAATCAAATCTTGAAAACCGCACGCTACCACGCCATTCAATTGCTAAAAGATGACCCCCGTTTGGAAAAAGTGGAAAACGCACCCATTTTAAGTGCCTATTCCAAAATGATGGCCAACACTACCATTTGGAATTACATTAGTTGATGCAGATAAGGTTTGTAATTGATAGCATACACCCGTATCCATAAATACGTCATTACTGGTTGACAATCAACCCTTACCCCTACTTTATTTTCAAAATAATGGCTTGAAATTGCCGTTGAACATCGTAATTTTATAAGGGACCGAAAAACGGGTTTATATACAATTTTTAACTTCGTAGGCTTACAAATTATGGAAGATACAATGAGCAAGACACTATTTGATAAAGTTTGGGATTCCCATGTAGTAAAGCATATCGACAATGGCCCGGATGTACTCTTCATCGATAGGCATTTGGTGCACGAAGTCACGAGTCCCGTAGCTTTTTTGGGATTGAAGAACAGAGGAATTAAGGTATTGTACCCAGAGCGTACCTTTGCGACCGCGGACCACAATACCCCTACACGAAACCAGCACTTGCCCGTTAAGGACCCCTTGTCCGCCAATCAGTTGAGGGCTCTGGAAGAAAACGCCAATGCACACAACATACCTTATTGGGGACTTGGCCATGAGAAAAATGGAATTGTGCACGTGATTGGTCCTGAAAACGGAATCACCGTGCCTGGTGCCACCATCGTCTGTGGCGATTCACATACCTCTACCCACGGTGCCTTTGGTGCTATTGCATTTGGCATCGGAACCAGCGAGGTAGAAATGGTGCTGTCTACCCAATGTATTATGCAGCCCAAGCCGAAACGCCTGCGCATCAACGTGAACGGTGAATTGAACAAGGCGGTAACACCAAAAGATGTGGCTTTGTTCATCATTTCAAAACTGTCCACCTCTGGAGCCACAGGCTACTTCGTGGAATATGCAGGGGATGTGTTCAAAAATATGTCCATGGAAGGCCGAATGACGGTCTGTAACCTCAGTATTGAAATGGGAGCCCGTGGTGGAATGATCGCCCCGGACGAGAAAACCTTCGAATACATCAAAGGAAGGGAATATACCCCCAAAGGAAAGGATTGGGATGCGGCCATGGAGTACTGGAAAACCCTCTATTCCGATGAAGATGCCGTTTTTGATAAAGAAGTAACTTTTGATGCCAACGAGATTGAACCCATGATCACATTTGGAACCAATCCGGGAATGGGCATCGGAATCAGCAAGGATATTCCATTGGCGGAAACCATCGATGGTTCTCCTGCCACGTACAAAAAATCCTTGGAATACATGGATTACAACGAAGGAGAGGCCATGGTGGGCAAACCTATTGATTTTGTGTTCTTGGGAAGCTGTACCAATGGTCGAATCGAGGATTTTAGGGCCTTTGCTTCCATCATCAAAGGAAGAAAAAAAGCCGACAATGTAACCGCTTGGTTGGTACCCGGTTCCCACAAGGTGGAAGAAGCCATTAAGAGTGAAGGTATTTTGGATATTTTGACCGAGGCCGGTTTTGAATTGAGAGAGCCCGGCTGTTCCGCTTGCCTGGCCATGAACGATGATAAAATTCCTGCAGGCAAATATGCGGTGAGTACATCGAACAGAAATTTTGAAGGACGTCAAGGACCTGGAGCCCGCACGCTGTTGGCAAGTCCATTGGTGGCCGCTGCGGCTGCCGTTACCGGAAAGGTGACCGACCCAAGGGAACTGATGCAGGAAGAAGTTTTAGCTTAAGAATAAACAATGCACAATAAGCAATTAGCAACTCATTGTTAATTGAACATTGATAACTGAAAATTGAAAACAAGATGGCTTACGATAAATTCAACATACTAACCAGTTCAGCGGTACCCCTACCTATCGAAAATGTGGACACCGATCAAATCATCCCGGCCCGATTTCTGAAAGCGACGGAGCGGAAAGGTTTCGGGGACAATCTGTTCCGTGATTGGCGCTATAATTCGGATGGCACACCAAAGGAGCAATTTGTACTGAACAATCCGATTTATTCAGGAAAAATTTTGGTGGGCGGCAAAAATTTTGGTTCAGGTTCGTCCCGGGAGCACGCAGCTTGGGCGGTGTACGATTACGGCTTCCGTTGTGTGGTATCCAGTTTCTTTGCTGATATTTTCAGAAACAACTGTTTGAACATCGGGGTGCTACCCGTTCAGGTAAGCCCAGAGTTCTTGGACAAAATTTTTAAGGCTATTGAAGCCGACCCCAAAGCGGAGTTTGAAATCAACCTGCCCGAAGAAAAAATCACCATTTTGGCTACGGGAGAAAGTGAAGGTTTTGAAATCAATGGGTACAAAAAAGACAATATGCTCAATGGCTTTGATGATATCGACTACCTATTGAACATTCAGGACGATATTGAAAAATACGCCGAAAACACGCCCCTTTAAGCCACAGCTCGGAACACTACGGCACACCAAATGAAAAAACGCACCATAGAAATTATGGACACCACCCTTCGGGATGGTGAACAGACCTCTGGGGTTTCCTTTTCCGCTTCGGAAAAGCTTACCTTGGCCAAGCTCTTGTTGGAAGAGCTCAAAGTAGACCGCATCGAAGTGGCATCCGCACGGGTTTC
This sequence comes from Flagellimonas sp. MMG031, assembly GCF_040112705.1. NCBI lineage: Bacteria > Pseudomonadati > Bacteroidota > Flavobacteriia > Flavobacteriales > Flavobacteriaceae > Flagellimonas > Flagellimonas sp. MMG031. Next base: position 2,643,275 of record NZ_CP157804.1, read on the forward strand.
GGATGGGGAATTGCAAGCCGTCAAAAATATTACGGAGTGGGCCGCTGCGGAAGGGTATTTATCCAAAGTAGAGGTATTGACCTTTGTGGATAATGGTGTTTCCTTAAAATGGATGCAAGATGCCGGAGCCAAGGTCCAAAACCTATTGACCAAGGGTTCGTTAAATCATTTAACCCATCAGCTTAAAAAGACTCCTGAACAGCACTTTACGGAAATTGAAAAAGTTATTTCAGAAGCTCATCGAGTTGGCATAGACACCAATGTGTATTTAGAGGATTGGAGCAACGGAATGCGCAATTCCAAAGACTACGTTTTTCAGTTTTTGGATTTTCTGACCCAACAGCCTATCAAACGTATTTTGCTTCCGGACACTTTGGGCGTGCTGACCCATACCGAGACAGGTGCATTCTTTAAGGAAATCATCCAAAGATACCCCAACACCCATTTTGATTTTCACGGTCACAACGATTATGATTTGAGCGTAGCCAACGTGATGGAGGCTTTGAAGGCTGGTGTTCATGGTTTGCATCTTACCGTAAATGGCATGGGCGAACGCGCAGGGAATGCGCCTTTGGCGAGTGCAGTGGCCGTTATCAACGATTTTTTACCAGAAATAAAGATTGGCGTCAAAGAATCTTCCCTTTACAAAGTAAGTAAGCTGGTGTCCGCCTTTACGGGTATAAGCATTCCGGATAATAAACCCATTGTCGGGGATAATGTTTTCACCCAAACCGCTGGCATACATGCAGATGGAGACAGTAAAAAGAATCTTTACTTTAATGACCTTTTGCCCGAACGATTTGGAAGAAAACGCAAATATGCCTTAGGTAAAACCTCGGGCAAGGCCAATATTCAGAAGAATCTTCAGGAGCTGGGGTTGACCCTTAACGATGATGAGCTAAAAAAGGTTACCGAACGTATCATCGAGCTAGGAGATAAAAAAGAGCGTGTCACCAAAGATGACCTACCCTATATTATTTCCGATGTGCTGGACAGTAATTTGCATCAACAAAAGGTCTTCGTCAAATCATATGTGTTGACGCATTCCAAGGGGTTGAAGCCCTCCACTACCCTTTCCATCGAAATCGATGGGAAAACGTATGAGGAAAATGCACAAGGTGACGGTCAGTTCGACGCCTTCATCAACGCTTTGAAAAAAGTGTACAAAAAAGAAGGTCGCGAATTGCCCAAACTGGTAGATTATGCCGTTCGGATACCGCCAGGCAGTACCTCCGACGCACTTTGCGAGACGGTTATTACTTGGCAAACCAAAGAAAAGGACTTTACCACACGAGGTTTGGATTCAGACCAAACGGTATCCGCCATTAAGGCCACGGAAAAAATGCTGAATCTCGTATAACCGAACATTGAGAGTTGTTCATTGAAAACTGATAATTGATAATTGAAAAAATGAAATTAAACATAGCGCTCTTGGCCGGAGATGGAATTGGCCCCGAAGTAATTGATCAAGCCGTAAAAGTATCTGATGCCGTCGCCGCGAAGTTCGGTCATGAAATTAGCTGGACTCCTGCACTGACAGGTGCTGCTGCCATTGATGCTGTGGGAGAGCCCTATCCCGACGAAACCCATGAAATATGCGTAGCTGCTGATGCCGTTCTTTTTGGTGCCATTGGCCATCCTCGATTTGACAATGATCCATCGGCCAAAGTGCGTCCCGAGCAAGGCTTGCTGAAAATGCGTCAAAAATTGGGGCTTTTTGCCAATGTTCGGCCAACGTTCACCTTTCCGTCCCTGATTGAAAAATCACCGTTGAAAAGAGAGCGTATTGAAGGAACGGACTTGGTTTTCTTACGTGAGCTGACAGGAGGTATCTATTTTGGGAAAAGAGGTCGTGAGGATAATGACAATACCGCCTACGATACCTGCACCTACACCCGTGCAGAAGTGGAGCGATTGGCCAGAAAAGGTTTTGAAATGGCGATGCAGCGTTCCAAAAAACTCTGCTGTGTGGATAAGGCCAACGTTTTGGAAACTTCCCGTTTATGGAGGGAAACCGTTCAAAAGTTGGAAAAAGAATATCCTGAAATAGAAGTTTCCTATGAATTTGTGGATGCCGTAGCCATGCGCTTGGTACAATGGCCAAGTGCCTACGATGTTTTAATCACCGAAAACTTGTTTGGGGATATTCTAACCGATGAAGCTTCGGTGATTTCAGGTTCTATGGGGTTGATGCCCTCCGCTTCCTTGGGAGAGGAAACCTCACTGTTTGAGCCCATCCACGGTTCATATCCGCAAGCGGGCGGAAAAGACATCGCTAACCCGTTGGCAACAGTTTTATCCGCAGCCATGATGTTCGAAACGGCATTTGGTCTTAAAGATGAGGCAGAAGCCATCCGTGAGGTGGTCAATAAGTCTTTGGCCGAAGGAGTGGTTACCGAGGATCTAGCCGAGGGCGGGAAAGCCTACAAGACCAGTGAAGTTGGGGACTGGTTGGCAAAACATATTTGATTAACCCCACATAAAAACCTAAAAAAAACCCCGAAAATCGGGGCTTTTTTTATTCCGATTCCAAAATGGTTTTATGACTAGAAATTCGTCAATTCGAGTGTTATGAGTGAAACGAAAAATGTATCGAGAATCAGAACTTCATCATTTTAAATCTTGTTCCCGACCTGCCACCGGTAGGCAGGTAGTTATTCCTTTGGAAAAAACTCAAACTGACACTTTTTTTTACAAAATGTAGTCCGTACTCAAGAAGTTGCTCACCTTAGCCTCCAACAATTGCTCCACCGTCTGATTGTTCAAGTTGTTGTCCTTGAATGCCACAAAGGTTCGGATAGAGAAGGAACGCAATGCATCGTGCACGCTCAAAGTGGACTGGGCGGAGTCCTTTCTACCCGTGAACGGATACACATCCGGTCCACGCTGACAAGAGCTGTTCAGGTTTACACGACAGACCAAGTTGGCCAAAGTGTCAATGAGCGGCGATAAGCTATACACATCCTTTCCAAACAAGCTCACTTGCTGTCCGTAGTTGGATTCTGCCATATCATCCAAAGGCTCTTCGATATCCTGAAAGGAAAGCACTGGTATAATGGGGCCAAATTGCTCCTCTTGGTAGACCCGCATATCCTTGGTAACAGGATACAGCACCGCCGGCCAGATATAATTGTCGAAATGCTTCCCTCCTTTTTTATTGATGATCTTGGCTCCTTTGGCCAAAGCATCATCCAAAAGCTCTTGTATGTAAGCTGGTTTGTCTGGTTCGGGTAGTGGCGTTAACTGCACCCCATCATCCCAAGGATTTCCAAACTTTAATCCATCCACTTTCTCCGAAAAGCGCTTTAAGAACTCATCCTTTACCTCGTCGTGGACGTAAACCACCTTCAAGGCTGTGCATCGCTGCCCATTAAAGGATAAGGTGCCCGAAATACACTCATTGATGGTCAAATCCAACTCGGCATCGGGCAGCACAATAGCCGGATTTTTGGCCTCCAAGCCCAAGACCAACCGTAATCGGTTACTTTTTGGATGCTGGTCCTGCAATGCATTGGCAGATTTACTGTTGCCGATCAAAGCCAATACATCCACCTTTCCCGTTTTCATTATGGGCGCCGCTACCGCCCTTCCGCGACCAAAAAGTATATTTACAACTCCCTTGGGAAAACTGCTCTGAAAAGCCTCCAAAAGAGGTGTGATTAAAAGAACGCCATGCTTCGCTGGCTTAAAAATGGTAGTGTTCCCCATAATAATGGCGGGAATCAACAAGGCAAAGGTTTCATTTAAGGGGTAATTGTATGGTCCAAGGCACAATACCACCCCGAGCGGTCCACGACGGATATGGGCGTAGACCCCGTCATGTTTCTGGAATTTGGCACAGTCACGGTCCAATTGCTTGTAATCTTCGATGGTGTCGTAGATGTATTCAACAGTTCGGTCAAACTCTTTATAGGAATCCGGTTTGGACTTCCCAATTTCCCACATCAACAGCTTTACGACCTGCTCGCGCTTTTGCTCCATTTTCTTTACAAAGGTCTCCATACACTCAATCCGGTCCTTCACCTTCATGGTAGGCCAAAGCCCTTGACCCTTGTCATAAGCCGCCAAAGCGGCATCCAAAGCCTCCATGGCCTCTTCTTCGCCCATATCGGGAATACTTCCCAATGGGGTGGGTGCGTATTCATCCGTTGAGGAAATGGTAGAAACCACTGGACTAGTAGCTCCGTCCCATTTACGGAGTTCCCCGTTTACTAAATATGTTCTTTGATGTATCTCTTCAGTGATTTGAAAAGCTTCTGGTATTGCTGGTTTCGTTTTCGCCATGAGTTATTGATTTTAAGCGATTAGTGTTCATAAATGGTCACCTCTACTACACAAAGCTAACACAAAAACCATTGAAAATCATGTTGATTCTGTGGAAACACTTAGTGTTGGACAGGAAACCAAACTTTATCATAATGATGCTTGAAAATGTTGGTGGCATCACACCAAATATTGAAAAAGATCAGGCTTGTTGTTCAGGTAATCCCCAAAGAAGTTGTTGTCTTTCATCCGCTGCATTAAGGGTTCAAGATCTTCTGGGGATTTTAGCTCTACCCCTACAATCGCCGGGGCATTTTCCCTACTTGACTTTTTGGAATACTCAAAGTGCGTGATATCGTCGTTGGGGCCCAAAATATCGACCACAAATTCCTTCAACGCGCCGGGTCGCTGGGGAAACCTCACAATAAAATAATGCTTCAATTGGGCGTAGAGCAAGGCCCTTTCCTTGATTTCGGCCGTTCGGGTAATATCGTTGTTGCTTCCGCTTACCACACAAACCACATTTTTGCCCTTGATTTCTTCCTTGAAATCATCCAAAGCAGCAATGGTGAGTGCTCCAGCGGGCTCCACCACAATGGCATCCCTATTGTAAAGATCCAAGATGGTCTGGCACACTTTTCCTTCGGGAACAGTGACCATTTTGTGTAGATAGTCCCTGCAAATAGGATAGGTCAACGAACCGACTTTTTGCACTGCCGCTCCATCAATAAACTTATCGATGTTTTCCAGCTCCACCAACTCCCCTTGTTCCATGGATTTTAGCATGGACGGGGCTCCTTCAGGTTCTACCCCTATAATTTTGGTGTTTGGCGATAAGGCCTGGAAGGTTCCGCAAAGCCCTGATGCCAATCCGCCACCGCCAACGGCCACAAACACATAATCGATAGGTACATGTGACTGTTGCAACATTTCCAAACCAACAGTGGCTTGTCCCTCTATGGTTTTTTCGTCATCAAAGGGATGCACAAAGGTTTTGCTTTCTTGCTCGCAAAACAATTCAGCCGCCTTTTTGGAATCGTCAAACGTATCCCCTTCCAGAACAACATCCACCCATTCCCCTCCAAACATCATTGTTTGGTCAATTTTCTGTTTTGGAGTCACTACGGGCATGTAAATGGTTCCTTTCACCTGCAAATGGCTACAGGCAAAGGCAACGCCCTGCGCGTGATTTCCAGCACTCGCGCAAACTACTCCGCTCTCCAGTTGTTGTTTACTAAGTGAACTGATCTTGTTGTACGCACCACGAATCTTGTAGCTTCGTACGCGATGTAAATCCTCACGCTTGAGAAGAATATTGGCCCCATGGGATTTGGAATAGCGGATACTTTGCTGCAAAGGGGTTACCTCTGCCACTTGGGCAATGGTCTTTGCCGCTTGATAAATATCCGCTATTTGCGGAAAGTATGTTTCCACCGTTTCGCTCATGGGACCAATGGTTTTGTTATCCTATGGGCTTCATGGCTGTCATGGAAGCACGCAATCTGGCACCGACCACTTCCACATCATGCTCACGGATGGCCTTGTTCACTGCAATCAGTCGAACGTTGTCCACCCCTGTATCTTTTCCTTCGCCAAAGTGTTTGCCAATGATATCGGTGTCCACATTCTTCATAAAATCTGCCAATAATGGCTTACAAGCATGGTCGAACAAATAACAGCCGTATTCCGCAGTATCGGAAATGACCCTGTTCATTTCGAACAATTTCTTTCTAGCAATGGTGTTGGCGATCAATGGGGTTTCGTGCAGCGATTCATAGTAGGCTGACTCTCCAATGATTCCGGATTCGGTCATGGTCTCATAGGCCAATTCCACCCCAGATTTTACAAAAGCGACCATCAATACCCCATTGTCATAATATTCCTGCTCGGAAATATTCATATCCCCAGCAGGTGTTTTTTCAAAAGCGGTCTCTCCCGTTGCAGCTCTCCAATCCAATAGGTTTTTATCGCCATTGTCCCAATCTTCCATCATGGTTTTGGAGAAGTGGCCGCTCATAATGTCGTCCATGTGCTTTTGGAACAAGGGTCGCATGATTTCCTTCAATTCTTCGGCCAAATCAAATGCCTTGATTTTGGCGGGATTCGACAAACGGTCCATCATATTGGTGATTCCACCTTGCTTCAATCCTTCGGTGATGGTTTCCCATCCATACTGAATCAATTTGGAGGCATAGGCTTCATCGATACCTTTTTCCACCATTTTGTTGAACGAAAGAATAGACCCTGTCTGCAACAAACCACAAAGAATGGTCTGCTCTCCCATCAAATCCGACTTTACTTCTGCCACAAATGATGATTCCAATACACCGGCTTTGTCCCCTCCCGTTGCCGCAGCATAGGCTTTGGCTTGTTCCAAACCTTTTCCTTCCGGGTCGTTTTCGGGGTGAACGGCAATCAAGGTGGGTACACCAAATCCTCTTTTGTACTCTTCACGCACCTCGGAACCTGGACTTTTGGGCGCTACCATGATTACGGTAAGGTCTTCACGCACTTGCATTCCCTCTTCCACGATATTGAAACCATGCGAATAGGACAAGGTGGCGCCTTGCTTCATCAAAGGCATTACTGTGCTTACCACATTGGTGTGTTGTTTATCCGGTGTCAGGTTGATGACCAAATCGGCAGTCGGAATCAATTCTTCATACGTTCCTACCGTAAAGTTGTTTTCCTTTGCGTTTTTGTAAGATTGACGTTGTTCCTTGATAGCTGCTGGCCGAAGGGCGTAAGAGATATCCAGCCCAGAGTCGCGCATGTTCAATCCTTGGTTCAACCCTTGGGCACCACACCCCACGATTACAATTTTCTTTCCTTTTAATGCGGTAACACCATCAGCGAACTCGCTGGAATCCATAAATCTACATTTTCCCAACTGTGTCAGTTGTTCGCGAAGTGATAGTGTGTTAAAGTAATTTGCCATTTTTAATATTTGATTTTATGCTATTTAGTTTTCTTGAAATTCTTGCAACATTTCGCTTATGGGCATGGTGGCCTTGGTGACCGCAATCCGCCCTGATCGAACAAATTGAAGGATACCATAAGGCTCCAATGCTTCGTGCATTTCATCTATTTCGTGCCGACGCCCTGTTTTGGCCAACGCAAAAAACTCCCGGTTTACGGTCACGATCTGCGAATGGCTTTCTTTGATGATGTTTTGAATCTGTCGTTCATCGAACAACAAATGCGAAGCAATTTTGAACAATGCCGATTCCTGATAGATGGTCTCATCATCGGTGTGATAATAGGCCTTGATGACCTCAACCTGCTTTTCTATCTGACCAACGATTTTCCGTGTCCACTCCTCGGTGGTAAAAACCACAATCGTGAACTTAGAAACACCTTCAATCTCTGATTTTGAGACATTTAAACTTTCTATATTGATATGTCGCTTTAAGAATATTCCCGATATCCTATTGAGCAATCCCACATGATTTTCGGAATATGCCGAGATGGTATACCATTGTTTTTCCATAGTGTTTTGATATGCTTTGTGACTTGTTAGGTTTGATAAAACATCACCCTACAAGTTTCCTTTTCTATTCATTTTTACTTCAATCTGATGTCCGAAACAGATGCACCTGATGGAATCATTGGGAACACATTGTCCTCTTTCTCCACTTTTACTTCCAAGAAATATGGATTTTTGGATGCCATCATCTCTTGCACCGCTTCTTGAAGGTCTCCCCTTTCGGTCACCCTTCTGGCTTGAATGTGATAACCTTCCGCAATCTTTACAAAATCGGGGTTGGTCATAACGGTGGATGCGTAACGCCTATCAAAGAATAGTTCTTGCCATTGGCGCACCATGCCCAAGTGATCATTGTTCAGTACCACAATTTTAACGGGCACATTGTGCTGAAAAATAACTCCGAGTTCCTGAATCGTCATTTGATAGCCTCCATCACCGATAATGGCCACCACTTCGCGGTCCATGGCGCCCATTTTGGCTCCGATAGCTGCCGGAAGGCCAAATCCCATGGTGCCCAGACCTCCGGAGGTAATATTACTCTTGGATTGTTTAAACTTGGCGTAACGGCAAGCAATCATTTGATGCTGACCAACATCGGAGACCATCACCGCTTTGTGGCCGGACGCCAAATTGATTTGCTCAATGACCTCGCCCATGGTCAACCCTTCCTTGGTCGGGTGAATGTCCTTATCGATCAAGGCATTGTATTCGATTTGATACATTTTATCAAACTCTGCCTTCCATGCGCTGTGCTCTTTTTTATCCACCAAAGGGAGAATATCGCGCAATGTTTCTTTGGAATTTCCCAAAACCGCTACATCTACCTTTACGTTTTTATTGACTTCTGCAGGGTCTATCTCAAAATGAATGACCTTGGCCTGTTTGGCGTAGGTATCCAAATTACCGGTGACCCGGTCATCAAAACGCATTCCAATGGCAATAAGCACATCGCATTCGTTCGTGAGCAGATTGGGTCCATAATTGCCGTGCATTCCCACCATACCCACGTTCAATGGATGGTCGGTATCCATGGCCGAAAGACCAAGAATGGTCCAAGCCGCAGGAATTCCCGTTTTTTCCACGAAGGCTTTGAGCTCTGCCTCCGCTTCGCCCAAAATCACCCCTTGCCCAAATACGATAAATGGTTTTTTGGCACTATTGATGAGTTCCGCTGCTTTCTCCAAGCTACCCGATTCAGGAGTGGGAACGGGTTTGTAGCTTCTGACCTTGGTACATTTTTCATACACAAAATCGAGCTCATCAAACTGAGCATTCTTGGTGATGTCCACCAAAACAGGTCCGGGCCGTCCCGATTTGGCAATATAAAATGCCTTCGCCATGATTTCTGGGATCTCTTCCACACGAGTGATTTGGTAATTCCATTTGGTCACAGGGGTCGAAATCCCCACAATATCGGTTTCTTGGAAGGCATCGGAACCTAAAAGGCTTCGTGTCACCTGCCCAGTAATGCAAACCATGGGGGTAGAATCAATCTGTGCATCGGCCAACCCTGTCACCAAATTAGTGGCTCCAGGACCCGATGTAGCCATGGCCACACCTACCCTGCCTGTCACCCTTGCATAGCCTTGCGCAGCATGGGTGGCCCCTTGTTCGTGACGGGTCAAAATATGCGTCAATTTATCCTGAAACTTATATAGCTCGTCATAAACAGGCATAATGGCCCCACCGGGATAACCGTATATTAAATCGACTCCTTCAGCAAGCAAACAGTGAATGATGGCCTCTGCTCCTGTTATTCGGATGCTATTTTGCGTTTTGCTATCTTTTTTTTGTGCTTTTAATGTCTCCATAAGCCTAAATTTAGGGAGATACCCCTTTTGTAATTGTTAGAACAAATCGGTAACACAGCCTTTTGCTGCGGATGACACCGTTTTGGCATATTTGTACAAGCTTCCTGATTTGACCTTCAATTCAGGTTGCTTCCATTCTTTTCTTCTTTTTTCGAGCTCTTCGTCTGAAATATTCACATTAATGGTATTCTTCACGGCATCGATGGTAATTTCATCACCATCTTTCACCAGGGCAATACCGCCTCCTACCTGGGCTTCGGGCGATACGTGGCCCACCACAAATCCGTGTGAACCACCGGAGAATCGACCATCGGTAATCAAGGCTACATCCTTTCCAAGTCCCGCTCCCATGATGGCAGATGTAGGCTTCAACATCTCGGGCATACCTGGTGCTCCTTTTGGTCCTTCATAGCGAATGACCACTACATCGCCTTTTTGTACTTTTCCGTTATGGATGCCTTCGTTCACCGCGACCTCGCTATCAAATACGCGGGCGGTTCCCGTAAATTCAAGTCCTTCTTTACCCGTAATCTTGGCAACGGCGCCTTCTGTGGCGATGTTCCCGGTTAAAATGCGAATATGTCCGGTTTCCTTAATAGGTTGTTCTTTTTTTCGGATAATGTCCTGCCCTTCGGCCAAATCGGGAACATCCAATAGGTTTTCGGCCAAGGTTTTTCCCGTAACGGTCATACAGTCCCCATGCAACATCCCTTCCTTCAACATGTATTTCAGTACAGCAGGCACCCCTCCAACATTGTGCAGGTCTTCCATCAAATATTTGCCACTGGGCTTTAAATCGGCCAGCAAAGGGGTGGACTCACTGATGCGTGTGATATCCTCCAAAGAGAAATCCACTTCCGCGGCATGGGCAATGGCCATAAAGTGAAGCACTGCATTGGTGGAACCCCCAAGTACAGTAACCAACCTAAACGCATTTTCCAATGACTTTTTGGTTACGATATCCCTTGGTTTGATGTCTTCTTTCAATAAATGGTACAGTGCCGCTCCTGCAGCTTCGCAATCCGCTTGTTTTTTATCGTTCACCGCTGGAATGGATGAGTTGAAGGGCATGGACATCCCCATGGCTTCTATTGCGGATGCCATGGTGTTTGCGGTGTACATGCCGCCACAGGCCCCAGCTCCCGGGCATGCCTTGTGGATGACCTCCTTGTATTCCTTTTCATCTATGGCACCGGCCACTTTTTGTCCATAAGCTTCAAAAGCCGAGATAATATCCAATTTTTTGTTGTTATGGCAACCCGGAGCAATGGTTCCCCCGTATACCAAAATGGATGGGCGGTTCAAACGCAATTGTGCCATTAAGGCTCCCGGCATGTTTTTATCGCACCCCACCACGGTGACCAAGCCGTCATAGCTCATGGCATGGATTACGGTTTCAATGGAATCGGCAATAATATCCCTTGATGGCAGCGAATACCGCATACCTGGTGTTCCGTTTGATATCCCATCGCTAACTCCAATGGTATTAAAGATAAGACCGACCAAATTGGAGGACTCTACCCCTTTTTTCACATCTAGGGCCAAATCATTGAGGTGCATATTACAGGGGTTTCCCTCGTAACCTGTACTCGCTATCCCGATTAAAGGTTTTTGTAAATCTTCATCTGTCAATCCAATCGCATGCAACATAGCCTGGGCCGCTGGCAGCGTTGGGTCTTGTGTCACTTTTTTACTAAACTTGTTCAATTCCATTGTAAAAATTCATTCAAATACCACATTCTCCTAAATAAATGCAGTAATTCAAAGATATATGTTTAAAAAGCCCTAGATTTTTAACAGTTGTTCGCTGTTTAAATCCACTGGAAACATAATATACATAAATTACTGTTTTTCAAACTTTTAGATGGTTTAAAAATCCAACATTCAATTAATTTTCTTGGAAATAAAAAAGGCCTGTATCGTGTGGGATACAGGCCTTTTAAGTCAATAGCAAGTCCATATCACCCCGTTTTGGGAATAATAATGACAGCTACGATGACTTGGTTATTTATTTTCATACACCAATGGTACAAAAAATAATTGTTTTTGGTACGAAGGCCTTGGAGATTTTTTTAAATCAGTTTAAACCGCAATTCATCCCCGTACTTCTTTTGGGCCAAAATGGAGATGGACGCTTCTGAGAGTTGCAAAATACGTGGGTAACCGCCGGTGGTTTGACCATCTTTCATCAAAATGATCATACGGCCTGCTGGCGTAAGCTGGATAGTGCCCGGCAAGGTCCCGGAAGTAAGCATGGTATGCGAATGCCCTGCGATGAGCTCCGAAATTTGATAGGCCATTCGATTGTTTTCCTTGGAAACATGATAGGTCTTGGTAAAGATCTCGGTCAACTGCCCGTCCGAAAGCAACGAAAACTCGGGACCTTTGTACACCTTGAGCACATTACTTTCAAAATGCTCTTCAATCTTGACTTCCGATATTTTGGGTTCGTAGGACTTGGTTTCCTTGTAAGGGACCTCATCGCCATCTTTAAGTCGGGCCGACTTGGTAACGGGATAAAACTGTGAGCGACTGTGGAGCAGTTTTTCCGTTTGAAAACCTCCCTTCACGGCCAAATATCCCCTGAAACCCTTCTCCAGACGACCGTAGGACAAAATATCGCCCTTGCCCACTTTGATTACGGTGTAGGTATCAACAGGCTCATTGTTAAGAGTGGCGGCGATATGGGCACCAGACATACTAATATACGTATCGGTATCAAATTGAAGGGTCGGACCCGTCATGGTAATTTCCAAAACCGCATCGTTCTCATCGTTCTCCAACAAAAGGTTGGCCTTCTTCACCGATTCCACATCCATGGCCCCAGCTATGGGCACACCAATATCCCGATGTCCGAACCTTCCAAGGTCTTGGATGGTCAAATAAAGGCCAGGTTTCAATACTTTAAGCATTCAGCACCACTTTTTCGGGTTCATATATACCTACTTCGCCCTCGATTTTATGAAGTTTGTATTCCGCTTTTGAAATAGATTCAAACTGTATCTTGTCCCCTACCTTCACAAAGCAAGGGTCATCCTTTTTGGGGTCGAATAGATCCACTGGACAGTTTCCGATAATGTTCCAGCCGCCGGGAGATTCCTGTGGATAAATTCCGGTTTGTTTGCTGGCAAGTCCTACCGAGCCTTTGGGAACCTTTAACCTCGGCTCGGCACGGCGAGGGATTTCCAGAGAAGCAGGAAGTCCGCCCAAATACATAAAGCCGGGCAAAAAGCCGATGCCGTACACCACATATTGATGGGAAGTATGCTGTTCGATGAGCGCTTCGGGAGAAAGCCCCAAGGTTTTGGAAGCATCTTCGAGGTCCATTCCAAATTCCAAATCGTAGCAAACGGGCAGTGTCCATAAATGCTGTATCCGTTCTGTTTTGGATTGGGCCTGACGCTCTTGGCATTCCGCAATCATCTTTTTGGTTTCCTCAAAATCGATATGGTCCTGATTGTAGACCATGGTCAAGGAATTATAGGCTACGGACATTTCCCAACCTGGGATTTCCAGCTCTTTAAACGCATCCATAAAGTCGAGAATGTCGGCCAAAATGGATTCACTCACCTCTTTGGGCCATTCTACCAGAACGGCACGTTCACCAAAGGGCTTTATACTGATGGGGTAACTTTTCACTATGCTATTTTCACCTGATTTTGAGGTAATTCTCTAGAAAGATACATCAATATATCCAAAGCAGAAACCGTATCGCCATGAATGCACAACGTATCCGCACTGATTTGTCGAAGTCCACCATCAACGGTTAAAACTTCCCCTTTTTTGATGATGGGAAGAATATGTTGCAAGACTGCCTCAGGTTGCTCAATAAGGGCATATTCCGTTTTTCTGGAAACTAGGGACAGGTCAGGATTATAGTTTCGATCCGCAAAAGCTTCATACCAGATTTGAAACCCTTGTTCTTGAGCTATTCTTGCGATTTCTGAACCAAAAGGCACATACAGGATAGCTTCGTTTTTATATGCTGCAATGGCATCCAAATAGGCAATGGCCAGTTGGTTGTTCTTCGCCGTTTGATTGTACAAGGCACCGTGCGCTTTGATATGGTGCAATGTAATTTCTCCCTGATTTAGCACTTCATCAAAATCTGTCAATTGGGATTGAATGCTTTGGATAAGATCTTCGTTCGAAATATCCATGACCTCTCTGCCAAAATTGGCTTTATCCGGATATGATGGATGCGCGCCCACTTTAAGTCCGTGCTGCTTGGCCAAAGAAACTATTTCACGCATGGTTTCCATATCCCCCGCATGTCCGCCGCAAGCAATATTGCACGAACTGATGTACGGAAAAATCTGCGCTTCGTTCCCTACACCTTCGCCTACATCACAATTGATATCTATGGTAAACTGATCCATTTAAAACAAACCTATCACTTTTAATATACTTTTTGCACCGAGAAAAATGGCAAAAGCAACGATGGCGATGCCAAATGCATTCTGGATGACAGAGTTTCGGTGTTGGCCCATCACCGATTTTTTGTTTACCACCCATAAGAGCAATAAGGCCATCACGGGAAGCAAAATACCGTTGGCCACTTGCGCAAATTGAATGACCTCAATGGGCTTAATATCGAAAGAAAGGAAAACCACTCCGCAAAGCAGTACCGTAGTCCAGACCATTTTAAATTTTTTGTGCTGCATTCCGCCTTTCCAGCCAAAGCAACTACTGGCCACGTAGGCGGCGGCTAAAGGGGCTGTAATGGCGGAGGTAATTCCCGCTGCCAAAAGCCCAATGGACATGAACAAAAATGCCATTTGTCCAAATAAGGGCTCTAAGGCCTTGGCCATATCCAAGGCATTGTTGATTTCGGAGATGGGTGCAGCGGCGGCAGTCACCAATATGGCCATAGAAACCAAACCGCCCAATCCTATGGAAATAAGAGTGTCCCAATGCACTGCTTTTAGATCTTTTTGCGAATTCCATTTTTCCTTTACCAAAGAGGCATGCAAAAAGAGATTGTAAGGAACCACCGTAGTCCCCACCAGGGCAATTACGGTAAGCAATGCGTTTTCAGGCAATTTAGGAACGAACATTCCCTTTACAATTTCACCAATCGATGGTTGGGTGATGATGGCACAAATAACAAAGCTTACACCCATAATGCCTACCAAGCCCATGAATATTTTTTCCAAAATCTTATAATTGCTCCACCATAGTAGCATAAAAATTATTCCTCCTATAATGGCGGGCAAAAAAGGTTTAACCGAAGGATAGGGCAACAACTGCTCCAATCCTAAGGTGGCACCGCCGATATTTCCCGCTTCGTAGGCAGCATTTCCCACCAAAATGGCACCGAGCACTATGGCGATGACTATATTTCGAATCCATGGTGTTCGCAGTTCTGCCCGAACCACGTCCACTAGGCCACTTTGGGTTATGAGTCCAATCCTACCGGCCATGCCCTGCAACACGATAGTGGCTATTACCGACACTAAGAGAGCCCACAGCAAAGCGTACCCAAAACTTGCTCCTGCTAGCGTGCACATGGTTATGGTTCCCGGCCCAACAAAGGCTGCTGCAACAAGAACTCCCGGACCTATTTTTTTAAACATGGATGGTTTGGTTTTGGTGGGTTGAAATTAAAAGTATAAATGGACAAATCATGCATTTCATCCGAAAAAGTGCCATTCGTCTAAAAGTGGGATGCCGTACATCGATTTTTTATACGATTTCGAAAAACTGAAAGTTATGGTTATACCAAATCTTATTGAGACCTAAACTTGACTAAAACCTATGATATGTAAGGATTGTGGCAAAGGCCTTGACCCCCAACAATATAAAGCTTCCAAGGAATCTTTGGGTGTTACACTCTGCGAAAGACATACAAAGCTTATCAAACGAGTGATATTGAACAATGATACGCCAATTGAGGCCATTCATTTATTCTATGCCCTTAAAGAGGCCGGTGTATCTCCAATGCTGGAATGGTGGGATGGAAAAAAATCTGTGGATATAGCAATTTCCAGAGTAAAGCTCAATATTGAAATTGACCAAAACTACAACATGATCACCCACGAACAGGCCATAGCCGACCTTGAAGATGCCATGCATTCGTTCAAAAATGGGTTTACCACTGTTCGGATTCCCCATTTGGCCATCAAATATTATTTGGACGAAACGGTGGAGAACATCATGGGAATCATCGAAGGACTAAAAGCCAACATCAAGGCCATTTAGTTGGAAAACTGAAATCTGTTCTCTTTTTTGGTTTCCTTGTATTCCAAAATATTGATGACTACGGTTGCCTCACCAATGTTTTCCAAATCGTTGACGTAGTTTTTGCCACGATTTTCGAAATATTCGGTATCCCCGGGGTTTAATTTGATCATGTCGATTTTACCGTTGCCGTAACGGGTGATCACCAAACCTCCTGTGGTGCATACCCAGCCGTAATTGGTATTGTGTCTTCTAAAGTTAAGACGTTCTCCGGGCAAAAGGCATAAATCCCAAAGCTTGACCTCTTCATTTTCAAAAACCAGTCGATTGCTCAACGATTCTTTGATTTCCTGATGTAGCAACTCATCTATCTTCTCCTGCTCCCAAGGGTCAAAATTCCCCATTGGGTTCAACTCCACAAACTGCATGTTCACTAAATTTTAAAAAAAACGGGGCGAAAGTACTGTTTAAAAGTCTTATCAACAGCGGTTTAAGCAATATTTAACGTAATCACGCCATATCTATCCACAAAAGACCCTAACCTTATCAATTTGATGATAAACCTTTGGTTTATTTTCCATGTTCGCATTCCCTTTTTTCATCAATTTGAGGTTTAGCTTAACCCAGCCACCCTTCCCTATCCAGACTTCGATACTGTATCGCTTCCGAGATATGGTTTTCAGTTACCTCAGAAAACCCTTCCAAATCGGCAATGGTGCGGGATACTTTTAAGATTCTGTCATAAGCCCTCGCAGATAGATTCAGTCGTTGCATGGCTTCCTTTAAAAGATTTTTGGAGGAATCGTTCAATTTGCAAAACTCCCGAATATGTTTGGTTCCCATTTGGGCATTGTAATGGATACCCTCTATTTCGGCAAACCTTTGGTTCTGAATGTCCCTGGCCGCTTCCACTCTTTTTCGGATAACGACACTGCTCTCCCCTCTCCTGTCTTCGGACAATTTATCGAAAGGGACCGGGGTGACCTCAATGTGAATATCTATCCTATCCAACAAAGGGCCCGATATTTTGCCCAGATACCGCTGCATTTCTGCGGGTGATGATGTCACAGGGGCATCGGGGTCGTTAAAATATCCTCCCGGACTGGGATTCATGCTGGCCACCAGCATAAAACTACTGGGATAAGTAACCGTAAATTGGGCGCGGGCTATGGTGACCTCCCTATCTTCCATCGGTTGTCGCATCACTTCCAGTACACGTCGTTCAAACTCAGGGAGCTCGTCCAAAAACAGGACTCCATTGTGGGCCAACGATATTTCACCGGGTTGCGGATAACTGCCCCCACCCACTAGGGCGGCACTGCTTATGGTATGGTGCGGGTTACGGAAAGGTCGCTGGCTCATCAAGCCTTTGTTTTTCACCTTTCCTACCACACTGTGTATTTTGGTGGTTTCCAAGGCCTCGTGCAAGGTCATGGGCGGCAAAATGGACGGTAAACGCTTGGCCAGCATGGTCTTCCCTGCTCCGGGGGGACCTATCAAGATGATATTGTGACCGCCGGCAGCCGCAATTTCCATGCATCGTTTTATGCTTTCCTGTCCCTTAACATCAGCAAAATCAAATTCTGGCAGGTACTGTTGTTCGTAAAACGTTTTTCGGGTATCCACCACGGTTTGTTCCAGAGGAAGGTCGGCATCAAAAAAATCAATAACCTGTTTAATGGTTTCCACGCCGTAGACCTTGAGTCCGTCCACCACAGCAGCTTCATTGGCATTTTCCTTGGGAAGGATAAAGCCTTCGAAACCTTCTTGCTGGGCCTTAATCGCAATGGGAAGGGCACCTTTTATGGGTTGCAGGCTTCCGTCCAAAGAAAGCTCTCCCATAATCAAATAGTTTTCAATGTTTTCCGAACGGATTTGTCCTGATGCTGCCAAGATTCCAATGGCCAAGGTTAAATCGTAGGCCGAACCCTCCTTGCGCATATCGGCCGGAGCCATGTTGATGGTGATTTTTTTACCGGGAATGCGGTAATCGTTGTTCTGAAGGGCAGCGGCAATTCGAAAATTACTTTCTTTAATGGCATTATCTGGCAATCCTACCAAATGATACCCGATTCCCTTGTCGATATTGACCTCCACTACAATGGTGGTGGCCTCTATACCAAAAACGGCACTTCCGTAAACTTTTGTGAGCATAAATTGTTTCTAATTGAAAAAGACTGAAAATGTAAACAATCTATGTTCAAGAATAGGTGCTCAATTGACGGATGCCCCTTTTGAATTGACGGATGCGCCTTTTGGGTTAACGAAAGATCAAAATGGATGATGCAGTTTCTTCAATTTCCTGCTTGTTCATCATCATTTTACGGAACTCCCCATTCACATACATTTGGGCTTGATCCTGATAATGCTCGCTGAACGGATTTCCCGACTGGCCCGTGGGCAAGATGCTGATGCTGTTCTCTACATCGGAAAAATCGATGATCCTCCGAGTGGATGGACCCGAATTTACTTTGTAAAAACCTGTGCTGTCATAGGGAAAAGCAAGGTTGTTGATTACTTCTCGAGTGCCTTCCACAGGAAATGGACCTACGTTGAAATAGCCTCGTAAGGATTCTACTTGCCCAAATGGGTGTGGATGCTCCAGCGTATGTAGTTTATCCCATGTCCATTGGCTGGGATCGGGTCCGAAATCTTCCACCAACGAATTCCATGCATCGGAAAAGGAAGCCATGACCATATCCTGTCTGGTTTCCACTACATCGGGCGTATTGACATTGTCCCACCATTTGGAACGCTCTATGGAAGCACCCCAAGCAATCTGTCTTTTGAATAAATGGGTGGACAAAAACTGTTTGAACATTTCAGGGCCCATTTCGTCCTCGACCGTGTTCTTTACCATAAAATAGAGGCTTCGATGGTACAAAGCGGGACTGGTGCTGGTCAAGGAATACTTGCCGTTCCAATTTCTTAGGGAATCCACCATAACCAGCTGTTCTTCGGTCATTTTGTTGACATCAAACAATTTGATGAGTTCCGTGACCACTTCCGTATTTACGGGTGAGGTGACGTCCAATATCATTTCAGAAACGGATTCCTTGTCCCAGTCGTTTTTCGCATCCAACAACTGAACTATCCTTTTGGCGCGGTTTTCGGGCAAATAGTAGCCGGGATATAACATTCCCGCAATGGAATCGGGCTGATTATTGGCCGAGTAGACGTAATTCCATGGTGGGTTTTCCGCCATTGGATTCTCAGAAAAATCCAGATATCTCAAAGGCTCCTCTTTTCCAGATGTTCCATCCAACACAAATTTGGTGGACAAACTGTCTGGCATTTGATAAAGTTTGGCTGTGGCCCACCAAGCTACATTGCCCTCGGCATCGCCGTACATTACGTTAAGTCCCGGTGCATGGATATTGGGCAGGGCACTTTTAAACTCTTCCATGTTTTTGGCATGACTAAGCCCATATAGCGCATGCATCACCATATTCTTGGGCTTAGTATATATCCATGACATGCTTATGGGCCGCTCACCGGATATTTGGTCCGCAATGTTGTTCAGCACGGGACCGTGGTGTGTTTTTTTGTATGAAAAGGCCACATCTTCACCATCCTTAACCTTTATGGTCTTATTTACTAATTGGTAGGTTTTCCAACCTTCGGCTGTTTTGTATTGTGTGCTATCGGATGGATTGGTTTCTTCATAGTAAAAATCAATATCATCATTTTCGAACATGGTAAGTCCATACGCCATTTTTCGGTCGTGACCCAATAACGGAAAGGGAACACCTGCCAAATGATATCCATATTTTTCGTAGGTAGGTGTGCTTACATGTGCCTCGTACCAGACGGATGGCTGTGCAAACCCAATATGTGGGTCGTTTGCCAAGATGACCTTGCCATTTTTGGTTTTTTGTGGCGCTATCACCCAACTATTGCTGCCTTCAAATTGGGGAATGGGCAGTTTTTTCAACGCCTCGTCCACACTGGCGGTAATTTGGGTTCCCAAGGTGTCAACGGACTCTCCTTTGTAGTTTTTTATCCATACGGTGGAAGAATCGGAATCAATGGCCAAGTCCTTCATATACTCATCACCCAATTTATTCCTAAGACTGGTTAGGAACGGGTCCGTTTTATGGGCCATGGCAAAACTAAAGGCCATATACCCAACCGCATTGTACACATCTTCAATGGTAAAAGGTTCTTTATCTATCCCGGTCAAGTAAAACTCTATGGGGGTGGGACCTTCTTCTATAAAGGCATTGATTCCATCCAAATAGGCTTGTGAGAGCACAATGGGCTCACTGCTTTTGTCCAATCCCTGTAAAGTTTCACGGGTATGCTCATCTATGCCAAGGGATAGAAAAAACTTATCGGTCTTTACCATGTCCTTGCCAAACACCTCCGAAAGTCTTCCTTTGGCCACCCTTCTCAACAGCTCCATTTGCCACAATCGGTCCTGGGCGTGCACGTAGCCAAGTGCTTTTAAGGCATCCGCCTCATTGTCGGCATAAACATGTGGGATTCCGTAGGGGTCAAAATACGTTTTTACCTCGGAGGATAGACCCGGAAGGGATTTTTCCCCTCCATAGTCGGGTTTAAGACTGTTGATAAATAAGGCTACGCCAATAATTACAAGTAGAAGTAATCCTGCTAGAACAAGAAGAATCTTTTTGTATGTTTTCACAAAGAAGGGTTAAGTCGATTAGTAGACCTAATGTATAATTATTTTTTTAGATGTTGAACAAAATTGATTGACAAATGTCAATTATTTGTTCATGGATAGCTGATGTTTTTCCAAACCGGATTTTAACCAATCTTCGTAGGTGTCCACATCCACATACTGCACAGCTTCGTTCAATATCTCCAATTCGGGTGACATAAGCACATAATAGGGCTGCGATGCCGCATTAAAATTGATGGTTTGGAAGGTACCCCACTTTTGTCCGATGGTTTCAATGGCCTTTACCCGTCCTGAATCGTATTTAAAATCGAATTTTTCGGAATCGGGCAATTCCTTCCTATCATCCACATAGAGGGAAATGAGCACGTATTCATCCTTCAGTAAAGGATACACATTAGGGTCACTCCACACATTTTCTTCCATTTTTCTGCAATTCACACAGGCCCATCCCGTAAAATCGAGCAAAATGGGCTTGTTTACTTCCTTTGCATAAGCAACGCCTTCTTCAAAATCCTTAAAACAGTCCAAGCCCAACGGACAATCGCTTTCGGTTTCCACTACACTATAAAAGCCGGGAGGCGGAAATCCACTCAACAATTTCAAAGAAGTTACTTTGAATAGCCCAAGTACCAAGTACACGGTAAAAGCAAAGCTTATCAGCCCAACAATCTTTCTGGAAGGAGACAAATTCTTTTTGGGACCATCATGCGGAAACCTGAACAATCCGAATAAATAAAGGGTCATCAATACAAACAGGACCACCCAAATGCCTACGAATATTTCCCGTTTCAGAATGCCCCAATTCCCCACTAAATCGGCGTTGGATAAGAATTTGAAGGCCAAAGCCAGCTCCAAGAAGCCCAACACCACTTTCACCGTAGTCATCCATCCCCCTGATTTAGGCAGCGAATTCAACCAAGCCGGG
Organism: Flagellimonas sp. MMG031; assembly: GCF_040112705.1. Lineage (NCBI taxonomy): Bacteria > Pseudomonadati > Bacteroidota > Flavobacteriia > Flavobacteriales > Flavobacteriaceae > Flagellimonas > Flagellimonas sp. MMG031. The sequence continues at coordinate 2,664,586 of NZ_CP157804.1, forward strand.
AACATTGCAAACAAGGCAAAAGGCAGGGCCAAGGCCAAACCAAAACCGACCATCCCGGAAGTTAAATTGGTCGCCACATTTCCTTCTGCCAAGGTGGTACTGCCCAAGAGTCCACCCAAAATTGGTCCCGTACAGGAAAATGAAACAATGGCCAAGGTCAAGGCCATAAAAAAGATGCCCAATCCCCCTCCTACTTTGGAGGATGCCGAATCCATCTTATTGGCCCAAGAGCTTGGTAAGGTCAGTTCGTAGTAACCGAAAAAAGAAAAGGCAAAGAACACAAAAATGACGAAGAAGAACACGTTAAGCCATATATTGGTGGCGATGGTATTCAATATTTGGGAGTCCACCGAATTGAACAAATGGAACGGTAAACTCAACAAGAAATAAATCAACACAATGAAAAATCCATAGAGCAAGGCATTGGCAATCCCCTTGGATTTCTGCTTGGTCTGTTTGGTAAAAAAAGAAACTGTTAGCGGAATCATGGGGAAAACGCAGGGCGTCAACAAGGCTATAAGTCCACCTATAAACCCAAGCCCAAAAATCATCCAAAGGTTGGATTTGCCTTCGGAATCGGTCACTCCATCTTGTTGGAGCAGTTCCTTGTTCTTTAAATCAACCTTTAGCGATTCGCCCAAGGCCACACTTCGTTCATCCAAGGATGTCTCTTCTGCCACAAAACCGCTTCCATCCAACGAAATTTGGAAGAACTCATCTACGGGGAGACACACCTCCTTGCAAATCTGATAAAAGAGGTTGACGGAAATTTGATTCGCCTCTGGGTCGAGGAGTTTTATTTTCTGGGTAAAAATGGCCTCTTCTTTAAAGAAGGTCTCGTCCACTTCAAAAATATCGCTGTATTCGGTGATGGTCTCACTCTCCTCAGTGACCCCGACCAATTCATAGTCTTCCCCTGCTTTTTCAAAAGTAAACTCACTGGGCAGGGCACCACCTTCGGCCGTATGTTGGGAATATACATGCCATCCCTCCATAATTTTTCCCTTGAACACCAGTTCATATTCGGTATCCGATAGTTGGCGAACCTCGTGGCTCCAAACCGCAGGATTTTCATCCGTTTGGGCCAGAGCAGTGCCTGTACCAATAAACAATAGTCCAAAAAAGAGTACCAATAATCTCATAGCAACTGTGTAATCTTAATTATTTCACGGGTCGATTCCCCTACCTTAAAACGCTGATCGGCCCGTTTGCCCACGACCCAAACAATATCGTCTCCAGAACAAAGCAACCATTGTTTTCCTTTGGAAAACACATCCATTTTTTCATCCTTGAAAAACTTGGACAGTTTTTTTTTGCCCTGCATCCCGAAGGGATAAAAATAGTCGCCTTTTTCCCAATTTCTTAACAATAACGGTGGGTTTAACTTTTCCTTATCCAAAAAGACCACATGTTTCCCTTCTTTTTCTACTTTTTCGACCGACTCCACTTTCAATGGTATCGGTAATTTCGTTGGGGTTTCATCCAAATAGACAGGATAGGATTTATTTACCCTATTTTCTTTTGGAGACAGCAACAGATAATCTCGATCCTTGAGCAAAATATGCGTTTTGGAAACCACTTGCTTTCCGCTTGTTGCCGAAAGCAGTCCTTCCACATCGCCCCATTCCGTAAACCCATATCCCTGAAACAGATGGTATAAATGGGCTCCCAAGGGCTGTAACGCTTTAAGTTTTGCTATGTTAATCCTAAACACCTCACCTTGTGGCTCGAACAGTTCGGATTGCAGTGTTTGGATATATTGACTTACCAAGTCGTTGGTTTGACCCAAATGCTTTTGTGTAGACCGGAAATTTTGCAAAAAAGTCGGGTGCAGCTCCTTGAGCACCGGTACTATTTGATGACGGATTTTGTTTCTGAGGTATTTGCTGCTTGCATTACTGCTATCCTCTCTCCATGCAACACCGCTGGATTTGGCATATCCCAAAATATCGTCTTGGGAAAAGGGCAATAACGGCCTTACAATTTTATCATTTTGCTGCGGGATACCCGTGAGTCCAGCAATTCCGGTGCCACGAGATAAATTGATCAAAAATGTTTCTAGATTGTCATCCGCGTGGTGCGCTGTCAGCACATAATCAAAGCCCTCAGCATCCAAAAGCTCGGCAAACCATTGGTAGCGTAGTTCACGCGCTGCCATTTGTACGGAACCGCCGTGGTTTTCCAAGTAGCCTTCCACATCAAAATGCTTTATAAAACAGGTCACTCCTTTGGCAACTGCCCAATTTTTTACAAATTCCGCATCACCATCGCTCTCCTTGCCGCGAAGTCCAAAGTTGCAGTGGGCCAGCGCAATCGTTAATTCAGCAGCCGCACACAAATGCGCCAATACCATGCTGTCCACTCCTCCACTACAGGCAATTAACAGCTTCTTTTCTTTTAGAAAAGAAAAACTTTCGTTGATGTGTTGCTTGAACTTCTGGAGCATTTTGCAAATTTACGAATAAACATTATCCCTCCTCCAAAACCAAGCGCATGGCTTTGGCTTTGAGCAGGCACTCCTGATATTCCTTTTCGGGGTCCGATTGTGCCGTGATGGCACTCCCAACAGAATAAGAGACGTATTTTTTGGAAGCGTTGTACAAAATGCTTCGGATAACCACATTGAAATCAAAATCGCCGTTTGGGTCAAAATAGCCTACCGTACCGCTGTATAATCCCCGTTTGGTCTCTTCCAAATCTTCGATGATCTTCATGGCCGATATTTTCGGGGCCCCTGTCATGCTGCCCATAGGAAACGTTTCCTTGATGAGTTCAACAGATGGTTTGTTTTCCGAAACCTCAGCCGCAACGGTCGAAATCAATTGATGCACCTGTTTGAAAGAATAGGGTTCACAAAGTTCTTCCACTTTAACCGAACCTTTGATGGCACTTTTGGAAAGGTCGTTGCGCACCAAGTCGGTGATCATAATGTTCTCCGAACGTTCCTTTTTGTCCGCACTCAGCTCTTTTTTAATCTGCTCGTCCTCACGTTTGCCTTCACCTCTTCGAGCGGTACCTTTTATGGGTTGTGAAATCACTTTTGCACCTATCTTTTTAAGATAGCGCTCTGGCGAGGCGCACATGAGATAATGGTCCGAAAATCGCGCAAAAGCTGCAAAAGGTGGTTCCGAAATCCTATTCAACCTTTGGTAGGTCGCCCAGGGGTCCAACGCATAATCCTCTGCATAAAATTCCTGACAAAAATTGGCCTCATAGATATCGCCGCGATGAATGTGTCCCAAAAATTGCTGCGCTTTTTCAAAATAAGCATCCTTATGGATTCGCATCTTTATTTTGATGGGTCCGTGGGACTCTTGAACACTGGCTTGGTCTTTATTGTCGCAGATTTCTGCAAAATCAGCATCAATTTCATAATCATAAGTGTCCAAATACTTAAAATGGAGTTGACCATTCGCTACTACTATGAGCTTTTGGGGCTGAAAGAATTGTATCATTGGAAAATCCAGATCATCCACATGGGAGGAAGTCAAATCTTCCAATACATTTTTTACATCATATGAAAAATAGCCAAAAAGCCAATCTGGTGTATGATTTAAAAATGATTCGATTTCTTCTAAGTCGTTGCAAAATGTTGATGCACCAACGGCGAGGCAGGCCTCAAAACTGGAATATGGTTCGTGATGGGAGTTACTGTCCAACCAAACTACGTGTCCATAGTTCCTGGACCATTGGAGCAAGGATTCCTTGCACTGCTGTACCGAATGTATCTTGAATGACCGATGCGTCCGCAAGAGCTTTTAGTTTAATGAATCCAAAAAGGTCTGCAACGCATGCTGATGCCCAGCCTTGAGGTCTTCGTCCAAAATCCCATCCTCGCTAAAGTTATCGTAAAAGGATGGCAAAGAAAATGTAGCCACTATCTCGGCCCCAAAGCGTGGCAACATGCTCTCAATCACACTCAACGAACCCTTTGCCCCTCGCTTTCCGCCAGAAGTCGACATTAAAAGTACCTTGGTGCCCCCCAAAAAGTTGCGCTCCAATCGGGACAACCAATCCAAAAGGTTTTTAAAGTAGGCGGATGGATTGCCATTATGCTCGTTTACCGATAAAATGATGCCATCGGCTTGAGCAATCTGGTCCTTCAATCCGGTAAGTGCATCAGGATACCCTTTTTCCCTTTCCAAGTCTTCACTAAACATCGGAAAAGGGTGCTCAGCCATGTTTAAGGTCTGTAAATCATGATTTTGGACTAAAGATGTGGTGAGTTCTACCAATTTAAAATTGATGGAAGTTGAAGAATTGCTCCCGGCAAATGCCAAAATTGCAGCCATAGCTAAAAATCGTTGATTGTTTCGCTAAAATACCGTAATTGATACATACCTGCGACTATTTTCCATATTTTTGGCGCGAGTAACATCCAAACTACTTGCTAAACAAGTATATAGGGTGAACAAAAATTGGATGACAACGGACAAAAACAGATTGTTTTTTATTGATGCCATGCGTGCTTGGGCCATTTTGATGATGCTGCAAGGGCATTTCATCGATGGTCTCTTGGACCCCATTTTTAGGGATCCCAACAATCCGGTTTATGCGGTTTGGCTCTATTTTAGGGGAATTACTGCCCCAGTGTTCTTTACGGTTTCCGGTTTTATTTTTACGTATCTGCTCATCAGAGCTCCCCAAAAAGGAATGGAAAACCCGAGGGTTGCCAAAGGCATTCGTCGTGGTCTGCAATTGCTGGCTATTGGATATCTATTGCGTTTAAACCTTGGCGGATTGCTCAAAGGAGAGATTTATAATTCATTTTATCTGGTGGATGTGCTCCATTGTATCGGGCTTTCCATTTTAGGCCTTATTGGGCTTTACCTGCTCACTGCCAAAAAGAAAAAATACGTTTTTCCATTGGTCTTGGTCACCACGACCCTATTGCTGTTTTTGTTCGAACGGACCTATAAACCATGGACTTTTGCTTTTTTGCCTGATTTTCTCGCCAATTACTTTACAAAAGCCAATGGTTCGGTGTTTACCATTATCCCTTGGTTCGGCTATGCCACCATAGGAGCGTTCATTGCAGGGTTGTTCACTCGCTTCAAGCATTTCAGGTATTTGTATCCCACCGCCATTTCCATTGCCCTTTTGTTAGGCTATGTATTGATTTATCATTCGACCCCTGCATTCGCCGCCCTGTATGAAGTGACCGGATTTGGATTCCTAAAGTTATTGTTGACCAACAATTACCTATTTATACGTTTGGGGAATGTGTTTGTGGTATTTGCCGTATTTATGATGCTGCGTAGTTGGATGACCAACAAAACCGTTTTGAATATCGGCGCAAGCACGTTATCCATTTACGTGATTCACTTTATGATTCTTTACGGAAGTTTTACCGGTTTGGGACTGTACCGATTTTTCAATCGTTCCCTTTCCCCTGAAGTCGTTGTTCCTGGAGCACTATTGTTTATGATGGTCTGCACCTTCTTGGCCTTGCAATACCATAAACACGAAGCGCATATCAAATCACAGATTGCCTCGGGGATTGCTTTTGCCAGAGTGCAAATTGTAGAAGCAAAGGAGATTACACTTCCATTACTGAAAGAGCTGATGGTTCGCCTTCATCTTTTCCTAAAGCGTGTTTTACGTACCGTACGAAGCTAAAAAAAGCATCCAATCCCTAAGATTGAATGCTTTTAATTATGATTATACTTCAATAAACCCTTTATCGATACATTTTTTTGAACTTGGGTTCAAAAAAACACTCGAAATGACACGTATCTTACACATGCAATGCCCTGTCGTCGGTAGCGGCCAAGGCAGCTTCCTTAACGGCCTCCGCAAAAGTTGGGTGTGCATGGCTCATTCTGGAAATATCCTCGGCCGAAGCCCTGAATTCCATCGCGGTAACGCCTTCGGCAATCAGATCGGCGCAACGTGCCCCGATCATATGAATGCCCAGTACCTCATCGGTTTTCTTGTCGGCAAGAATTTTCACAAAGCCGTCAATGTCCATACTGGCACGGGCCCTGCCCAATGCGCGCATGGGAAACTGTCCTGATTTGTATTCGACTCCTTCTTCCTTCAATTGCTCCTCGGTTTTTCCAACCGCTGCAACTTCCGGCCAAGTATACACGACCCCGGGAATCAAATTGTAATCGATGTGTGGCTTTTGTCCGGCCAATAGTTCGGCAACCATGGTGCCCTCTTCTTCCGCTTTGTGTGCCAACATCGCTCCTTTCACCACGTCTCCAATGGCGTAGATATTGGAAACATTGGTCTGTAGATGCTCGTTTACTTCAACGCGACCTCTATCATCCAGCTTTACTCCAGCTGCTTCGGCATTTAATCCGTCCGTGTACGGTTTTCGGCCAACACTTACCAAGCAGTAATCACCTTTAAGTGTAACCTCTTCACCCTTTTTGTCATCTGCCTTTACAATGACCTCATCGCCTTTACGCTCCACAGATTTCACCTTGTGGGATAGATTGAACTTTACCTTTTGTTTTTTCATCACCTTGGTCAACTCTTTGGAAAGGGCACCGTCCATCCCAGGGATGATTCGGTCCATGTATTCGACCACAGTAACCTCTGCTCCCAAACGCTTGTACACCTGACCCAATTCCAGACCAATAACACCACCGCCAATGACAATCATGTGCTTTGGAACTTCTTTGAGTTTTAAGGCCTCGGTGGAAGTAATAATGCGTTCTTTGTCAATTTCGATAAATGGCAAGGACGCAGGTTTGGAACCTGTTGCGATAATGATGTTCTTGGCCTCAATGGTTTCCTCTCCATCCTCTTTGGCAATATGGACATGGGTGGCATCCTTAAAGCTCCCAACTCCATGGTACACATCGATTTTATTTTTGCTCATCAAAAACTCGATGCCCTTGGTGGTTTGGTCCACAACGCCCTGTTTACGGGCGATCATTTGTTCCAAATTGACCTTTACCTCTCCCGGAATTTCAATACCGTGTTCTTCAAAATGCTTTACGGCATCTTCATAATGGTGAGAAGAGTCCAACAATGCCTTGGAAGGGATACATCCCACATTAAGGCAAGTACCGCCCAAGGTTGCATATTTTTCTATTATGGCCGTTTTCATTCCCAATTGGGCACAACGAATGGCCGCCACATAGCCTCCTGGTCCTGAGCCGATGATGGCTACATCATATTGATTCATATTCTATTTTTTGAAAGGATAATTGCTAAACAGATTTGTACGTTACAAAACGACCGTAAAAATACAAATGTTTTTCGGGACGGCATCAATTCACTGTTTTCTAAAATTTGTGCAGTAGTTGATCGGATTGAATTACAGTGGGCAATGATTCTGTTGGCAGTATGGAGTAAGCGGTTGGTGTTTATTTTGTCGGAAGTCAGAAGTCGGGAGTCAGAAGTCGGGAGTCAGAAGTCCGAAGTCGGAAGTTATGGGTTATGGGTTTAGAGTTGCGGGTTTGATGTTGTGAGTTCAGTCTTGTTTTGAACTTGATGCTTGAACTTGAATTTTTCAAACAGATTTCTACATCGGTGCTTCGCATTTCAGGTGGAAATAACCCCATGCCGCGATACCGGAACTGTCATTCCTACCCGCGCAGTAATCCGCAGTCCACAACTCATGGATTCCGCATCAGGTGCGGAATAAAAAACCACCGAGGACCCGAAGGTCGCCCGGTGGAAAAATAACCCAACGTAAAATTTGATAGTATAGATTTTTATTCTGTTACTTCTTCTGCTTCTTCTTCTGGGCAGTCAGCATCAACTTGCAATATGCCCGTGAGGGCCCAATTATGGTTTATGGTAAGGTTTTGAATAGCCTCAACTACATCCGGACCACAAATGGAAAGTCCATCAACACCTATGGTGATATCCTTAGGACCCTCATTCTCTTCCACATACTCATTCCAACCAATCAATGTGGCGTTGAGATTGGGAGCGGTCATACCGCTATTGTCCAACATAAATTCCATGGTGAAGACACTTCCGATGTCCCACGCGCCCAAATTCTGGTCAAAAGCGGTAGCGCCGTCAAACATATTCTCTACGTCTGTGACCTGGGAGATATCCCAACCACCAATATTTTGGTTAAAGGAAGTTGCTCCCTGGAACATGGTGTTCATTGACAACACATTACTAGTAGTCCAGTCACCAATATTCTGATTGAACGAAACCGCATTGCTAAACATTCCTCTCATGTTGGTTACGTTACCTGTGTCCCAACTTCCTATACTTTGATTGAATGCTGATGCTCCCGCGAACATGGTCTGCATATCGGTCACAGTACTGGTGTCCCAACCACTCATAGCTCCATTAAAGGAAGAGGCATTTAAGAACATGGACCTCAGAGAGGTGACTTCAGAGAGGTCGGGCGTATCGGTAGCAGTAAAGCCTGTAAGATTGGGGCAATCGATAAACGCGCGCTCCATGGTCTGCCATTTACCTGTACCCCATTGTACAACGCTCACAAGTGATTCCTTACTTGCCATATCTGCATTGAACATGCTAATGGCCGGAAACAGTCCTTTGATCGCTACCAAATAGGTTCCGGCATCGGTATATTCATGGGATGGGTTTTGATCTAAAGACCCGTGCGAGTTTCCATCGCCCCAGTCTATGACATAATCGTATTCATAGTCTTCATTGGTCCCTATGGTCAGCACTTGACCTTCGGCCACTTCCCACTCCGTAATAAAGGCCGCTGGGTCTTCAAAAAGGGTCTCGATGACGTTCTCCACTTCAATGGTAATGCTATTGCTGATGGGATTGGTGATACCATCGGTCACAGTTACCGTGATGCTATGCTGTGATTTGGTCTCAAAATCGAGGTTCTTTCCGGTGGCAAGGCTCAACTGACCATCACTGGTCAGCTCGAACATATCATCATCATTAGTGGTCAAACTGAAGGTGAGCGCATTTCCATCTGCATCAAAGGCTTTCACGAGTCCAATGATGTCACTATCGGAAATATCCTCGGAAGGGTTAAAACTTTGTGCTACCATTACCGGCCCTCGGTTGGTGGCAATGGGGTAGCCTGCATCGTCCTCGGCACAGGACCAAAAAAGGACCAGGGCGAACAATGGTGCTATTATATTTTTAAGTTTCATAAGTTCTTTTTTATGTTTTAATCTTGAATTTTGGATTGTGCTAAGTACACATTACATTAAAAGCAAGTAGTAGAGCCTCCATCATCAATGGTCCAACCATTATCTCCTTGAAGGATGTCTATTCTTGCCGTTATAGTTTCCGGATCATCGCAAAAGTTCTTGTCAAGGGCTCCCAAGGTTATACCGTCCGGAATGTTGTCATTCCCCAAACTGGCCCAGCCCCTTAGCGTGGCACTATAATTTAAGGTGCTCATACCGCTTTGTTGAAACATTCCAAACATACTTACAATACTTCCAATGTTCCATACGCCTAAATCCTGATTGAACGAGGTTGCCCTCCTGAACATATTTAGCATCTGAGCCACATTATCCACTTCCCATCCACTAATATCTTGATTAAATGAAATGGCATCTGTAAACATATTATCCATGTGCGTTACCTTTAGTACATTCCAATTGCTAATGTCTTGGTTAAAGCTTGAGGCTTCTCTAAACATAGCAGTCATAATCGTCACATTGCCAACATCCCAACTGCTTAAATCTCCATTAAAATTAGTCGCTCCACCAAAAACTCCTATCATATCAACCACATTTCCTACTTCCCATTGACTCAGGTCCCCATTAAATGCGATTGCATTGTAAAACATTAAAGCCATTGTTTCTGTCTGTGTTAAATCTGGCAAATCCGAAGCGCTAAAGCTCTCTAAATTCGTACAATTAAAAAATGCATACGCCATAGATTGCCACTGTTGGCTACCCCATTGCACCACATCCACCAAGGCTTCTTGGCTTAAAACATCTGATTCACTCATATCTAATGCTGGGAACTGCCCATTGATGGCCACTGTATAGGTGTCAGCGTTTTCATAGACATGTGAAGGACTTTCGTTAGTTGTAATCTGTTCTATAGTGCCGTCTCCCCAATCTATGGTATAGTCGTATCCATCGAAATTAGAATTTGTACCGATAATCAATTCCTGTCCATCGGTTTCCACATTCCAAGTAGTGATAAAGGAAGCTGGGTCGTCAAAAATATCACCATCGTCCAATACGTTTATGGTCACGGTGATTTCCACCGTATTGACCCCGTCGCTGATGCTTACCACAATCGTGTGTTGCTCCGAGGTTTCAAAATCCAAACTTTGTCCTTCTGCCAAAACAATTTCACCATTGTTGGTCACCGCAAACAAGCCGTCTTCATCTTCTATAATTTCATAGGTCAATGGTTCTCCTTCGGGATCAACTGCCTCGAGGACACCAATGAGCTCTCCTTCAGGTAGCGTTTCAATAATGTCATCAAAAATCTTATCCTCGGCTATGGGCGGCAAGTTTTCGGGCGGGGTAACCTTTATGGTTACACTTCCCTTTCTGCCCACAACCCCATCGTGGACATACACATCCAGAACATGTTCTTCTTGGTCTGTATTACTCAACTTTTTACCTGCTGCCAAGAACAGGTTCCCATTTTTGGCTACTTCAAATAGCCCACTGGCTTCCTGTACCAAGGAAAATTCTAAGGCATCTTCGTCCTTATCCGTCGCCTGGATTACGCCAATCAATTGGCCGTCGGGAAAATTCTCCGGAACGGTAAAGGTTTGGCTGGGCACCACGGGTGCATTGTTGATCAAAACGGAATCCGGTTCGTTGGGCTCACAAGACCAAAAAACCACGAACGAAACCATGATCAGAAATAAAAATCTAGCTTTCATACTTATATATTTTGAAGGCTAAGGTCTACAATGCCATTGAATTTTTTGGGTGCCAATTGACGGATGCCCCTTCTGATCTGACGGATGCCCTTTCTGATCTGACGGATGCTTTTTTTGGGGTATCGATTTTAGGGGTGGGATTTGGAAAATTGGATGGAAGGAAAAAGACAGGAGACAAGAGAAGGGAGACGGGAGACATCAGACATCAGACATCAGACATCAGACAAAAGAAAATGGTTTAGCAGGGAGTTTGCGGTCTGGGCTCTTTATTAGAATAACGGAACAGGAAAACAGTCAACTTGAAACCAGAAACTCGTAACCAACAAAACTAAATATACAAAGACGGGCTGTTCTTCACTTTAGGGAAACAAAGGAGGAAAGAGACAATGTTTTAGCAGAGAGTTCGTGGTCCAGACCCGATTATTCAAAGTGGAACAGGAAAACAATAAACTTGAAATCAGAAACTCGTAACCAACAAACCTAAATATGCACCGATGGGCTGTTCTTCACTTCATTGATGACAAAGGAACTCTGTGTATTGCCAATATTTGATATGGCCGTGAGCTTGGTCAGCATAAACTCCCGGTAGCTTTTCATGTCCTTCACATAAATCTTGAGTACATAATCATAATCCCCGCCTACGTGAAAGCACTCGGAGACCTCCTTGAGTTTTAAGATCTCTCGCTCAAATTTTAGCACGTTTTCCTTGGTATGCTGAACCAAACGAATTTGGCAAAGTACCATAAAATCACGTCCCACCTTTACCTTATCCACCAAGGCCGTGTATTGGGTAACGACCCCATTGCGTTCCAATCGACGAATGCGTTCGTAGACTGCAGTTTTGGATAAATACAATGCATCTGCATATTGCTTCGTAGTTTTTTTACTGTCCGCTTGGAGCAGTCGAATCAGTTCAATATCAATGTTATCCAGTTTCATTCCGACGAATTTTCTAGCAATATTCGCTAAATTGACACAATTTGGAACAATTTCCTAAAATATACTTAAAAAAAGACTTTGATTCTTCATTTGTAAAATACCATTGACAATGGGTCCCTATATCGCTACTTTTATCAAAAATGATACATTATGGACTACAAGGCATCAGAACACATTCAGGACCTTCAATATTTTGGTGAATTCGGGGGCGTAAACCCTTCCATATCAGATTCATCTACCTACACTTTTCTATCGGCTAAGACTATGTTCGATACCTTTGAGGGCAATACGGAAGGTTGCTATTTGTACAGTCGCCACTCCTCCCCTTCCAACCTATATTTAGGCGAGGCCATGGCACAATTGGAAGGGACGGAATCTGCCAACGTATATGCCAGCGGCATGGGAGCCATCACCGCAGTACTCTTGCAGCTTTGTGATTCGGATGACCATATTGTATGTAGCCGAACCATTTACGGGGGCACCTACGCCTTCCTGAAAAACTTTGTGAAGAAATTCAATATCAAAGTTTCCTTTGTGGACATTACCGATTTGGAAACGGTAAACAAATCCATTACCCCAAAAACCAAATTGATTTACTGCGAGGCTGTGAGCAATCCACTGTTGGAAATTGCAGATATCCCCTCGCTTTCCAAAATCGCCAAGAAAAATGGCGTGCCCTTGGTGGTTGACAATACATTTTCACCCCTTACCATCAACGCTGCACAACTGGGTGCGGACATTGTGGTGCACAGTCTCACCAAGTTCATCAATGGGAGCAGCGATTGCGTTGCGGGTGCCGTTTGCGCCTCTACCGATTTTTGCTTGAGCCTTAAGGATGTGAACAACGGGGCAGGTATGCTTTTAGGAAGTACCTTGGATAGTTTGCGGGCGGCATCCATCTTAAAGAATATGCGCACGTTGCACATTCGAATCAAAAAACACAGTGAAAATGCCCATTATTTAGCCCAACAATTTGAAAAGGATGGTCTTAAAGTGGTCTATCCCGGGTTAGAAAGTCACCCCGGTCATGAGTTGATGAAATCCCAAATGAACCATGAATATGGTTTTGGGGGTATGCTGACCTTGGACGTGGGTTCTGTGGAACGCGCCAATGCCCTTATGGAACTGATGCAACAGGAAAAACTGGGCTATTTGGCCGTAAGCCTCGGTTTCTACAAGACCCTTTTCAGTGCGTCGGGCACATCCACCTCTTCTGAAATACCTGAGGAGGAACAACAAGAACTTGGGCTTTCCCAAGGACTTATACGATTCTCCATCGGTTTGGACAACGATATCCGAAAAACCTACACCACCATGCGAAGCTGTATGGAAAAACTGGATATTTTGTCTCTCGATACAAGTTTGGCCTAAGGGTATATTGCAACGGTTTGCACAACAAGGTGCAAAATCGTAATATTACCTTTTAACAAACTCAGACCAACATGCCGAACCCAAAGGAAGAACCAAAGTTTAGGGAAGACGAACATATTGTAGAAAACAAAGAACTCTCCATTGCAGAAGCATTGATACCCGTTTTTGCCCTCGTGGCGATGCTGGCCTACAATGTTTTTGTTTTTGGGGATGACGCCCTAAGCGGTTCTAACCAATTCATCCTTTTAATGGGCGGAGCAGTCGCTGCCATTGTCGGTATTTTCAACAAGGTATCCTACGAACAGATGATTGCCGAAGTGGCCGAGAACGTGAGGTCCACCACCGGTGCCTTGCTCATCCTTTTAATGGTGGGTGCCCTATCCGGAACATGGTTGGTCAGCGGAATTATTCCCGCGATGATCTATTATGGGCTACAAATCTTGAACCCAACCATATTTTTAGCGGCGAGTGTCATTATTTGTGCCATTATCTCCATTGCCACGGGCAGTAGCTGGACCACAGCCGCCACCGTAGGCATTGCTTTGATCGGGATTGGTGACGCTTTGGGCATATCACTCGGGATGACGGCAGGTGCCGTGCTTTCTGGAGCCTACTTCGGGGATAAGATGTCCCCCTTAAGTGATACGACCAACTTAGCTCCGGCGATGGCCGGAGGGGACTTGTTTTCCCACATTCGCTACATGACCTATACCACGGTCCCGACCATTGTAGTAACCTTAATTGTCTTTATCATTATCGGCTTTACGTTGGATACCTCTGGTGTTGCCGATACCAGTTCATTATTGAACAATATTGGGTCTACCTTCAACATCAACGGATGGTTGTTCATTGTACCCTTGGCCGTCATCGGAATGATCGTAAAAAAAGCACCACCATTAATGGCTCTATTGGTGGGAACTTTGTTGGGCGGCCTCTTCGCCCTTATTTTTCAACCGGATATTGTGGCCAACATTGGCGGAGGAACTGCACTCAACTTTGAAACAGGCTACAAAGGCATTTTAAATGCGATAACCGTAGATACCGAGATTGCCACCAGCGACCCAGCCTTGAACGATTTGTTCTCTTCCGGGGGAATGTCCGGTATGCTAGGCACCATCTGGCTGATTGTTTGCGCCATGGTATTTGGAGGTATTATGGACGGTATTGGTGCTTTAGAGCGTATCACGGAGTCCCTGCTAAAATTGGCCAAGACCACTTTTGGACTGTTCGCCAGCACGGTGGGCAGTTGTTTGGCATTGAACGTTACCGCTTCCGATCAGTATCTGGCCATTGTAGTGCCCGGAAAAATGTTTGCCAAAGCATATGAGGAGCGTGGGCTGGCTCCAGAAAACCTGAGCCGTTCGCTAGAAGATTCCGGGACCGTAACTTCTGTTTTGGTGCCTTGGAATACCTGTGGGGCTTATCACAGTGGGGTTTTGGGCGTTGGTGTTGGCGAGTATGCGCTCTATGCCATTTTCAATTGGTTGAGCCCGTTCATGACTTTGTTGTTTGCCGCATTTCGAATCAAGATCAAGCAACTGGCCAATACTGCGGCTGAATAAATTTTAATACTACTTTTTTAAATAAGCCACATTCTTTGAGAAGTTCTCAATGTGACTAGCTCATATTTGTGACAACCTTAATAATGACAACGTTTTTTTAGCACATAGTCACAGCTTATCCAGTCATAAGAAATAGAAATTTTTAAGTTGGTGTAAGCCATCAAACCGCCCTATTTTTGCAGCTCGAATTTTATAAAAACATCCAATAAATGACTTTAGTAGGAAGAAAATTTCCAAGTATTGAAGTAAACGCTATCGACGAATTGGGCGATACGTTCAAAATCAACATTGTAGAAAAAGCCAAGGCCGAGAACAAGAAAATTTTGTTGTTCTGGTACCCAAAAGACTTCACTTTTGTATGTCCTACCGAGCTTTTTGCATTTCAACAAAACCTAGCCGAGTTCGAAAAACGAAATACCATCGTCATTGGAGCTTCCTGTGATACGGCGGAGGTGCATTTTGCATGGTTGAACACGGAAAAGGACAATGGCGGTATCGAAGGCGTTTCATACCCACTTGTATCTGACAGCAACCGAAACTTGGCCAGCGCATTGGGCATCTTGGACATTATGAAGGAGGATTTCAACGAAGAGACCAACTCTGTTGTGGTAGAAGGCGACAATGTAACCTACAGGGCCACCTATTTGATCGATGAGGAAGGAACGGTATTCCATGAAAGCATCAACCATATGCCCTTGGGAAGAAATGTGAAGGAATTTTTGCGTTTGGTAGATGCCTATACCCACGTACAGGAAAAAGGCGAGGTTTGTCCTGCCAACTGGGAAGAAGGAAAGGAAGCCATGAATGCTGACAGAGCAGGTGTTTCCGAATATTTGGCCAATCACGTAAACTAGTGTCCCATGGTAGTAGAATTGGATAAAGACAATTTGAGCGAGGTCATTGCCAACAACGAGAACGTAGTGGTACAGTACAGTGCGTCTTGGTGTGGCAATTGCCGAATAATGAAGCCAAAGTTCAAAAAAGAAGCCACTTTGAACGAGAACGTAACCTTTGTAATGGTCGATGCAGAAAAATTTCCGGAATCCAGAAAACTGGCCAATGTGAACAACTTGCCCACATTTGCCGCTTTTTCCAAAGGAAGCCTAAAAAATCAGGTGCAGACCAACAAATATGATGTTTTAAAAGACTTGATCCATGAAGTTGCCCATAATTAAGCAATTGGTCAATTTTGCCGAGGAGCATGACGAGGATTATTTGCAGGAAACTGCGGACACCTTGGAGAATGTATGCGAGGTTGCAAGCCTCAAAGACGAGGAGTTGGACATGATCGGGGAACTGATCTCCAATTTGTACGGCGCCCTTGAAGTCTCGAACGAGATCAAAAATGGCACTCCCAAAAAAGAAGCCCTTAACGGTTTTATGTCCAGGGTTCTCGGCTCCATCGATAAGTAACGGACATTATTGTAAACGTTGAAATAAGAACCTTCCCGTAACAGACTTCGGGAAGGTTTTTTTAGTATTTTTGATTCCAAATCAAAACTGCGACTATGGCAACTGTAACATTAAAAGGAAACGAATTGCATACCTTGGGAAACCTTCCCGGTAACGGCACCCAAGCACCCAACTTTACATTGGTCAAAAATGACCTGTCTACGGTAGAATTGTCCGACTACAAAGGACAAAAAGTAGTGTTGAACATCTTCCCAAGTATCGACACGGGAACCTGTGCCCAATCCGTGCGACAATTCAATCAGGAAGCAGCGGAACTGAGCAATACCAAAGTGCTTTGTATTTCCAAAGACCTGCCTTTTGCCCAAGCCCGTTTTTGTGGAGCGGAGGGTATCGATAAGGTGGAAACCCTATCTGATTTCAGGGACGGGAACTTTGGAAAATCCTATCAGGTAGAGTTTACCGATGGGCCATTGCAAGGACTGTTGTCCCGTTCCGTGGTAGTCGTCAACGAGGCTGGTGAGGTGGTCTACACCGAGCAAGTAGCCGAAACCGTGGACGAACCCAATTACAAAGCAGCCTTAGAAGCATTGATGGATGCCTAAAGAATCTTTTTTTAAAAACCGTGTAAAAAGCGTAGGATATGCCCTTAAGGGCATGTTCCTATTGCTGCGGACCGAGTCCAGCATCCAAATTCAATTTGTGATCGCTATTGTGGTTACCGCTTTCGGTTTTTATTTTGAGATTTCCCAAACAGAATGGACCATACAATTATTGGCCATAGGCATGGTTATGGGTGTGGAAGGTGTTAATACGGCCGTGGAGAAAATCTGTGATTACATCCAACCCAATCTGGACCCCAAAATTGGTTTGATAAAAGATATTTCCGCTGGAGCCGTAATGATAGTGTCCATCTTAGCCAGCATTATAGGGTTGATCATCTATATCCCAAAAATCTTTTAGCAAAATCCAACACAAGGAGTAGCAACGTAAATTTGTAACTTAGCCCCGCTTAAACAGAATTGATGGCCAAAAAAAGGACAAAATCAAAAACCAAGAAAACTACCTATGCCCCAAAAAAGGTCTCGTTCAAGCTTTCCAAGCAGAACAAGATCATCTTTGGTAGTCTTTTGATCGTTCTGAGCATTGCGCTTTTCTTCTCTTTCATGTCGTTTTATTTTACTTGGCAGGAAGACCAAAGCATGTTGTCCCAATTTGCTGACCGCAATGCCCAAGCAAGTAACCTATTGAATAAATTCGGGGCCAATGTAAGCCACTTTTTTATGTACAAGGGCTTTGGTCTGGCTTCATTCGTGTTTCCTTTTTTGTTGGCTGTAACTGGACTTTATTTGTTTCTGGGACTGGAGCTTAAAGGTTTGATATCCAAATGGATTTGGGGATTGGTAGGCGTTATTTGGGGATCGATTGCCCTAGGGTTCTTTGCCGCTGACTTTCCTTTGTTGGGCGGTCTTGTGGGTTACGAAATGAATGATTTTCTTCAAGATTATACCGGTAAAATTGGGGTCTTCCTGATCTTGCTTTTTATGTTGATGGTAATTTTGGTGCGCCTGTTCAATTTTACCCCCGAAGGTTTTGCCAACTTCTTCCGCAGACAAAAACGACAGATTACATCGGAACTCAGTGACGGGGACACTTCAAATATAACCGCAGCACCCTCCGCGGATGATGAGGATAACATAGTGCTGACCACAGAAGAAACGGCACCGGAAAAAATAGATACGTATACCCATAAGAAAGATATACCACCTTTGGATGAAGCTGGGCTCGACGTGAATATTCCCGAAGAGGAAGAATCGGACATCGACCTAAAAGTGGAGACAACCCCGGTTGAGGAAGAGGAAGAAACCGACGCCAAAGCGGCCAAATTGGTAGAGGATTTTGGTGAATTCGACCCCAAACTGGAGCTGGGCAACTACAAGTTTCCCCAACTGGACCTCTTGGACGCACACGGTGCATCGGGCGGCATCACCATCAACCAGGAAGAACTGGAAGAAAACAAGAATCGTATTGTCAGCACCCTCAAAAATTACAAGATCGGGATTGCACAGATCAAGGCGACCATTGGACCCACGGTCACACTTTATGAGATTGTTCCTGAAGCTGGTATCCGGATTTCCAAGATCAAAAACTTGGAGGATGATATCGCGCTTTCCCTAGCGGCCTTGGGAATCCGTATCATAGCTCCCATTCCCGGAAAGGGAACCGTGGGTATCGAAGTGCCCAACAAGAACGCAACCGTTGTTTCCATGCGTTCGGTTATCGCATCCAATAAGTTCCAAAAGGCCGAAATGGAACTGCCCATCGCCTTTGGAAAAACCATCAGCAACGAAACCTTTGTAGTGGACTTGGCGAAAATGCCCCACTTGCTCATGGCCGGTGCCACCGGACAAGGTAAATCTGTGGGATTGAATGCTGTGATTACCTCCTTGCTCTATAAAAAGCATCCGGCAGAGGTGAAATTTATCTTTGTCGACCCCAAAAAGGTAGAGTTGACGCTTTACAACAAAATTGAACGTCACTTTTTGGCCAAGTTGCCCGATTCCGATGAGGCCATCATTACGGACAACACCAAAGTGATCAACACCTTGAACTCGCTCTGTATCGAAATGGACAACCGGTACGAGTTGCTCAAAACCGCCATGGTTAGAAACATCAAGGAATATAACGCCAAATTTAAGGCCAGAAAGCTCAACCCGAACGATGGGCACAAGTTCCTCCCCTACATTGTACTGGTGATAGATGAGTTTGCAGATTTGATCATGACCGCGGGCAAGGAAGTCGAAACCCCCATTGCCCGATTGGCGCAATTGGCACGTGCCATCGGTATTCACTTGATCATTGCTACGCAAAGGCCATCCGTAAATGTTATTACGGGAATCATAAAGGCCAACTTCCCAGCTAGAATTGCGTTTCGGGTGACTTCAAAAATAGATTCCAGAACCATCCTGGATGCCCAAGGTGCGGACCAGCTCATCGGTCGCGGGGATATGCTGTACACCCAAGGCAATGACGTAACCAGGCTTCAATGCGCCTTCGTGGATACCCCAGAAGTAGCCAAGATTACCGACTATATTGGGTCGCAACGGGCCTACCCCGAAGCGCACCTACTGCCAGAATATGTAGGCGAAGAATCTGGCACAAGTCTTGATAATGATATTGAGGACAGGGATGCCATGTTCCGAGAAGCTGCCGAGGTTATCGTGACCGCACAGCAAGGTTCGGCCTCCCTCATCCAGCGAAAACTGAAATTGGGGTACAACAGGGCCGGTAGGATTATCGATCAACTGGAAGCTGCAGGTATTGTAGGGCCTTTTGAAGGCAGCAAGGCACGGCAAGTGTTGGTTCCCGACATGTACTCCTTGGAACAATTATTGGAAAATGAAGCAAAGTAACATCATGAAGAAAAAAAACATCCTATTTGTAGCCTTGTTTACCGTTGGAATCCTTTCCTACGGACAAAATTCGGACAAGGCAAAGGCACTGTTGGACGAAGTGTACAACAAAGTGCAGAGCTACGATAATATTTATATTGACTTTCAGTCTGTTTTGGAGAATACGGAAGCCGATCTAAAGCAAGAAACCAACGGAAACGTTACCCTTCAGGGTGAAAAATATCTGCTGAACTATTTTGGGGCCAAGCAATTGTATGATGGCAACAAAGTGTACACAGTGGTTCCCGAAAATGAGGAAGTCACCATTGAGGACGTGAACGAGGACAACGATACGGTGAGTCCTTCCAAAATGCTGACCTTTTACAAAACAGGCCATAATTACCAATGGGATATTCTACAAAATGTGGGAGGCAGAAAAATCCAGTATGTCAAGCTGATTCCCATTGATTCCAATACGGAGATCAAATCAATACTTTTGGGTATAGATGCACAGACCAAGCACATCTACAAACTGATCCAAACCGGAAACAATGGTACCAAAACCACCATTACCGTTAATTCTTTCAAAACCAATCAGCCCATATCGAGCACACTCTTTACCTTTGATGAGCAAAAATACGAGGACAAAGGGTACTACATCATAAGAAATTAAGCATTGAAAATACTTGACCAGTATATACTAAGAAGATTTCTATACAACTTCTTCAGTTCCTTTTTCATCCTGATCGTCATATTCATTTTTCAAGGGATATGGCTGTTCATCGATGACTTGGCTGGAAAGGGGCTGGGCATGGTAATCATTGGCAAGTTTATTTTCTATTTTATTCCCACTTTGGTCGACAAGGTGCTGCCCCTTACGGTACTCCTGTCCTCCATCCTTACCTTTGGTACTTTCGCGGAAAACTATGAGTTTGCGGCCATGAAAGCATCAGGTATATCCCTGCAACGAGGGATGCGGAGCTTGATTGTTTTTGTGCTCTTTCTTGGATTGGTGACCTTCTTTTTTGCCAATGATGTAATTCCAAAATCGGAACAAAAAATGTTCAACCTGAGGCGGAATATTGCCAAAGTAAAGCCTGCAGCCGCCATTACGGAGGGTGTTTTCAGTGATTTTGAAGGAACTGCCCAAGGAATGAACATAAAAGTGGACAGAAAATATGGCGAGCAGGACCGCTTTCTGGACAATGTCATCATCCATAAAAAAACAAACCAAAACATCAACAATACCGTCATTAAGGCAAAAACAGGTGAGTTGATCAGTAGTGAGGAGTCCGACATTATCCAATTGGTGCTCAAAGATGGCAATTACTACGAAGAGGTGATTCCGCAAAAGGCAGCGGAACGGCGAAAGCATCCATTTGCCAAGTCCAATTTTGACACCTACACCATCAATATCGACATTTCTGAATTGAACGATCAGGATTTGGAAGAAGACCAAAACATCACCACCAACAAAATGAAAAATGTGGGGCGCCTTATCAAGGATATTGACTCCCTTCGGGAAAACAATCTCGAAAAAGTGACGGCCTTCTCCAAAAACGTGGTCAACCGCATGGGAGCCTTCCCCGTGGAACCCAAAGTAGATTCCTTGGAACTTATTGTCCCAGAAAAGAAAACAGAGATTCAACAAGATACCATCCGCGACATTGATGTGTTTATTTCAAGTTTGCAACAATGGGAACAACTGCAGGTAGTTAAAAAAGCGCAGAACGAAGTGACCAGCATTCTGAGTACGGTAAACGCCAAAAAGGATGAGTTGCAAAGCCGTTATAAATTTTACAACAGCCATATTTTATCGCTGCATCAAAAGTATGCGCTTGCACTTTCCTGCATTATCCTGTTTTTTGTGGGTGCACCATTGGGGGCCATCATCCGTAAAGGAGGACTTGGACTGCCCATGGTAGTGGCCATTATCCTATTCTTGGCCTATTATTTTATTGGGGTGTTTGCCGGCAACTACGCCAAGGAAGGCAATATTCACCCAGCGATAGGCGCTTGGCTGCCCACCATGATTATGTTACCACTGGGCATATCGCTTACCCGACGCGCAACCGCAGATAAAGGATTGATAGGCTTTGGTCATTTTATCGACCGTATTAAAGCATTGTTTAAAAGGAAAAATAAAGAAGCAGAGGACGAATGATCTCCAACGAAAACAACATACAACTGAACACCATTGAAGAAGCCATTGCCGACATTAGGCGAGGCAAAGTGATTATTGTGGTGGATGATGAAAACCGGGAGAACGAAGGTGATTTTTTGGCCGCTGCCGAACTGATTACACCTGAAACCATCAATTTTATGGCCACCCATGGCCGTGGACTCATCTGCACTCCCCTAACCGAGGGCCGTTGCAAAGATTTGGGACTACATAAAATGGTGAGCCATAATACGGACCCGCTGGAAACCGCCTTTACTGTGTCGGTAGATTTGCGCGGCAATGGGGTTACCACGGGCATTTCTGCCGGTGATAGGGCCAAAACCGTGATTGCGCTCACTGACCCCTCGACCAAACCGCATGAATTGGCCCGACCTGGGCACATATTTCCCTTGATTGCCAAGGAAGGTGGAGTGCTCCGCCGAACGGGACACACGGAGGCTGCCATTGATTTTGCTCGTTTGGCCGGACTGCAACCCGCGGGAGTGATCGTGGAAATTATGAACGAGGATGGTTCCATGGCGCGTTTGCCCCAGTTGATGGAGGTGGCCAAAAAGTTCGACCTTAAGATCGTGTCCATCGAGGATTTGATTGCCTACCGCATGGAGCACGATAGCCTGATAGAACTCAAGGAAGCCTTTACCATCAATACCCGATTTGGTGAATTTCGGCTCAGGGCGTATCAACAGACCACAAACGACCAAGTCCATATCGCGCTGCTGAAAGGCAAATGGAGAAGTGGTGAGCCTGTGCTGACCCGTATCAATTCTACTTTGGTGAACAACGATATGCTGGGCACTTTGACCAATAATCCTGATGAAGCATTGCAACGGATGTTCGATGCGCTGAACAAGGAGGAGAAAAGTGCGATGATTTTTATAAGTCAAGAAAATCAATCCATGAACTTATTGAGCCGATTGTCCGAGTTTAAAAAACTGCAGGGCGACGGGGTTACCAAGGCACCTAAAGTGGAAATGGACAACAAGGATTTTGGTATCGGCGCACAGATTTTGCACGACATCAATATTTCCAAAATACGCTTGCTCACCAATTCTGCACAAACCCGACGTGTAGGCATGGTAGGCTATGGCTTGGAAATCGTGGAGTACGTAAAGTATTGATTCAACGGTTCAACATCACGAAGCTAGCTGCGATTGACAGCAGACCACTTATAATGCTGCCTTGATGGCATCGACCATTTGCTTGGCACGTATTTTAACCTCTTCTTCGTTCCATCCCAGTTTGATCAAACACGAAATATTTCGGGACATCCATTGGTCGGATTCGGAAAAATCAGCTTTGCCGTAATCGGGCAAGGATTCTACTACATCTTTGGGCAATTTGCCCAGCGACCTCCTATCGGTTAGGTGTTCCCATTTTCTGTAGTAGTGCCAATTATTGTCGAACCAATAAAAACAGCCGTCCACTCCAGCTTCAATCAGTTCTTGGTGTGCTATTTGTGCCAATTCCCCCGAGGGCATAAAAAAGTTGAGAAAGGAGTAGTTCTCCTCTCCCCCTTCGGGCAGGGTTCTAAACACGACTTCTGGAATCTGGGACAGGGCTTCCCGCAATAGGGTATAATTCCGTTTTTGTTTGGCCAAAAAATCATCCAAACGCGCCAATTGGGCCACCCCTACGGCTGCATTCATCTCGGAAATACGAAAGTTGTACCCTAAAAACGGATGTTCCTCCGCCCCCCTATTGTTTCCGATGTGGTCATGACCATGATCGGAGTATTTGTGGGCATTTTCATAATACGCCTTATTGTTGGTAATTAACGCCCCGCCTTCTCCACAGGTAATCGTTTTTACATAATCGAAGGAGAAACAACCCAAATCGCCGATACTGCCCAAGGGCTTTCCGTGGTAGGTCCCTCCGATGGCCTGACAGGCATCTTCGAGCAACAAAAGATCGTTGGCCTCGCAAATGGCCTTCAACGCATTTAAATCTGCCATGGAGCCGCACATGTGCACGGGCATCACCACTTTGGTTTTTGGAGTGATGGCTTTCTCGACCGCTTCGGGTTTCAGGGTTAGGGTGTCATCAATATCGACCAGTACCGGAACAGCTCCCAGGGCCAAAATGGACTCGAAACTGGCCACAAAGGTAAAGGTGGGCATGATCACTTCATCCCCAGCACCAATACCAGCACTGGCCAAGGCCACGGTAAGAGCCGCAGTTCCACTGCTCACGGCATGGGCATATTGGGTCTGCATGCGTTTTGCCAAACCTTGTTCGAGTTCCAAGGCCTTCCAATGTCCGTTGCGCATGGCATCAAAACCGTAGCGCATCAGCACTCCGGAATCCAATACGTTTTGCACTTCCATTCTTTCCTTATCCCCAAAAAGTTCAAATCCTGGCATATATCAATTTAAATTTTTAAAAAAACCATAGTTTGATGGCCATTGCCACTACGGCCACGACCAAAAATGTTTTGATGAACCCATCCCCCTTTTTTACGGAGAACCTACTGGCGAACCATGCGCCTGACCCATTCCCGATGGCAAGGATAAAGCCTAATTTCCAGTCTATCTTATCGTTGAACGCAAAAACGGCCAAAGCTGCCAGCATATATACAAATACGACCGCGACTTTGGTAGCGTTGGACCGAACTAGGTTCATTCGATTAAAGTAATGCAAAAAAAGCATCATTAAAAATCCTAGTCCTGCATTGATGAATCCCCCATAAATCCCGAAAAAGAAAAAAACGATCAAAGCAACCCACAGGTATTTGCCCGTAAGTCGTTCTTGCATCTCCTCCAACCGCATCTTTGGCTTGAAAATAATAATCAGCACCACGGCAATCATAACGATGGCCAAAATCCGATTAAAGGTTTCCCCATCAATATCAACAGCAATATAGGCTCCGATTATAGATCCTAAAAAGGCCGCAATACCCAAGTACAGATTGAACGGAAAGGTGGAAACACCCTTGCTGCGGAAACCGGCCGTTCCCAAAGCGGTCTGGACTACAATGGCCACCCGGTTGGTTCCGTTGGCCACAGCCGGTGGCAAACCCAAAAAGATGAGCGTGGGCAAGGAAAGTAAGGAACCGCCCCCCGCCACGGTGTTGATAAACCCTACTGCAAAACCTACAGCAATCAATAGCAAATAGTGGTACCATTCGAGCATAGTGGCAAAGGTATGACCATTGTTTTGATCGGCCTTAATGGTTTCAACATCTTTTAAAGGATCCGCACACCTTTTGCTTCTCCAGATGTTGCTGAAATTATTGATTTATCAAAATACGGCCTTTAAAAATGCGATTATGTTAATTTTCACTACTTTAGAGTAACCTTAAAATTCAAAATCATGAAAAAAATCGTTTTAGTTGCGCTAACTACGTTGTTAGGATTCTCCTTTGCCCAAGCACAAGGTGATTTTAACGCAGGAATCCATGCAGGCTTGCCTGTCGGGGATGCCGGGGACTTTTCAAGCTTTGCCATCGCGGTGGAATTGGGCTATTTATTTGATGTTTCCGACGAATTCAAAGTGGGCCCAACCTTGGGCTATTCCCATTCCTTTGGGAAAGAAATCGATACGGGAATCGGTACCGTTGATGTTGATGATGTGCAGTTCCTACCTATCGCAGCCGCCGGGCGATTTCAAATTTCTGATCAATTTTCACTGGGAGCCGACCTTGGTTATGCTCTTGGTATCAGCGATGGAAATGATGGAGGCTTTTATTATTCCCCAAGAATGGCCTATTCTGTATCAACAGCCCTGGATTTAGTATTGGCGTACAGGGGCGTTTCTTTGGATGGTGGTAGTTGGGATATTCTTTCATTGGGATTGGAGTTTGACCTAGACTAAAAAGCTAAGAGCAATATTTTTTTAAATCCGGTATATGAGAATATATCGGATTTTTCTTTTCGGACAACAATAAACAAAAAAGGTCTTTTGGGATAAGAAAAAGCTTTATATATTTGCACCCGCTTAGGAGGAATGGCAGAGTGGTCGAATGCGGCAGTCTTGAAAACTGTTGAGGGTCACACCTCCGGGGGTTCGAATCCCTCTTCCTCCGCTGAGAAACAACATCTCAATACATTAAACCCTGTAAATCAATAATTTACAGGGTTTTTTATTTTTTATGATATCAAATAATATCATTTGAAACCATACTTAATAGTGCCCCTTTCGGTGCCCCCTATAGCAACTTCAAAAAGGGGCACCTAATCGCTTATATTATTCTGTTTATCAAGTATTTACAACAAACTCCTTTTAAATTTTTTTTCATAATTTCAAGGTGTTTAATGTTAAATTAGGTGCCTCTTATGGTTTCTCTTCTATTCTATCTCAGGAAATATAAAAAAGATCGTGTTGGCCGGTCAACTATTTATGTCAGAATTACAATTGATGGCAAGCGTTCAGAATTCAGTACTGGACGCAAGATACACCCCAGTATATGGGACGCGGCGTATGGCAAAGCAATAGGTTTTTCCCAGGAAATAAGGCTCTTGAATTCGTATTTAAGCAAAATACGCACTGACCTTTACCGACATGCGGAGATAGTGAGAGATCGAGATCAAACACTTACCGCGGTGTCACTTAAGGAGTCCTATTTGGGATTGGACAAGCCCAGTAAAATGCTTTTGGAGATATTTCAAGAACACAATGACAGAGTTAATGAACTGGTAGGAAAAGATTTCGCCCCCGGTACAGCAGAACGATACAGAACAGCAAAAAGTCATCTGGCTGAATATTTACAGATCGAACTTCGAAAAAAAGATATACCCGTTGTGGATGTGGATCATTCCTTTATTTCCGGTTTCGAATATTATCTAAAGACGAAAAGAAAGTGCAGCCATAACACGGCCATCAAATATGTGGTGAACTTTAAAAAGATCATTCGAATTGCCTATGCGAATGGTTGGATCAAAACAGATCCTTTTGCTAATTGGAAAGCTCGATTAAAAACGGTCGAGCGGGAATTCCTAACCGATGAAGAACTACAACGACTAATGCACCATTCTTTTACTAATGAACGATTGGAGCATGTAAGAGATTGTTTTGTTTTTTGCTGTTTTACAGGATTGGCCTATGCAGATGTAAAAAAATTGACACATGACGATTTTGTGATAGGGATTGACGGAGATCTTTGGATCAACACCAAACGTACCAAGACAAAAACAAAAAGTAACATTCCCGTTCTTCCCACTGCATTGATGATTCTTGAAAAATATGAGCACAGTCCGTTACTTGTAGATAAAAAGGTGTTACCAGTATTGACCAACCAAAAAATGAATGCCTATTTAAAGGAAATAGCGGACCTTAGCGGTATCAACAAACACCTGACCACTCATTTGGCCAGACACACTTTTGCGACAACGGTAACTCTTTCCAATGGTGTCTCCATTGAATCGGTAAGTAAAATGTTGGGGCATAAATCACTTCGAACCACACAACATTATGCGAAAATATTGAACCGAAAAGTCAGTGAGGATATGCAACTGTTAAAAAAGAAGTTGAGCTTCCAGGAAAAAGTCAAGTCAAAGAATGCTTAATCTCATTGTATTAAACTATTATCCATAACTTGTTCTGTGAATTCAACTTAAATTTATGGCAATTGGGAAGCACTCAGTTTACCCAAAAATTTGAAAGGTTGCTATATCATTTTAACCTTGAGTTTAGTGCCTTATGCAGATACTTTCGTGGTAAGTCCAATCATTCAATGAATGAAAGCATTTGGTTATGAATTCTTATCAAAATTTGTAACCTAGAAATAAAACACAGAAAAATGCATTAATATTTCCACCTTGGCAAATAACCCCTTAGCTGCACTTATTCTTCATTTGGTTTCCATATTATGATTAATTGAATTATTGAGCCAAGTATCAGCATAAATATCAACTCAACGTTCAAAAGTAGCTTCCCCGCCCCTGAGTAATGTCTGGACGGAACAAGTGATGTTGATTCATCATGAACGGTCTCCAACAAGCCCTCTATCTTTTCCAAAATCTGGTCCAACAGGGTTTTTAATTCACTTTTATTCAAAAGAATTTCATCATTCCTCAAACCAGAAGCTTCCAAGTTTGATAAAGTGTTGTAATGACCCTTTATTTTGTTGATTTCCATAGATGCCAAATGAGATAATTTAATCGCATCAATATTCAACAGCAACTTCTCTATTTCTTCATTGGTGTATGTACTTGAAGAAGTGCGTGAAGAATCAAGAGAGCATTTTTTTAAGCTAAAATTGCGGTAAAGTTCATTCAGGTTGTATTGCGCCAGATGCTTTTGTTCACTATCATACAGGATTTTTGAAAAATACCCGTGGTCGAGCCGATTTGTAAATAGCACCAAGACAAACACAAAAAGTATCGAAATAATCAGCTTTAAATTAAGTTTGCTCATTTTTCCCATGGCTTCTGTTCTTTAAATTGGTTTAGGTTTCCATATAAAGACCCCTTGTCGTTTCCTTGATTCCCTCCATCATTAGCAAATTCTCGGACCAAATTCAATATATCCGTCATCCGGAGAATCGCAATACACAAAATTCAGTGTTTACATATGGGAATTTTATTGATTATAGTTTTGAAACAGTTGATTTCCACTTTAAAATTCACTCCATTCACAAACCCCAAAAAGAGAAGATGAGCCAAGCCGGCACATTAATCATTTTCTATGTCCTGGCTCATAAATGAGCCTCAAAAATGTGCTGAATCTTTCATTGTCTCTGCTGATTGGCACGCCTGCAACAATCCCTATCAAAAGATTGTCCATGATTCCAAGTCTCATTTGTGGTCTAATTGTCATATCGAAATAATCTGTTCCAACATTTTTGTTCAATTCAATGCCAATGAAATTTCTTGTTCCACTGATCATATAGTGAAAATTGGAATTGATCTGCCAATTTGTTTCGACCAAACCATTTGAGAAATGGTGAAGGAATTGTGGGCCTGTGTATAGCAATGAATGGAAGTTTGAGCCCCAGCGCTTAGCTACAATGTAAAAGGGGTTGTAAACGTTGCCTGTGAAGAGCTGTTCTGTTCCATAATTTACAAACTCGGTCAGCTCTAACTCATGGATATATCCAATTGCCATACTCGTATTGAATTTTTCAGATACGAAGAAAGAATACTGTCCCGCGATTTTCAGGCTATTGAGTTTACTGGACGGGGCATTTCCATTCATCCCTGAAGGGTAAATGGAAAACGGCAATTCCACTTCCAGGCCCAATCTGTCCAAAGGCGCCCACTCATATTCCACCAAGGCTTCGTATTCATCGTATACGCTTCTATCCGTAATTCCAAACCCCACGTTCCATTCCTTTTCACCTTTTCTAGCTCCCAAATCCCGGATTAAGTCAATATAAAGTGGTTCTGCATGCAGTATTTTTACTGGTGCTTGTTTCTCTATTTCATCGATGTATACGCTATCCTGTTCTTTCTTTTCTGGATTCTGTGCTTTCACACCTAGGATTGCTATCATTAAAAGAACAATCGTCAATCTCATGTTTTTATATTTATGGTAATTAAATCTTCAATGTTGTCATTGGTCTTGACCATTGAATAGTCAGTCTGTCAGTAAATTGTAAAACCCAACTTCCCAATGGAAGAAGAATAGCTGACGTCAAATTTTGCCATTCAATGACATCGGATAGTTTTTACAACAACAAAATGACGTTGGTTATGGAATTACAATCAAGAACGAAAGACCTTTTGGATAAGGTTGTACAGTCCAGACTTTTGTCTTTGGGTATTGTGATCTACTTCCTTTTCAATTTTGACCCTTTGGACCTCAGGAACCGTCTTAATTATCAAATCGACAGGGTCAAAAGTATCATCGTGTGAAAAATCCAAAAATCCTTTTTGGGGAACCACTGCTGTTTGAATTTGATGATGGACTCTAAAATTATCGAAAGCAAGTGAGTTTACACCTGTGAACAGTTCTGTATAAATGGAGCTGATGTTCCTAAAATACTTTCTCACAAGATCGTCCTTTGCTCGGGCAAAATGCTCATCCCTATGTTCGGTAATGATTTTTACAGGAGAGAACCAATAAAGCTCGGAGCTCCAGAGTGGCAAATGATATGGATAGACCAATAAAACATCGATGATTTCGTCCGGGTACATTTTAAAGGCTTCTTCAGCTATTTTTAGTGATTGTGCGCTGAGGTCTGTGGGAATCAAAACTTTTCTCATAATGTGTTTTTTGATTTTGACCACAAGAATAGCCAGTGAACATTAAAGGGAAGTAAGAAAGGGATTAGAATCACATTAAAATTTCAACGGGCTATTTCATAACCAAGGAAAATGTTGGGCAATTCAACATATACTATAGTACCCATTCCCAACTTGGAATCTATCCGCATTGTACCTCCATGAAGCCGAACTATTTTTCCGGAAAGGGAAAGACCAAAACCAAAACCTTTAAAAGTTCTTGCATTGGAGCCCCTGTAGAATGGTTCAAATACACTTTTAAGATCTTTTTCAGGTATTCCAATACCTTTATCTTCTATTTTGACCATTATGATTCCTTCTTCCACGTGGATACCGATATCAACCTGACCATCCATCGAATACTTAAGCGCATTATCCAGAATGTTCATAAACGCAATGGTGATAAGACTTTGGTTTCCTTTGAAGACAAGGTCGTCAGCATTTTTGGGCAGATTTTGGAAACAGTAATTGATCCGACTGGACATAACTTTGTCAAAGTTGGACTTTAAATCCATTAATATCTCGTCAATCCGAATCATATCAATTTTGAGGCCTTTGGAGTCTTGGTCCGTGTAGGCCAAATTGAAGAGGGAATTAAGGAGGTTGTTAAGCCTGTTTGCCTCCGTTTCTATAGCTTTCAATGCCAAGATATATTCCTCCTTGTTTCTGGAATTGGCAAGAGCTGTCTCTGCCTGTCCTATAATGGCCGTCAATGGGTTTTTGAGCTCATGTGATGCATTTTGGACAAAATTGTTCTTCATTTCAAAAGAAGTTTCCAATCTGTCCAACATATTGTTGAAAGTCTGTGTCAAGTCGGAGAGCTCTCCTTTTCCACGAACCTTTTCGAGTCTTAGGTTTAAGTTTTCCGCCCTTATCGTGTTTACTTTCCTTATAATTTTAGAAATAGGGCTTAGCGCCTGTTGTGCAAAATATTGGCCCAAAATGGATATAAAGACCATACTTATCAAAAAGGCTACAACGAGAATATCCCTGAGATTTTCCAATTTTCCGGAACCATAGAGGTCCTTGGCGGACATCAAAACCATAAAATCCCCTTGATTATCATTATAGAGCAAACCCGTGTGGTAGAAGTCGCCCAGCTTCGTTTCCGCATACTTCTCCTCAAATACTTTTTGCAAGAACTGACTTGGAAAATTGGCTTTAAGCTCTTTTGGAGGAATACCGCTTTCGGTGTCCACAGGATAGATAACTTCTTTTTCATCAGGAAGTGTCTGCAAATGCCTAAGTCTGATCGCTTCATAGATTTCGATCGTGACTTCATCTTTTTCAAGATAAACTTGGGCAGCGATAGTTGCCCTTTGGCTAAGCCTTAAGTAGAACTCGTTTTCTGTATATTCCTTGGCAAAGAAGTAAATGGAAAGGAATATCACGATTTGGAGCAAGCCTGTCAGTAGGATAAATATTATTGTGATTCTAGTTTTTAGTGGCATGAGCGCTTCAAATATTATTCCCTGATGACATAACCCATACCAATGACGGTTTGGATTAATTTGTTGTCAAAATCTTTATCGATCTTGTTCCGTAAATAGTTGATATATACATCAACGACATTGGTGGCCATATTAAAATTGATGTCCCAGACACTTTCCAAAATGTCAACACGGCTCGACACCCTATTTTTGTTCTTCATCAAGAACTCCAGCAAACGAAACTCTGTGGTGGTAAGCTTGATTTCAATCCCACCTCTCTTGACTATTTTAGTATTTGAGTCCAGTTCCAAATCTTGAACAATTATTTTGCCGCCAATTTTTATGTCTATATTGCTTCTTCTTGTCAAAGCCCGAATTCGTGCCAACAATTCTGAAAACTTAAAGGGTTTGACCAGATAGTCATCAGCACCGGAATCCAGTCCCTGTACAATGTTCTCGGTAGTACCCAAAGCTGTTAACATAAGTATAGGGGGCGCACTCTCCCTTTTTTTAATCTCTCTCGCTATTTCCCTTCCATCCATTCCTGGTAGGATAATATCAAGTAACACCAAATCGACCGTGTTTTGGTTCAAAAGTTCAAAGGCCATATTACCATCATATGCCAATAAGGTTGTGTAACCGGTATCTTCTAGTCCTTGCTTGATAAAGATTGCAACATTATGCTCATCCTCTATCACTAATATGTTTTTTGGCATACCTTATTCCGAATTATCATTGAAAATTAGAAGGTTAAAAATAGTTTTTTATGCAGCTAACAAATGAAGGTTTTTTTTCCATTTTATTGATTCTTTAAAATTAGAGAATTTGAGTTGGTTAAAGATTTCTTTAACTGAAAATATCATGACCCTAAGATTTTGTCATCTCCCAAATCTTACTCCAAATTTAGCGCACGGATCCTGGCCTATTTTTGCAGTGTTCGGGAAGATAAGCGTACAGCAAAAATAGGATAGGGCGCTGTCCTACTTTTTGCCATTTTCTTCCAACCATTTTTGGTAGAGTTCCTTTGCCTGTGGGCTCTCATCAAGGAATGCCCCATAATGTCCCATCACACTGTCCTGTCCTTTGATATATGCCGCCTCTTCTTTCTTTGATATCCTTGATATCTGATATACCGAATAACCAAGCACCAAAAGGACACACACCAACAATCCCCAGAACAGTTTTATGGCCCAACTGGGCAACAGAAGGGACTTCTCCACCTTCTGGAGGATTCTTTCCATCAATCTTTGCTGTTCCTCAATGTTGGTTTTTTGATTGTTGCCGTACTCCTTTAGAAGAGCATTTAACTCGCTGGTATCTGGCCTTAATGGAAGGCCTTTCAAATTTTCATGCGCCTTTTCCAATCGGCCGATGCTCTTCTCAAAGCCGTTGATTTCCTCGGTCAACAGTTCCGCGATTTCATCCAGTTTTGCCATGTTGTTGTGTTTAGATTCCTATTCCAGTATCCCTGACCACTTTGATGGCCAGTTTGATGGTCTTCTTTATGATGGTCTGGGTCAAACTTGTTGGGATATTCACGGTCTTGCCCAAAAGTTGCATGCTCTTGTCCTTGGCTATCCGCTGTGCCCTTTCCTTTTCAAAGTTCATTTGACGTGCAATCCTGCCCATGGACATGGACCGGTGCACCTCGCTTCCCTTTAGGTTGGTCCCCTTGTACTCAAAACGGAAACCCTGCAATTGGTTCTGTCTGTTGATGCTCGGGATGACCTTTACGCTGTTCCGCTCCATCGACTTGATGTACTGGTCAAAGTCCCTTGGACGTTCCCTGGCCATGACCTTTTCATGGATTTTCTGTATTTCCGATCGGATATGTTGCATCCGGTACAGCTTTTCCTGCTGTACTTCCCTTACTGTGTTCAGATCCATCTGTTTGGCCACCCGTTCCGCCACTTGTTGGCTCCGCTTTCCAATAAAACTGTCATTGTAGGCCTTGCCCTGAAAGTTTATCCGGTTGGCATACAGATGGACGTGCACATGTTCCTTGTCCCTATGGACAAAGGCAACCGCTTGGTGCTGCTTGAGGTTCATTTCCTTGAGGAACCTCTCGGTCATTTCCTTGAGCTGTTCCCGTTCCAGTTTCCTTCCATCCTCGATGGTGGGACTGAGCACAAAGCTGAGCGTGTTCTTCCGGCACAGTTCGTTCTGCTCTTGGATGACCTTGAACTCCTCGGTGATCTCCCGTGGGGTCTCCCCTGCCAGATATTGGCTGTGGATGATCTCCGATCCTTTCTCCTGGTTCATCCCGTAGCTCATGGAGGCCGAAGTGTGCGATATGGACTTTCCCATGCCTATCATTTCTTGAAATTTAAAAGGTGTTGTCGTATCTCTTTGGCCAGCTGGGCCGTTTCCTCGGCCAATCTGGGGTTGCGCTTGCGGAACATGTTGGTGATCAGTTTGAAGTTCCGTTGGTATTTGACCAATAGCTTATAGGCCTCTATCTGTTCGTCCGTCATCCGCTCCACGATTCGGTCTTCGAAGGCTGCCCGTCTGCAGTACTCACTGACGGAAAGACCGCTCTTCCGGGCCTTGACCTTCAGCAGTTTCTTCTCGTAGACCGAGCACCGGAACTGGACGAACTCTTTCTTCATTTTTACATCATCTTTTGCGACCTTCGGGAGCAAAAGCAAGATTTGTCATGACAATGACACATCTTGAATTCGTTGCCGAACCTCATCCTTCGCGCTTTTTACCTTCCATTCGTTCATATCCTTGAAACCTTCATAGAGAGAGGACATATCCCTACTGTTCGGGCACTTTTCCAATAAAAGTTCCGTCATCCCCATTCCCGCTTTGTCCCTATCCAGAAACAGCTCCACATTTTCATATTCCCCTATTTCTTTTATCATCCGTTTTACAAAGGCCGTGGTATTCAATACCAAAAGGTCATGGGTATTAAGAAGCTCTGGTCTAAGTTCCAAAAGGGTGAGCATATCGAACATACCTTCCGTAATGGCCAAATTTTTGGAATCGCTCTTGATCAATGAAACATCCTTTGGTGAGGTGGAGCCTTTCCAATAGCTGTTCCGCAGTTCCCATCCCCCGGACCTGTTTTGGAGTCCGATGCCAAAGTATGCCCGCCCTCTTATTCGATAATGGACCTCCTTGCAAAGTTTTCTTCCGGTCTTGGTCGAAATCTTTCTGGAGCTCAGATAGTTTTCTAGGGCCCGGTGCTCGATTTCCTTTACCTCGATGATTTCAATCGGGTTGGCCCTATGTTCCTTCTTGGTTGGATTCGGAGGCCGGTGAAAGGAAAAATGGCCCATGTTCCCGGACAGTCTCTCCAATGCCTCCCTTACGGAACAGTTCTCCATTTTCATGACCAGGTCTATGGTACTGCCCCCTTCGAAGGTCCCGAAGTCTATCCAATAGTTTTTCTTCAATGATACCTTGAAAGAGGCTTGGGTCTCGCTCCGGAACGGGCTGAGGAACCAAGCTTCTTTTTCCGTTTTCCGGACTGGAAAGTGCCCCGACTTGGCCAGCGTGGAAATGATGTCAATGTTGCGGGCTTTTTCGCAGTCCATTCTTTTTTCTTTCATGGTTCTGTTTTTAATCGATTTTTGATGATTTGATGACAAACCTCTGGGAGACCCTATAAATACTGGTTGTTTCCCCGTCATCATTTTGTCATCGTTTCATCGTTTTTGTTTTTTTCTTCATGGTACCTGTCATCATTTTTTATTTTGATGACAGAATGATGACAAAGTGATGACGGCCTGAACCCTTATAAACATTGGGCTTATATCAATCTGTCATCAAATCATCAAAATTTTGGACCAAAAATTTCTTTTTTATGGTAAAGTACCTTCCCTTGGCGTCCTCGGTGTTTATCTCGCCGGTATTCCAGATTGTGATCTTTTGGTACTTGTTGGAATTGGGCTGGTTGTCCAGTTTCCAATCCTTTTTCAGCAACCGTCTCAATTGGGTCAGGTCGGTCTTGACCCTTGTGCGGTTGAGCATGTGCAGGGCATCGATGGGACAAAGGTCAACCGAGTCCATCTCGAACTTTTCCATGGCGCTGAGCAGTAGACTGGCCAGTTCCTTCTCCACCCTGTTCCGGTTATTGTTCACCAGTTTCTTCAACGCTGGTGTATGGACCTGTTTTGGCGTGAACCACATTCGTGTTCTTTGCTTTGTGCTGTACTCCCTTTTTGAAAGGAAATCCAAAAAGGCGGGTACCTCCTGGGCCAACTGGTCCAGGAAATCGGTGTCTTCTTTTTTAAGGGATGGGATTTTCCTCACCCAGAAACGGGTCTCATGGGCATCGATCTTGATAAAACTGTCCTCGTTGTTACTGCACAGAATAAATTTACCGAAGAACTCCACTTCCCTTTTGTCCTTGCCCTTGGCCTCCAGTTTGTTCCGGTTGGTGGTACTCAGATATTTGATGCGCTCGGTAAGCTCCTCTTTGTTGAACAGTACCTCGTCCACGCATATCAGCAACTTGTTGGCCCAGTCCGCATTGAACTGGCTTGCAAAACTGTCATTGGTCAGGTATGTCAGGTTGTTGCCAAAGATTTCCTTGAGCCATTTAAGAAAAGTGCTTTTTCCAGTGTTCCTTTCGGTGGAGACCAGACAGAGGATGGGGAGCACCTGCACTGGCCTTTGGTACAGAAGTTTCAGATAGTCCAGTCCCAGTTCCAACTGGTTTCCGAAGATATGCTTTAAAAAGGTCTGTGTTCTTTTGATGCTCCCCTCTTTCGGTTCGTGCGCCAAAGGGGAATAGGTATTATAAAAACCATGGTGTTCCTTTTTGAAATCTATATGGCAAGGAATACAAGCGAACCCGTCATATTTGGGAACCTTGCCCAGATAGTCCTTGCCATGGTCCTGTTTTATGATATGCTCGTTCCACGGGAGCAGCTGCTCGTTGAAATGTCCGGAAATGGTCGGAATCCTTACCAACTTGTAAAAAGTGGTCCCGACCCTTATGTAGGGTACTGTTTCCATATTGGTGCTTTTTGGAATTTTGTGATTACTTCCACTTTTGGTGAATCCACAAATAATTTAAAGATGAATACGCGACTAAGGATTTGAATCCACAATCGTTTTACTTTCCGGCAAAGGCTTACGGTGGTTCTGCAGCAGCCAACTGACTATCTTTTCCCTTTCAAAGAATATCAGTTTTCCATTGGGCTTGGAATGCGGGATTTGCCCCGCAGCAGTAAGCTTGTAAAGATAGCTTCTTGATATGCCCGTGTAATCACAGGTCTCATCAAAGGTCAATACTTCTTTATTGGCGATCAACAGTCGTTCCAAACGGTCGAGCCGTTCGAGTATCAAAAAATTGTCCATTTTGTTTCTTTTAAAGATTAGAAATGAACAAAAGCGCTTTTGTTTTCCTTTGAAGAATTCTTTGGATAAAGATAAAAAGAAGGCAAAGGTAAAGTAAGATTGACCTATTGATTTTATTCACAAATAATTGACATACAGTTTTTTATGTTAAAAAAGTTCAAATATAATGGTATTGATAAACCCTTAGTTTTATTTGGTTTCATTTGATACCAAATGGAACTGTTCTTATTTTGGGCAAATAGGTGGTTTAATGGAAGAAAGCAGAGTTATCAACAATTAAGACTAGGGGAGTTAGAAAATAGGCACTTTAAAAAAGCATGTTTTAATCTTTGGATTGTCTTAATGAAGTCTGATACTTTGATACTACTTTAAGAAAGTCTAGCGCTTTTTTGAAAAATACTGTCTTGAAAATCGTTCGTTTAACAGTACAATGCTTAGAAAGAGATTCAGAGATCAACTACAACAACTCTTGTTTTGTTGGATGGGTGGACAAGCGACAGTACCATAGGAGCAGAAAACACAGCAATCCCCCTCTTTAGGGCGTAGTACTTCTTTACAATTTTCACAATCATAAAAGAACTGGCAAGCTGTCGTTGGCATTTCTTCTTCTTTCTTGTGTCCACAGTTTGGACACGTAATTGTAGATTCTAAAATAGCTTCCATCATTCTATGATTTTATATCCTGTCTTTCCAACCGCAGCTTCTATTTCATTAGTGTTTACCTTACTGTTGTCAAACTTTATAAAAGCTTTAGAAGTCTCATAATTGGCATCTACCTCTAAAATACCCTCTAGTTTATTTACCTCGTTTTCGATATGGGCTTCGCAACCTGCACACGTCATTCCCTCAATGGAATAGTTCACTTCACTTACGTTACTTTCAGATACATAAACGATTTGCTTTTCAACATTCGAGTTGGGATAAAACAAATGCGAATAGTATGGAAATGCCAACGTTATACCCGCAAAAATTGTAACCAAAAACAGGAACTTTTTTGATTGGATAAATTTAGGTTTGTCATCATCACAGGCGCAATCAATATCCTGTGGACGTGGCTTTAATTTTTGATACCAGGCAAAACCAAGAATCAAAACGGTCAAACCTACCAAAATAGGCCTATAGGGTTCTACCCAAGAAAAGGTAGAGGCAACTCCCGCAGTTCCGGAAAGCAACGCCAAAACAGGAGTTATGCAACATAGAGAAGCTACGATAGCCGAAAACAGCCCAGCAAAAGCAGTTCGATTTGATGTCATTGTTTTTTTCATCTTATGCAGTTTTTCTTTCAGATGCTACATTACTTAAAATAGTAGTCAAAAAAGCTTTATTCTCCTCTGAAATTCGATAAAAGATGGTTTGACCATCTCTACGGGTAGAAATGACATTGACATCCTTCATCTTACGTAAATGCTGGGAAATAGCGGGAACGCTCATTTCCAGAATATCCGCAAAGTCACAAGGACATAATTCGTTTTCCCGTTGCAACAGATACAACATTTTAAAACGAACCTTATTACCGGCCAGTGCCATAACCTTACTTATTCCCTCCATGGAAGTTGATACAGCGTTCAAATCTTCTTTACAGCGTAGTATTTGAACGTAATCGGCCTCTGCCCTAATGCAGCTAGTTTCAAGTTTCATATATATTCTTTCCAACAAAGCTACATTAATATAATTATTTAAGCAAGTACTTAAATAGAATAGATGCGGTTCTGTTTAACGGCCCTTTTTTTGAACTTCTTTTCTATTTCAAAAATTCTGTTGTCATTCGGTCACATTTGTGGTCTCTTTTATTTGTTTCGTTAATTGACCTTTTATGGGACTTAGATTCATAAATCTAATAATGAAGCTAACGCATGTAATAAATGTGATACTTTTTCAAAAAATTATGCTATAAAGGATTAAAAAGCATAGAAATAGCCCAATTTGAATCAAATAATACCGAGCTTAATTTAAAACCAGTTTTGCGTGCAAATTGCGTGCAAATGAAAAAAGCTCCAAAAGTTAAAAACTCTTGAAGCCTTACTGTTACTGTGGAGAATACCGGATTCGAACCGGTGACCTCTTGCCTGCCAGGAAAGTTAGGTTACTAAAATGGAAATGTCATAAAATGACCTATTGAAATATTTTCATTCCATGGTTAATAGGTGGTCTACATAAAATTGCGATTTCGTTACATAGCATGTTCAATTTAAAATATTGTCTTTTTGAGGCTCTTTAACTTATTTTAAATCTCAATGGCCCTATTTGGTAATCTAAAATTGTAAAATTGTTAAAGTATTGTTAAAAAGGTGCCCCTTTCGGTGTCAGTATAACTTCCTTACCCTTCACAACCCTTAAAAACAGTGGTTTTTTCAAATTAAAGAAGACCCTCTTCCTCCGCAACCAAGCACAAAGCTTGAAAGTAAAAAACCGCAGATTTAACGCTGCGGTTTTTTTTATTTTAAGGGTTTATGCACCTTTAAATCCTTGGAGTCAGTCATTTTCGGGCATGGGCCGGTCCTCGTAGAAGTCCTTGAACGTTTTTTCGGTAGTGTAATCGTCTCGCAGCACCTTGTAGACCGTAATAATGAGCGCTACCTGACCCAAAACAGTAAGGTAAAACACCCAGTTAAAGGCCAAATCCATGGCCGCAAAGAGCGTCACCGTTACCAAAACAAGGGTTGTCAAACCAAGCCAATCCATCGCAGAAATCTTCATCCTTTAGGTTTTTATTGTTTTGTTTAATTTTAACCTAATATAGTTAAACATTTTGTATCTTTCACAAAATTGCTGTTAAAAAAAAACGCTTTAATCCTAAAATCTAGATACCCCATGTTCGGATTGTTCAAAAAGAAAACGGAAAAAGAAAAACTACAGGAAAAATACGCCAAGTTGCTAAAGGAAGCCCATGCGCTATCCACCACCAATCGCAAGCTCAGCGATGAAAAAGTCTTTGAGGCGGAAGAAATCATGAAAAAAATAGAACAGTTGGATTAAGGTTTACTCTCTCCCATTCCCTCCCCAGTTGGTACTTATCGGATACACGAACACAATAGAGTCCTAGTTCTGATGAACCACTACATGTGCATAACTTATATCCAATAAGGCTTAATCCTGCTTCCAACCAAAGGTTGGAATTCCTTGGCCTATAAGTTAAAAATGATGCGGCGTATTGGTTTTATGCCTATTTTGAAAGGTATAGAAACTTTCTATTTCGATTATGTTGAAGTTAAACACCAAATAAACACAGAAGTATGGATAACGAAAGTAAACTTTTCATTATCAAATCAATTCATACTTTAATTTGGGTATTCTTTGTTTCGATAATTATTTACATTCTGTATTCCGGGCTAACGGACAAGGTAACATTGTATACCTGGATGGGTATCGGATTAATTATTGGGGAAGGGTTAATTCTCTTACTATTCAAAATGTCCTGCCCCCTCACCGTTATCGCGCGAAACTACTCGGAATCCCAAAAAGACAACTTTGACATTTTCTTACCCAATTGGCTCGCAAAGCATAACAAACTTATCTTCACATCCATTTTTGTGATAGCACTAATCATCGTGATGTATAGATCGTTAACTTGAATTCCCAATGAAAATTTATGAATAGCAGGTATGTCATGTACTCCAAAGGAGCATTCTTTAAAATCACTACCTTTAAATTGAAATATCGGTAATTGATATGTCCTTCGAACCGTAAAACGCAAATCATCTGAATTATCTTTTGCCCACCATGAAACAGATACGCATGAAACACCTCAGACCCCTTTTTTGCCTACTGCTACTATCCAATGTTCTTGTCGCGCAAAGCCCAAAGCAAGAAAAGATGGAGCAGCTCCATTTTCTGGTCGGGGAATGGGTGGGCACCTCTAAAATCTATGAAAACGGAGTTTTGGCCAAGGAAGGGGCGGCCTACGAGCATATCTCCTACGATTTGGAAAAGAACATATTGGTCATTGAGCTGAATACGGAGTTTCTACAACTCCATACCGTTATCCTTTACGACGAAAAAGACCAGAAATACTACTACCACCGATTTTCCAAAGATGGAGCTGCCGTATACCCCGCAGAATTTAAGGAGGAGCTCATTGTATGGCGGGACGAAAACACCCGGTTTTTCTTCGGTAGTACCCCAGAGGGGCGTTTTCGAGAATATGGCGAACAATTGATCAACGGAAAATGGGTCAAAACATTTGAAGACACCTTTATAAATACCCAATGAAAATCCAAATCCAAAAACCCAAAGGTGCAGCTGCAAGTCCAGAAATGAAAAGCAAGTATATGAAACCACTCTTTTTATGGTCTGTTATCGGACTCCTGGCATTGAGCTGCAAGCAGGAAAAGACTATTTCCGAAGAAGAAAAGCCTCAAGTTGTGGCTGCATTGAACGAAATCATGGAACTCGACCAGAAATATGCGGGGATTCCGTCCAATGAGCTTCGGGAAAAACACGGCAATCAGAAAGCTTGGGAAATTTTTAAAAAGCAGCGGGATAGCGTAGGCCTAGTCAACCAGAACAAAATCAAGAAATTATACCAAAAGTACGGATACTTGGGCGAGCAAAAGATAGGAAAGGAAGCCGCTACCGATTTTTGGGTGGTGGTCCAACATGCGGATAATGACATCCCCTTCCAACAGGAAATGTTGAAGGCCATGGAAACGGAAATCGCAAAGGGCAGCAAGGACAAATACCACTATGCGATGTTGGAAGACAGGATCAATGTCAATCTCAACAAACCGCAACGTTTTGGAAGCCAAGTGACCTACAACGATATGGGACAGGCCATTCCAAAGAACGGACTGGTGGATACCACGGCGGTCGACAGTTTGCGCAAAGCCCACTCCATGCCCGATTTTATCGAATACTATAATCAAATGACCGAAATGCACTATGAAATGAACAAACAACTATTTCTGGACAAGGGCATTATGGAACCACAACTGTATGGAAACTAAAAAAGAACTGCGCAACCGCTGCTGGATAGATATTGACGGAAAAAAGTTTTTTGGCCCGGGACGGGCGCAATTATTGGTGATGATCGATAAAAACGGTTCGCTCTCCAAAGCGGCCAAGGAAATGGGCATGTCCTACCGAAAAGCCTGGTCCATGGTCGAGGATATGAACCAAAGAGGCCAACAACCCTACGTGGAACTGCACAAGGGCGGTACCCAAGGGGGCGGGGCCGAATTAACACCACGGGGCAAAACAGTATTGGCTGCCTTTCAACATATGAACGCCCAGATTCAGGCAACTTTGGAGCAACACACCCAAGACATGTTGGGGCTGATTTAAATCTTGATACCGAATCCGTGAAGCAGTATCAAACGGAAACCCACATACAGCACCAAAATGGCCGTGAGTACACCCAAAAACTTTAGATTGAACCTTTTATTGGACAGATAAGAGCCGATTCCACCGCCAAGCACTACTGCCACCACCAATTGTAGCATCAGCTCGTTGTTCAGTTGGAAGGTTCCCGCCATATTCAAACCAATCAGGCCTGCAATGGAATTCACCAAAATAAAAACGGAAGCCAAAGAAGCCACTATTCTTGGGTTTTCCCATTTAAGCAGGTTGAGCACCGGTGATAAAAAGATGCCGCCACCTATTCCGGATATTCCAGAAAGTAAGCCAATGCCTCCACCGAGCGTCAATTTTTTTGGATTTGAAAATTTTTTCGAGTCCAGTTTTTTCTTCGCAAAGCGAAGCATCATAAAAAATCCTGCCATCACTAATGCACCTCCCAAAATCAAAAAGAAGGTGGTTTGGGACAAGCGGATTTGGGCACCCAGATATGCAAACGGTATGCTCATCACCAAAAAGGGCCAGAACAATTTCACGTCAAATACCCGGTTCCGAATAAAAACTATCGTCCCAATAGTGACCACACAAATATTCAACAAGAGCGCAGTGGAACGTATTTCGTAAAAATCGGTAAGGAAAAGGCTTAAAATCGCCAGATAACTGGACCCACCCCCAAATCCGACCGAACTATAAAACAGCGCAATCAGAAAAAAGACCAAGGGCAAGTATTCGACTGTCATCAATTAAGAAATTAGCTTACATTGAATCAAATCCCCCTTTTTCAATGCCTCGCCATCATCTACAAAGGCGAGTGCATTACCTTGGGCCATGGATTGGATCATGGAAGAGCCCTGTCCGTCCAAAATCTCTACAGTTCCGTCCACAACAGCGGCCTTTAAAAAAGTGGGGCGTCCAAAACGGTTTTCAAAATCATGTTGTATCGAGAATCGATATGTGGTCAAACCCACTTTTTCATATCCAGATAAGCGTTGCAGCAAAGGAAGTACGTACACATAAAAACAGGTCAATGATGACGCTGGGTTTCCTGGCAAGGCAAACACAAACTGATTTTCCTTTCGGCCAAAATAAAGCGGTTTTCCCGGTTTTTGAAACACCTTGTAAAACAACTCCTTAACTCCATTTTCTTCCAGGGATTGTTTTACAAAATCGTAATCACCCACAGATATTCCTCCAGAGA
The DNA here is from genome assembly GCF_040112705.1 of Flagellimonas sp. MMG031. Taxonomy (NCBI): domain Bacteria; kingdom Pseudomonadati; phylum Bacteroidota; class Flavobacteriia; order Flavobacteriales; family Flavobacteriaceae; genus Flagellimonas; species Flagellimonas sp. MMG031. The sequence goes on from NZ_CP157804.1 coordinate 2,707,605, forward strand.
TAATGAGCACATCGCAAGACTCCAATGCGGTTTTGATTCCCGCTTTTGTGGCCTCGAAATCGTCTTTAATTTGTGTTTTTTGATGGTGCTGGAATCCGAATTGTTGCAAGGCTCCTGCAATTGCGTAGCTGTTGGATTCATATATCTGTCCCTCCGTTTTGGATTCTCCCGGTTTTACCAATTCATTTCCCGTGGTGATGATATTGACCCGTGGTTTAGAAAAAACTGTGAACTGCGACAACCCCAAACTTCCCATCAAAGCCAAAGAAGGTGAATTCAACATATGTCCTTTTTCAAATACCGTTTGCCCTTCCGCCAACTGACCGCCTTTTTTACGGACATTTTGTCCAGCCTTGGGCGTTTCATCAAGAAACAGCGTCTTGTCTTTAACGGAGGTTTTCTCCTGCATCATCACAGCCGTGGTGTTTTGGGGTACCTTCGCCCCCGTAAAAATTCGAACGGCTTCGCCATCGTTTAACGAGATAGACTTGGAGTCACCAGCTGCCACCTCCCCTGCCAATTGGTATTCTTGATAAAGTCCGCAAAGCGCATAGCCGTCCATGGCCGAATTATCAAACTCAGGCACATCAAAAGGGGCGGTCGTGTTCGTCGACAAAGCATAACCAAGTGCCTCCTCCAAAGGTTTGGATTCGCTTTTTAGTTCAATCTTTTGGTCTTCGATGATCCTAAGTGCTTCTTCAATCGTAACCATTAGCCTCCTATTGAAATCATGGAACGGTTCTGCTCATAATGGTCGGCATCCATTTTTACGTCCATGCCGTCCCTTGAGTGTTTTTTGGATTTGATGGACTCCAAAATGATATTCTCTATGGGTTCTCCATTTCGAAACGCAGTCAACAAATCGGTTTCGGAGGTGGCAAAGAGGCAATTTTTCATTTTTCCATCAGCTGTCAATCGAATACGGTTGCACTCATCACAAAACGGATTGGTAATTGTGCTCACAATGCCAAAACTGCCCTTGTGGCCCTTTACCCTAAAATTGGTGGAAGTGCTGTGCTTGGGATTATCCAAGGTTTCTATTTCACCAAATTTATCGCCAACCGTCTTTAAAATGTCGTCTTTGGACACGCCCTTGCTCCAATCCCATTTATTCCCCTTAAAAGGCATAAACTCAATAAACTTGGGCGTAATCTTTTTATCCTTGGTCAAAGCGATAAAATCATTGATTTCATTATCGTTTACCCCTTTGATCAACACCACATTGATTTTAAGGTCCATATCCATGTCCAACGCCATGTTCAGGTTCCGCATAATGCGTTCGTAATAATCCCGTTTGGTGATGAAAACGGATTTGGCTTTGTCCAGGGTATCCAAACTAAAATTGATCTTGCGCAATCCCACTTTCTGAAAAAGCTCCAGATATTTGTCGAGTACAATGCCGTTGGTGGTCAATTTAAGGGTGACATCCAACTTGGCCAACTCTTCGACCAAGTAGCCAAAATTCTTGCGAACCAAAGGTTCACCGCCCGTCAATCGAACCGTGTCCACTCCCAAATCCCTAAAAGTTCGCGTAATGGCAATGATTTCTTCCAAGGTCATGATGCTGGGCTTTTCCATTAACTCAATGCCTTCTTCGGGCATGCAGTAAAAGCACCGCAGGTTGCATCGGTCCGTCAATGAAATGCGCAGATAGGTATGTGGCCTACCGAAATTGTCGATTATTTGTGGTTTCTTGTCAATCATGTCTTTTTCCTTCTATCACTTTAAATGCGTGCAGCACATGGGGGAAAATCGCATCCATGGATTCTGCCGCCCCTTTGGTGGAGCCCGGCAGTGCCAATATCAATTTTCCGTCCTTGATGCCCGCGATGGAACGCGAGAACATCGCATACGGCATCCGATTTTGCCCGTAGCTACGCATTTGTTCTTCTACTCCTTTTAGTTTGATGTCCAACAAGGGCTCCAAGGTCTGTGGGGTGACATCTCGTGGTCCCACGCCCGTACCTCCAGTAAAAATCAAGAGGTCGGCTTTGGTATTTTCCAATTTTTGTATGATTTCCTCAGCGTCATCGGGAATGATGCTTTTTTGGGATGTAACCCCCAAAGCCTGTAATCGCTCCACGATGGCCTCTCCGGCCCTGTCCTCGCCTTTTCCTTTGGAAATGGTATCCGAACACACCACCACTTCGGCAGTCAATCCTTCCGAATTGATTTTGTATGAAGATTTCCCTCCTTTTTTGGATTTGAGTCGAATGGTGCCTATTTCGACATTCTTGTCAATCGGTTTCAGCATATCGTACATCGTAAGGGCCACTACACTGGCCCCGTGCATCGCCTCCACCTCCACCCCAGTTTTGTAAATGGTCTTTACCGTCATGGAAATGATGATCTCCAACCCATTGATTTCATAATCGATGTCCGTGTATTCGATGGGCAAGGGATGACAATCGGGCAACAAATCCGGTGTTTTTTTGACCCCCAACAAGCCGGCTGCCTTGGCCATTTCAAATACATTCCCTTTGGGAACGGCATTGTTTTGTATGGCATCAATCGTAGCCTGACTGCTCGTTTTTACGATAGCTTCAGCGGTAGCTTCCCGCAAAGTGGTCACTTTATGTGTAATATCTACCATTTACGTATTTACTTTCCATTGATGGGTTTCGTCCTCAAAAATCTCCTTTCCAAATACCGGTACTTTCGCCTTGATTTCCTCCACAAAAAAGTTGGTCGCATCGATGGCAATCTTTCGGTGTGCTGATGATGTGAACACGAACAAGCACAGCTCTCCCACATTGACTTTACCTAAACTATGATAAATATGGGCGCAGGTGATGTCGAACTTGGCAAAAGCGGCTTCGCGTATGTCGTGAAAGACGTTCTCTGCCATTTCATCATAAGCCGTGTAGTCAATAGCTGCTACGGTTTTGCCGTCCACTACGTCGGCCCTCACCTGTCCCAGAAAAATACTGTGGGCACCAATATTGGTCTTGCTTTGGTGGTTGGCCACCGAAGTCGCTATTTTTTCGGGAGGAATCGCTCCTTGTACAAATACTTTTTTTGGTTTCTTTTTATCCATCAATAATTGTTTCTATGCCGCCTTCCACGTTTTTCAAATTGTGGAAGCCAAATTCATTTTTAAGGATTTCTATGGCGTTCTTGCTTCGTTTGCCAGACTGGCAGAACACAAAAACATCCTGATTATTGGGTATTTCTTTATGCCGTGATGCAAGATCGCCCAAGGGAATGTTCAGCACCTTTTTGCCTTTTGGTTTGGGCTGTTCGAACACTTCACGCACGTCAAGATACCACTGATCTTTATGTTTTAAATCGCAATCGATATAAACGGGGGCTATCCCGTTTTTGCGGATTTTTTCTACTTCTTCGGACCGTTTGTTGATGTTGATGGTCTGCTCGCTGGCCTGCATCATATTGATCAACTTTAACTTGCCTGACAGCACCTCACCCACCCCAAGGATAATTTTAAGGACTTCCGCCGCCTGAAGCGTTCCCAAGATGCCCGGTAATACGCCCAATACACCAGTGGCCTCACAACTGATGTTCTGTCGGGTGCTTTTTGGGAACACACAACGATAGGTAGGCCCATTTTGGTAATTGAAGACTGACAATTGCCCTTCATTTTTATAAATGGAGGCAAAAACCCAAGGTTTATTCGCCAATACGCAGGCATCGTTGATCAGGTACTTGGTTTCAAAATTGTCCGTGCCATCCAAAATAACATCGTATTGATTGGTGATGTTTTTCGCATTTTCAATGGTCAACGGCTCTTCATACACCTTAAACTGTACCTCACTGTTTTGTTTTTCCAATCGTTGTTTGGCTACCGCTGCTTTCGATTGCCCTACATCTGATTCCTGAAACAAAACTTGCCTGTGCAAATTGGACATATCGACTTTATCATGGTCCATCAACCCAATGGTACCGACTCCTGCCCCAGCCAAATACATCGCGGCAGGACAGCCCAGTCCCCCAACACCAACCAACAATATTTTGGCATTGCGAAGCTTTTCCTGACCTTCAGTCCCAACTTCCGTGAGTTGTATTTGTCTGTCGTATCTGCTCATCCTCCAGCGAAGGGTGGCAACAAGGCCACTTCGTCCCCGTCTTTTAAGGTTATACTATCGTCCAAATTTTGATTTACGGCAATCTGTACGGAATCCTTGTCCGCTATCGCCAAACCGTTCAAGCACTGTGCTTTTAGCTCCGAAGCGGTCAATGTTCCGTCAAACTCCATCACTTCTTCCTGCTTTGCAGCGGCTTCGGCGACCAAACCAAAATATTTTACGGTCACTTTCATACATCCATTTGCTTTAATTGCCGAACATCTTCTTCGGTATCCACATCAAATCCTCCTTTGCTGAAGACTTCAGTACCGTAGTCAAAATCTTTCAGGTGAATCAACTTTTTGGCTCCTTCGTCTCCTTCCAATTGCATCAACAACGGAAATGCTTCCTTACTAAAAATGGCGGGCACTCCAATACTATCCCCATATTTGGAATAGGTGGCGTTCGGGTTTTTGGTTAGTTGGGTATGCACCAGTTTGATCAAGTTGGTGCGTTCCAAAAAGGGCTGGTCGGATACGAGAAAAAGAGCGTGGTCCAATGCTTCCGCTGCCGAGGTAGCTTTCAAGCCCAATTTAATACTGGATGCCATTCCTTGCTCCCAATCGGAATTAACAACGACTTGATATCCGTTTGCATCTATTTTTCCCAAAATCTCTTCGTGACGAGAACCCAACACCAAAACCTTGCGTTGAAAACCAAGCATATTTACTTGTTTCAAGGTATGTTCAAGCAGCGTTTCACCTTTAAATTGTACCAACTGCTTGGGTCGGCCCAATCGTGTGGAGCCGCCAGCGGCCAAAACAATAACTGCTATGTTAGCATCTGCACTCAAAGGGTTATTTTTTGAAATTGATTTGTTTTGCCCTCATGAATTGGCTCGGTTTTCTGCTTTAGGGGTCGCGCTCCTTTATGGGTCAGTACACTTTGAATCTCCGCCAAAATGGACAATCCAATTTCAGCAGGGGTCTCCGCTCCTATTTCCAATCCCACGGGTGCGTGTATTTTAGCCAAATCCGATTTTGACACTTCCATACCTTCGTCCGCCAATTCGTTGAGCATGCGTTCGTATTTTTTCAATGGTCCCAAAATCCCGATATAGGGTATTACTGGATTTCCCAGCAACAGTTTGAGCACCGAAAGGTCGTAATTATAGTTATGGCTCATCAGCACAAAACAAGTGCGTTCGTCAATGTTAATGTTTTGTAGTGTTTCCTGGGGTTTGGCCACAATCACTTGACACGTACCCACAAAACGTTCTTTGTTGGCATGGGTCGGACGTCCGTCCGTAACAATTACATTCCACCCCAATATATCGGCTTGTTGCGCCAAAATCTGGGCATCGTTCCCAGCTCCCACTAAAATCAATTTTACCGGGGGCTGATGTAACTGAATAAACACGAAGTTTGTTCTTTCCGCCGTTTCAATCTTTCCAAAACAGGAGTTGCCCCCCTCAATGACTTCCATGCTTTTGGTGAGAAGGACCTTATGCAGGTTTCCTTGGATTTGTTTTCCCAAAACCGCTTGGCTTTCGTTGACAACCAAACTAGTTCCCAATTGATTTTGGCTTTTGTCCAGGTCAAAAACTATCGAAATCGCTACGGGAACCTCCTGTTCAATAGCGGTCTGTAACAATGCACAGGGATTATGCCTATCGGTATAATCAATGGGCTCAAACAATACTTGAATGATACCGTTGCATCCCAACTGGGCGCCAATGATGGCATCATCCTCATCACTGGTATCATAAGTGACCAGTTTGTTTTCTTGTCTGTCCAAAGCATAAAGGGCCTTTCGGAGCGCATCACCTTCCAAACAGCCTCCGCTGATGGCTCCCATTATGTTACCGTATTCATCTACCAACATACGGGCTCCCGCCCTACGATACGATGAACCTTCAACATGGACTACGGTGGCCAAAATGCAACGGGTTTCTTGCAGTCTGAGTTCTTGATACTTCGCTATGATGACGTCCAACTCCCTCATACGTTGACAGTTTTAAGTTGGTTGACGGCTTTTTTGATGTCCCGCACAGCCGTTTCAATGTCTTCCAAAGAAGTATTTCGTCCTGTGCTGATCCGTAGACTTGCCAAAGCAGTGGCATCGTCAAGTCCCATCGCTTTTAGTACATGGGACGGATTCACTTGGTTGGAGGTACAGGCAGAACCCCTAGATACGGCCAAACGATTCAAATATCGTAGCAACTTGGTACCGTCCACTCCCTTAAACGATACGTTCGTTGTATTGGGTAAACGGTCTTCATGCTGGCTGTTGATGATGGCTCCTTCGATGGTTGAAAGTTCCTCTTCAAGTCGATATTGAAGATGTTTATAGTGTTGATGATTCTCACGTATCTCTTCCTGGGCCACCTTGCAAGCTTCTCCAAAACCTACAATGCCAGGGACATTCAATGTACCGGGGCGAACGCCCTTTTCATGATTTCCACCGAAAAGATGCTTATCAACAGAGGTATTATTGCTCTTATTCAGATAAAGTGCGCCAACTCCTTTGGGTCCATAGAGTTTATGGGAGGAAAAAACAGCTACATCGATTCCCAATTCTTGCAAGTCAATAGATATTTTTCCAACGGCCTGTGTTATATCAGACATTATCGGTACTCCTTTGGAGCGAACCAAATCCACTATACTTTTTATCGGGTGAATGAGCCCGGTTTCGTTGTTGGCCAATATCAGGCTTACCAAAATCGTTGATGGCGTTATGCTGTCTTCCAAAACATCGAGGTCAATATTCCCTTGACTGTCCACATCCAAATAAGTGACCTCAAAACCATCATCCTCCAAAGCCTGCAAAGTATCCAAAACCGCTTTGTGCTCCGTTGTACAGGAAATGATATGGTTACCCTTGCTTCGATTCCTTTTACAAAATCCGAGCAAGGCCAAATTGGCGGCTTCGGTAGCCCCTGAAGTAAACGTGAGTTCCGCTGGTCGGCAATTGATAAGCCCTGCGATTTGTCCACGGGCGGTTTCGATGGCATCATCGGCATGCCACCCAAAGGAATGATCACTGCTTGCATTGCCAAAGTGCTGTGTAAAATACGGCAGCATGGCCTCTACCACCCTAGGGTCGGCAGGCGTAGTTGCGTTATGATCCAGGTATATTTTCTCGTTTGATGTCAAAACATTGGCGTTATGTACATGCATGCATAACGCAATTTAAGAAGAATAACATCGATTACCTTATATTTTTCGAACCATATGAAAGAAAAACAACGAATTCTTTGCGATCCATAACATTAATCGTAATATTGCAATGAATAAATCATTTAGATGGGACTCACCAAAACTGAAATATTTACGGACAAACAAAACCACATTGCACAATACGCCAAGGTTTTGGGGCATCCGGCCCGGGTTGCCATTTTGCAATATTTGTACAAGTTGAATGCTTGTGTTTGTGGTGATTTGGTGGATGAAATTGGTTTGGCGCAACCCACCATTTCCCAACATCTGAAGGAATTAAAGCAATTGGGGCTGATTAAAGGCAATGTGGAAGGTACTAGTGTTTGTTATTGCATCGATACCGACAATTGGAAAAAAATGAAGCTATTGATGTCCGAGTTTCTGAACCAAGACGTCAATCCAAAGGATTGTTGCTAAAAAAAATTTGAATACATTAATCGTAATATTACAATAAATAGATATTGATATGAAGCTAGAGGAAGTAAAATCAGCATTGGCCCAATTGGATACCATCGCCTTTCAATTGCCCAACGGGACATTGGTTCCCAATCATTTTCATGTGACAGAAGTAGGTAAAATCACCAAGCACTTTATTGATTGCGGGGGCACCGTTCGCCACGAGGAGGTCGTTAATTTTCAACTTTGGAACGCGAATGATTACGACCACAGGTTACATCCCGAAAAATTGGTCAACATTATAGCATTGTCCCAAAAAACGTTGGACATTGGCAATTTGGAGGTGGAAGTGGAATACCAAGGGCAGACCATTGAGAAATTCAGCTTGGATTTTGACGGAACCCATTTTTTGCTGACCACCAAGCAGACGGATTGCCTGGCCAAAGACCAATGTGGCATACCAACCGAAAAACCTAGGGTAAAACTTTCCGAACTTCAACAAACAGGCTGCGCTCCTGGAAGTGGTTGCTGCTAACTATAATCCTTCAACATGGCACTTAACAAAGCATTGCACGATTTTGTTTCTCAATTGGACACTGATGCTATTCCACAAGAAAGAAAACAAATACTGGACCTTCTCTCGGGATACATTCAGGAAAAGATGGACAAAAAGGAGTCTATCCGGCTTAATTTTATCTGCACCCACAACTCCCGACGGAGTCATTTGTCCCAAGTTTGGGCACAAACCTTGGCACATCATTTTGGGGTAAGGAATTTAAGCTGCTATTCTGGGGGAACTGAGGCCACTGCCCTATTTCCCATGGTTGCTACTACTTTGGCGAATACAGGTTTTGAGGTGCAAATGCTTTCCGAAGGAAAGAACCCTGTATATGCCATTAAATTTGCGGAGAACGAACACCCCGCTATCTGCTTTTCCAAAACCATGGATGACACTTTTAATCCAACATCCGACTTCGCAGCGATTATGACCTGTTCGCAAGCGGATGAAGGCTGTCCTTTTGTGCCTGGGGCCGAAAAACGGATTTCAATCACTTATGATGACCCGAAAGCGTTTGACAACACGCCGCAACAAGCTGAAAAGTACAGCGAACGAAGCAAACAGATTGCTACAGAAATGTGTTACATTTTCTCAAAAATCAAAAAACCTTTTTAACAAATTTAACAGAGTTTAGTAACTTCAAACCCGCAAAAACTTAAACAAACTGAACGCATTATGGGTAAAGGAGTTCTATTCTTGGACTTTTGATTTTGTTGCTATCCTGCAACTCAAAAAATGACAACGCTGAACGTGAATTGGGCTTGGTCTACAATGTGTTGAGGGACATGGATATCGAGAATTACGAAGTATACGCGATGAATCTGGATGGTTCCGACAAAACGAACATCACAGATTTCCCCAATGTGGAATGGACCTATTATTCATATGAAGATGATCTCTATTTCATTTCGGACAGGGACGCCTGTAAGCGTTGCTATTATTTGTACAAAAGCAATTTTAAAGGGGAAAACGTCCAAAAAGTATCGGAATTGGAGCTCGCCGATAGCTGGATGAGCAGTAGAAACGATGGCACGGAACTCATCGTAAAGCCTAAACTCATAATGAAGAACACCTTCTACGTTTTGGACCTGAAGGGCAACATCATAGATCGGCTGGATACTGGATTGGGCTTTGCCGCAGACCCTTTGTTTGTGAACGATGGTGAGCAGGTAGTTTTTAGGGGCGGTAAAACGGTGAGCAAGAACATTGATGGTTTTGATGAAGAGCTTTACATTATCGACGCCGATGGAAGCAACCTAAAACAATTGACACATTACCCTGAAAAAGATTCCACAGCGGGACAATACGGGTATCGTGCAGGAGCTCCAAAACTGCACCCCACAGAAAACTTTGTGACCTACCAAAGCATGCAGGACGGCAAATACAGTCTCTATGCCGTGAGCCTGGACGGCAGCAAAACCTGGAAATTGACAGAGAACACCCAAAATGAAGGTTGGCACGATTGGAGTCCGGATGGGAAATGGTTGGCCATTGAGCTTTTTGATGATGAACAATCCCAATTCCATATTGGGCTGATGAATTGGGAAACCAAGGAGTTAAAGATTTTGACCGATGATACCTTCACCTATCAACAAGCACCCAATTTTATCTATAAAAATTAATTTTTTGTAAGAAAAAGGTTTCTTTTTTAAGTCAATTTGTGCATTTCATCGATAAAATTGACATATTTCTTTGAAACAGTAGGGTTTTTTGACCTTTGATTGTTTAGTAATTATAAAATCAGAACAGGGCTAATTATGCCCTGAAATCAAAAACCCCATACAATGAGAACAAAGTTAATTTTTAGTTTACTATTTACATTGGCCCTTTTTATGATGGGCTGTTCTGATGGAGAAGGTTCGGCAAGCGCCGAAGGCACTGGGACCTTATCCGTACAACTTACCGACGCACCCTTCCCCTATGATCTGGTAGCCGAAGCAAATGTTACCGTTTATAAAGTTGAAGCTCGCCAAATTGATGGTGATGACGACGACAACGCTGATTCAGATGAAGGCATGGACGATGATAGTTCATCTTTCATCACGTTAATGGAAGAGGAAATCGATGTAAATCTCTTGGAACTCACCAATGGATTGACCCAACAATTAGCAGAAATCGATGTTCCTGCTGGATCATATGACTTGGTTCGTGTGCACGTTAAAGGTGTAAATGTTGTCTTGACCGATGGGACCGTTTACGATTTGAAAGTGCCCAGTGGAGACGCTTCAGGTATTAAAGTGTTTATCGAACCTGCCATTACAGTAGTAGGTGGACTTTCCACAGATTTGTTGTTGGACTTCGATGTCAGCCGTTCCTTTGTTGCCAAAGGCAACTTGGATACCCCCGCCGGTGTCAACGGATTTAATTTTAAACCCGTGATCAAGGCCAGTAACATGTCTACCTCTGGTACCTTGTCTGGAACTGTTGGCACTATGGAAAGTGAATCAATACTTGCTTTGGAAGGTGCCCAGATTTCCGTGTTTGCTGCTGACACCCTAAACACCGCATCTTTTACCGATGTGGATGGCAACTACGCCATCCTAGGTTTGAAAGCTGGAATGTACGAAGTCGTGGCCGAATTGGAAGGATATTTGGCAAGTGATACCTTGGAGGTTCAGATTGATGCCGCTAACGTGACAACCCAAGATTTTATCCTTGAAATGGATCCTGATGCTGGGGAGGAAACGACCACAAGCAGTAACTAATAGCAACAGAACAACAAAGAAAAGCCAGGATCCAAAATCCTGGCTTTTTTATATCTGGTTGGGAAGTTTTTTATCAATTGACCAGATAATCCTCCACAAATCGAATCAAATCTTGGCCATGCAAATTCTTGGCCAACACCTTACCTTCTTTGTCCAATAAAAAGTTGGCTGGAATTGTACGCAGTCGTAACGAGTCCATTACCGGATTTTGATCACCTTCCAGATGTGACGCATGAAGCCATCGATATGCACCATCGCGTTCTATGGCATTCTCCCAAGCCGATTTGCTGCTTTCCAAACCATAGGCGACTATCTGAAAACCTCGATCATTATAATTTTCCCATAGCGGCACCAAAACATTTCGATTCTCCACTCTGCAGGGTGCGCACCACGACGCCCAAACATCCAATAACAGCAGTTCCCTCCCTTTTCCAATTTCCGAAAGGAAAAGATGCTCCCCGGTTTGCATGGGCAACTGTATATCTGGAAGCGTATCGCCCAAGAGTACCGGCAACTTATCCCTGTCAGCCAATGACTCCAATTGGTTGACCCACGGATGTGTTGGGTGTATTTGGTGCCATTTTTTGGATTGTGCGTATATGCGTTCGGCAATCCGTTCATAATTTCCTTCCGGACTCGCCCATCGAAGGGCCATTAGGGCCGGCAACAAGTGCTCTGTAGCATCCGCAAAATCAATCAACTTCCCTTGATACGCTTTTAGGTTTTTCTCTCGCTCCAATAGTCCCTCATCGGATTCATCTAGGCTATTTTCCGTTTCAAAGTGATGTTTAAAAGCCTCCAAACGCAGATCCCTCAACTTCAACATTGCTGCATTGGCAGGTGATGGATTCGAAATGGAGAAGCTCGATTGAAAATTTGCCATTTCAGCATCAACACTTAAAGAGGTACCTGGCTCATATACCAACGGAAAATAATTGTCCGTAGCCGGATTTTCATTTACCAATCTGTTGGCATATCGCTCGCCCTTCTGCTGCACTACGAGAAACAGCAAGGTGCTATCCTTAATGGGAAGTGCTTCGGTGAACCTAAAACTACCGTCTTTGGATACCGCTGCAGAATCCAATATTTGTCCCACAAAACTTTGGGCAGCATCACTGAATTTTTCGGGCTGTACCAAGTAAATTTTGGGACTCCAGTCTTCCGTTTGGGATAATTTGAGGCTTCCCGACAACCAAGCTTCCTTGGAACAGGATTGCATCATCAGCAAAAAAATGAGTGTGGTTTTCAACAGTTTTTTCATACCGATAAAAATAACTATTTCTCCAGATGCCATCCGAGGGGTAGCCTTTCAAAAATTAAATTAGGGAATAAACCGAGCACAATTTTAAAAATCAATAGTTATTAAATAATCCTTATTACGACCAAGTTAGCATTCAACGTAAACCAATAAGCACATGACAACAAAATCTATTTTGAGCTTGGTACTGCGACTTGTTCCAGCCATAATTCTGCTACAAACCCTTTATTTTAAGTTTTCCGCTGCCCCAGAATCCGTTTTTATCTTTGAACAATTAGGTTTGGAACCTTGGGGACGCATAGGTCTGGGCGTCGCGGAATTGATCATTGCCATACTGATTCTTGTGCCGAGAACGACTTGGCTAGGTGCCCTATTGGGTATAGGTATTATGGCCGGAGCCATATTCTCCCATGTAACGCAGTTGGGGGTGGTAGTTCAAAATGACGGAGGCACTTTATTTATATTGGCCTTGGTCACTTTAATTTTCTGTATGGTACTGGCATGGGTCAATAGAAAGCAGATTCCCTACGTGAACAAATAATAGGATTACAAGCGTAATGAACCTAAAGCGGTGTATCTTGCTGCCATGGATTGTTTCAGCATGGCCAGCACCTCTCTGTACCGGGTTATAGCAAGCATCATACTGCTGCAAAGTATTTTCTGGCATAGTCTAACTGCCCAAGAGGACACACTTGCCATTGTAAATTATTCGGACAAGATTATTATCAAGGCCAATCTGGACACCAAAACCGACTTCTATTCTTATGAAAACAGGCAATCAAATAATCGAATCAGCATTCAACCCAATAATCGCTATCGGCTTTTTCTTTCTTTGGATTATGAGTTTATAGGGTTTAGTGTGGGTTTTGTGCCCAAGTTCCTTGGTGCCAATAGCGATGAAAACTTAAAAGGGGAATCATCTTTTACGGATTATAAGTTTCGTTTTTTTCTGGGCAGATGGGTCCAAGCCATCTCTTACAGCAAGATTTCCGGCTACTATGTGAGCAATACCGGGGATTTTATACCTAGCTGGAACGAGGGTACCGACCCCTACCTCCAATTCAATGATTTAGCGACCCAGCAATTTGGAATGTCAACATCCTACGTATTCAATCCCAATTTCTCCTATCGGAACATTGTGTATCAAAATGAGTGGCAACGGATCAGTAGTGGAAGTTTGGTCGGTTCTATAATTTACGACTACAACATTTTTGATTTGAACGATATCTCCCTAGTCAACCGGGAAAAGTTTTTTAATGTAAGAATAGCCCCGGCATATTACTATACTTTTGTGTTTCATGACAACTGGTTCGTCTCGGCCAATTTGTCCCCCTCCCTTGGATTGCGATTTTCCAAAGCGGAGTCAGGAACAGGCAATCCTATAAGTACAGAGCGTAATACCTACCTTACCCGACGGCTGGAAGGCGGTCTTAATTTAGGATATAGCTCCAAAAGGATAATCTATGGGATAAATATCAATTTCAGTGCGGATTGGTACAACGAGGACAAGGTTTCCATTACAGAGAACGATCAATTTTATGGCTTGCTATACTTTGGCTATCGATTTGACCCACCAAAGGCCATCGATAAGATTTTTCACCCCGACCCATCAAAATAGTAAAGGGCCCTGCCTCTACGAGACTCCATTATACCTTATTAAACGATTTTTTAGTCACTATTTCAATTTTTGCGAACTCATGTTTTTTCGGATAAACGACATAAAATAGACGACCAATCACATTTTAAGCGCCATTCATCTGTTAAACACCTAAAAAATATTCGTTGAAATGCACTTTTTATCCGTTAAAAGTGAAAACCTATGAAAAATTCATAAGTATTCCGGCGGAATGTTTTTGATCTTTGTAATGTATTAACCCCCAAATCTATACATCATGACACGATCTACAATTTTCAGCCTACTTGTTTCAGGAATATTACTAGTCAGTCAAAACAGTACAGCGCAATCAGACCAAATCAACGAAGCTATGGAAGGAAGTGTTTCCACCATTGACGGTTATGTACCTTCCATGTCCATCACCAAAGATGGAAAAACAGCCTACTTTAGCAAAGGAACCTACGAAAAGCCACTTTACGGCGTGTTCTCCAAAAAAGAACTGGTGTACCACATTTATCGTGCGGAAAACATCAATGGCGAATGGACGAATATCACCCAATTGGAAGTTTGCCCAAAACACTACTCTGCCAAACATCCTACGGTTACTGGTGACGGAACACGCTTGTTCTTTGCCTCCAATATGAAAGGGACCTTTGGCAAATACGATATTTATGTGGCCGATATCGCTGCGGATGGCTCCGTGGGCGTATCCAAAAACCTTGGCCCAAAGGTGAACACCAAAGAGGATGAACTCTACCCTAGCATCTACAACGAAACCTTGTTGTTCTTTGCTTCCGAAGGAAGGGATGGCTTTGGCGGATTGGACCTTTACGCCTCCCAAGTGGTAAAGAACACCTTGACCACATCGGTAAACCTTGGTGCCCACATCAACACCAACAGCGATGAGTACGCCATTCAGTTGAGCCCTGAGAAAAAAATGGGTTTTGTGGTCTCCAATAGAGGTTTCAACAATACCGTATCACAATATACAGTGGCCTACGGACGTTCAAGTAATCGGGATCAGTACAATGATGTTGCTGATGGAGGTACAGGACTCCAAACTGCTATGAATGGGAATGCCTACGACTATGCGGACACCTCATTCCAAGACGAAGAATAATATTTGATTGCCAACAACTTTATTGAATCGGTCAATAAACCTGATTGTGTCTTATGATGTTTCATAGCCGAAATTCTGAAACACTCATGACAATGATAAGAAAGACAGGGGGAAACTGACAGACTATCATTAGAAAACGGGTTGTATTATTTCAATCTGACCGATTTACTTCAAGAATAGGATGCTGATGGGACGGCATCCTATTTTTTTATGCAATAATTTGAAAATCAATTTTTTGCGATACATCCAGTCTTATTTTTAGGCTTCCCAACACCTTTGATGACTTAATGAAAATGTGCATTTGAACGAAAATCACTACAAAAATTCCGCTCGATAGTTAAAAAATTCTAAATTCACTATCGAAATAATACAATCCCAAATCTATTAAGTCATGAACAGAAACTACAACACAAGGAAAAAAGGAGTCCCAAAACCTCTTTTCCATCTACTTTTTTAGAGGAAAACCTCAACTAAACATTTTTTTAGCGCTTGGCCCTTTTTGGGTCACACCCACTTTTGAAGAAAACCAAATTGGCTTTCCGGTAGATGCCCTTTGTTGCATCCCATTCGATTTCCATAGGTTTATCCCAACTTCAATAGCGGGAGAACGGACACTATTGTCCAAATCTTAACCTACAGCACACATGATGTAACAGTATGAATCCCCCAAATCTTTCTTATCATGAAAACAAATTCATTAAAAATTGCCATCATCGATAACGATGATACGCTAGGCGGCATTTACACCCAGTATTTTGAAGACAATGAGCAGTACGAGCTGCACGGAATCTACCCCTCCGTGCACACACTTTTGTCCAATTTTGGACGGTCTCACCCGGATATCATTATCTGCGAAGCTATGCTCAATGGTATATCGGGCATCGATGGGCTTGAATATTTTTATCGAAAAAACAAGCATCTAAAGGTGTTGATGATGAGCCGGAAAAACGACTTTAAGCTCATTAAGGAGGCTTTCACCAAAGGTGCCAGTGGCTACCTCATCAAACCCATCACCAAGGACAGGCTCTTCAATGCATTGGATGCGCTAGGCCAGCACGGTGTGGCTTTGGAGCTCGATGTGGCGAAAAAGATCATTGATTCGTTCCAGACCAAATCGTTCGAGATGTTCTCCAAAAAAGAAAACGAAATCGTGGAATTGCTCACACAGGGGTTTACCTACAAAATGATTGCCGACAAGCTTTTTGTAACACCCAGTGCCGTTAATTTTCATATCCAAAACATCTATGTAAAACTCAATGTGAACTCCAAGTCGGAAGCCTTGCGAAAGCTCAAGGAAATGGAAATGCAGCAGTTAAATGCGGCGTAGCCCATAATTACTACCAACAAAAAAACCCTGACGAAATCGTCAGGGTTTTTCTATTTATATAATACAATTGAATTACTTGACTTCTTCGAAGTCTATCCTTCGACTTTGCTCAGGACAGGCTACTTAACTTCTTCGAAGTCTACGTCTTCAACATTGTCACCTTCCGAAGCTCCGCCGCTTCCAGTGGTATCATTGGCACCAGCAGATGATGCTCCTGCTCCCCCTTGGGCTTCGGCCTGTGCTTTGTACATTTCTTCGGAAGCTACTTTCCATGCTTCGTTGATTTTTTCCAAAGCTGGCGTAATCACCGCTAGGTCCTTGCCTTCGTAAGCCTTCTTCAATTCTTCCAAAGCTTCTTCGATTGGCTTTTTCTTATCATCGGACAATTTATCGCCAAACTCGCTCAATTGCTTTTCGGTCTGGAAGATCATGGCGTCGGCCTCGTTCAACTTATCGGCAGTTTCCTTGGCTTTCTTATCCGCCTCGGCATTGGCTTCCGCTTCGGCTTTCATCTTCTTGATTTCCTCCTCGGTCAATCCAGAAGAAGCCTCGATTCGGATATCCTGTGACTTACCGGTAGCTTTGTCAGTAGCAGAAACCTTGATGATACCGTTGGCGTCAATATCGAAGGTCACTTCAATTTGAGGCGTACCTCTTGGCGCTGGTGGAATACCATCCAAGTGGAACCTACCGATTGTCTTGTTATCTGCCGCCATCGGGCGCTCTCCTTGCAATACGTGGATTTCAACCGAAGGTTGATTGTCCGCCGCTGTGGAGAATACCTGCGACTTCTTGGTCGGGATGGTCGTGTTCGCCTCAATCAACTTGGTGAACACGCTTCCCATGGTTTCGATACCCAATGAAAGTGGAGTAACGTCCAACAAGAGTACGTCTTTCACGTCACCTGTCAATACACCACCTTGGATTGCGGCACCAATGGCCACCACCTCATCTGGGTTTACCCCTTTGGATGGTTTTTTACCGAAGAATTTCTCAACCGCTTCCTGTACCGCGGGGATACGGGTAGAACCACCTACCAAGATAATCTCATCAATATCACTTTTGGAAAGTCCAGCGGACTTCAATGCTTTTTCACAAGGTTCGATTGTTCTTTTGACCAAATCGGCAATCAGTTGCTCAAATTTGGCTCTGGACAATGTTCGTACCAAGTGCTTGGGTCCTGAAGACGTTGCAGTTACATAAGGTAGGTTGATTTCTGTCTGCGCAGAAGAAGACAACTCAATTTTGGCTTTCTCCGCAGCTTCCCTCAAACGCTGAAGCGCCATAGGGTCTTCACGAAGGTCCATATCCTCATCTTTCTTGAACTCTTCGGCCAACCAATCAATAATTTTTTGGTCCACATCGTCACCTCCTAAGTGGGTATCACCATCAGTGGCCAATACTTCAAACACACCGTCACCCAATTCCAAAATGGAAACGTCGTGCGTACCACCACCAAAGTCGAACACCACTATTTTCTGGTCCGTGTCTTTCTTATCAAGTCCATATGCCAAAGATGCTGCCGTAGGCTCGTTAATGATTCGCTCCACGGTAAGACCAGCAATCTCGCCAGCCTCTTTGGTAGCTTGTCTTTGTGAATCGTTAAAGTAGGCCGGAACGGTAATCACCGCCCTGGTTACATCTTGTCCCAAATAATCCTCTGCGGTCTTCTTCATTTTTTGAAGGATCATTGCAGACAATTCCTGTGGGGTGTACAAACGACCATCGATATCCACCCTTGGGGTATCGTTTTCACCTTTGGTCACTTTATAAGGTACACGTTTAGCTTCCTTACTGGATTCTGAGTATTTATTACCCATAAATCGCTTGATGGAATAAATCGTTTTGTGCGGGTTGGTCACCGCTTGTCTTTTTGCAGGGTCACCGACCTTGATCTCCCCGCCTTCCACAAAGGCGATCATGGATGGAGTAGTTCGTTTTCCCTCGGCATTTGGAATTACCACGGGTTCGTTACCTTCCATTACAGAGACGCAGGAGTTGGTCGTACCTAAGTCTATACCTATAATCTTGCTCATCGTATCTAAAAGTTATATCTGTTTAAAATTCGTTTTCGTTTCGCTCTTTAAATGTCAATGATTATGCCATGCCAAAGAATATGACAAGCTGTCATATAATTGAGAAAAACCCACTAATTACGGCTCAAATTGAGAGTGTCCTAATTTTGGGCGGAAAAGTGATATAGATATTTAAATATTCACAATATTATCCCGTTTAGCTTCCTATATTTGAAACGGTAAATTCAATATATGGAGTGCATCAGTGTGTTTGATATGCTAAAAATAGGTGTAGGGCCGTCCAGCTCTCACACCTTGGGACCATGGCGTGCCGCCGAACGCTGGATTGGAGAGCTTGAAGAAGAAGGGCTTTTTGAAAAAGTCGAGTCCATCAAGGCCTATCTTTATGGTTCCCTATGCCTTACCGGAAAAGGTCATGCCACCGACGTCGCCGTGGTGATGGGCTTATTGGGAACCGACCCGGTTACCGTGGATATTGATAGTATTTCAGGAAGTATTGACAGGATAAAGTTAGAGAAGGAACTCGATTTTGGCGGAAAAAAACGGATTCCGTTCAGTTTTCAGGATGATATCGTATTTATCCGTGAATTTTTGCCTTTCCATGCCAACGGTATGCGCTTTGAAGCCAATTTGGCCGACGGAAGGACGGTTAGCGAAACCTATTACTCCATTGGTGGCGGTTTTGTGGTCAAAGAGGAGCGAATCCATGCCAAGGAGAATAAGGAAACCTTCAAAACCTTCCCCCATCCTGTGCGAACGGGCGACGAATTGCTGCAACATTGCAATGCGCAGAACAAATCCATCTCCCAGATTGTGATGGAAAACGAGCTCTCCCTGCGGACGGAAGAAGAAATCACCGAAGGGATTGCGAACATTTGGAACACCATGCTGGAGTCCATGTACATTGGTTGCCATACCGAAGGTAAACTCCCGGGGGGACTCAACGTAAAACGGCGTGCCTTTGAAATTCACCAAAAACTCAAAGGGGAAGTCCCCTACTCCAATCCACAGGAATGGTTGGAAAGTATTCGAGATACCGAGGTCAAGTTCAGACAAATCATCAAATGGGTGAGCTGCTTTGCACTGAGCGTTAACGAGGTGAATGCCTCTTTGGGCCGAGTGGTCACCGCACCCACCAACGGAAGCGCGGGGGTCATCCCAGCCGTGTTGATGTATTACATGGTCATTGAAAACCACGATGCCAATTTTGACGACGTAAAGCAATTCTTGTTGGTGGCCAGCGAGGTCGGGAGCATTTTTAAGAAGGGTGCCACCATTTCTGCCGCCATGGGTGGTTGCCAAGCAGAAATCGGAGTTTCCTCTGCCATGGCCGCTGCGGGCTTAACAGAGTTGATGGGCGGCACGCCCGAACAAGTGCTCATTGCTGCCGAAATTGCCATGGAACACCATTTGGGGCTCACCTGCGATCCTATCGGGGGCTTGGTGCAGGTCCCGTGCATAGAACGTAATGCCATGGGTGCCATAAAAGCCATTAATGCCGCAGAATTGGCCTTGGACACCGACCCAAAAGAGTGCAAGGTACCTTTGGACAAGGTCGTAAACACCATGTGGGAAACGGCAAAGGATATGAGTTCCAAATACAAGGAAACCTCCGAAGGAGGCTTGGCTGTGGGCGTATTCCTAAGCGATTGTTAATCCATACAACCTTCCTTGCCCCTAGTATCGATCAAGTAGATGATTTTCCATTCGCCATCAAAATTGATAAGCTGAAAGGAATTGATACCGCAATGGCTAAACTCACCGTTCAACCAAAACTCATACCCGACCCACGCATTGGCCATGGTCCTATCCACTTGTATGGAAAAGGAAGTGAGTTTTTCCTCAAACTTTGTGGTCTCGGGAATACCGACAATCGATTTCAAAAATTTTGAAAACTCCTCGGTTCTAAATTGGGTTTTACCCTCAGCGTTTCTTCCCGTGGTCTGCAATACGATCTCATTGGCCACGGTACTTTTAATAATGGTGGAATCTTGCTTGTGGAAGCCTTCAAAAAAGGTTTCGATGACTTGCTTTACTCGATTTTTCTCTTCTTCATTTGATGGATTTGGCCCTTGGGCATATCCGAAGGCAATGAATGCTAGCAATACGGCAAAAGTGAACAGTTTTCTCATTTGATTAGTCTTTTGATTGAGGCCTAAATTAAACAAATCTGCTTACTTTTAGCCATCAAACAGAATTACCATGTCAACAGCTAAAAAAGAATATAAAAGGGTTACGGTAAAATCGTTGGTGGATATGAAAAAGCGTGGTGAAAAAATCAGCATGCTTACCTCCTACGATTATTCCATGGCAAAAATTGTGGATGGCGCCCATGTGGATGCCATTTTGGTGGGGGATTCCGCCAGTAATGTCATGGCAGGCCACGAAACCACACTGCCCATCACCCTCGACCAGATGATCTATCATGCCACTTCGGTGGTGCGAGCAGCCAAAAGGGCCCTCGTTGTGGTCGATATTCCTTTTGGCAGTTATCAAGGTGATTCCAAGGAAGCGTTGCGCTCGGCCATACGAATCATGAAGGAAAGCGGTGCCCATGCTGTGAAAGTGGAAGGTGGCGAAGAGATAAAAGTGTCCATAAGTCGTATTTTGGAAGCGGGAATCCCGGTAATGGGCCACTTGGGACTTACACCACAATCCATCTATAAATTTGGCACCTATACGGTTCGTGCCAAAGAAGAGGAAGAGGCCGAAAAACTCAAAGCAGATGCCAAATTATTGGAAGAACTGGGCTGTTTTGCCATTGTTCTGGAAAAAATTCCGGCCAAATTGGCCAAAGAGGTAGCAGATAGTGTATCCATTCCCATTATTGGCATCGGTGCCGGCAACCAAGTGGACGGACAAGTACTGGTGGTGCACGATATGTTGGGCATGACCCATGAGTTTCACCCAAGATTTTTGAGAAGGTACCTCAATCTATATGATGAAATGACCCAAGCCGTGTCCCAATATGTGCAGGATGTGAAAAGTCGGGATTTCCCGAATGATGAGGAGTCGTATTAAATGCATAATCAAACCGTCAGTTCGAGTTTTTTCAGAAGGAAAAAGTATCGAGAACCAGGTTTGCATTAACAAAGCTTCTTTTCTCGATACAATTTTTTGATCTTCGGTTCAAAAAATCACTCGAAATGACAAATTTCTCATCAAATTGATTTTCAAGCTCAAGTTAGCCCTAAAGTGAAATCCAAAAACCAAAAATCCGAAGCATCAAAAAGGTCCACCCCTTCCAATCTTCAAGTCCTCTTTGAAGACAATCACCTCATTGTGGTCAACAAACGAGTGGGCGATATTGTTCAGGGGGACAAAACAGGTGACGACCCTTTGAGCGAGGTCGTAAAACAGTATTTGAAAGAGAAGTACAACAAGCCCGGCAATGTGTATTTGGGTGTGGTGCATCGTTTGGACCGGCCTACTTCGGGCATTGTGCTATTTGCCAAAACTTCCAAAGCCCTACCAAGGCTGAACAAGATGTTCGCCGAAGGAGACACCAAAAAAATGTATTGGGCCGTGGTCAAAAACCCACCCCCTAAAGAAAGCGACACCCTAACACATTGGTTGGTCCGTAATCCAAAGCAGAATAAATCCTATGCCCACAACAAGGAGGTTCCCAATAGCAAAAAGGCGGTTTTGGACTACAAACTCATAAAAAAATTGGATAGCTATTATCTTTTGGAAATTGACCTAAAAACGGGCAGACACCACCAAATCCGGGCGCAATTGGCCGCCATTGGCTGCGTTATCAAAGGGGATTTAAAATACGGTGCGGACCGCAGCAACAAAGACGGCGGGATTCACCTGCACGCTAGAAGCCTTGTAATCGTTCATCCTGTGCAAAAAGAGCCTGTCGCGTTTTTGGCCGCCCCTCCTGAAGATCCTATTTGGAACGCCTGTATCAGCGAGTAAGTGCCAATGCCTTTTCCCTGATGATTTCAGAAACCGGTTTGTTCTGCAAATGACTTTCCAACCATGAAAGGATGTCCAGATACAAGAATGCCCGCTTTTCGTACGGATGGTTTTCGTATTTCTTAAGCTCGTTGTACAATTTCTGGAACTCCCCTTTTAGATCGGTGGGGTAGATATCGCCAAGATTTCGTAAAAATTTGATCATTTCTTTCTGCACCTCGTGCAAGTCGTTCATTTTCAACAGGAACTTGTAGGTACTTTTCAACTGCACTTCTAAATGGTAGTCCATACCAGCTTCGTAATGCGCCACCAAGCTCAATACCCTGGCAAAACACATCAGGTCTTCACGCATTTTCAACTTTTTGTTGGAAATGATTTTCTTGAGATACGAAATACAGTTTTTATTGTCCCCGTTGCCAAAATACAAACAGGCAATCTTGTAATAGAGGAGCATAACATGGTGCTCATCAATCTGCTGGCGATGTTTTTTGATGCCGTACTCGATAATGTTCACCAAATAAATCCCCTTGTCAAAAGTGCCTTCCAAAAAATGAAGGTTCAGTTTATTGGTGTTGATGTACAAAAAGGCCAGCGAACTGATGTTATCGTTTTTAGGGAACTTGTCATCGTTTACCTGTGCTTCCAATCGTTCCAAAGTTTCCCTAAACTGTGATGCATATTTCACAAAAAACAATGATTCCAGCAGGTAATGGTTCCCTTTCAAAAAGAAAACCGGGTTCAAAGGAATCATATGTTCGTTTTCGTAGAAGAGGTCCACCCATTTACTGGCGTATTTATAGGCTGACAAAAAGTCCTGAATCAACAAGCTGTACCATAAGTGCGCCTTGTACAACCATAATTTTTCACGAAAGCCTAGGTCTTCTATATTGTATTTGGGCAAATGCTCGTCAAAATAGGTTTTTACGTTTTGCAAATCCTCATCGCTGCGCACGTAGCCCACTTTTAGCATCATTCCGTACAATTGTAGGGAAAGATTGGAGAGTTTGCTCGTCATTACATTTTGTGCGGACAACTGCTTGGCCTCCCTGGCCAACTCGTCCGCCCTATCTGGAATACTTCGTGTAATGTATTGTGTTTCGATGATTTTCTCCAACTCCACAATTTCGTAGGCCACGTTCTTTTCCTCGTTCTCAATGGCGAAGCTTTTGGCCTTCTCCAAAATTTTCAAGCTTTGCTTGTAGAGTCCCTTTTGATATAGGATGGTGGCAAAGTCCAACTGTTCCCGAATCTGAATACGCACATTTTGGTTCACCGGGTTTAGACGCAAACTCACCAAAATCTGCTTGTATAAATGGGCTTTTAGGTTGGAAAGTTGTGATTTTTTGACAATCCCGCTATCCAAGATCTGTCGCTCATCATACCGCCGCATTTTGTCCAGTAGATTGAATAGCGCCAAAAACTTGGCATCCGTATTCACACCCAATCGGCCAACATAGAGCTTAAATTGGCGTTTTTCGGACTTGGAAAGCGATTTCACCAGCACAAACAAAGCATCCTTATGGGCATTTGTCATCGTAAAAAATAATGTTTAAGCAATTGTTTTTCAGTTATTTAGTTGAGTGCGCAAGCCGTTTAACGTTGTAACGTGTCCTAGGCGGCGTTTCGTCTTCTGCCCTGCTTTACTACTTTCGTTAGTCATAGAAAAAACAGGTTGATAACATGGGTAAAGATAAGGTAGAAATTTTTGACACAACACTAAGGGATGGCGAACAGGTACCTGGCTGTAAACTAGATACCGAGCAAAAATTGATCATTGCCGACCGATTGGACGAACTCGGGGTTGATGTGATCGAGGCAGGGTTCCCCATTTCCAGTCCCGGTGATTTCAAATCGGTGAACGAAATAGCCAAGTTGGTCAAAAATGCAAGGGTTTGTGGGCTTACCCGTGCGGTGAAAAAAGATATCGAAGTGGCTGCAGAAGCCATCAAAGATGCCAAAAGACCCAGAATCCATACCGGAATAGGAACTTCTGAATCACACATCAAGTATAAATTCAATTCTACACAGGACAAAATCATCGAGCGAGCGGTTGAAGCTGTGGCCTATGCCAAAACTTTTGTGGAAGATGTTGAGTTTTATGCTGAGGACGCCGGCCGTACCGATAATGAATTCTTGGCCCGCATATGTGAAGCGGCCATTAAAGCAGGTGCCACCGTTCTTAACATTCCAGATACCACTGGTTACTGCCTTCCCGAAGAGTACGGTGCCAAAATGAAGTATTTGAAGGAAAATGTCAAAGGCATTGATAAAGCCATCCTTTCCTGTCACTGCCACAACGATCTAGGTTTGGCCACCGCCAACTCCATTGCAGGGGTAATCAACGGAGCCCGACAAATTGAGTGTACCATCAACGGTATCGGTGAACGTGCCGGAAATACCTCCCTCGAAGAAGTGGTGATGGTGATGCGACAACACCCTCATTTAAATTTGGATACCGATATCAACAGTAAATTACTTTGGGATACGAGTACCATGGTTTCCCAAAAAATGGGAATGCCGGTACAACCCAATAAAGCCATCGTTGGTTCCAACGCCTTTGCGCACAGTTCCGGAATTCACCAAGATGGTGTCATTAAACGTAGGGAAACCTATGAAATCATCGACCCAAAAGATGTTGGGGTGAGTGAATCCTCCATTGTGCTGACCGCCCGTAGTGGTCGCGCAGCCTTGGCGTACCGAGCCAAAAAGGTAGGTTATGAGCTCACCAAACTCCAGTTGGACACGGTATATGAAAACTTCTTGAAGTACGCCGATGTGAAAAAGGAAATTGTGGACGAGGATATCCACGAAATTGTGGAGACCAGCAATATCGGGATGAAAAGCCTGGCATAAATCACACTTTGTGTATGACGTTTAAAATTGCATTGCTACCCGGTGATGGTGTAGGACCTGAGGTCCTGGCCCAAGCCGTGAAATGTTTGAAGGCCGTTGAGGAAACCTTTAACCAGCATTTTGTTTTCAAGGAGGCTCCTGTAGGTGCCGTTGCCATCGACAAGAAAGGGGTTCCCCTACCCGATGCCACACTCCAGTTGTGCAAGGAATCGGATGCCGTGCTGTTCGGCGCCATTGGTGATCCAAAATATGACACTAATCCCGATGCCAAGGTTCGCCCAGAACAAGGTTTGCTGCAATTGAGAAAAGAATTGGGACTTTTTGCGAATATCCGTCCGGTGATTTCCCATCCCACCTTATTGGACAAATCCCCTTTAAAAAGAAACATCATCGATGGAACTGATTTTGTAATCTATCGGGAACTGACGGGAGGAATTTATTTTGGGGAGAAAAAATTAAATCCGGAAGGTACCAAAGCTTCTGACCTTTGCGAGTATACCGAAGAAGAAATAAGTCGTATCACCCACTTGGCATTTAAGGCCGCGAAGGGCCGTAAAAAGAAATTGACCCTTGTGGACAAAGCCAATGTGCTGGAATCCTCCAGACTTTGGCGCAAAGTGGTCACCAAAATAGGGGAAAGCTACCCAGAAGTGGCTTTGGACTATTTGTTTGTGGACAATGCCGCTATGCAAATCATTCTCAATCCCAAACAGTTCGACGTTATTTTGACCGAGAACATGTTCGGAGACATCATTTCCGATGAGGGGAGTGTGATAGGTGGCTCCATTGGATTATTGGCTTCG
This sequence comes from Flagellimonas sp. MMG031, assembly GCF_040112705.1. Taxonomy (NCBI): domain Bacteria; kingdom Pseudomonadati; phylum Bacteroidota; class Flavobacteriia; order Flavobacteriales; family Flavobacteriaceae; genus Flagellimonas; species Flagellimonas sp. MMG031. The sequence continues at coordinate 2,733,438 of NZ_CP157804.1, forward strand.
GCTTCCATTGGAGAGGAAAGCGCCCTGTTTGAACCCATCCACGGTTCCTACCCACAAGCGAAGGGCAAGGATATCGCCAACCCGATTGCCTCCATCCTATCCGCAGCGATGCTTTTGGAACACCTGGGGCTTACCGAAGAGGCTTGGGCCGTAAAAAAAGCAGTGGACAAGTCACTGAAAAAGGGAATCGTCACACCCGACTTGAATAAGGAAAGTCAATATGGAACCAATCATGTTGGGGACTTTATTGCGCACAATATTGTGGATATTGAGGACGACACCCTAATGAACGATGAGAACATCCATTTGGGGAAATCCACCATTATCTAGTCCGTTTTCGTTGGGTTTTACTCGGAGGTCAGTTCTTGGATCGTTTTATTGAACTCTTCTTTGAACTCGACAAACTTTTCACCCGTAGCAGGTCCATTGAAACCAGTATGAATCTTTCGGACCTCTCCGCTTTTATCAATATAAATGGTGGTAGGATACGAAAGAATATGGTTCAGCATAGGTAGTTTTTCATTGGCCTTTTGCTTGTTCGACGTGCCATATTGCGCCAAGAGTATGGGATAGGGAACATCTTCCCGCTCCTGTAAACGTTGGATACCCTCAAAAGCCTTTTCTTCGGTTTTGGCATACTCAAATGCCAGCCCAACCAGTTGCAGGTCCAAGTCGGGATTGTTTTTGACAAAATCCACATAAAATCGGGTCTCATCCAAGCAATTGGGGCACCAAGTCCCCATTATTTGGACCAAAACCGCTTTGTCCTTGAACATGGGGTCGTCCAGACCCACCATTTCCCCGTCCGAATTGGGAAAGGTAAAATCGAATTTGTCATAACCTTCCCTCAAATAGGTCAATTCATTGGAATCCGGTAGCTCGAACGCCTCGTTTCTGGCCGCCATAAATTCTTCCACAGAATGGTTGCCCGAGTAAAACTTGCCGTTGAGCGTGCTATCCGTAACCTCTGCCAAAAAAAGGAAGACATGGGAGCCATCAAAGGCTGAAAGCTTCATGCTATCTCCCGTCACCACGCCATCCAAATAGCGGTAATCCCCAGTCTTTGTCCTAAAAGTTCCTTTTAATCGATTGCCATTCTGCATAAAAATACCCTTGGCCGCATATTCATCTTCCGTATTTACATCAAAATAGGTCTCCCAAATTCCCGAGAGGTTTACGGCCGCATCTTCATTCACCGTAAAGCGGTCCTGCTTGCCATAGGTCGCCACAAAAGGCACCCTCCTTTCCTTACTCTCCTCAATAAATTCGCCCGAAATCCGATCTGTGGTATAAGTACCTGTGATATGTCCTTCAAAAACGGGCATCCGAATATTGATGGAATCCCCATTGAAGGTAAATTCGTCAATGGTCACTACCTCTTCGGCGTTGAAGGCTTGCATCACATAGCCACCTTCCTCATTTTGGGAAAGCGTAAACTCAAAAGGCAATTGTTGTGACTCTGATACTTCGATTTTGGCCAACCAATCGCCGGTTGCCAATTTGGGCGCCTCTTCTTTTTTGCACGAGGCACATAAAATCACAAGCCCTGCTAACGCTATCCCGATTCTGTTCATAAAGTGAAAGATTTTACCTAAATGTAGGAAATACATTTTAAAACTTACCATTTCCTAGGTTTTATGGTTAGTATTATCGTTGAATCTGTTCCCCTATTGTTATATATTTGTGCCCTCTAAAAATGGGGTATGAAGATTTCTTATAACTGGTTGAAGCAATTTTTGCAAATTGATTGGGATGCTCAAAAAACAGGTGAACTTTTAACAGATCTGGGTCTGGAAGTTGAAGGCATCACCCAATTTGAATCAGTTAAAGGCGGTTTAAAGGGAATCGTAGTGGGCCACGTGCTTACTTGCGAGTCCCACCCTAATGCAGACCGCCTCAAGTTGACCACAGTGGATATTGGACAGGAAGCTCCCGTACAGATTGTTTGTGGGGCACCCAATGTGGCCGCTGGACAAAAAGTTCCTGTGGCAACCGTTGGCACTACCCTTTATACCAAAGAAGGCGAGGCTTGGGTAATCAAGAAAGGTAAAATCCGAGGAGAAGTGAGCCAGGGCATGATCTGTGCCGAAGATGAAATCGGTTTGGGCGAAAGCCATGACGGAATTATGGTTCTCAACGAGGAGCTGGTCCCAGGCACACCTTGCGCCAAAGTGTTCGATATTGAAAACGACGAGGTCTTTGAAATTGGCCTCACCCCTAACCGTGCCGATGCCATGAGCCATTTTGGCGTGGCCCGTGACCTAAAGGCAGGTCTCGAACAAAAAGAAATACAAAAAGAACTGGTTACTCCTTCGGTGAGTAATTTTTCCATTGACAACCGTTCCCTAAAAGTGGATGTGGAGGTTATGGAGAGCGATTTGGCTCCAAGATATTGTGGGGTTACCATCAACAATCTTGTTGTGCAGGATTCTCCCGATTGGTTAAAAAACAGGTTAAAAGCCATTGGTTTGGCACCGATAAACAATGTGGTGGACGTAACCAATTACGTGCTCCACGAATTGGGACAGCCTTTGCACGCATTTGATGCATCCAAAATAAAAGGCAGCAAGGTGGAGGTAAAAACGTTGCCGTCAGGAACCAAATTCACGACACTGGATGAAGTGGAGCGTGAGCTTCATGAAGACGACCTTATGATTTGTGACGCGGAAAAACCTATGTGCATCGCAGGGGTGTTCGGCGGACTGCATTCCGGGGTTACCGAGCACACTACCTCCATTTTCTTGGAAAGTGCCTATTTTGACCCGGTTTCCATTAGGAAAACGGCCAAAAGACATGGTTTGAATACCGACGCCTCCTTCCGATTTGAAAGGGGCATCGATATCAATTTGACGAAATACGCCCTAAAAAGAGCTGCGTTGCTAATCCGGGAGATTGCCGGTGGCTACATCACTTCCGAAATTGTTGACCTGTTCCCCAAAAAGCCGCAAGAAAGACAAGTATTTCTGACCTTTAACAAAATCAACTCCTTGATAGGACAGGAAATCCCGAGGGATACCATAAAATCCATCCTATCGTCTTTGGAGATACGAATCAACAACGTAACGGAATCAGGCCTTGGACTGACCATCCCTACCTACCGGGTAGATGTGACACGTGAAGTGGATGTCATCGAGGAAATCTTGCGTGTGTATGGTTACAACAATATCGATTTCAAGGAAAAACTAAATGCGAGTATTGCCAAAACTTCCCGTTTTGAAAATTACCGTATCCAAGATGTGGTCGGAAACCTACTGGCCTCCAAAGGTTTCTATGAAATTATGACCAATAGTTTGGTTGCGAACACCATGAGTTCGGAAGAAGATGGTGCCGTTCAAATGCTGAACCCTTTGAGTTCCGATTTATCCGTGCTGCGTACGTCCATGCTGCATTCCGGGCTTCAAACGGTGAGCTATAACCACAACCGTCAAAAAACGGATCTCAAATTGTTCGAGTTCGGAAAAACATACCACAAAGTGGATGGGGCGTACCAAGAAAACCAACACTTGGCATTGTTCGTTTCTGGTGATCGAACACAAAGTAGCTGGGCGGTCGCTCCGAAAAAATCCGAATTCTTCTATTTGAAAGGTATCGTCGAAAATGTTTTTGAACGTTTGGGCGTAAGGGATTTGGACACTCAGCCGTTGGGCAATGCTGATTATTCGGAGGGCATCTCCTACACCAAAAATGATACGGTCTTGGTTTCCCTTGGTTTGGTAAGCAGAGCTGCGCTGAAGCAATTTGACATCAAACAGGAAGTATTTTATGCTGATTTGAATTGGGATGCATTATTAAAATTGGTAAGTACCCAAAATGTAGTCTTCAAGGAAATACCAAAATTCCCCGAGGTAACCCGTGACTTTGCGCTGTTGTTGGATGAATCGGTTTCTTTCCAAAAAGTATATGACATCGCTTGGAAGACAGAAAGAAAGCTACTTAAAAAAGTGAATCTGTTTGATGTGTATACTGGAAACAACCTTCCAGAAGGCAAGAAATCCTATGCGGTAAGCTTCACGCTCATGGATGAAAAGAAGACGCTTACTGACAAACAAATCGATAAGATTATGGGCAAACTATTGGCCCAATATCAAAAGGAGTTAGGAGCAGAACTTCGTTAATTACATTTGGGCAGGGAGAATCACGCTGTCGATTTCGTGAACCACACCCTCATTTTCCAGATTAAGGTCGGCGGCAGTGATTCGTGCCGTATTGCCAACAGGATCGGTCAAAACGATGTCATAGCCATCCAAATGGGCTGTCAATTTTTTGCCTTGAACCGTTGTGAAAGTTGCGACGCCATTTCCTCTTCCGATGGCCCGGAGCATGCGGGACGCAGTTAATTGCCCTGCAACAATATGGTAAGATAGCAGTGATTTTAATGCTCTCTTGTCCTCCGCATTGATCATTTCCGACATTTTTTGACTCGAAAACTTCTCAAAAGCCGCATCTGAAGGTGCAAAAATGGTGAAGGGCCCCGATTTCTGGAGTAAGGCACCAAGCTCTGTGGCATTTACCGCACTCAATAAAATGGTGTGATTTCCCAACCTACTGGCATACGAAAGTGCATTGGAAGTGCTTTGGGCTGAAGCAATTAGCGAAAAAACAAAACAGACGATACAAAGAAACTTCGTTGCGGGGGCACTCATAAGGTTGGTTAAATTTTAGGGCTTGAACGATTTAGTATGCTTTTACGATTAACTACCAAAAACGTCGATAAGATACACCTTTTTTATTGACATCTGTGAGTTTTTATAGGCCTCAAAATCCATTTAACAAAAACTTAACATCGGATTATATGACAATTGTCAGTATCGAAAATTCAATTCCTTAAATTTGAGTAGATTACTAAAAAAAAGCTGCATGATTTTGAAAGGAACCAACATTGCCCAAAAGCTTCGGAAAAGCAGGGAGAAAAACGGAAACGGCGAACACATTTTGGCCGAGGTCAAACAAATTTTAAGCAACGATGCTCAAAAAGAAGAGCAGATAGCCCAACAATTGAGCTCCAAGAACAACACTCTTTCCAACGACTTTGATTTTGACCTTTTGGAAACAGATAAGATTTTCCACATTGATCAAATCAAGGAGATTTGTATCGATTATCGATTGCGGTTCTTGGACAGTTCTTATTTTAAAGGGAAGATTCCTCAGGCCGCCATTTCCAAAATCAAACATTTGGAAGCTGCACACCACACCGAAATCAAAGGATTTAAGATAATGGCACCGTCCAAATTGTTCCGTTTGGAGGACAAGGACGACCCATTGCTCTTTGCTCCCATCGGTAACGATTATTTTTACTTGATCCACAAATGGGGGAACGATTTACATCCCTTGCGCAAATTGTTCGCATGGCCGTTTAAGAACGTTTCCAATCTTATCTTGGTTGTGGTATTGCTCAGCTATCTGGTTACCTTGATGGTACCCGAAGGGCTGTTCTCCAAGAAAAGCTCCACGGCCGAATTTTGGATCATTTACTTCTTTATGTTCAAAAGTATTGCTTCCGTGGTGATATTCTACGGTTTTGCCCTTGGTAAAAACTTTAATCCAGCCATCTGGAAAAGCAAGTATTTTAACGCTTAAGCGGTAACGGCATACATTTTTTCACGCTGCTCTTTGATGGACTTGTCCGACATATAGTCATCAAAGGTCAGGTAGCGGTCAATGGCGCCATTGGGCGTCAATTCAATAATTCTGTTTGCCACGGTGTTCACAAACTCGTGATCGTGCGTGGTGAGCAGAATTGTTCCTTTAAAGTTTTTTAGGGAGTTGTTGAACGCGGTGATGCTTTCCAAGTCCAAGTGGTTGGTAGGTTCGTCCAACATCAACACATTGGCGCGAAGCATCATCATACGACTGAGCATACAGCGTACCTTTTCACCTCCGGAGAGTACCGTACATTTTTTCAACGCTTCCTCACCGCTAAACAGCATTTTTCCAAGGAATCCCCTTAGGTATACCTCTTCCCGCTCTTCTTCTGTCTTGGCCCATTGACGGAGCCAGTCCACCAAATTCACATCATCTTGGAAAAATTCCGAGTTATCTGCGGGCAAATAGGATTGGGTGGTCGTAACCCCCCACTGATACTTTCCATTCGCGGCCTTGGTTTTCCCGGCGATAATATCGTAAAAAGCGGTAGTTGCTCGGGAATCCTTGGAAAGGATGGCCACTTTGTCTCCCTTGGCCAAGTTGATGTTCACATCCTTGAACAATAGGTCGCCATCTTCTGAAGTAGCGGTCAATTTTTCCACATTCAGGATTTGGTCCCCCGCTTCCCTCTCACGGTCAAAGATAATGGCAGGATATCTTCTGCTGGATGGTTTGATGTCTTCCACCTTCAACTTGTCCAACATCTTTTTACGCGAAGTAGCCTGCTTGCTTTTCGCCACGTTGGCGCTAAATCGCTGGATAAATTCCTGTAGTTCCTTGGCCTTCTCTTCTGCCTTTTTGTTTTGCTGCGCCCTTTGCCTTGCAGCAAGTTGACTACTCTCGTACCAGAAGGTGTAGTTTCCTGAGAATAGATTGATTTTTCCAAAGTCGATATCCGCAATGGTGGTACAAACGGCATCCAAAAAGTGCCTGTCGTGAGAGACCACGATAACGGTATTGTCGTAATTGGCCAGGAAATTTTCCAACCAATTGATGGTTTCGTAGTCCAGGTCGTTGGTAGGCTCGTCCATGATCAGCACATCGGGATTTCCGAACAAGGCTTGCGCCAAGAGCACCCGTACCTTTAGTTTGGAATCCAAGTCGGCCATATTGGTGTAGTGCAGGTCTTCCGTAATCCCAAGGTTGGATAACAATGCAGCGGCATCACTGTCAGCGTTCCACCCGTTCATTTCCTCGAATTCGACCTGTAGCTCGCCAATCTTTTCCGCATTTTCATCGGTGTAATCGGCATAAAGGGCATCGATTTCCTTCTTGATTTTGTACAGGGGCTTGTTGCCCATCACCACAGTTTCCAGCACTGGATATTCGTCGTATGCGTTATGGTTCTGCTCCAAAATAGACATACGCTTTCCTGGCTCCAAGTGCACATGGCCCGAGGTAGGATCTATCTGCCCGGATAAAATTTTAAGAAAGGTAGATTTACCGGCCCCGTTGGCACCGATAATACCGTAACAATTCCCTTGGGCAAAGGTTACATTGACCTCATCGAACAAAACTCTTTTGCCAAACTGTACGGATAAATTCGATACTGATAACATGCAACTATCTTTATTTTTTGCAAAAGTAGCTAAATACGATTCCACATTCTAATTTAAAACGGCATATTTGAACGATGGAAAAATACCGTTTAACAACATTTAACGACCCCTTAACAAGTTAGGCTTCTTGGGTTGCTTACATTTGAAAGTCAATTGAATGGTCCCCTATATATGGTAAGATTTTTACTCGGCCTCACCTTGGTAGCTTCTATCGTATCGTGTTCTGATGCCCCAGAAAACGGTTCTACAGTTTTTTTCGGTGGCGAAATCGTGAATCCAACCAGCAATTATGTGGTGCTATACCACAACGATTCTTATGTGGACTCCGTACAATTGGACGATAAAAACCACTTTTTGTTCCAACTAGACAGCATTGAAGAAGGACTTTACCATTTTGACCATAGCCCCGAACTGCAATATGTTTACCTTTCTGAAGGGGACAGCCTTTTGGCCCGTTTGAATACCGTCGAGTTTGACGAATCACTGGTATATTCCGGCACAGGAAGCGAAATCAACAACTTTTTGATAGAGATTTTCCTTGCGATTGAGGAAGAAGAGCCTTTGATCAATGAATATTTCAACCTAGACCCTGAAACGTTTAGCGAAAAAATAGATTCACTACATACTGTCAAAGTGGCTTTGCTGAACGAATTGAATGCAGACAATGGGTTTACCCCAAGGGCACTGTCCATGGCAGAGGCTTCCATTGACTACAACACTTACATCAACAAGGAAAAATATCCGTTTTACCATAAAAAAGGAACTGGCGAAGAAACCATCCACGAACTTCCCGAAGAATTTTATGGGTATCGCACAAACATTGACCTGAACAATAAGGACCTCACCTACTTTAGGCCTTATTTCGATTTTATGAAGTGGCATTTTGGCAATGTGGCTTACATGACCTGCTTGGAAGATTGCTCCAACAATAAAAAACCGGTGAGCGACCGCCTACACTTTAATAAGCACAAGCTTGCTTTGGTGGACAGTATTGTGAAGCAACCTGAGTTAAGGGACATTCTTTTCAGGAATATTGCGATGGATTATCTGCTTCGCGAGCACACACCAAGTGAAGAGGCTACCGTTTTTATTGAAAAGTTCAAATCACTTTCCACCAATAACGAACACCAAGAGGAAATCGATTTGCTTTACAATGGCATCAAAAACCTCCAACCCAATACCACAGTCCCCGATATTGCTGTAAAGGACATCAACAATGAGGCGATTTCCCTAAAAACATTGGCCAATGATAAAAAGAACACCGTATTTTATTTTTGGACTGCCGACCAAAAGAAGCATTTTATCAATGTGAACACACACATTACTTCTTTGGAGAAAAAATATCCGCATTACAATTTTGTGGGCATCAACCTTAGGACCAACTTTGCGCAGTGGAAACAGCTTATGGACGAGTACAAACTCGATGCGGGCAAGCATTACCATGGCGATAATTTTAAGGATTTGCAAATGGCCATGATTATTGATGGTCTCAACAAATGCGTGATTGCCAAGGACACTTTGGTGGTCGATGGTTTTGCCAATCTCTACACTTCGCTGTAAATAAAAAAAGCCCCGAACTTTCATTCAGGGCCATTCAATCTTTAGGACTCTACCAACTAGGAGTTTCCTTTTTTGTAATCTTCCAAGAATTTGGCCAAGCCAATATCGGTCAATGGGTGTTTCAACAATCCATCGATAGACGACAATGGACCTGTCATCACATCGGCACCAAGTTTCGCACAATCGATCACGTGCATGGTGTGACGGATGGATGCGGCCAATATTTGGGTCTCAAAACCGTAATTGTCATAAATCAAACGGATTTCGGCGATCAAATTAAGGCCGTCGGTAGAAATATCGTCCAATCGTCCCAAGAAAGGGGATACGTATGTGGCTCCTGCCTTAGCGGCCAATAGCGCCTGCCCTGGCGAGAATACCAAAGTGCAATTGGTACGGATACCCTTATCCGAAAAATATTTTAATGCCTTTACCCCATCCTTGATCATGGGTACTTTCACTACAATCTGTTCGTGCAGCTCGGCCAACTCCTCACCTTCTTTTATGATTTCCTTAAACTCCGTGGCCACTACCTCGGCAGAAACATCACCATCCACAATGTTGCAGATGTCCACGTAATGTTTCAAAATATTATCCTTTCCGGTGATGCCTTCCTTCGCCATTAGGGAAGGGTTGGTGGTCACACCGTCCAAAACACCAAGTTCTTGGGCTTCCTTAATTTGGTCAAGATTGGCAGTATCAATAAAAAACTTCATTTCTTACTATTTATATTTGGTTCACTAATCCCCTAAAATTACAACTTATAATGGTCGAGGAGTAATTTTTCGTAGACTTTGTCGGGTAAAATCTTTTTTAACCTAAGGGAGAATTTTTGTAAAAATGCACCTACGGGGTTGTGTATCTTCGGCTTTTTCTGGTTGATGATCTTGTACACGGCCTCCGCTACCTGTATTGGGTCTCCCCCACTGTCCACATCCGCATTGATGGCGTTTAGGGTCTGTTGGTATTTTTCTTGGTAGGCAGAGCCTTCGATAACCGGTGCATGGTACCTGCCCGATGCAATATTGGTAGCAAAATCACCGGGAGCCACATTGGTAATGGTCACGCCAAAATCCTTGGTTTCCATGCGTAGGGCCTCGGTAAGGATGCCCAACGCACCTTTGGTGGCGGAGTAGAATCCTCGATAAGGTAATCCCATGTAACCCGCAATGGAGGTGATGTTGATAATAGCCCCGCTGCCCTGCTTGCGCATTTGCGGCAAAACGGCCTTCATTACATGCACAGGACCATGAAAATTGGTGTCGAACACGCGCAATATCTCTTCGTGTGGGGTTTCTTCAATGGGTCCGGTAATGCCAACCCCAGCGTTGTTTATCAAAACATCCAATCTATTCTCTTTGGAAATGACATTGGAAACGGCCTTTTGGATGCTTTCCACATCCGTTACATCCAATTGAACTAATTCAAAAGCCTTAAAATCGTGATAGTTTTTTGGATTGCGCGTAGTACCGTAAACCGTAAACCCTTTTTGGACCAAGTAGGTCCCGATGGATTTACCAATACCTGAAGAACCGCCGGTGATCAGTACAACTTTTTTATCCATGATCAGCTGATTTTTGGGTACAAAAAAGGGCAAGCTACCTACATCGCACCGCTACGACCACATACCCTTGCTGCGTTCCCGCCCTGGGGGATTCTGCAGGAGCTGGTCGTGTAGGACTTGCCCGGCTGCAAATATACGACCTTTTAAATTTGTGGCAATCCCAATACATTCTTAATTTCGAAGATTCAGGAGTAACAATTTATGATACAAGCAATAAAAAATATGGGCAAACTTTTTTTCGCAACCGGGGCCTTGCTCTTCTTTTTGGCCTGCGGTGGCAATGCCGACCCGGCCAAGCATTTTTCCATCCAACTGGAAAACAAGGCCATACAGCAAAACCAGCAATTGGGAGTAGCCCTCAAGAACAAAAAGGACATTGAAATATCGGACCTACGCTATTATATTGACGGAAAGGAAATGCCCGTTGAAAACGGTAAGTTGACCCTTGACCTCCCCACCTTGGGCAACAAAACCTTGGTGGCAAAGTTCAATATTGAAGACCAAAACGTCTCGGTAGAAAAAGACTTCCGCTTATTGGCCGCTTCTGCACCGGAAGTGTACACCTACGAAATCCTGAATACCTACCCACACGATACCGGGGCCTACACCCAAGGACTGGAATTCCACGATGGCATCTTGTACGAAGGCACAGGGAAAACAGGTTTTTCTACGCTCCGAAAGGTCGATTTTGAAACCGGCGAGGTACTGCAAAAAATTGATATGGACGCTTCGGTCTTTGGTGAAGGCATTACGATCATGGATGGTAAGCTGTACCAATTGACCTGGCAAAGTGGGATGGGATATGTGTACGATATCGAGACTCTGGAGAAAATCAAAAACTTTACCTATGGTAAAAGCCGCGAAGGATGGGGTTTGTGCAACGATGGCGAGAAACTTTATAAAAGTGACGGCACCGAAAAAATCTGGTTTTTAGATCCTGAGACCTTGGAAGAGACCGGCCATATCGAAACCGTGACCAATAAGTCCATTTTTAACCGTGCCAACGAGTTGGAGTACGTGAACGGTAAAATTTATGCCAATGTGTACCAAAAACAGAGCATGATGATCATAGATGCCACCTCCGGCGCCATTGAGGGTGTGATCAACTTTGGCGGACTTCAAAGCCAAGTAACCAGAGGGCCGGAATGGGATGAAGGCAACTCTGTACTGAACGGCGTGGCCTACCACCCCGAACGGGAAACCTTTTTTGTGACAGGCAAAAACTGGGACAAGCTGTTTGAGGTGAAAATCCTTAAAAAATAGGGATGAAGACCTACTCGGAAGCTTTTGATGTGGTGCCCAACGACCTGGACGACCTCAACCATGTGAACAATATCCGCTACGTGGAATGGATCCAAGAGATTTCCAAGAGGCACTGGAACCATGTGACCACCGAAGCCATACAGCAATCCTTGATTTGGGTGGTGCGCAACCACAACATTACCTATCATAAATCGGCCGTGCTCGGGAACACCATACTCATCACTACCTACATAGCAAAGAACCAAGGGCCTATTTCCACAAGGGTGGTGGAAATCAAAAACAAGGAAACCGACGAGCTACTGGTGAAAGCGGTTACGGAGTGGTGCCTGCTAGATGCCAAAACCTTTAGGCCCAAACGGGTGCCGGAGGAAATTCAGGCACTATTCTTATAGGGTACACCCCAATTCGTAGCAAAAAATACTACCCCATGGGTCAAATAGCTGCAATTCATCGAATTTTCGCCCAATCTCCTTAATTCCAGTCACCTAAATTTTGATGCTTTCCCAACAAATTGTAATATAGGGTAACCAATAAACCGGACTAAACCTATATTCTGAACTAACTGAGCACGAAAAACCCCCGATTTACATCTCATTTTCATCTTGATGGAACGCCACGGAAAGTACGCTTTCAAACGGCCGTTTCGCATTCAAAAAGCAATCCTTAAAAAATGGGTGTTTTGTTACACTCCATTTCGATTTAACGAATTTTTAGGGGAAAATGTAAGAAAAATAGCTGTTTTGATGTGAAACCCCTAGTTTTTTTAAGGGAAAACTGTAATGAGATTTTTTTGTGCCTTAGTAACTTGCAATCAGGAATTTGCACATGGAATATACCTACAACATCATCGACTCGGACGCCTCCTCAAAATTGCAGTTGCAATTGTATTTGGAGGAGTACGATGATTTTGTTTGTGCCAGCGAAGACACCAACGCTTCAGCAGGTCTAAATTCCATTTTAAAGTACAATCCCGATGTGGTGCTCGTCAATTTGGGCGAAGATGGCCTAAGCTACTTTCAAATGGTAACGGAACTGAATCAGTACATGCAGTCCTTACCTATTATTATAGGATACGCCAAAACCAAGAAGTTCGCCTACAATGCCATTAAAAGCGGCTTTTTTGATTATTGGATCCTGCCACACAACGAGTTCGATATTCGTAAGACCATTTTACGACTGCGCAAATTGCACCCAAAGCACGATACGCCATCCACCATTTGCCTTAAATCCTATAAGGATTACCGGTATTTGGACACCCAAAACATCCTGTATCTCAAATCGGATAACAATACCACGGACTTTTTTATGAAGGACGGTAGCATCATCAGTGCATTCAAGACCTTAAAGTCCTTCGAGGAAAAGTTGCCCAAGAATTTTATTCGCGTACACCAAAGCTACATTATCAATAGTGTATATGTCTCCCGTATCAATTATGGGAAATCCATCTGTAGTCTAAGATGCGGGGAAGAACAGGAACTCCCCTTCTCCAAAACCTATAAGGATAAGGTAGACAGCCTTAAGAACATGCTCTCCAAAACCTCGGCAAAGGCCCTTAATTAGCAAAATTCTTGCAGATTGTGGTAAAATTCTAACAGATTACCACAGAATACTACGCTCTTTTCAAATACAGCGTGGCCATCCCCATTGCGAAATACTTTAGCTGCATAAACCTAATTTTTACACCTAAAAACCTATAATTATGAAAAAAGTATTTAGCATTTTGGCCCTTGCACTATTGACCACTGGATTTTACTCTTGCGAAACGGAAACCGACGTACAGGACACCGAAGCCATGTTTGAACAACTGACCCTTGATCAGAATGCGACTGATGGTGATGATGCAGACAAGGACTCAAGAGGTAGTAATTAAATTTGAATGCTTTCTGCCAATACCAACTTTTACAAAAACATTATACTGATTGTACTTCTTGTTGTTGCTCTTTTTTATCAAAGGGATGAATCCCAAGTAGTCGATAACAACGCTTTGGATAGACAAGAAACGCTATCTGAAGACTATCAGAAGGGATCCTATGAATATCGAGTACATCTCGGATTTATAGAACGCAGCGAGCGACGATTGCAAAAAAGCCGCAACGACAGTCGACAACTGTAAGGAAGATTTAACATAACACCCAGCCCCAAACCGATACCGTTTTGGGGCTTTTTTGTTACCTTGGAACTAGTAACCACTTGGAAAATTTGAAAAACGGAGCCTTCATATTAGTATTACTGCTTGTTTTGGGCTGTAAACAGCAGGCATCCAACGATGAAACGGTGCGGAACCCCAAGGTCGACTCCATTCAACAACTGCTGACTATTGCCAAGACCGCCAAAGAATTATCACCCGATGAACGCAGAACCTATATTCAAGATGCAGAGGTACAGGCCTTGACCCTTTCCAAGGATTCCACCCGATTGGAGCAACTTTCCCAAGTGTCTCTTGCGTATTTGAAATTGAAAGATTCTATGGGTTTCCGGCAGTCCAACGCCAAACTTTTAGAATTATCCAAAGAAGCCGAGGCCAGCAAAATTTCAGGGTATTCCAATTGGGATTTGGGGGATTTTTTTGAGACCTATGGAGCAATGGACAGTGCTTTTTACCATTACCGAAAAGCCCTGGAGAGTTTTGATTGATTGCCCAAAGACTCCACCTCTCAATCCTTAAAAGCGCGTATGCTATATAATATGTCAAGGGTACAGGATGCCTACAAGGATTATTTGGGCGGTGAAATAAGTGCTGCCGCTGCCATAGAAATCTTTGATGAGCTGGACGATGATTATCGCTTATACAACACCTATAATATGTTGGGCATCTTGGCCAACGGCTTAGGCAATAGCCAAAAAGCGATAGAATCCTATGAAAAAGCCCGCACATATCTTGAAAACTCGGATAGGGAAAACAAAACCCGATTGCTATGGCAACTGCAAAATAATATTGCAAACACCTATCAATATGATGGAGATTATGAAATGGCCAAAGAGAATTTTCAGGAATTATTCACTAATCAAAAATTAAAGGAAGACGTACCAGATTTATATGAAAAGGTATTGGGAAGTTATGCGTTTTCGGTACTCAAAACCGAGAAGGACACTGAAAAGGCCGAGGAATTGTTACAGGAGGCCTTTACCATAAACGCTGCAACTGGTGACCTCTACGACAGGGCCAGGCTGCATTATTACTATTCCGAGGTTTTGGCGGCCAAGGGAGATACCCTCAATGCCATTGCCAATGCCAACGAATCCTACAACATTGCCAAGGAAACCTATAACAATGATCGCGCCTTGGATGCCCTGCGGTTGCTCACCCGGTTGGATACGGTACATGCCGCCTCCTATGCCGAGCAGTACTACCAACTCAACGACATTGTACAGGAAGAGGAACGCACCAAACGGGATAAATTTGGCCGTATCCGCATGGAGACGGACGACATTATCGAAGAGAACAAGATCCTGACGCAGGAAAAGCAGATTTGGATACTATCCTCCACCCTAATGCTATTGTTCGGGGTAACCGCCTTCATCATTATTTCCCTGTATATAAGCAACAACCGCTTAAAGTTTAAACAGCGACAACAGGAAAGCAACCAAGAAATCTACAACCTGATGCTCGCCCAACAAGGAAAATTGCAGGAGGGCAAGCAAATGGCCCAAAAACGAATTTCGGAGGAGCTCCACGATGGCATTCTGGGCGAAATGTTGGGTATCCGGTTGATGTTGAGCGGCCTTAACGATCGCGAGGACCAGGCCTCCATGGAACAAAGGGCCATGTTCATTGAAAAACTTCAGGCCGTTGAGGAGGAAATCCGAACCATTTCCCATGAGCTGAACAATGAAGCCTACAAAAAATTTCATAATTTTATCGTGTCGTTGGAAGACATGATCAGCGGTATCGAAAAGTCATCCGGTATTTCCTGTACCTTCGACTACGACAAAAAGGTACCTTGGGACAATTTGCTGGGCGATATCAAGATCAACGCCTTCAGGGTAGTCCAAGAGGCACTAAAAAACTGTGTGAAACACGCAAAAAGCGAAAACGTGTCCATTTCCTTTCAACTGGTGGACGATATGTTAAAGCTCAATATCTCGGATGATGGTGTTGGCTTTGATCCAAACCGAGCGAAAAAAGGAATTGGCCTGAAGAACATTATATCCAGAGTCAAAAAAATAAAAGGTAAAGTGGATTTTGACAGCAAACCTGGCCACGGAACCATTATAAAAATACAGATACCCGCTTCTTATGTGGAACACACCGTTCCGAAAACATCGATAGCGGTAAACGCATAAACAACTCCCCCAAATTAATAGTAATACCTACCATGAAAACACTGAGAATACTAGCCATCGATGATCATGAAATGACCATGCTCGGGTACAAGTTCATACTCGAGGGCATCGATTTTGACGGTCACAAGATCATAGTGGACACCGCAACTTCCTTCGAAGCTGGCAAACAATTGATCGAGGAATCCGCAAAAACCTTTAGGTATGATATCTTGTTTTTGGATGTTCAATTATTTGCCCCTAACGAAGACCAACCGCACAGTGGGGAAGATTTGGGCATCTTGGCCAGAAAGATCGTACCGGAAAGCAAGATTGTTTTTATGTCCTCCTTTAGCGACAACTTTAGGATCAACAGTATTCTTAAGTCCGTAGATCCGGACGGTTATTTGGTAAAAACGGATATTGACCCCAAAACCTTGGAAGATGCCGTGCGGACCATTATGCTGGACCCGCCCTACTACTCTTCCAAAGCGCTTGGCGCCATCAGAAAAAAGATGGCCAACAACATAGATCTTGATGAGAAAGACAAGCAAATCCTTTACCATTTGTCCAAAGGGACCAAAACCAAGGATTTGGAAAAATTCATCAGGCTTTCCCCCTCCTCCATCGAAAACAGAAAACGTCATTTAAGAACCTTGTTCGGTACAGAAAACGAGAACGATTTGGCGTTGATATTGGCAGCAAAAAACAAAGGCTTTATTTGACCATCAATGCGCTAAACGCAGCCTTACTTTTCGTTTTGTGGTAGGATTATGGGCCAAAAATCCTTAAAAATCCTACAAACTGGGGGAAATCCATAGAATTTTTAAGGATTATCTGCAATCCAAAATCAAAGATTCATCCTAATTTTATGTAGAAAGAATAGTAGAATCCAATCTATAGCTACATGTCATCCCCTAACAAACGAAACAGCAGATACAAAGGTCCAAAAACCTATGTGGCCACCGATGGTCTGGACGACTTTCTAAAAGTATTGGAAAAGTACTTTTTTGCCACAGCCAAAGTGCAGTGTAAGCAGGATTTTCAAAACAACAGAACGGATTTGATCATCCACCTTCATCATAACTTTGGAATAGCCGAATGTCTTCGACATTTTAACGATGGGAATTGGGGCAGCTATGATTTTGCCGAAGACTGCCAATCCAGTATCTCCACTAAACTGGCCAAGGCCTTGGAGACGCTAAACCAAGAAAGTACCTATCCTACGGATATTCTGGAACTTTCCTTGCATTTTGAGGATACTTCCATCATCATCTCACGATTGTTCAAGCATAGCATCACCGAACAGGCCAGCGATATACTGACCGCTGTTGGCAAGCACTTTGTCTACTTTACCAAAGGGCTCACCGAAATGCCCTATGAAATCTTTGTTCCTGTTTTTGAGGATACCGCCACGGTCGGCACCAGTGTTTCAACTCAGGAGGAAGATAGCCCAATCAGTTATTTTGACTATTGGGGCCTCTATTTTGACCGCGGGGATGGGCAGGAAGCCTACATTTATTCCCTTCACCAGAAAAAATTGTACGAAGAGAGCATTTTTCTCTTCGAGTAAAAATTTCCACTAGCAATTACTAAGCACTGAACAGAGGTCGCGATTTCATTAAATCGTTGACCTTTTGTTTTATGGAAGCTATTTTGGTTTCGTTCTCCGGGTCGGTCAGGATTTCGTCGATAAAGCCCACAATGATCTCCATATCGGCCTCTTTTAAGCCTCTGGTGGTGATTGCAGAGGTTCCGAAACGGATTCCTGACGTAACAAAAGGTGATTTATCATCAAAAGGCACCATGTTCTTGTTGGCTGTGATATCCGCATGCTCCAATACCTTTTCGGCATCTTTACCAGTGATATTTTTGTTTCGGAGGTCGATCAACATCATGTGGTTGTCGGTACCCCCAGAAATTACTTTGTAATCCCTGTCCATAAACGCCTTCGCCATGGCGGCAGCGTTCTTTTTCACTTGGACCATGTAGTGGAGGAATTCGTCAGAAAGGGCTTCCCCAAACGCAACGGCTTTGGCTGCGATAATGTGCTCCAACGGTCCGCCTTGATTACCAGGGAATACTGCCAAATCCAATAGGGCCGACATTTTTCTCAGGTTTCCGTTCTTTAGTTTGATACCAAACGGATTGTCAAAATCCTCACCCATCAAAATAAGTCCTCCACGTGGACCACGGAGTGTTTTGTGTGTTGTGGTGGTCACAATATGGCAATGGGGAATCGGGTCGTTCAAAATACCTTTGGCAATCAATCCAGAAGGATGCGATATATCTGCCAACAAGATAGCTCCTACGCTATCGGCAATTTCACGGAAACGCTTAAAATCCATGTCCCTGGAATAAGCTGAAGCACCGGCAATGATCAGTTTGGGTTGCTCCTTTTCGGCAATCTCTTGGATTTTGTCGTAGTTCAAAAGTCCGGTTTCCTCATCTACCCCATAAAACACAGGGTTGTACAATTTACCGGAAAAGTTCACAGGCGAACCATGGGTCAAGTGTCCGCCGTGGGAAAGGTCAAACCCCAAAATGGTATCACCTGCATTGAGGCACGCATGGTAAACAGAAGCATTGGCCTGTGAACCGGAGTGCGGCTGTACATTGGCGTAAGCGGCACCGAACAACTCCTTGGCACGGTCTATCGCCAACTGTTCCACTTGGTCAACAATTTCGCAACCGCCATAATAACGCTTTCCTGGGTAGCCTTCAGCATATTTGTTGGTAAGTACGGAGCCAGCGGCCTCCATCACTTGCGGACTTACAAAGTTCTCGGAAGCAATCAGTTCTATACCTTCCAGCTGCCTATCGTTTTCTTGCGCTATCAGTTCAAAAATCTTTTGGTCTCGTTGCATGTTGCCCATAGTTTAATTAAGGGCGTAAAATTACGAATTGAAAGGGGATTTATCCGCATAAAAAAGCCAATGAGGGCTAATTTTATCAAACGGAAATTAACAATTATGTTAGTTTACCATCCTTCCAAAAATCCCCCATTTACAACCTTTTTATCCAAGATATACTACCGTTCATCCTTTTTCGTTTATAGATTGGGGATTTTTGGCACAGCTATTGGATTCCCCTAACCAAATCAAAAAGTAGATGACCATGAGAAAACTTTTACTCTTACTTACAGTTATGGTTCTTGGCGCCTGTAGTGGTGTTAAAAAAACGCAAGAGGCCCTGAATACGGGAAATTACAATGCGGCAATGAACAAGGCCATTAAAAATTTGGCCGAGAACAAGACCAAAAAAGGGCATCAGCAGTTTATTGTACTATTAGAAGAGGCCTTTGCCAAAAATGCGGCCAGAGAGCAACAAGAAATTGCATTCCTTCAGAATGATGGAAATCCAGCAAACTTGGAATCCATCTACAATAAATATGTTCAACTGAAGCAAATACAGGAACGGATTCGTCCCCTGTTACCGCTGTATATTGTTGATGAAGGAAGGGATGCCCGATTCAATTTTGTGAACTACGACAATCAAATCTTGAATACCAAGGATGACCTATCCGAGCATTTGTATCAGAATGCCCTCAACCTTTTGGCCTCGGCCAAATACAAATCCGATTATCGAGCCGCCTATGATGATTTGAAGTACTTGCAGGAAATCAATCCTGGGTATAGGGAAACGGTGGCCAAAATGGATGAGGCCTATAACAAAGGGCTCGAATTTGTACGTGTGGAGATTGCCAATCAGACCCAACAGATCATCCCAGAACGTTTGGAGGCCGAATTATTGGATTTTAATGCCTTTGGAATTGAAAATTTTTGGTTGCAGTACCATACTAATCCGTTGGAAAACATTAATTATGATTATGCGATGAACCTAGATTTTATGGAAATCAATATTTCCCCAGAGCGTATCAACGAAACCCAAGTCATTAAGGAAAGACAGATCAAGGACGGTTGGGAATACCTTTTGGACCAAGATGGTAATGTGGTGAAGGATAGTTTGGGCAACAAGATAAAAGTGGATAAAATGCGAACCGTTACTTGTAAGTTGTTCCAATTTACCCAATTCAAAAGTGCCCAAATTGGGGCCAAGGTAAGCTTTACCAATTTAAGGGATGGACAGGTCATCAACTCCTACCCCCTATCCAGTGAGTTTGTCTTTGAGCATATCTTTGCGAATTACCAAGGGGATAAAAGAGCGTTGGAAGACGATTTGCTATTGTACCTGAACGCTAGGGAGGTACCGTTTCCGTCCAACGAGCAAATGGTGTACGATGCTGGCGAAGACTTAAAACTGCGCCTCAAAAATATTGTCTCGAGGTATCAGTTCAATTAAAAGAAAGTGTCACATCGAGCGGAGTCGAGATGCCTTAAGTTCTCGACTGCGCTCGAACTGACATATAATCATGATTTCTTTTATAGGTACTTCGTAAAATCCATATCCGAAATGGCTCCGTGCGAGGTGTGGAAGGTAACTTTACCGTTCTTGACGACCAGTAATTGGGGAGACTCGTGGAGTACATCAAATTTCTCCGCAATTCGGTTGGAAATATCCCGGTGGTTTTGAATGGTCAAAAAATAAAGGTCAATATCCAAATCCATATCGTACGACCCCTCGAACATATTGAGGACCATTCGGCTTATGCCGCACGTATTCGAGTGCTTAAAAATCACCTGTGGTCGACCATTGGACTTTTCAGCAATCGCCTCCAATTGGTCCATAGCTTCCAATGGAATCCAAGGCAATGCTTCCTTTTTTGTCGTTGTGTTCTCCTTTTTTCCGAAGACGCTGTCAAATATTCCCATATTGCAAATTTATAGGATAAGTCGGTAGGGAACAAAAAGCTTACAACTGACTAAATGTCTTGCTATCACAGGTTTTATCGGACATTTTGACGGTAATATGGTAATGGTAAGGTTGTTGACTTTAATCGGTAAAACGAAAACGATGAACTTTAACAATTTTACCATAAAATCGCAAGAAGCCATTCAAAGGGCCCAGCAATTGGCCCAAGAATTTGGGCATCAACAAATAGAAAACGAACACCTGTTCAAAGCCATTGGCGAGGTGGATGAAAATGTGCTTCCCTTCATTTTGAAAAAATTGAACGTGAACACCAACCTCATCCATCAAATATTGGACAAGGAGCTCCAGAGCTTTTCCAAAGTGACCGGAGGAGAAATCATGCTTTCGCGCGAAGCCGGAAAAACCGTCAACGAAGCCAGTATTATCGCCAAAAATATGGGCGATGAATATGTTTCCGTGGAACATTTACTCTTGGCCATTTTCAAATCCAAGAGTAAGATCGCGCAAATCCTAAAAGATCAAGGCGTTACCGAAAAAGACTTGAAAGCGGCCATTCAAGAATTACGTAAGGGAGGAAAGGTAACCTCGCAGAGTGCCGAGGAAACCTATAATTCCTTGGATAAATACGCCAATAACCTCAACCAATTGGCCGATAGTGGCAAGTTGGACCCCGTTATTGGAAGGGACGAAGAAATCCGAAGAGTTTTGCAAATCCTCTCCCGACGCACCAAAAACAACCCTATGCTCGTAGGTGAGCCCGGTGTGGGTAAAACAGCCATTGCCGAAGGATTGGCGCATCGAATTGTGCAAGGTGACGTGCCCGAAAACCTAAAGGACAAAATCATCTACTCATTGGATATGGGTGCCCTGATTGCCGGTGCCAAATACAAGGGTGAATTTGAGGAGCGCCTAAAGGCGGTAATCAAAGAGGTGACCTCCTCCGATGGGAACATCGTACTATTTATCGATGAGATCCATACCTTGGTAGGCGCTGGTGGCGGACAGGGTGCCATGGATGCCGCAAACATCCTTAAACCAGCCCTGGCCCGTGGTGAACTTAGGGCCATTGGAGCAACCACTTTAGATGAGTATCAAAAATATTTTGAGAAGGACAAGGCATTGGAGCGAAGGTTCCAAAAAGTGATGGTAGACGAGCCGGATACCGAAAGCGCCATTTCCATCCTCCGGGGTATCAAGGAAAAGTATGAAGCCCACCACAAGGTCCGTATTAAGGATGATGCGGTGATTGGGGCGGTTGAACTATCGCAACGCTACATCACCAACCGCTTTTTGCCCGACAAGGCTATCGACCTCATGGATGAAGCAGCTTCCAAACTTCGCATGGAAATCAACTCCAAGCCCGAAGAATTGGACGTGCTCGACCGTAAGATCATGCAGTTGGAAATTGAGGTGGAGGCCATCAAACGGGAAGACGACACCACCAAATTAAAGTCCCTAAACTTGGAGTTGGCCAACCTCAAGGAAGAGCGAAACGAAATCTTTGCCAAATGGGAGAGCGAAAAAACCGTGGTGGACAATATCCAACGAACCAAGGAGGATATCGAAAACTACAAGGTGGAGGCCGAACGCGCCGAGAGGAACGGTGACTACGGTAAAGTAGCCGAGCTACGGTACGGAAAAATCAAAGAGGCGCAAGAGAAGTTGGAAAAGCTTCAAAATGAATTGTCCGAGCAACAAACTGCCGGCACCTTGATCAAGGAAGAGGTCACTTATGAGGATATCGCCGAGGTGGTGGCCAAATGGACCGGAATTCCGGTGAACAAGATGATGCAGAGCGAGCGCGAAAAGCTTTTGAAGCTGGAAGACGTGCTGCACAAACGCGTAGTGGGACAAGAGGAGGCCATTGTGGCCGTATCCGACGCCATTCGAAGAAGCAGGGCCGGGCTGCAGGATGCCAAAAAACCCATCGGTTCATTCCTGTTCTTGGGTACCACTGGTGTGGGTAAGACCGAGTTGGCCAAGACCTTGGCCGCCTATCTGTTCGATGACGAAAATGCCATTACGCGGATAGATATGAGCGAATATCAAGAACGCCACTCCGTGAGTCGATTGGTAGGTGCGCCTCCCGGCTACGTGGGCTATGATGAGGGCGGACAGTTGACCGAGGCGGTACGAAGAAAACCTTATTCGGTGATATTGCTGGATGAAATCGAAAAAGCCCACCCCGATACCTTCAATATTCTTTTACAGGTATTGGATGAGGGTAGGTTGACCGATAACAAAGGACGTGTGGCGGATTTTAAGAACTCCATCATCATTATGACCAGTAATATGGGAAGCCACATCATCCAAGAGAAATTTGAGGATGCGAAGGATATGGACAGTGCATCTGAGGCCGCACGTGTGGAAGTGATGGGATTGCTCCGCAAAACCATCCGACCAGAGTTCTTGAACCGTATCGATGATATTATCATGTTCACCCCGTTGAGCAAATCGGACATCAAGGACATTGTGGGGCTGCAACTGGCCAATTTGAAAAAAATGTTGACCAAGCAAAACATCACCTTGGATGCGACCGAGGAAGCAATCGATTATTTGGCAGCCAAAGGATTTGACCCGCAATACGGTGCACGGCCCGTAAAACGATTGATCCAGAAAGAGGTGTTGAACAACCTGTCTAAAGAGCTGCTATCAGGAAGAATTACTTCGGACAGCATCGTGCTCTTGGATTCTTTCGATGATCAGTTGGTATTCAGAAATCAAAATGAATTGGTAGAATAATACCAAATCACCCATAGATAAAGCCCTTACTTTGTTAAAGTGAGGGCTTTTCTTTTATAAAATACCGTACAGTATTTGATTTTTTATATCTTAGATACGACCAACAGCAACCAACAAAATGACCAAAAAGGCAGAACGTACCACCGCTTACATTATTGAGACCGTAGCGCCCATTTTTAACAAACATGGCTACATAGGCACCAGTATGAGCGACCTTACCGAAGCTACAGGCCTCACCAAAGGTGCCATTTACGGAAATTTTGAAAACAAGGAAGCCCTGGCGCTCTCCGCCTTTGAGCACAATCGGAATATGCTCTTGCGGGCAATTGACAATGCTCTGGAAACAGGTGACGAAGCCTTGGCAAGAATTTATGCCCTATTGAATTTTTACAGGCAGTACGATGTATTCACCCTGCCCATGGGCGGATGTCCCATCCTCAATGTTGGTGTGGATGCCCAAGGCAACAACAAGCTCCTTGCTGCGGCGGTAAAAGAAACTGTCAAAGAAATTGAGGGCAAGATTGCCCTTGTCCTTGAAAATGGAGCGAACCGAAACGAAATTAAGCTTCCTGTACCCCCTTTACAGTTTGCCAAGCAATTGTTCACCATGATCCAAGGGGCCGTGGCCATGAGCACCATGATGCAGGACCGAAAGTACTTGGTCAATACCGTTGCGTATTTAGAGTTTTTGGTGAAGCAAGAACTCAAAAAGTAAAGCCCATTTTCTTATTCATTCAAGCGCCTGTCATTCCAACAGCTCAAAGCGACGAGGTAGCTCACATCATTTAATTAGGAAATGGATTTCGCTCTTTGCTTGAAATGACCGTCTCATCTAACATCAATTTCCTTTGACACGGAAAATCCAGGTTTTTTCCGCATACTTACCAAAAAACTTGCTGTCTCGGGCCTTTCTGGCCTCATCCATGGTATTGTAGCGCTCCAAATACACATAATTGTACTTGTTTACGCTTCGATAGAAGGATTTGGGATCCAAACCTTTTTCCCGGAGCGTTTTCATGAAGTTTTCAAAATATCGTTGGGTACCATAAACGTTGGCAATCAAATAGAAACCGGGCTCCAAACCTTCTTCATTTTCTACTTCTTCGTAGCGTTCGTTTGGTCGAACCTCTACCTGCTGCCGTTGTAATTGTTCCAGACTGTCCTTTTTGCGCTGCTGTTCCATAAGTTCCCATTGGCGTTGTACTTCCGCTAGGGAGTCCTTTACACGCTCCAATTGTCTTCTTGCCTCAAGTTCGCGACGCTCCTGCTCCAGTCGTTGTTGCTCTATTTCCTCCTCCAGTGGGTTTGGCTCCTCTTCCACGGTTTCTGCGGGTAAGGCTTCTTGCGGCTCTTCCGGCTGAATTTCCTTTGTTTTTGTTTTTCCAAAGTGATAGGAAGCAACGATTTCAAACGTGGCGTCTTCTTCGCTCAACGCGTTATCCGTTGCAAACTCCATCAATCCACCCAAAGAAAAGGATTTTGCCAAGGTAATCCCCAGACCACCTGACGCACCATAAAAACTGTTGTAGCCGCCCTGTACCCAAAATTTAGAGGTGGAGAACAACCCATTCAACCCAAACTGGGTGTCGCCATTAGGCACGGATTTGACATATACTACGGGGCGGACAAAACTATCTCCCAAACCCTCCGAAATCATCAACGGAAAATCATGCGACACCGTTCCGGTAACACTCTGAAAGCTATCCATATTTTGCCCGTTGGAACCGGAAACATTAAAGCCCACTGCATTTTCCAAGGCCAGACCAACACTGAATCGATTGACCATCAACCGCAATCCAGGGGTAAATTGTACCTTAAACCCTTCAAAATCCTCCAATGCAACAGGGTCCAACCCGTCACCTTCCACAAATTGTTCATCAGCAACTGTTTGCTGGAAGGCAAAGACATTGAGTCCGGCCATCAGCTGAATTTCATCATCCAATTGAAAGGTTTGGGCAAAAGTCAAATTACCCCCAGTGTACAAAAAAACACCTGTATTGTGCTGTAAAAAGCCTACCGATGCTACTGAAGCTGGATTCAATTGGTGGGTGTAATTGGCGAAAATGGTGGAAGGGTCGCCATCAATGCTCTGCCATTGCCATCGGGTCCATACCGAAAGGGAATTCGGATTGTTCCAGTCCAAGGCGTAGGTAGGATTCAGCAAACTGGCGTTGAACTGCGTGAGCGAATGTTGCCTAAAATCGGACGGCAATGTAGGCTCTTGCCCCCAAGTCAAGGAGGTACTTATGATAACGAATAAACAAACCAAAAACTTGGGCATACCAGAAAATGAAAATTAAACGTTACTTTTAAAACAAATTAACCAAAAACATACGGGAACTTTGAATAGAACTATGCGAACCATCAAACCCCTAATTGCCCTTGCAATTATACTCGTTGGAAGTATCGGCTGCAAAAAAGATACGAAAATTGCCGAAGATCCTGTTATTTCCACCTTCTATTTTATAAGGCATGCCGAAAAAGACAGAACGGACCCTGAAAACCCGGACCCAGAGCTCAATCAGGATGGTTTGGACAGGGCCATACGCTGGGCCGAAGTCTTCGACCCCATCCCTCTGGACATGGTCTACTCCACCAATTACGAGCGGACTTCCATGACGGCTGCACCTACCTCTATCAAAAAAGATATCGATATCAAGTATTACGACCCTCGCGATATGGATATCGAGGCGTTCAAAATGGAAAATGAAGGGAAAAATGTCCTTGTGGTCGGCCACAGCAACACTACGCCAATGTTGGTGAACAAAATAATCGGCATGGAAAAATATGATGCCATGGATGATTCTGACAACAGTAGTTTGTTTATCGTCCGAATTATTGATGGCGTACCAACGGACATCCGATTAAAAATGGATTAGGCCTATTCCACCAAAATATTTTCCAGTTCGATCTTGCTCAGGAGTTCAAGCTCCCCTTTATCGTACAATTGACCGATTTCTAGAATGCCTGTTCCCTCTTTTAGAGGTTTATAGTTCTCGTAGTCCACAAAACGGATACCATTCACATAGCGTTCGTTATAGGCTTTCCTAAACCGCTGACCGCCTCCATTTACATGAAAGTCGTAGGCCAAATACTCTGGCTTAAATGTTTCTTTATCAAACCAATATAAATAGGTGTCCTCAAAATCGTCACCTCCCCCTTGCTGGTCAAAAGTCACCTTTACTTTGTAATAAGGTTTGTTGCTGATCGTCTCCTCGCCTAAAAAAGTTTTGTTGACGGCAGCATCGTTTAAACCATAGGGCAATCGCACAAAATAATGCACTGAGTTGATGGAATTGGCATATTTCACCGCCATGGTATCGTGCACCTGCACCAAAGAATCGTTTACGTAGCGTTCAAAATCATCACCCCTTTTGATATCGATAATCGTAGTGGTGTCCAAATCGGAAATCCGCTTAAAAACCCTTTGTCCATCCACATTTTCGGAAACATAACTTTTATCCCTAAAATCAAAAGTCACTGTATGGTCGTTAAACAATGCCCCTCCACTATCGGCAATGGATTTGTCCACAATTTCTTGGGCAGTCGGTTGTTCTTTAGCTTCTTGTTTGCATCCAATGGCACAAACAATTACAAGGGGAATTAAAAATCGTTTCATAAGGTTGTTTATGTACTTATTCGTAAAATCTGGCATAACATTACAATTTTCTTGGCAAAGAGTTTATATTTTTGTGCCCGATGCAGCAAAATATCAACATAAAAAATAGAAGAGCCCGATTTGATTATGAAATTTTGGATACCTACACGGCGGGAATCGTCCTCGGAGGTACCGAAATAAAATCACTCCGGTTGGGCAAGGCTTCCATTTCGCAAAGCTTTTGTGAGTTTAATGACAAGGGTGAACTATTTGTCGTCAACATGCAGATTGATGAATACACTCATGCCAGTCATTTTAACCACGCCCCAAAGGCTGTACGCAAATTGTTGCTCAACAAAAGGGAACTCAAGAAACTGCAAAAAGAGGTAGCTACCACTGGACTCACCATTGTGCCGCTCAAAGTTTTCATCAACGATAGGGGTCTGGCCAAAATGAACATTGGTCTGGCCAAGGGTAAAAAATTGTACGATAAGCGGGAAACCATCAAGGACCGGGACAACAAACGGAACCTATCCCGAATCAAAAAGAGTTTCAACAATTAGTTTTTATCTTCCAACAAGGGAACGAACCGGAACGAACCGTACTCCTTTTTCTCGAATTCCTTTTCAGACTTACGCACGAACAATGTCATGATTTGTTCATCCACCCCAACGGGAATCACCAGCCTGCCCCCTACTTTCAATTGCGACAAAAGGGGTTTAGGAACTTCTGGGGCACCCGCAGTAACAATAATTCCATCGTAAGGCGCTTCTTCGGGCAGTCCTTTGTAGCCATCCCCAAAAATCATCTTTTTGGGTCGATAATGCATTTTATTGAAGAACAATTTAGTGGTCTTGAAGAGCTCCAATTGGCGTTCGATGGTATAGACCTTGGCCCGTAAATGCAGCAAAACTGCGGTTTGATAACCACTTCCTGTGCCTATTTCCAAAATCTTATCGTTCGGTTTCACCTCCAACAATTCGGTTTGGAATGCCACCGTGTAGGGCTGTGAAATGGTTTGGTCCGCACCAATGGGAAAGGCTTTGTCCTGATACGCGTGGTCCTCGAAACCACTGTCCAAAAACAAATGTCTGGGAACCGTTTTTATCGCTTCCAGCACCTTTTTGTCCGTTATCCCCTTGGCTGCGACAACATCGGCCAAGTTTTTGCGCATTCCCCTATGTTTGAGCGTATCCTTCATGGTATCTGGTCTGGTGGGGCGAAGTTAAAAAGTTCCCCAAAAATATCCCCTTAGTTCCATTCAAAAATTTATGGAAACTGGCATCATATCCGTATTTTTGACGAAAACAGGTCATATGCTAAAAGTTGGTGTCCTCGGTGCGGGACATTTAGGAAAGATACACCTCAGGCTCTTAAACCAATCGGATAAATATGAACTTGTTGGGTTTTATGATCCCGATGAGATCAATGCCAAAAAAGTTGTTGCCGAATTTGGGTATACCCATTACGACAATATCAACAATTTGATAGATGTCGTGGACGTAGTGGACATAGTTACCCCTACGCTGTCCCATTTTGATTGTGCCAAAAAGGCCATTGAAAAAGGAAGGCACATCTTTATTGAAAAACCGATCACCAATACTTTGGAAGAAGCAGAACAACTGCTCGAACTCTCCAAAAAACATGGTGTTAAAGGCCAAGTTGGCCATGTGGAACGCTTTAATCCTGCATTTTTGGCCGTAAAGGACAAAATCGAGAACCCTATGTTCATCGAAACGCATCGTTTGGCGGAATTTAATCCGCGGGGGACCGATGTGCCCGTTGTGCTGGATTTGATGATCCACGATATTGATGCAATTTTGAGCGTGGTGCCTTCCGAAGTGGAAAAAATCAATGCCAGTGGTGTTTCTGTCATTAGTCAATCACCCGATATTGCCAATGCACGTATCCAATTCAAAAACGGTTGCGTGGCCAACCTTACCTCGAGCCGTATTTCCCTTAAAAATATGCGGAAGTCGCGTTTCTTTCAGCGCGATGCCTATATTTCGGTAGACTTCTTGGAGAAAAAAGTAGAAGTGGTCAAAATGAAGGACGCTCCCGAAAATCCTGGCGATTTTGATATGATCTTACAAAACGCCGAAGGCGAGAAAAAGCAGATCTATTTTGAAAACCCCGAAATAGACGTGAACAATGCCATTTTGGACGAATTGGAAACCTTTGCCGATGCCATCAACAACGACACTGAACCCGTTGTAAGTTTGGAACAAGGCACCAATGCCCTGCGTGTGGCCCTTCAAATCATTGCATCATTTGATAATTAATCGTCGTTCCTCCGAAATATTCGGATGGATCACCATTTTAAATACAAGCTTATGAAACAAATAGCGGTTATTGGAGCAGGAACCATGGGAAATGGAATCGCCCATGTTTTTGCGCAGAACGGATACAAAGTCAATTTAGTGGATATCTCCCAAGCTTCCTTGGACAAAGGGCTGGCTACCATTACCAAAAATTTGGACCGGATGATGGCCAAAGAGGTCATTGATGCCTCCAAAAAAGAAGCCACCCTTGCCAATATCACCACTTATACCAACCTAAAAGAAGGCGTTTCCAAAACGGATTTGGTGGTTGAAGCGGCAACGGAGAAATTGGATATTAAACTTCAGATTTTCAAAGATTTGGACGAAGTATGCGAGCCATCGGCTATTTTGGCCACCAATACATCCTCCATTTCCATCACCCAAATCGGTGCGGCCACAAATCGCCCCGAAAAAGTGATCGGCATGCATTTTATGAATCCGGTTCCCATCATGAAGTTGGTGGAAATTATCCGTGGGTACAGCACTTCGGATGAGGTTACAGAAACCATTATGGAGCTTTCCAAAAAACTGGGAAAAACCCCTACCGAGGTAAACGACTATCCAGGATTTGTGGCCAATCGTATTTTGATGCCGATGATCAATGAATCCATCGAAACCTTGTATAATGGCGTAGCCGGTGTTGAGGAAATCGATACTGTGATGAAATTGGGCATGGCACACCCTATGGGTCCTTTGCAATTGGCGGACTTTATCGGATTGGACGTATGCCTTTCCATTTTGAACGTGATGTACGATGGGTTCAAAAATCCCAAATACGCCCCTTGTCCCCTACTGGTGAACATGGTAATGGCCGGTAAATTAGGAGTGAAATCGGGCGAAGGGTTTTACGATTATTCCGAGTCCAGAAAGGCTGAAACCGTCTCCGCGCAATTCAAATAAGAACGTATGGCCATTGTAAAACCTTTTAAGGCCATACGCCCTACAAAGGACAAAGCTTTTTTTGTGGCATCGCGCTCCTACGAGGAATATTCCAAGGAGGAACTAAAAGCGATATTGCAGTACAACCCGTTCTCGTTTTTGCACATCATCAACCCAGGGTTCAAGTTTGAAAAGAACATCAGGGGCAAAGAACGGTTTGGCTTGGTACACAATCGGTATTTGGAGTTTTTGGAGGAAGACATCTTCCAAAAAGATGATGAGCCCAGCTTTTACCTCTACCAAATCACCAAGAACGATTTTAAAAGTCTTGGTTTCTTTTGTGCCTGTAGCGTAGAGGATTATCGTAACAATGTGATTAAAAAGCACGAGGACACCCTACAGGACCGGGAGGAGCTCTTTGCCGATTATTTGCATACCGTAGGCTTTAACGCGGAACCTGTTTTGATGACCTACGAGGACAATGAAACCGTAGATGAGATCTTTCAACGGAAAATAGAACGAAAGCCAGAGTACGATTTCACCACCACGGACAGGGTGAACCATAAACTATGGAAAATTTCGTATCCCGAAGGGATTGAAAAACTGGAAAAGGCTTTTGGAGACCTCGATGCACTTTATATTGCCGATGGGCACCATAGAAGCGCATCATCCAGTCTGTTGGCAGACCTTAAGAAATCGGAAAACCCCAATCATACCGGAGAGGAAGCCTATAATTATTTCATGGCCTACCTGATTCCCGAATCACAGATGCGGATTTCGGAATTCAATCGTATGGTAAAGGATTTGAACGGATACTCCAAAAAGGAGTTCTTGATTCAGTTGGACGAGCATTTCCGAATAGAAAAACGGGAGAATGGGTTGTGCAAACCATCTAAAAAACATGAATTCAGCATGTATTTGGAGGGAGAGTTTTACACCCTTCATTTTAGGCAAACAAACCATGAGTTTACCGATGCACTGAGCCGTTTGGACACCCAAATCCTCTACAAAACCATTTTGGAACCTATTTTGGGCATTACTGATCTAAGGAACGACAAGCGGATTTGCTACGGTTACGGTAAAAACAACCTTATCCAAATGAAGGATTCGGTGGATTCGGGCAGCTATGCCGTTGGATTTAGCTTGGTTCCCACGACAGTGCAGGAAATCAAGGCCATTGCCGATGCTGGTTTGGTAATGCCACCAAAAAGCACGTATATTGAGCCTAAGCTCCGTAGCGGCCTGGCCATTTACGAATTGTAAATTTTAATCAATTGTTCATTTTGATGATATTTATGATTGAAAACCGTCAGTTCGAGTTTTTTCTGAAGGAAAAAGTACCTGCCTGCCGGCAGGCAGGTCGAGAACAAGGTTTGTAACTGAGAAAATTCTTTTCTCGATACATTTTTTTGAACTTTGGTTCAAAAAACCACTCGAAATGACGAATTTTTATTGTCTCCGCCATTGGCTCATCAGCGGAACAAAATAGCAGGAATCCATAAATTTAAAAGATTCCGTACCACGTGCGGAATGACATTAACTAAACTATGTCAGTAAAAGATAACCTTACAAAAATAACATCCGAACTCCCGGAAGGTGTGACCTTGGTCGCCGTTTCCAAAACCAAGCCCAACGAGGATATCTTGGAAGCGTACGAAGCGGGACAACGCATATTCGGTGAAAATAAAGTGCAGGAGATGGTCCAAAAATGGGAAGACTTGCCCAAGGACATCGAATGGCACATGATCGGTCACGTACAGCGCAACAAAGTCAAATATATGGCCGAGTTCGTTTCCTTGATTCATGGTGTGGACAGTCCCCGTCTGTTGAAGGAAATCAACAAACAAGCCAAAAAACACGATCGAGTCATCCCCTGCTTGTTGCAAATTCACATCGCCGAAGAGGATACCAAATTTGGCCTGGATGAAAAAGAGTTAAATGAGCTTGTGGATTCTGACGAGTTCAAAACCATGGAGCACATCAAAATCGTAGGTTTGATGGGTATGGCGACCTTTACTGAGGACATGAACCAAGTACGCAGGGAGTTTGCCCAACTCAAATCCCTGTACGATCATCTTAAGGCCAAATTGACAGACATCAACATCCTTTCCATGGGCATGAGTGGGGATTACACGGTCGCCATTGAGGAAGGAAGTACCATGGTGCGGATAGGAAGCAGTATATTTGGGGCTAGAAACTACACATAAGCAGCATTTTTTTCATGTACGCCATACTCGACATTGAAAGCACGGGAGGGAAATACAATGAGGAAGGTATCACCGAGATAGCCATCCACAGGTTCGATGGGCATGAGGTGGTGGACAAATTCATCTGTTTGATCAATCCGGAACGGGAAATACAGCCCTTTGTGGCCAAATTGACTGGTATCAACAATAAAATGTTGCGTTCCGCTCCCAAATTCCACGAAGTGGCCAAGCGCATTGTGGAGATTACCGAAGGAACCGTTTTGGTCGCCCACAACGCACAGTTCGATTATCGCATACTCCGCACCGAGTTTAGGCGATTGGGGTACGATTTTCAGCGCAAAACCCTCTGTACGGTAGACCTTTCCAAGCAGCTTATACCCGAAGCGGAATCCCATAGCTTGGGCAAATTGGCGCGTTCCCTAGGGATACCGATGAGCGATAGGCACCGCGCCAACGGTGATGCTTTGGCGACCTTGAAACTCTTTAAGCTATTGCTCGACAAGGATTCCGATAAAAAAATCATTACCGAGGTCATCCGCGAAGAGACCCACGGGGAACTTTCACCCAACCAATTGGACATGGTGTTCAAGCTGCCCTCTGAAACCGGAGTTTATTATATGCACGATAAGGACGGTGAAATCATCTTTTTGGGGAAAACCAAGGATATCAAGAAGCGGGTAAACCAACATTTTACGAACGTGGGCAAAATTGCCCGAAAGCTTCAAAAGGAAACCAAAAAAGTGACCTACGAAACCACAGGCAGCGAATTGATTGCCATTTTAAAGGCCTATTTGGAACAAAAAAAGAACAGACCTCGCTACAATCATGTTTCCAAGAAAAAGCTGTTTACCCACACCATAGATTTTAGTCTTAATGGAACGGAACATATTGTGCTGGACGTGGAAAAAGATAGGACCTTGGAACATGAAAAAATGGCTTTCAACGGTACGGAGGCCGCGAAAAGCTTTTTGAACAAAATTAACGAGGAATTTGAACTATGCCCATCATCTTTGGGGCAGGAAGTTTGTATGTCCGAACAAAACAAGGGCATTGCCGAGAATTGTAATGAAAAAGTCCGTGCCGCCTTTGAGAAATATAGCATCCAAAATAAGGACATCGCATTGACCGACCGTGGTAGGCAAACCGGGGAACGCAGTTTTATTCTCATCAAAAATGGTCGACTTCAGGGATTTGGATTTGTGGACCTCAATCATCAAATCAATAATATTCATATCTTAGAATCGATAATGACCCCAATGAAGAGTGATGAGAATACCACTTTTATCGTTGAGGCCTATTTGAGAAAGAACAACCGATTAAAGACCATTCCCCTAACCCGCTGATCATTGAAAGATTACAAACCACAGGCCAAATGGAAGAGTAAACTTCATGAAGTTATTTATGAAGCGGACACTCCGTCGGGCAAGCTGTTTGACATTCTTCTCTTCGTCTTGATCATCATCAGTGTAATTTTGGTGATACTGGAAAGCATAGACGATTTTGATGCGCGCTACCACCGTACACTATTGACCTTGGAATGGGTGGTGACCATCTTTTTTACCATTGAGTACATTGCACGACTCATCAGCATCAAGAAACCTTTAAAATACGTCTTTAGTTTCTACGGTATCATCGATTTTCTATCGACCATACCACTTTATCTTTCTTATATTTTGGCGGGATCCCAAGTGCTATTGGCAGTAAGGGCTTTCCGTTTGCTCCGTATTTTCAGGATATTGAAGCTCGTCAAGTTTATGGGCGAAGCTTCCCAATTACAGTCAGCCCTAAAGGCAAGCCGAGCCAAGATAGCGGTATTTATCTATGTGGTCTTGATTCTATCGGTGATTATGGGGACTTTAATGTACATTGTTGAAGGTGACGATTCTGGTTTTACCAGCATACCCAAAAGTATTTATTGGACCATTGTAACGCTGACCACCGTAGGTTACGGTGATATTGCGCCCCAATCCAATCTAGGGCAGTTTTTGGCGACCGTAATCATGATTTTGGGTTATGGCATAATTGCGGTACCCACTGGCATTGTTACCGCAGAATTCACCCGTAACCAAAAAAACGGGAAAGAAAGTGGCGATAAGGGTTTTATGGTACATGTGAACACCCAAGCCTGCCCTAGCTGTTCCGCAGAAGGGCATAGAGACGATGCTACCCACTGCTATAATTGTGGTCATCCGTTATGAAAAAAAAGGTGCTACTGGCAGTGGTAGGCCCTACGGCCATTGGAAAGACCGCTTTGGGCATTCAATTGGCCAAACATTTTGATACCGAAATCCTTTCAGCCGACTCTCGACAGTTTTTTAAGGAAATGGAAATTGGTACCGCAGTTCCATCACAAGAAGAGCTGGCACAGGTGCCGCACTATTTTATTCAGCATAAAAGTATTTTTGAGCCCTATTCCGTAGGGGATTTTGAAAAAGAAGCCATGACTGTTTTGGATGGACTGTTCCAACAAAAAGATACTGTGGTCATGGTCGGTGGCAGTGGTCTTTACGTGGATGCCGTGGTCAACGGGCTGGATGAGTTTCCCGAAGTGGATCCTGATATTCGTACAGCATTGAACCAAAAACTGAAAAAAAATGGCCTCAGCAGTCTTCAAGAAGAATTGAAACTCAAGGACCCATCGTATTATAAAATTGTTGACTTAGAGAATCCGCACCGGCTGATACGTGCCTTGGAGGTGTGCAGAGCCTCGGGCCAACCTTTTTCTTCATTTTTGAATCGCCCCAAACCAAAACGGCCCTTTAAAACCCTTTATGTTGGTCTGGAGGCCCCACGAGAGGTCATTTATGAACGGATCAACCAACGAGTGGACCTAATGATGCAAGCAGGCCTGCTGGAGGAAGCAGAACGACTTTATCCGCACAAAACACTCAATGCCTTGCAAACAGTTGGTTACAAAGAACTTTTTGAATATCTTGACGGGCATTGCACATTGGAATTTGCCGTTTCGGAAATCAAAAAAAACACCAGGAGATTTGCCAAGCGGCAGCTAACATGGTTGCGAAAAAACAAGGATATACTGTGGATACCCTACAACGGAGAAGCTGAGAAGGTGCTGCAGATAATCACAGACCGACTAAAAACCAACCTCTATGCCTAACGGTAAGACTGTGATAGTGGTGATGGGAGTCAGTGGTTCCGGAAAAACCAAAATAGGACAACTGCTCTCGAAGAAACTATCCGTTCCCTTTTACGATGGTGATGATTTTCATCCCGAGGAAAACATCAAGAAAATGAGCTCAGGACAGCCCCTAAAAGATACAGACCGTAAAGGGTGGCTTGTACAACTCAACAGACTTGCTTTGGAGCACCGGGAGCAAGGGGCCGTTATAGCCTGTTCCGCGCTCAAAAAAAATTACCGAAGCCTATTGCGGGCGGGCATGGGCAATTGTATGGTGTTTGTGTATTTAAAAGGTTCGTTTGACTTGATCAAATCCCGATTGGACTCCAGAAAAGGTCATTTTATGTCCTCCGCCCTGCTCAAATCCCAGTTCGATACCTTGGAGCCTCCATCCAAGGCCATTACCGTTTCTATTGAAGAAACCCCAGCGAACATCGTTAAAAAAATCGTCAAACAACTTTAACTCATGGAAGTTCAGCTTTTTTTGGCCGTAGTCATCGGCATTGCCATCCTATTGTTCTTGATTTTAAAGCTTCGCATCCATGCCTTTGTTGCACTACTTATCGGCAGTATCGTTGTAGGGCTTATTGCAGGACTCGATGCAAATCAAATTATATCCACTATACAAAAAGGGATGGGCGGCACCTTGGGTTTTGTGGCCACCGTCGTGGGATTGGGTGCCATATTTGGGGGAATCTTGGAAGCATCAGGCGGTGCAAAAGCCATCGCTGATTTTATGGTTTCCAAGTTTGGGCTGAAAAAAGCTCCTGCCGCTATGGTAGTCTCCGGTTTTTTGATTGCCATTCCCGTTTTTTTTGATGTAGCCTTTATCATTTTAGTGCCCATGATGTATGCACTGCAGCGAAGAACCGGAAAATCTTTGCTTCTTTACGCCATTCCGTTATTGGCGGGACTAGCTATAACCCATGCTTTTATCCCACCAACGCCAGGGCCTATCGCCGTGGCTGACATCATAGATGTAGATTTGGGATGGGTCATCCTCATGGGATTCATCGCCGGAATCCCCACCGCCTTGATTGCAGGGCTTTGGTTTGGACGTCATATCTCAAAAAAAATATTTGTGGCTGCGCCCGAGGAAATAGAAGATGGTACCACACCAAGCCTTCCACCCATTGGTCAAACCCTAATGATCATTGGCCTACCCATAATTTTGATCCTACTGAATACGATGGTGACTGCGGGTACATTCGGAATTACGAGTACAACCGTACTACAACTAATCGCCTTGGTGGGGCATCCATTTTCTGCTTTGATCATTGCCAATTTGCTGGCTTGGTACTTTTTTGGATTAAAAAAAGGGTTCACTAAGGACCAACTCCTCAAAATATCCACCAAATCGTTAGCACCCGCAGGTACTATTATCCTGCTAACAGGAGCGGGAGGTGTTTTTAAGCAGGTACTTACCGATACGGGAGCTGGTGAGCTTCTGGCCAATTCCCTAAGCAATGCTGGAATACCCGTTTTGGCCTTTGCTTTTATCAGTGCCGCCATTGTGCGAATCGTTCAAGGTTCGTCTACGGTAGCCATGATTACAGCTGCCGGTTTGGTTTCGCCACTTTTGGCCAATGCCGAACTGAATCCCATGCAACTGGCGTGTATGGTGATTGCCATTGCTTCGGGAGCAAGTATTTTTTCCCATGTGAATGACAGTGGTTTTTGGCTGGTAGGACAATATTTGGGCATTACCGAAAAACAAACCTTCCGATCTTGGACGGTAATGACTACTATTTTGGCCTTTGTTGGTATGCTTACCGTTTCCTTGGTCTATATTTTTGCATAAAAAAAGCCACCCGAGGGTGGCTTGTCTATCTTATAATCTTCTGATTATTGCTCATTCTCAGCTTTCACGACCAATCGGAATCCTTCACCGTGAATGTTCAAGATTTCTACCAAATCGTCCTTTTTCAGGTACTTTCTCAATTTGGCAATGTACACATCCATACTTCGGGAGGTAAAGTAGTTATCATCCCTCCAGATCTTGGTCAATGCCAGTTCACGTGGCATCAAATCGTTTTCATGTAAAGCCAACAAACGCAACAGTTCATTTTCTTTGGGCGACAATTTAATGGGTTCTTCCTCTTTATATTTCAAGAAACGAAGCTTTGAATTGAGGTGGAAGTTTCCGATTTCAAATTCAAATTGCTTGCTATCGGCCAAGGAACTGGATGCTTTCCGTTGAAGAATCGCTTTCAATTTCATAAGCAGCACCTCGGAATCAAATGGTTTGTTCAAATAATCATCAGCTCCTGCCTTATAACCCTTCAAAACATCCTCTTTCATCGTTTTTGCGGTCAAGAAGATAATGGGTACGTTCTCGTTCTTTTCGCGGATTTCCCTAGCCAGGGTAAATCCATCTTTATAGGGCATCATGACATCCAAGATACAGACATCGTAGTTATCTTTTTTAAACTTTTCAAATCCTTCCATTCCATTTTTGGCCAAAACCACCTCAAAGTCGTTCATGGTCAAATAATCCTTTAGGACAATTCCAAAATTGGGGTCGTCCTCTACCAGTAGTATCTTCTTTTTTTCTGTGTCCATAGTTCGTTTTTTAAATTAATGGGAGTTTTATAAAGAAGGTGCTTCCTTTTCCTTTTTCACTTTCCGCATAAACCTCTCCTTGATGATCGTCTATAATTCGTTTTACGTAGGCCAACCCTAATCCGTGACCCTTAACGTTATGTATGTCGCCGGTATGTTCCCGGTAAAATTTTTCAAATACTTTTTTCAATACCGCCTTGCTCATGCCCGCCCCTTGATCTTGCACTTTTATAATGATGCTGTTTTTCACCACTTCGGTGAACACATCAATTTTAGGGGTCTCTGGCGAATACTTCACCGCATTGTCCAGAATGTTGACCACCACATTGGTCATATGCATATCGTTGGCCAATACCTCGGAGCGCTCGGCATCCAAATGGGCGTTTACGTAACCCCCTCGGTCCTGCACTATCAATTCCACGTGGGCGATGGCATCGGTAATGATATCGTGCATGTTCACCCTGTCCTTGGTAATGTCCAACTGGTTTTTTTCCAGTTTGGATATTCTCAATACGTTCTCCACTTGAGCATGCATCCGTTTATTTTCATCACGAATCATGCCTAGATAACGCAATACTTTTTCTTTGTCCTCAATCGACTTTGGGTTCCGTATCGCCTCAACGGCCAAATTAATGGTTGCAATGGGCGTTTTGAACTCGTGGGTCATATTGTTGATGAAATCCGATTTGATTTCGGAAATCCGCTTTTGCTTAATCAACTGGTAAATGGCACTCGAATATGCCAGAACAATCACCAAGGTGAATACCAGAGACAACAATGCCATTTTCATTATGGAGCCAAAGATGAAACGCTTCATGCTCGGAAAAGTGAGCAACAGTGAAAAATTGGAAACCCCTTCGCTGTCCTTAAAAATGGGAGCCTTGTACATTTTGGAACCGGAAAACTTAAATTTTCTGGACCTTATTTTAGTGGGATATCCTTGACTGTATACCCCGTACTCATAATCGATGTTTATATTTCGATTGCTCAGTTCTTGGCTCAGTAGGAGTTCCAGTTCTTGCTTGGAAACCCGTTTGTGGATGGGACGTGTTTTGGCCGCTTCCATAAATACATCTTCCCAAGCCGCTTTGTCAATACTGCTAAGTCCCCCGATTTTTTCCGCTCGTTGGATTGGGGTAAGACTATAGGTCCTGCCATCCAAACCGTACTCTTCCTTAAAAATGGCCTTTGTACGCTTACTGGTGAAATTCTTGATGGTCGTGGTATCTTCACTTCCATTGGTATCAATATCAAAGAACGCAGAGGTTATATTGTAATCTTCTTCCAGGATTCCATGGGAATAAAAAAGAATTTCATCGGAGTTCAAATCCCGATCCACGAACAAAAAATTCTTGTACTGTGTGCTTTTGGGCTCACCAATGCTGTCCGCCAAGGAGGCTAAACGGTCCGAGTATTCCTTCATCTCGCGCTTCTCCACCCTGCTCGCTACCTTGTCCAGAATGTCCGTAACCGTTCTTGAAAATTGTTCTTCCTTGTCGTTTATGGAGGTTTTGATCCAATAAACTTGCACAAAGATGATCCCCAATAGGGATAAACTCATAAGAACAACCAGAAGAACAAATAGCTTCTTGTTCATTGGCGTAAAATTAAAAATTTAACATTTAGCACTTTGGGCGTTTAACCAAAACTTAACATAAATGTTAAAATTTGGATGCTAGCCCTAAAAGTTTGAGGTGTAGTTCGTTAACCTTTTCTTTGGTTTTTTCTAGGTCGAGATTTTCAATGGTAAAATCTGCCAGCTTAGCTTTGTCATCATCATCCCATTGGTGTTTCATCCTATCGGCTACTGATTCCCTGGCTACCTCATCTCGCTGCACTACGCGTTGAACACGGGTTTCTTCGGGAGCCGTGATCAAAATCGTATAGTCGTACTTTTCCGCTGCCCCATTTTCAAAAATCAGGGCGGTTTCCTGAATAACGTACGGTGATTCTTGGTCATGGGCCCAATCCAAAAAATGCTTTCTCACTGCCGGATGCACTATTCCGTTCAACTTTTCCAATAACTCACGGTTTTTGAACACGGTATTCGCTATAAACGAACGATTTAAGCCATCTTCTGTATAGGCCTCTTTTCCAAATAGATCTATAATGGCGTTTTTTACCGTTTCGGAGCTAACCATGAGCTGCTTGGCCTCCTTATCGGAATCGTAGACAGGGACACCCAGCTCCCAGAATATTTGGGCCACGGTACTTTTACCACTTCCAATTCCGCCTGTAAGTCCTACGATCATCATTGTTGTTCGAGTACAAAGTTCACGGCATTCTCTTCCAACTTCACATCATATACCTTTTGTGGGCTTTGGGTCAGTTCCAAAAACAAGGTCCTACTTTCCGACCCCATCAATTGCCCATAATCTGCCACTACCTCAAAATCGGTGGCCGATAGCTCTTTTAACCGTTCAATCGACGCTTTGCATAGCAAGGTCACCGAATCCGGAAATGTCCTGATTTGATAACCCTCCGGGATATTGATCACTTGTATGGGAACCTCGAACACCCTTTCGGAAAACTTGGACACCTTTCCTGTGACCGTGGCTCGGCTTGTTGAAAATATACTATTGCCCAAGCCTTTTGGGAAAATCAAATTGATCTCTTTTGAAAAATCACTTTTAACGTTGGTAAGTTGCAAAGGTGCGGTTGCAATGGATTCGATGGTATCGATTTCGTTTTTTGGACCCTTCACCTCAATGGAATCAGGGCTTACCTCTACTTTTCCCTCCAAAATAAAATTCTGCTCCAACTGAAGGCTCATTTTGGGTCGAACGGGTATTTTTTTGGTTTCCACCTGATAAAGGTCGACCTCCAAAACCTGCCGATCCAGTTCCAATAGTGAAACGTTTTGGGATAATTGCTGATCCATCTGCCGTCGCAATGCCTCTTGGCCAAGCACATATTTCCCATTTTGATAAGCTACTTGGGAAACGTCGATATCCATGCGGCCCTTAAAGATTTTGTAGTATAAAAACTGAAAACCACTGGTTCGGAGTTTGGCCTCAATCTGTACATTGGACTGGTCGCCCAACAAAAGGGAATCAGGCAAATTCCGATAATTAAGCACAAAATAAGACCTTGATTCGTAGGTTTCGGATAGATTGCTGATAAACCACGCCAAAAAAGAGCATAACAGGAACAGTGAAAAAACTTTCACCTTCTTTTGATTGAGGCCGTGCAATACCTTTTTGAACACTTTTACTTTTTCTTGAAAAATAGTTTGGGAAACAGTTCTTCTGGATCCTTATTACTAAAGTTAAGCAACATTGTGGACTTGATAAAACCAATTCCGTAACCTATAAATTGGACACCTACGGCATAAAGCGACAAAAGGGCCACTCTTATGCTCCTTGTCTTGACCCAAGCGTCCAAGAACAATACCAAAAAATATGAGGCGTAGAGAAACAAGGGCAACCAAAGTCCTAAAAAAGCCGCCAAAATGGCAACACAGAAACCCAACATAAACAAGGTGGGAAACCAATAGGTAGGCTTTGCCGTTCCCGGATGCCACTTGTTCAGGATAGGGCGTACCATACCAAACTTGTTTACCTGTTTGTAAAATTTATGCCAATCAATCCTTCTTTTGTGATAGACAAAAGCCTTTGGGAACAATCTGGTTTGAAATCCAGCTTTCCAAATCCGGAAGGTCAAATCTGGGTCTTCCCCGGGATGGATTCGACCAAAGCCAGCTGTCTTCTCAAAAGCAATCTTGGAAATACCCATATTGAAACTTCGGGGCTGAAATTTGCCCACCGCCTTTTTCCCTCCGCGAATACCTCCCGTAGTCAAAAAAGAGGTCATCGCATAATTGATGGCCTTTTGAACAATGGTAAATGAGGTGTCGGCAGCATCGGGTCCACCAAAGCAATGGACGAATTCCGCTTTGAGTTCCCTGTCCACTTCGGATAAATATTGCTGCGGGAGCATACAATCGGAGTCCAAAATGATAAAATAATTCCCTTTGGCCTTCTGCATCCCAAAATTTCGGGAATCGCCCGGCCCTGAATTCTCCTTGAAATAGTAGGAAATCTGAAGTTGTTCACGAAATTGTTCAACCACGGCCTCCGAACGCTCTGTGGACCCATCCTCCACGATGACGA
Organism: Flagellimonas sp. MMG031; assembly: GCF_040112705.1. NCBI lineage: Bacteria > Pseudomonadati > Bacteroidota > Flavobacteriia > Flavobacteriales > Flavobacteriaceae > Flagellimonas > Flagellimonas sp. MMG031. The sequence continues at coordinate 2,775,617 of NZ_CP157804.1, forward strand.
CTTCAAAATTGTCCTGAAAATCTTGTTTTTGAAGACTTTCCAAGAGTTCACGAACTTCTTCGGGCCTATTGAACACAGGAACTACTATGGAGAAAAGAATTTTCATTTGAAATAGAAAGAGGCTTTCTAAAAAGCTGGTTTTAAATCAGTTCGAGTGCAGTCGAGAACTTAAGGTATGATAATCAATGGGTTTCGACTGCGCTCAACCTGACAATATCAAAATATTACCGCGTTTTAAACGGCTCTATCCCTTCTATTTTTTACGGTTTATTCCGAAAATTCATCGATAATCTCTTGGCTCACACCCGTATTGGAGAAACCACCATCATGAAAAAGGTTCTGCATAGTCACCTTTTTGGTCAAATCGGAGAAAAGTGAAACAGTGTAATTGGCACAGTCATCAGCGGTAGCATTGCCTAGAGGTGACATTTTTTCCGCATAGTTGATGAAGCCGTCAAAACCTTTCACGCCTTGTCCCGCTGTGGTCGGTGTTGGTGATTGGGAAATGGTATTCACCCTAACTTTATGCTCTTTTCCGAAGAAGTAACCAAAACTTCTGGCTACGGACTCCAAATAGGCTTTATTATCGGCCATATCATTGTAATCGGGAAAGGTTCGTTGTGCCGCCATGTAAGTCAAGGCAACAATACTCCCCCACTCATTCATGGCCTCGGCTTTGTACAGGGACTGCATTACCTTATGAAAAGAAAGCGCGGATACATCCCATCCCTTGGCCGTAAAATCGTAGTTTTCATCCGTGTAGGCCCTTCCTTTCCTCACATTTACGGACATTCCAATGGAGTGAAGCACAAAATCCAGCTTTCCGCCCAAAATTTCCATGGACTTCTCAACTAAGTTCTTCAAATCCTCTTCGCTAGTGGCATCTGCAGGAATGATTTCTGAGCCGGTCTTTTCCGCCAGTTCATTGATTTTTCCCATACGCATGGCGATGGGGGCATTGGTAAGCACAAAGGTGCCTCCCTCCTCATGAACGCGTTCTGCGGTTTTCCAAGCGATGGAGTTTGGGTCCAACGCGCCAAAAATGATTCCTTTTTTACCTTTTAAAAGATTGTATGCCATAATTTTTTGCAATTGTTGATTGTAAGGCAAAGATATTTAAACTAATTGAAGTTTGGGAAGCACCTCCGTGTTTTATTGCAACAGCTCCTTGGCGTGTGCCAAAGCGGATTCCGACAAGCTCTTTCCGCCCAACATCTCCGCCAGTTCCCTTACCCTTTCGTCTCGGGTCAATTGTTTGATGTGGGTGCTTGTGCCTCCTGGTGCCTCTTCTTTGTAAACTTTAAACTGATGCTGTCCTTTGGAGGCCACTTGTGGCAAATGCGTTATGGAAAACACTTGCATTGTGCTGCTCATCTGCTGCATGATTTCTCCCATTCGGTTGGAAATCTCACCAGAAACTCCGGTGTCAATTTCGTCAAACATCATGGTAGGAAGATTTTCATACTGAGCCAAAATAGACTTGATGGCCAACATGATTCGGGAAAGCTCCCCTCCGGATGCCACTTTCTTGAGTTCGCCGTAGTTGGACCCTTTGTTCGCGGAGAAAAGAAATACCAAATCATCCTTCCCATAAGGTTTAAAGGTGCTGGACGGATTCAGTTCAATTTTGAAGGTCGCTGAAGGCATTCCAAGGGAAGCCAAGTCGAGCTGCAATCGTTCCTTCAGTTTAGGAATGATAGCTTTTCTACCCTCACTGATTTTTTTGGCCCATGCATCCACTGTCTTTGTGATGGAAGCCACTTCGTCCCTTTTGGCCTTGATTTTGGACTCAATATTGGCCACTGCATCCACCTTTTGGGCCAATTCTTCCCGTATGTTAATCAACTCGGGCACAGAGTCCGTATGGTGTTTTTTCTGAAGGTCGTACAATTGCTGCAATTGCCCGTTTACCACCTCCAACCGTTCTGGGTTGGCTTCTACCCCATCCTTTAAACGCTCCAATTCAGAGGCAATATCATCCGTTTCTATCAACACAGATTGAATCCTGTCATTCAAGGATTTATAGTCCGAGCCAAAATCACTAAGGTTTTGGAAAGCCCGCTTAAATTCTGTAAGCCTGCCCACGATTCCCAATTGTTCATCGTTCAATAATTGATGCCCTGCAGACAAGTTTTCCATAATCTGCTCCACGTTGCTCAATTGCTCATATTCCTCTTCCAAGGCCTCCTGCATCCCCTCTTTGAGCTTTGCGGCTTCGAGTTCTTCCAGCAAAAAACTGTTGTAATCGTGTTCTTTATCCGCATTAGCCTGAAATTCCTCCAATTTTTGAAGTTCCCTGGATACATTTCTCAATTTTTGAAGCTCCTGTGCGTATCCGGAAAGATTTTCGGAGTTCTCAGCCAAAGCATCCAGTACCTTCATCTGGAAATCATTGTCGGTCAACTGCATCGTTTGATGCTGGGAGTGCACATCTACCAACTGATCGCCCAAGGCGCGCATCACATCCAAGGTCACAGGGGAATCGTTCACAAATGCCCTTGATTTACCACTGGGCAGGATTTCTCTTCGGAGAATGGTGAGGTCCTCATAATCCAAATCGTTCTCTTTAAAAAAGGATTGGAGTTGGTAATTGGACACCTCGAACTCTGCCTCTATGACACATTTCTGCTCCGTATTTTTTAGGGAAGACAGGTCGGCCCGCTTGCCCAGTACCAAGGAAAGTCCTCCCAACAGAATGGATTTTCCCGCACCGGTTTCCCCTGTAATGGTCGTAAAACCTTTGGGGAATGCCACGCGGACATCATCAATCAATGCATAGTTTTGAATGGATAAATTTACTAGCAATACCGTAGATTTTACCCGTAAAGATAAACCTCTTTGGAGAACTGCACTAGTAATTTATTTCATTCCAGGTGCCAGAATAGAATGGGGCCACTTTGTTCAAGGTTTCCTTAAGTTTCACAATGTCCACTTTGGGTCCATCGGAAAAAATGTTCTGGATTTCCTCTGATTTGGCATCGAAAAAAGTCTGTATCAAAAAGGCATTGGGCCGTCTGCTGATAAGGGGCTCGAATAAGCGAAGGCTTCCAGCGATAATTTGTTTTCCGGTACTATTGTTATCCGCCAGAATATCAAGTCCTTTTCTGTGGTAATTGTACATGGCAATACGATACTCCCGGAACGCGTTGTTGAGCAGGTTGTCCACCAACTCAAAGCGGCTACGGTCGCCGGTCTCTTGGCTCCAACCACCAAAACTGGAGCTTTGGGCCTGCGTAACGATGTTCTGTGCCAGTCGGTAGTAATCATTTCCGCCCTCCAAAGAAAAGGTATCGGCGTCCAGTCCCAAGATCATATACACATAATAGGATATGACACCGACCAAATTGGAATCGAACGAATTGGGATTGTATACCAATGGTTCAAATTCCTGATATTGAAAGTTAAAGGCGTTGTCCTTATAATTGAACACTGGGCTCTCGTAGCTTGTTCCAAAAACGGGGCGCGTGGACTGGATTTGGATGTTCGCTTCAAAACGGTCTGACTCGTATTGGGTCACCGTTATGAACATACGGGCATTTACCCTTTCATTTTCCTTGTAAACACGATTGGTCCATTTGGTCTTGTTCACAAAATCATTGAGCGAACGCTCCAATGTCCTGAAAATTTGTTGATTGGTCTGCCCTACCTGATCGGAGTTCACGGTAACCTGACAGTTCAATTCCTGCGCACTACCGGCAAGGGCTGTAAAGAGCAGGGCAATAAAAAAAAGTATGCTACGCATGGATCCTGGAGATGATTTCTTCCCAAATGTCCGAGGCTACTTCGGACTTCGTTTTCAAATCAAACGTTTTTATCTCCAAATTCTTGTCTATAAAAGTGATTTTATTCGTGGTTCCACCAAATCCGGCCCCATCATCCTTTAAAGAATTGAGCACAATGCCATCCAAGTGCTTACGCTGGAGCTTGCCTTTGGCATTCTCAAGCTCGTTTTCTGTTTCCAGAGCAAAGCCGACCAAAAATTGGTTCTTTTTTGCCGTTCCCAAAGATTTTAGGATATCGGGGGTGCGTTCCAGCTGGATGGACATCTCACCTTCCTTCTTTTTGATTTTTTCGGTGGCAACAGTGGCTGGTCGGTAATCGGCTACGGCAGCAGCACAAATGGTCACATCCGAATCAGCATAGTATTTGTGGCAAGCATCATACATTTCTTGGGCAGAGGTAACTCGAACCAATTCTATGGAAGTATGGTCCAAGTTCAAGTGTGTTGGGCCAGAGACCAATACTACTTTTGCCCCTAAATTGGCGGCGTGTTTGGCCAGTTCAAAGCCCATGGTACCGGTTGATTTATTGCCAAGAAAACGGACGGGATCAATGGCTTCATGCGTTGGGCCGGCGGTAATGAGTACCTTTTTGCCCGTTAACAGCAAGCCCTTCGCCAAATCCGATACAATATATGTAATGATGTTTTCTGGTTCTGCCATACGCCCTTCTCCTTGAAGTCCACTGGCCAATTCGCCAGATTCGGCAGGAATTATTCGGTTTCCGAAGGATTCCAGCTTTTCCAAAGACGCTTTGGTGGACGGATGCTTGTACATATCCAAATCCATGGCAGGAGCCACAAATACGGGACATTTTGCGGACAAATACGTGGCCAACAGCAAATTGTCGCAGGTTCCGTTGGCCATTTTGGACAAGGTATTTGCGGTTGCCGGGGCAATCAGCATCAAGTCTGCCCAAAGTCCCAATTCCACATGATTGTTCCAAGATAGGCTTCCATCCTCTTCGTTCACAAAATCCATCAACACTGGATTTTTGGAGAGGGTAGAAAGGGTAAGTGGAGAAACAAAAGAGCTGGCGCTCTGGGTCATTACAACTTTGACCTGTGCACCAGCTTTAATCAGTAACCGTACCAGAAATGTGGTCTTGTACGCGGCAATTCCCCCGGAAATTCCCAAAAGGATGTTTTTACCGCTAAGCATTTCCTAGGAGTCTTTCTCTGTATTCCTGTGGTAGATTTTATCTTCCAACCACTCCTGTACCGCAAGGGCATGTGGTTTTGGTAGCTTTTCGTAGAACTTGGATACTTCGATTTGCTCCTTGTTCTCAAAAACCTCTTCCAAGCTATCGCTATAGGTAGCGAACTCTTCCAACTTTTCCAACAACTCCTTTTTGATCTCGGAGTTGATTTGGATAGCTCTCTTGGCCGCTATGGAAATGGCTTCATAAATGTTTCCGGTCTTTTCGTCAAACTCGTTTCTGTTGAGCGTAACTGTGGATACCGGCGCCTTGGTGCTTTTCAAATCTTGCATGTGCAGTGGTTTAAAAACTTTTTTATTTGGATAAGGAAGTTGTGTATGCGCTCAATTCCTGCTGAATGGTCTCGGCAAGTTTATCTGCTTCTTGCTTGAACTTCGTCTCAGGGAAATAACGCAATAAATTGTTATACGAGTCAAGAGCTTCTTCCAATCGCTCTTTTTTCTTGTCTTCTGTACTGTTGACCGCCAATCGTGTGGTGGCTTCGATTCGGTAGTAAAGGGCTTCTTCCCTATATACCGAACCAGGGTTATCGGTAATGAAATTATCGAAGGCCGTAATGGCCGAAATCAAAACGGGCAGATTGAACTCTCCCAATTTGTTGAATTGCTTTGCAATCTCAATTTCTTTCTTTTCCTTTTTCGTGGTAAGCTCCCGCGCCATCGCATTGGCCTCTTCAAAATATTCGGATTCTGAATAGTTGTTGATAAAGGTCTGAAGCTTTAACAGTGCCTTGTCGGTTTCCGTTTGGTCCAACGAATATCTAGGTGAAAGATGATAATAGCTTTTGGCACCCAAAAAACTGGCTTCCTGAATTTTATCGCTCCTTGGATAGGATTTTACAAATCGCTCGAACTGGTAGCCCGACAAATAGTAATCTCCATTTTTGAAATAACTGTCCGCAAAAAAGAACATCACCCTTTCTCCTTGGGGCTTTCCTATATAGCTGGGCGCTATTTGCTCAAAGAGTCGAACCGCTCTTTTGTAATCCCCTTCGTTGTACAACTTCTCGGCCATATCATATTTGGCCTTTACGTCGGTCTCCTTCAGCACCTTTTGGTACTCGCTACAGGAAACGAACAGCGCTAACGCACAACAAACTAGGAGTATGGACCTCATTTTCAAAAACATTTTGCAAAATTAGTGATATTGAATGGATATAAAAAAAGAATTTTCACCACTCAAATGTAACGGGTACAAGGGCCAATCCCCAAGAATTTGGGCAAGATTTAACGAATTTTACACTTGAGCCTTGTCCAAGGACTTCAACCAAACACTGATTTTTTCCTTTAAGGTAGGGCTAGCTTCCACTAAAGGCAAGCGAACTGCGGCTGTGGACACACCCAAACTTTCAAAAATACTTTTGATTCCCGCTGGGTTGCCCTCTTCAAAAATGAGTTGCATCAAAGAGGAAAGTTTGTGGTGAATGGCGTAGGCTTCTTTCACCTGACCTTCCAATCCCAATCGGATCATATCGGAAAAGAGTCCAGGCAATCCCTGTCCCAAAACGGAAATTACCCCTGCCCCACCGGCCAATACGGTAGGCAATGCCGTGGCATCATCCCCGGAAATGACCATAAATTCCTCTGGTTTGTTTTTGATGATATTGTCTATTTGTACCATATCCCCGCAAGCTTCCTTGATCCCTACAATTTTTGAAAACTCGTAGGCCAGTCGCAAGGTGGTTTCGGGCAACATATTGCTGCCTGTGCGGGAAGGAACATTGTACAGGATAATGGGAAGTGGCGAAGCTTCCGCCACCACCTTAAAATGCTGGTAGATGCCTTCCTGCGTTGGTTTGTTGTAATAGGGCGAAACGGAAAGAATGGCGTCGAAATCGGAAAGGTCCAGGGTTTGTAGTTCGTGGGCCACCGCCATGGTGTTGTTGCCACCAACGCCGAGCACCAAAGGTAGTCTGCCCGCATTCGTCCTCACGACCACGTCCACCACCAATTGTTTTTCCGCTTGGGAGAGTGTTGCGGATTCTGCCGTGGTGCCGAGCACCACCAAATAATCCACACCGCCTTGGATATTGTGCTCCACTACACGTTCCAATGCCTGCACATCAACCGATAAATCAGCTTTAAATGGAGTTACCAAAGCTACTCCAGTTCCGATCAATTGTTCCATCAACTCAAATTTCGTTTAAGATCTTTAAATATTTTTTCAGCTCTCCCTTAAAGAGTTTAAAATCGTTCAAGGGGGTATTTATGATCAAATCGTTCACCTTGGGGTCTTGGGCACCCAGTCCAACCTTCAAACGGGCGGGGGTTTTTACCGATAATAGCTTCATCATCAAATTATCCGCTTCATAATAATTGATCAACATATCGTATTCCCTTCCCAAAAACTCAAGAACGTAACCGTTGGCTATTTCACCTTTCCAACCGAGGTCCTTGTCCGAGTACATTTGAATGGCGTAAGGGGAGTTTTTGTCGTATTCCCGCTTATATCCAATAATCTTTATGGCATTGGGCCTCAATTTAAACTCGTCAATCAGTTCGTAAAAGGTCTCGGCTTTGGGGAAATTATCAACATCCACGATACAGCCAACACTGGTAATCCCTTTCTCCCTGGTTACGGACTGCGGAGGTTTTTCCATTTCCTCCTTTAAATATTTTAGCCCCGATTTAACCTTAAATTTGTCTTGGAGTCCTTTCAAAAACATATTTTTGACACTTTTTACAAAAGTAATTAATCTACCAAGACAACTTATACAAAGATACGCACGTGAGTAATTTTAAATTAAAACAATTTGTTATATTCCTAACTTTTTGTTTTTTGATGGCCTGCAAGCACGAAACAGGCACCCTTTCCGAAATTGAAGGCAAGCAAATCCCAATCGACACTACCCTTGCCATCACCGATTCCATTGCCAGCTATATAGCACCCTACAAAAATCGAATTGACCAGGTTTTGGACAGCACCTTGGCCTATGCCCCAAAACCGTTGTTGCTCAACGATGGAGAGCGCACCTCATCCATGGGCAACCTGATGGCAGATATTGTTTTGGAACAAGCTGCGCCCATTTTCAATGCACGGTCCGGGCAAACCCTGGACTTTGTGGTCCTAAACGCAGGCGGGGTCCGGTCCATAATTTCCGAAGGAAATGTGTCCGCCCGAAACGCCTACGAAGTGATGCCCTTTGAAAATTATATTGATGTGGTCGAGCTCAACGGGTCGGCGACTCGCGAACTTATCAACTTTGTGGCGAAGGCCTCCCGGCGACATCCTGTGGCGGGGATTGAAATTGTAACCAATGCCGATGGCTCTTTGGAATCCGTGAACATTGGTGGACAACCTTTTGATGAAGGACGGAATTACTACGTGGCCTCTACCGATTACTTGATCAATGGAGGGCCTAGCGTTGGTTTTTTCAATGAATTTGAATCCAGAACCCAGACCGATTATTTGCTGCGCAACGCCATTATCGACTACTTGAAGAAAGTGGATACCTTGGAAGCCGTGGCCGATGACCGAATCAAACAACTGAAGTAGCATGAAAAGAAGGGATTTTATCACTCACACCTCCGCAGCTTCCGCCCTCATCGGCTTGGGCGGACTTGGCTTGAACTCTTGCTCCTCTTTGGGAAGAAAGCAAATCACCATTCTGCATACTAATGATGTGCACAGCCATATTGATGCCTTTCCGGCTACGCATTCGCGACACCCCAATATGGGCGGGGTTGCCCGAAGGGCTACTCTAGTGGAGCAGATTCGTAACGAAAACCCGAACACGCTACTTTTTGATGCCGGGGATATTTTTCAGGGTACGCCTTATTTCAATTTTTATGGCGGGGAGTTGGAATTTACCTTGATGAGCAAGCTAAAATACGACGCTGCTACCATTGGTAACCACGACTTTGACAACGGTATCGATGGACTCTTGGCACAAATGCCACACGCCTCTTTTGAACTGCTCTCTGCCAACTACGATTTTTCCAATACCGTCATGGATGGCTACGTAAAGCCATACAAAATATATATGGTCGATGGAATTAAAATCGGGGTGTACGGGCTTGGCATTGAACTCGACGGACTAGTGACGAAAAAACTCTACAAAGAGACCCAGTACCTCAACCCCTATGAGATTGCCCTCGATATGGAGCGACAACTCAAAGAAGAAGAGCAATGTGATTTGATCGTTTGCCTTTCGCATTTGGGTTATGATTACAAAGAACCCAATAGGCCCTGCGACACTAAGTTGGCACAACAGACTTACCACACCGACCTCATCATTGGCGGACACACCCATACTTTTTTGGATAAACCCGATGTACGCATCAACCAAAATGGAAATTCAGTGCTAGTTAACCAAGTGGGTTGCTACGGGATCAACGTAGGTCGTATCGATTTCTTTTTTGATACGGATAAGAAAGCTTCGGCGAAGGGTGTGAGTATTTCGGTTTAGTTGTTTGAAGTCGGCAGTCAGTCAGCAGTAGGCAGCGGTCGCTGAGCGACGGTCATTGAGCGTAGTCGAAATGAGCCGAAGCGACAATAAGAAGTCCGAAATCAGCGGACAGTTGACACTAATTTCACGAATTAGCACGAATAGGGTTCTTTGTCAGTTCGAGTGTTTTTTGGCGGTTTTTATAAAAAAAAGAGGCAAAAAATGTATCGAGAACCTAGTTCAGTGAGAAGCCAAGAGCCAAGAGCCAAGACCCAGGAGAGGAAAGACCATAGAAAATAGAGTTGGGTTGATGGGCAATGGGCAGTGGGCAGTCAGCAGTTGGCAGTGGGCAGTTAGCAGTGGGCAGTTGACACTAATGTCACGAATGAGCACGAATAGGGTTCTTTGTCAGTTCGAGTGTTTTTTGGCGGTTTTTGTAAAAAAAGAGGCGAAAAATGTATCGAGAACCTATTTCAGTAAAGAGCCAAGAACCAAGAGCCAAGACTCAAGAGAGGAAAGACCATAGAAAATAGAGTTGGGTTGATGTGCAATGGGCAATGTGCAGTTGACACTAATGTCACGAATGAACACGAATAGCGGCTCTTTGTCATTTCGAAACGACCAACGGGAGCGTGAGAAATCTCTGGGCAGTCCGAAGTCCGAAATCGGAAGTCAGGGGCTAAGATGTCATTTCGAAACGAAGTGTGAAATCTATGGGGGTCGGAAGTCAGTCAGCAGTCGGCAGTGGGCAGTTGACGCGAATTTCACGAATGAGCACGAATAGGGTTCTTTGTCATTTGAAATAACCCTTTGAAGTTCAACCCTAAACCTTAAACTTTGAACTTGAAACTTGAACTTGCCCCTTGTACTTGAGTTTTCCCATTGGATTTCTCGATCGTCACTTTGTTCCTTATGTCGAAATGACCTTTTGAAGTTATACCCTAAATCTTTAACCTTTAACCCTTAACCTTAAACCTTGAACCTTGAATTTGAGTTTTCCCTTTGGATTTCTCAATCGTCACTTCGTTCCTCATGTCGAAATGACCCTGTGAAGTTAAATCCTAAACCTTGAACTTGAAACTTGCAACTTGACTTTGAGTTTGAACCTCCTAAAGATTAGCCTCCACCAAAACCTTCAGTTCTTCCTCCAAACTATAATTTGGAAAGGGTTTCCCTGCTCTATCGTACCAATACCGGGCATTCCATTCGTCCCCTTCCTTTCGATGCAAGTAGGCGTGAATCCAACTGCCCATGGTCGATTGGAGGTCCTGGGCAATGTTATGGGACGACTCCCAATCCCCATTGGCATCAAACCAAAGCGATTGTAGCGCTTCCGGCCATTCTTCGGGAGGGGCAGTCTGGTCCAAAGTAGCTTCAAATGCTTCGTGGTTGTCGGGTATCATGCGTCCAGTTTTTGTAAAAATTCCTGCTCGGAAATAATGGGCACACCCAAGGACTCTGCTTTGGTCTTTTTACTAGGGCCCATATTGTCTCCCGCTACCAAAAAAGTGGTTTTGGAGGATATGGACGAGGCCACTTTTCCACCATTGTCCTCAATCAATTTCTTTAGGTCATTACGGCTGATGGTTTCAAACACTCCGGATACCACAAAAGTCTGACCTTTGAGCAACTCAGTTTGATTCTCCAACTGTTCCTCAGAGAGTGAGAATTGCAATCCGTAGGATTTTAAACGGTCTATCAATTGCACATTGGCAGGCTCCGAGAAAAACCCGACCACACTTTCGGCAATGCGCTCCCCTATCTCATCCACGGCTACCAACTGTTCCTGTGTAGCGGTCATCAAGGCGTCGATATTTTTAAAAGCCTTGGCCAGCTTTTTGGCCACGGTTTCGCCCACATACCGAATCCCCAATGCAAAAAGGACCCGTTCAAACGGAATGGTTTTGGAGGCCTGCACCCCGTTTACCAAGTTTTCAGCGGATTTGTCAGCCATACGTTCCAAGGGCAGAATTTGCTCCTTGGTCAAGGTGTACAGGTCGGCGTAGTTGGCAATGAGTCCTTCTTTGAACAATAATTCTACCGTTTCACCGCCCAACCCTTCAATATCCATCGCCTTTCTGGAAATAAAGTGCTGGATTCGGCCCGTAATCTGTGGTGGACAACCGATATCATTGGGGCAAAAATGTTGTGCTTCGCCCTCCTTTCGTATCAGTTCCGTACCGCATTCAGGGCAGTTTTCAATGTATTTCGTGGGTTGAGAGTCCTTATCTCGTTTCGTAAAATCAACCTTGGTTATTTTTGGGATGATTTCTCCTCCTTTTTCCACAAAAACGGTATCCCCCTCGCGTACATCCAACTTGGCGATTTGGTCGGCATTGTGTAATGAGGCCCTTTTCACAGTGGTTCCTGCCAGTAAAACAGGCTCCAAATTGGCCACGGGGGTAATGGCTCCCGTACGCCCCACTTGATAGGTGATTTGGTTCAATACCGTTGTGGCTTGCTCCGCCTTAAATTTATAGGCCATGGCCCAGCGTGGGGATTTCGCGGTGTAACCCAACTCTTCTTGGTGCTGAATACTATTCACTTTCACCACCACACCATCGGTTTCGTAAGGCAAATCGTGACGGTGCACTTCCCAATAGTCTGCAAATTGCATCACTTCTTCGGTGGATTTGCATAGTTTGGCCACCGTAGGTACCTTGAATCCCCAAGAGCGCGCTTTTTCCAACACTTCAAATTGGGAGCTAATGCCCAAATTTTCCCCAGCTATGCTGTACAACAAACATTCCAACGGGCGTTGGGCCACTAGGGCACTATCCTGAAGTTTTAAACTGCCTGATGCCGTGTTCCTTGGATTCATGTAAGGGTCCTCACCTGCTTCCACGCGTTCTGCGTTCATTTTGGCAAAGCCTTCGAGCGTTAGAATGATTTCTCCCCGTATATCGAATTTTGGAGGGTAGTCGCCCTTCAATTGCAAGGGAACGGATTTTATGGTTTTGATGTTGTTGGTCACGTCATCCCCCTGAAAACCATCCCCGCGGGTAACCGCCCTTACCAATTGACCGTCTTCATAGGTCAGACTTATGGAAGCGCCATCATATTTTAATTCACAGGTAAACTCTACTGCTGCATCGCCCAAAATCCGCTGTATGCGCTTTTCCCAATCCTCTAAATCCTCTTTGGAATAGGAATTGTCCAACGAATACATCCGGTGCTTATGGGCCACGGTTTCAAAATGTTTGGTGACCATGCCCCCTACCCTCAAAGTGGGCGAAGTCGGGTCCTTAAATTCAGGGTGCGCCGCCTCCAGCTTTTGAAGCTCTTTGAGCTTCATGTCGAACTCGTAATCGGAAATGGAAGGTTGGTCGAGCACGTAATATTTGTAGTTGTGCTCCCGTAGCTCTTCTCGCAGGGCATTTATTTTGTCTTGGATGTTCATTTTCTTAGTGCTTTTAGCATCCTATCGTTGCCAAATAGATCTTTTCGGAGTTCAATTTCCGAAAAATTATGGGCTTGAAAAAGTGCTTTGGTCTCTGCTCCCATATATTGATTGATCTCGAGATACAAACTTCCCTTTTCGGACAAGTGTTTTTCCGCAAAATCGATGATGGCCCTATAAAAAAGTAAGGGGTCTTCATCCTTTACAAAAAGAGCGGTTTCTGGTTCAAAATCCTTTACGTTTTTCCGGATTTCATGCTTTTCCAACTCCCTAACGTAGGGCGGATTGGAGACGATGATGTCAAAATAAAGTTCAGGCGCAAGTTCAAGTTTGGGATTAAGAATGTCCTGATGCAAAAAAGTGACATCTACCTTATGGGTTGCTGCATTTTTCTGGGCAATCTCCAATGCACCTTCAGAAACATCCAAGGCGTAAACGTCAGCACCGGTTAGATTTTTGGCCAGCGCAATAGCGATACATCCGCTCCCAGTTCCGATGTCAAGAATTTTCAAAGAACGGTCATTGAGCGCCCGCCTGCCGGACGGACAGGAAGTCGAAATGACGCTTCGACTCCGCTCAGCGTCCGATAAAACCCATTGCACCAATTCTTCGGTCTCGGGGCGTGGAATCAGTACATTCTCGTTCACCTGAAGCTCCAAATCCCTAAAATGGGTGGTTCCCAAAATATATTGTAGGGGTTTTTCCGTTTTCAACTCAGCCAAGGCTTCAAAAAGTGGTTGCTCCTCATCCTTGGTCAAGGTAATTCCCGGCTGTATGGCCAAGATAAAGCGCTCCAATTTGAGGTAATGCTCAATGCAGGAATAGAAAAACGAATCGATTTCTTCCTTGGGATAAAGCTCACTCAGTTCTTTTTGGAAAATGTCTTTGATTTCTTTGAGGAGCATTACAATTTTTTAAGCATCCAAACAGGGCAAGAATAGTGTCCCGTATTACCCATCGGGGCATCAATGTATTCAAAACCGTTCTTTTTGTACAACTTTTGGGCGGCTTCCATATAGGGCATGGTTTCCAAATAGCAGGCTTCAAAACCGAATTCCTTGGCCTTGTTCAAGCAGGCTTCTATCACTTTGGCACCTAGTCCCTTTCCTCGGGCCTCTTCCAAAAAGTACATTTTTTGAAGCTCGCAGACGTTTCCATCATAATTGTCCAATTGAGCCACGCCCGCACACCCGATAATGCGACCTTCATGCTCCACTACAAAGTAGGCAGCCTTGGGCACGTTGTAATGGCTATACATATCATCCAACGCTTTGTCGGCATAAGCGGTGCCCACTTTGGGAACGCCCATATCCTCAAAAACCTTTCGTATTACTTGGGCCACCTGTGCATTGTCTTCGGGGGTTATTTCACGAATGACCATATCTCCCATTTTTGTGTTTTTAATGTTCTATTTTTGCGAGGTGAAGATACATCAAAAATACCTCCTTCGCTGCATTGAACTGGCCAAAAAGGGACTTGGGACGACGGCTCCAAATCCAATGGTGGGGTGTGTGATCGTGCATCAAAACAACATTATTGGAGAGGGGTTTACCGACCCCTACGGAGGTCCACATGCCGAGGTGAATGCCATCAACTCGGTAAAAAACAAAGAACTGCTTAAAGGTGCTTCTTTGTACGTTACCTTGGAACCTTGCTCCCATTTCGGAAAAACACCTCCCTGCGCCGATTTGATTGCCAAACATCAATTGAAGGAAGTTTTTATAGGCTTGCAGGACCCGCACGGCAAAGTCGCTGGTAAGGGCATCCAAAAACTGAAAGAGGCGGGCTGCAAGGTAACGGTGGGTGTTCTGGAAGATGAATGTCGGGAACATCACAAACGATTTTTGACCTTTCAAGAGAAGAAACGACCCTACATCATTTTAAAATGGGCGGAGTCCAACGATGGATTTTTGGCCCCGGAAAAGTCGTTACGAAATACCAATCCAGAGCCTTTTTGGATTACAAACCCCTACTCCAAACAAATGGTGCACCAATGGCGAAGCCAAGAACAGGCCATTTTGGTGGGTACCCGCACCGTTTTGGAGGACAATCCCAAGCTGACCACCCGTGAATGGTCGGGCAAAAACCCTATTCGGGTGGTGTTGGACAGGCATTTGAAAATAGATGCCTCCCATCATGTTTTGGACAGATCGGTGCAGACCATTATGTTGACAGCAGTAGACGACACATCAAAACATTTGGAGGGAATCACTTATGAAATGGTTGATTTTGCTCAGCCTTTGGCCCAGCAAATCTGTGATGTACTCCATCGGCACAGTATCACCAGTGTGATTGTTGAAGGTGGCGCAAAAATGCTGCAAACCTTTATCGATGCCAATCTATGGGACGAAGCCAGAATATTTAAAGGCACTATTGACTTTAAAAAGGGTTTGCCAGCTCCCCGATTACAAGGAACTTTGCAGCAGCAACAAAAAATATGGACAGATACCTTATCTATTTATCGAAATGATTAAAAACATTATCCTCGATTTTGGCGATGTGCTCATCAATCTGGACAAACCGGCAACGGCCAAAGCCATGGTGCAACATGGGTTCACCGAGATTACACCAGCGCTGGAAGTTTTGTTCCAAGACTACGAGAAAGGTTTTTTGGGCTCTTCGGATTTTTTGGACGAGGTCGCTTCGCATTTTCCCAACGCGAATCGAGATTATCTTATCAAAGCTTGGAATTCGATTCTTTTGGATTTTCCAGAACACCGACTGGAGTTTATTGAACAACTGGCAAGGGAAAATCAATATAAAATGATTTTGTTGAGCAATACCAACGACCTGCATATCGAACATGTAAAGGAGCAGATGGGAATGGAGCGGTTCAACAGGTTTAAAAATGCATTTGATGTGTTTTATTTGAGCTACGAAATGGGAATGCGAAAACCGGACGCTGAAATCTTTGATTTTGTACTGCAAGAAAACCGGCTCTTGGCCCATGAGACCTTTTTTGTGGACGATGTAGCGGAAAATACGGCCTCCGCCGCGGATTTGGGCATCAAGGTTTGGAACTTGCAGGTGGGCAAAGAGGACATCACACAACTAAAATCAAGATTGTAAATGGTATATCTGATTCTTAGCGTACTCAGCTCCACCCTGATTTTTGTGGTCTTCAAATTGTTCGATGTTTACAAAATCCAGACACTGTATGCCATCATCACCAATTATGTGGTGGCCTGCACCGTAGGCTTTTTTTTGTATGAGGGTCCCGTTGGCATAACCGATCTTACCAATAAACCGTGGCTCATTGGCCCAATAGTATTAGGTATCCTTTTTATTGTAATTTTTAATTTGATGGCACGCACGGCACAGGTCTCAGGAGTGTCCGTGGCCTCGGTGGCCACCAAAATGTCGTTGGCCATTCCCGTAGTGATGGGCATGTTGCTTTATGGGGAACGTTTGAGCGCCCTTCAAATCATTGGGATTGCGCTGGCTTTGGTCGCTGTGTATTTGGCTTCCATTAAGGAAAAGCATATCCGCATCGACAGAAAGGCTCTTTTGCTGCCGTTGTTAGTGTTTTTAGGGTCGGGAATCATCGATACCAGCATCCAATACTTTGAGGAAATCCATTTGACCGACCAAGAGATTCCTGTTTTCTCTTCCATGATTTTTGGCTTTGCGGCGCTCACGGGATTTATTTTTATCGGTATTACATCCATAAAGGTCCCGTTAAAAATCAACCTTAAAAATATAGTGGGTGGTATTGCGCTGGGCATACCCAATTATTTTTCCATCTATTTTTTGATTCGCGCCCTTCGGGCGGATATTTTGAGCAGCGCGGCCATATTCACCTTAAATAATGTGGCGATTGTGATGTGCTCCACCCTATTCGGGATTCTGCTTTTTAAGGAGAAGCTGAGCATCAAGAATTGGAGCGGCGTGGCCTTGGCCATTTTGAGCATAATATTGGTAGCTTTGTTCTGATGGATAAAAAAGAAGATGTTTACCGCACTGTCATTAAACCTTCACCCGAAATTTTATATAAGGACCGAAAGAGCAAATTCTATGCTGCGGTTTATCCCATTGCTACGGAAGACGATGTAAAACCGATTGTGGAGGAACTCCGAAAAAAACATCACACCGCCAATCACGTTTGTTATGCTTGGCAATTGGGTACCGATAACCCAGTGTACAGGGCCAATGATGACGGTGAACCCAACAATTCGGCAGGGATGCCGATTTACGGACAAATACAGTCTTTTGACGTCACGAATGTTTTAATCACGGTCACCCGAATTTTTGGGGGCACCAAGCTTGGGGTCGGCGGGTTGATACAAGCCTACAAAACCGCTGCGCAAATGGCATTGGAAAGTGCCCAAATTGTACAAAAGACCTTAAAGGCAGAATTGCATTTAAAATTTGAGTATCCAATGATGGATATGGTGATGCGTACCATCAAACAGAAAGATTTGGATATGGTATCCCAAAAAATGGAACTGGATTGTGAACTTGTGGTCGCGGTTCGCTTAAGTGAATCGGAGGAAACGTTTCAACTTTTCGATGAAATGCATGGGGTAGATGTAAAAATGTCGGTTTGATCGATTCCAGACCGCTTCACTAAAAATTATTAGGAAAAGATTCCTGTCTCCTGTCTCCTGTCTCCTGTCTCCAAAAAATCAATCCTCCAACTTTTCAAGAATGTAATCGGGACATTTAATGGGCCTGCCTGTATTTTTGTCCATAAAGGCCAAAACGGTATGAGCAGTGGCCAATAATTCCCCGGCCTCGTTCACTAGCTCGTAGTCGAACGCAATTTTTACCAAGGGTTTGGAAGTAAGTTGGGTTCGAACCGTTAGTAGATCATCATATACCGCAGATTTCTTGTAGTCGATATGTAAGGAAATTACGGGCAGCATAATACCGTTATCTTCCATGCTTTTGTAAGTGATTCCCATGGCCCTTAACCACTCTACACGACCCAGTTCAAAATACTGGGCATAGTTACCATGATAAACAACCCCCATTTGGTCGGTTTCTGCGTATCGAACCCGAAAAGAATATGAATTTAGACCCATTTTAAGCTGAAAAATTATATATTTAGAGGCTTGCTTATTCTGAGGGAAACATGCGAAAAAAAAACAAGACTTTCAATGACAATTTGATTTTTTTTTTAAAAGAATTGTTCACATATTTGTCGCATCCAATGAGCATCTTGCAACCCTTTAGATGCTTGCTCTTAAGTATTAAAGCTAACCATTAAAACAAGGAAAAACTTCTATGAGTGCTACTGCTAATTCCGTATGGAACAACTGTTTGGCTTTTATCCAAGATAATATCCAACCGCAGGCATTCAAAACATGGTTTGAACCCATTAAACCGATGAAGCTGACCGATAAGGCCCTCAGCATTCAGGTTCCCAGCAAGTTTTTCTATGAATGGCTCGAAGAACATTATGTAAAGCTTTTAAAGGTGGCCCTGACCAGAGAATTGGGGTCCAGTGCAAAGCTTATCTACGTTATAAAAATGGAAAACAAGTACGGCAACAAGGAACCTTTTACGGAACAGATCCCGAGTTCCAACCGTACCGCAGTGGGACCCCAAGAGTTGGACGTACCGATTACCTCCAAAAGTCCCGAGCTTAAAAACCCTTTCGTGATACCGGGAATCCGAAACATAAAAATCGAATCCCAATTAAATCCCAACTACAACTTTGACAATTTCCTTGAAGGAGATTCCAACCGCTTGGCGCGGTCGGCAGGAATGGCCGTGGCGAATAAGCCTGGAGGGACATCCTTTAACCCTTTATTGGTTTTTGGTGGCGTAGGTTTGGGAAAAACCCACTTGGCGCACGCCATAGGGGTAGAAATCAAGGACAAATATCCGGAAAAGACGGTACTCTATATTTCGGCGGAGAAATTCACCCAGCAATATATTGAGTCCGTAAAAAAGAACACCCGAAACGATTTTATCCACTTTTACCAATTGATAGATGTACTTATCATCGATGATGTACAATTCCTATCCGGTAAATCAGGGACCCAAGATGTGTTCTTTCATATTTTCAACCACTTGCACCAAAATGGCAAACAGGTCATTTTGACATCGGATAAGGCGCCCGTGGACATGCAGGACATCGAACAACGTTTGCTGTCCCGTTTCAAATGGGGGTTATCGGCAGAATTGCAAAGCCCGGATTATGAGACCCGGGTATCTATCCTGAAGAACAAATTGTACAGGGATGGTGTGGAAATGCCGGACGACATCATCGATCACGTGGCCAAGAACATCAAAACGAATATCCGCGAACTGGAAGGAGCCATCATTTCCTTGATTGCCCAATCCTCTTTCAATAAACGCGAGGTTACCTTGGAGTTGGCACAACAAGTGGTGGAAAAATTCGTAAAGAATACCAAACGCGAAGTGTCCATCGACTACATCCAAAAAGTGGTTTCCGATTATTTTGAAATGGATGTGGAGACGCTACAGTCCAAAACACGAAAGCGACACATTGTACAGGCAAGACAATTGGCCATGTTCTTCGCCAAAAAGTTCACGAAAGCCTCATTGGCCAGCATTGGCTCCCAAATTGGTAAGCGTGACCACGCCACCGTGCTCCACGCTTGCAAAACAGTGGATAATCTTGCTGAAACCGACAAACAGTTCAGAAAGTATATCGACGATTTGAACAAAAAGTTCTCCTAGCATTTTATACCCATAATTTATGAAAACCAAAGTCTTGATGGTCTGCTTGGGAAATATTTGCAGGTCACCATTGGCTGAAGGTATTTTGCGATCCAAGGTGGATTCGGACAAGGTATTGGTCGATTCTGCAGGAACAGCTGGGTACCATATCGGCAATCCTCCGGACAAACGTTCCATCGCCGTTGCCCAAAAATATGGGTTGGACATCAGCCATCAACGTTGTAGAAAGTTTTCTCGATTGGATTTTTTGGAATTCGACCACATTTATGTGATGGACCGAAGCAATTTTTCGGATGTGGCCCAACTCGCCAGCAATGCACAAGAAGCCCAAAAGGTAAAACTCTTATTGAGCGAAGTGGATTTGGACCTTCAGGAAGTTCCCGACCCCTACTACGGTGGCGATGATGGCTTTGAAAATGTCTACCAAATGGTGGATCAAGCTTGTGAGGCAATTGCGAAAAAGCTAAATTAAACCCATGGAAGCAGAAAAACCAGGTTTGGTGATGGGCAAAGTCTATTTGATTCCCACTACCTTGGGCGACAACGCTCCTTTGGAGGTATTGCCCATATCAGTCAAGGGAACCATTGAGCGGATTGACCACTACATCGTGGAAAACGAAAAGACGGCCCGACGGTTCATTAAGCGTGTAAGCCCTAGTAAATCACAACCAGAGCTGCAACTGTATTCCTTGAACAAGTACACCAAGCCAGAGGAGATTCCTTCCTTCCTAGATCCTTGCATTCACGGATTTGATGTGGGCATCATTTCCGAAGCAGGATGTCCTGGCATAGCAGACCCCGGTGCAGATGTCATTCGGATCGCCCACGAAAGACGCATCAAAGTAGTGCCATTGGTTGGCCCTTCTTCCATTTTAATGGCCATGATGAGCAGCGGCATGAACGGACAAAATTTTGCCTTCAACGGCTATTTGCCCATCGATAATACCGAGCGTAAAAAAATGGTTAAAAATTTGGAGCGCGTGTCCCGAGACCTTGGTCAGTCGCAGATTTTTATGGAAACTCCTTACCGAAACAACAAGTTGCTCAAGGAACTTTTGCGAACCTTGCAGAAATCGACCCGCTTGTGCATTGCTGCGGATATCACCTTGCCCACTGAGTTTATTGCTACCAAGAGTGTACACGAATGGAGCGAAATAGAATTAGATCTGGACAAAAGACCTACCATCTACATCATTCAAGCATAAAAAAAGGCCCCGAATATCGAGGCCCTTTAGTTGCTATTTTTTACTAATTATACTTTGGCGTTTTTCTGTTGCTTGATATTGGAAATATCGTAGCCCGCGAATTTCTTCATATAATACGAGATACTACTTCCGTAAGCATCAGTTACATCGCTTTGTCCATACGATCGTAGATATTTTTTGACGTTTCCTGCGCCGGCCAAATGGGCCGCTGCCAAAATCCCGGACTCTGTGACCTTAATCCCTCCGATGGTTTTTCCATTAAAGCGTTTAATATCTCGTCTCAAAATCCATTTGTTACGGGCAATATTGGCGGCAAAGGCCTTTTCCTGAAGCTCGGCACTGCTCAAGAACTCATCCATATCGTAAACGCCCATCAAATTAAGGGTACTGCTACCAAATTGGTATTTCCCCAAATAACCCAATGTGTTTACGCTATGATATTTGCCCTGGGACTCTTTAAAAGCGAGTGCTTCCTTAAAGCCATTAAAAGCTTTGCCCAGAAAAGGAGGGGTTACCTCGTCCTCGTCAAGAAGTGTGATGGAATCTTGCGGTGCAAAAAATTCCAAATTGGTCGTTACCTTCAATGAATCGGGAATTTCAACGTTCCCTTTCTTCATTACAGAATAAGAACCAAAACTTGTCAAAACTACGATCATGGCAAGATGTAGAATAAAACCTATCCATCTTTTCATAATTTTCATATTTGTGATCTCAATACTATATACGTATCAAAAATCAATTTGGCCGGCAAAGATAGGTTGGGATAAGTTAATGGGTACCCTAAAGCTCATAAAGATTTCTTAAATCGACCCTAAAATCCGTTAAAGTGATGAAAATCAACGGTAAAGAGCACTATCTCATCACCTTTTGTTGGTTGAGCCATCGGGTATATTGCACCTTATTTCGGTTGTGTTGCGCCAAAGTTTTGGCAAATAAGTGGTATCCAAAGTTGGAAACGTCGGCCACAAAATAGAGATAATCGTGCTTTTCTGGGTTCAAAACAGCATCAATGGAACTGATATCCGGCATGGTAATAGGCCCCGGAGGAATCCCTGCATATTTATAGGTATTGTATGGGGAATCCATTTCCAAATCACGGAACAATACTCGTTTTATAATGGTATCGTAGTTGCCCGTTTCCTTTTTGATGGCATAAATCACTGTTGGGTCGGCCTGAAGCAGCATTCCCTTTCGTATTCTGTTAAGATATACCCCAGCCACCCTTGGTCGTTCACCACCTTGGCCGTTTCTTTTTGCACAATGGCAGCCAAGGAAGTTACCTCATTGGGGGTTAGACCCAGTTTTTTTGCCTTTGCTATACGCTCATCGTTCCAAAAGCGGTCGTATTCGGTTTTCATCCGGTCCCTAAAACGCTCTGCATCGGTATTCCAGAAAAATTCATAGGTATTGGGAATGTACATGGCCAGTTTGGTATCCTCATCAAACTTGGTCGATGCCAAAAAATCAGCATCGTTCAAGGTTTGGAGCAGGGAAAGGCTATCGGCCTCAATCTGTTCGGCAATCCTCCCCGCCAAGGATGCCAGGGACTCCTGATTATTGAAAGATACCTGCACTGGAAGGTTTTTGCTTCGCAGCGTATTGATAATCTCGTTATTGTTCATCCCTTTTTGGATGGCGTACTTTCCTGCTTTGATGTTGGTTATGTATCCTTTTCGTTTGGCGACCGACTCAAAAGTGGACAAATCCTTCAACAAGGGCTCCAATGATTTGGTTACATCGGAAAAAGTAGCGTCTGATGCGATATATACAAACGCTTCTTCATTATTGAACTGGGTATTGGGGCTGAATATGGCATTGTAAATTTGATAAGCGATAAAACCACAAATCAACAACCCAAGAATGGCCGTGGCCCAAAGTACTTTTTTAAGATTCATTCCTGTTGATCTTTTGATACATTAATTCGTTCTTGAACCCTTGACTGGTCCTGATCCATTCTTTTTTGACCCCGATTTTCTCAAACCCCATCTTCTCAAATAAATGGATACTCGCTGCATTGTCTTCCAAAATATTGGCATACAGTTGATGTACATCCAAAGTGGAAAAGGCATAATCGCTCAAAAGCGACAAGGCTTCCGCCCCGGCACCTTTATTTCGGTCCCCTGGTTCCACAATGATGATACCGATACCTGCACGGCGATGTTTGGGGTCAAAATCAAACAAATCGATCAATCCTATACACTGATCTTGCAGGTTACTGATGCACAGGCGCAACTGCTTTACTTCGTAAATATCCCTGTGGGCATTGTCCAAATATAGTTGCAGCACCTTTTTGGAATACGGCTTTAACGTACCGCTCAGTTCCCAGACCGAGGTATCGTTTTCCAGTTGGTACAGAAAATCGAGGTCGGTGGGTTCCAGCGCCCGCAGATATACTTGTTTTCCTTTTAGATTGAGCATTCGATGGTTCCTTTAAATACCTGAATGGCAGGTCCTTTTAAAAAAATATTGCTGTACTTGCCGTCCTTTTTCTCAAAAGAAATGGTCAAATCGCCTCCAATGGTATGGATGTGCACTTCGTTGGCAGCCGTTTTACCCGATTCGTGCATGGCCAAGGCCACGGCGGTCACTCCGGTTCCACAGGAAAAGGTCTCGCCTTCCACTCCTCTTTCATAGGTCCTTACATCAAAGGCATTGTCTTTGGTCTGTTCCACAAAGTTGATATTGCTTCCGGACTCACCATAAATGCCATAGCGAAGTTTTTTTCCCTCTTTTTGTACATCGAACTTGTCCAACGCTGTCACCAATTGCACATGGTGAGGGGAACCGGTATCCAAAAAACTATGGTTGGGCTTTTCATGGATCTTGTCCACATCCATCATCTTTAAGTTCACGATATCCCCTTCTATGGTTGCATAGTGCAATCCATCCACGGCATTAAAAGTGGTTTCTTTGTCGATAACACCCAAATAATGGGCAAAAGCGACCAAACATCGACCACCGTTGCCGCACATGCTGCTTTCGGCGCCATCTGAGTTATAATAGACCATCTTAAAATCCGACATATTGTCATTTTCGAGCAGGATTAAACCATCCGCACCTATGCCAAATCTTCGGTCGCAAAGCGCTGCCACAAGCTTGGTATTGTTTTTGGGAAATATAGTTTGACGATTGTCGATAATTACAAAATCGTTCCCTGTTCCTTGGTATTTAAAAAAGGATAGTTCCATAAGCAGCTACAAAGGAACAAATATATGGGATTCTTTAAGCTTTTTTTTGTAGTTAAAACAGCGTTAAACCAACCTGACCGAGAATTGAAAACTTTTAATTTTGATTGAGCTAAATGTTAAATAATTATTGAATTATGAAGAAAATAGCAAGTTTACTCCTAGTATCTGTATTCGCAGGAGCTATTACCCTGGGAGCTTATAAATTGTTTTTTGAGAAGGAAAGCTACAAGTGGGTCACCTCTGAGGAGGAAACGCCTTTGGTGACGACCAGTAATTTGGATACTTCGGCCAGAGGGGCGGGAATCAATGAAGTTGATTTCACCTTGGCTGCCGAGAAAACGGTCAATTCCGTGGTGCACGTTAAAAATATGACCTTGAGCAGAGGCCCATCCAGTATTGCAGAGTTCTTTTATGGGTATGAGCGCCAACAAACCCCTCAAGTAGGAACAGGTTCGGGCGTTGTCATTTCGCCAGATGGATATATTGTCACCAACAATCATGTGATTGCCAACTCAAGCCAGTTGGAAGTTACCTTGAACAACAACAAAACCTACGAAGCCGAGGTGATTGGAACGGACCCCGATTCCGACATTGCCCTGCTGAAAATCGATGCGGAGAATGCACTCCCTTACTTGGCTTTTGGTGATTCTGACAATACCAAAATTGGGGAATGGGTGCTTGCCGTAGGCAATCCTTTTAATTTGACGTCCACAGTAACAGCTGGAATCGTTAGTGCCAAAGCCAGATCGTTGTCACCGACAAGAACCCAATCGTTTATCCAGACCGATGCTGCGGTGAATCCCGGGAACAGCGGGGGTGCCTTAGTGAACACCAATGGAGACCTTATCGGAATCAATACGGCCATTACCTCCCAAACAGGTTCGTATGTGGGTTATGCCTTTGCGGTGCCCAGCAATATCGCGAAGAAAGTGGTAGAGGACATAATGGAGTTTGGTAATGTGCAAAAAGGGCTTTTGGGCATTTCCGCCGCCAATACGAACTCACCTGCTGCCATTGAAATGGGTCTTGACCAGCTCGAAGGTGTATATATTGCCGGTGTGGAAGAGGAATCCGGAGCCGAGGATGCCGGTTTAATGGAAGGCGACGTCATCAAAAAGATAGACAATATCGAAATCCAGAAGTTCTCCGAACTTACCGGTTACCTTTCAGCCAAGAGACCTGGTGATGTGGTACAGGTCACATTGGACCGAGATGGCAAAAGCTTGGTCAAAAATGTGACGTTGAAAAAACAAAACAGCGTTATTTTGCCAGCTACCGCCTTTAGGGTAAAAAACCTGAGCAAGGAGGACATTAAAAAATTCGGGGTATCCAAAGGCGTTAAAATCACCGATGTTCCCCAAGGCTATGAAAGGTATGATTTGAAAGATAAAATTATTGTGGAGGTCGATGGAAACAAGGTCAATAATATTGAGGATGCCAAAAAATATTTTGGTGAGATTTCCCGATACGGACGGACCAGTTTTACCATGATCAACCAGAACGGTGAAAAGGAACATATGATCCTTCAATAAAGTGCCTAAAAAACACTTAAAAGCGTCTCTAAAAAAGACGCTTTTTTTATATCCGAGATGTTTTACGAAAACGTTTGAAATATCTATTTTTGCCGAAAATATATAAACTGTACAACCGCAACCATTTTCCATGAGTGACAATTCTTCCTACGAAAAAGAGCTAGCCTTTCAAGCAGATAGGCGAAAAGCAACTACGGAATTCATCAAAATCATTAGCGACCTCTGGTACGACAAGGCCATTGAAGTGGTCTTGTTCAAAAACCAGATTATCGACAAAAATGTAAGCGACATCATCAACCTGCACGAATATGCCGGTGAATTTGTTCAAAAACCGATGTCCATTTTTGATTCCGTGGAAATATTAAGGGCCATAAACGACCTTAACCTCCCTCCGGCCAAGCTGGATATTGGCAAATTGACCTACGAGTACAACTCCAGCCAAAATGCCCACCTCAATGTAAAGGCGTTCGTAATTGACAAACTTAAAGATGCACAATCATCAAAAGCTATCAAACCCAAAGACGTGGTGCTTTATGGTTTTGGACGTATCGGGCGTTTAGTGGCACGTGAACTTATGGCCAAAACTGGACGGGGAAGTCAGTTGCGCTTGCGTGCGATTGTGGTACGTGGAGAATTGAACAGGGAAATGCTCGAAAAAAGAGCGGCACTCCTTAAAACCGACTCCGTGCACGGACCCTTCACCGGAACCGTGGATGTGGACGACAAGAAACAGGCGCTGATTATTAACGGCACAACGGTAAAAATAATCAATGCCAACCAGCCCGAAGATATTGATTATACCAAACACGGCATCAATAATGCCCTGATCATAGACAATACCGGTGCATTTCGGGACAAAACGGCCCTTTCCCGTCATTTAAAATCCAAAGGAGCGAGCAAGGTGCTGCTCACCGCTCCGGGAAAAGAGGTGCCCAATATCGTACATGGGGTAAATCACAAGGATTTTGATCCTGACAAAACCAACATTTACTCTGCCGCTTCCTGTACCACCAATGCCATTACACCCATTCTCAAGGTGATAGAGGATTCCTTGGGCATTAAAAAAGGGCATTTGGAAACCATACATGCCTACACCAACGACCAAAATTTGGTGGACAATATGCACAGCAAATACCGTAGGGGTCGCGCTGCTGCGCTCAACATGGTGATTACGGAAACTGGTGCGGGCACCGCCGTGGCCAAAGCGCTTCCTTCCCTAAAGGGAAAATTGACATCCAATGCAATTCGGGTTCCCGTACCCAATGGGTCCTTGGCCATTCTTAACCTAGAGGTGAAAAATAAAACCTCGAAGGAAGGTGTGGATACCATCCTAAAAAAATACGCCCTCGAAGGGGATTTGGTGGAACAGATCAAATATGCGTTGAGCAACGAACTGGTATCATCGGACATTGTAGGGACCACGGCGCCATCCATTTATGACAGCAAGGCGACCATTGTGTCGGCCGATGGGAAAAATATTGTACTTTACATATGGTATGACAATGAGTACGGATATTCCCATCAAGTTATCCGATTGGCGAAATATATCGCTAAAGTTAGGCGTTATACCTACTATTAAGGAGGTATGAAATGTTCAAAGAACCGGCTTTCAGTTTTTTAAATTTGGTTTATTGACGTAATTTCGTCCCGCCCTTAATCTAAATTTAACACGAGAACATAATTGAACATGAAGCATTTACGCATTTTATTCGCCTTGACCTTACTTATTTCCACACTGTCCGTCCAAGCACAGGAAGAAGAGTCCGACAATACGCTACGGGGACAATTTGAGGAACTGGAAAGCAAGTCGGGGAACTATCGCGCAAACGGTATCCAGTATGAAGTGATTAAACTATCCGACCTCTATAAAACAAAGAACAACATCTTTGATTCCATAGAAACGGCCAACAAGACCATCAAGGATCTATCGGCTACCATTACGGCCAACGATGCCGAAATAGAGGATTTGAATACCAAGCTGCAGGAAACCACCAACAAGTTGAATGCAGTTACCGAAGAAAAGGACAGTATTTCGTTTTTTGGAGCCATGGTGAGCAAAGGAACCTACAATTTTATTTTGTGGTCCATCATTTTTGGATTGCTGCTGCTTTTGCTGTTCTTTATCTACAGGTTCAGGAACAGTAATTTCTTGACGCAGCAGGCCAAATCTGCCCTTGCCGACTTGGAGGAAGAATATCAGAACCACAGGCGACGGGCTTTGGAGCGCGAGCAGAAAATCAGCAGACAACTGCAGGATGAGCTGAACAAGCAGAAAAAATAGGTGAAAGAGGCTGTCTAAAAATCGGTTTACCTGTCAGTTCGAGCGCAGTCGAGAACGTAAGATGCGTTGATAATCAATGGGTTTCGACTGCGCTCAACCTGACAAAGTTCAAACATTACCGCTTTTAGACAGCCTTTTCCTTTTTGATCCTTTTTACAATACGTTTGATTACTTTTGCGGCATACTAACATTCAGCATACAACTCCATGCGGATTGACATCATTACCGTACTTCCCGAACTTCTGCAAAGTCCTTTTGAAGCTTCTATCCTAAAGCGAGCCATTGAAAAAGGATTGGTAGAGGTGCATCTTCATAATTTGAGGGATTATGCTTCGGGAAATTACAAACAAGTGGACGACTACCAGTTTGGTGGCGGGGCCGGTATGGTCATGATGGTGGAACCTATTGATAAGTGCATTTCCGAACTCAAAGCACAACGGGATTATGACGAAGTGATTTACATGACCCCCGATGGAAACACCCTGAACCAAGGTATGGCCAATGAGATTTCCATGAAAGGGAACATTATTGTGCTTTGCGGGCATTACAAGGGTGTGGACCAAAGGGTAAGGGATATGTTCGTGACCCGTGAAATTTCCATTGGGGATTATGTGCTTTCGGGAGGGGAATTGGCCGCAGCCATCTTGTGCGATGCTGTAATCCGTTTGCTTCCGGGCGTGTTGAACGATGAAACCTCCGCCCTTACCGATACCTTTCAGGATAATTTATTGGCACCGCCCGTGTATACCCGTCCAGCAGAATACAAAGGAATGGAAGTACCCAAGATATTGTTGAGCGGCAACTTCCCCAAAATCGAAAAATGGCGGGAACAACAAGCCCTTGAACGCACCCGCCAAAGAAGGCCCGACCTATTGGAAAATGAGTAAGACTGAAAAGTCAAAAAAACAGCTTGCTATTTCTAAATATTGCATTACTTTTGCAATCTCAAAATCAACCTCTGACGAAATCCGTGAAAGTTGGTCTTGACCCAAACAATTAAAAAGACAAAAATGGAATCCTTAGTAAAATTTGTTGAAGACGAATTTGTTCCAAAAAAAGAATTTCCAAAATTTTCAGCTGGTGACACCATCACTGTTTATTACGAAATCAAGGAAGGTGAAAAAACACGTACCCAGTTCTTTAAGGGTGTGGTGATTCAACGAAGAGGTAGCGGTGCCACCGAAACCTTCACCATTCGCAAAATGTCCGGTACTGTTGGTGTGGAAAGAATTTTCCCAGTAAACATGCCAGCTTTGCAAAGAATTGAAGTAAATAAAAAAGGTAAAGTACGTAGATCCAGAATCTTCTACTTTAGAGGTCTTACCGGTAAAAAGGCCCGTATCAAAGAAGTTAAGGGATAGTTTTTATCCCACATTACAAGAAAAAGCACCTGAAATCGGGTGCTTTTTTTATGAACAATTGTTAATAACATTGGTTCATATCGTGTTGATTTTTAATGCTTTAAAAATTTGCTTTCTTCACATTGTCAAACTACTTTAGCAACAGATATAATAATGATACCATCATCATTATATCGCCTTAAAGTTGACGTTCTTTAAAACTGTGGATATCCTTGGAATTAGTAACACTACTGATCACAAAAGGATTTTCGATTTAGGATATGCTTTGGCAAATACTAATGAGAAATAGAATTTTATGTGCGAACGGAAGAGCAATTTTCCGTTTTGATAAAGTTTAGGAAACCACAGCATACTTTGCAGAATGTAGATTAGTTGAAAAATTAAGAGCATAGCAAAGCAAACGTCGAAAGGGCAAAGGTGCATTCGAAACGATTGTAGTTTGGTACCACCAAACTTTTCCTGAGTCCTATCTGAAAGCCATCTCCTTGGTAAAAACAAGGAAATGGCTTTTGTTTTTTAACAAATTCGCAGCAAAAGCCCACACTTTTAATCACTTCCATTCTTCCTTCACCGTCCATAAATCGTATATTTGCAACCGCTCAAACAAATACATATAAATGGCTAAACTTTATTATACCAAAACAGATGAGGCACCTGCCTTAGCAACACTATCCTTCTTACCCATTGTAAAATCCTTTACCGAAACTGCTGACATTTCCGTTGAGACCAAGGACATCTCTTTGGCCGGTAGAATTGCAGCCATGTTTCCAGAATTATTGACCGAGGAGCAACAAGTTCCGGACGATTTGTCCATTTTGGGCGAACTTGCCAAGACACCAGAGGCCAATATCATCAAATTACCGAATATCAGTGCCTCCATTCCTCAGCTAAAGGAAGCCATCGAAGAACTACAAGAAAAAGGCTACCCACTGCCCGACTATCCGGACGAACCCAAAACAGATGAGGAAAAGGCCATCAAGACTAAATACGATAAAGTAAAAGGAAGTGCCGTAAACCCTGTACTGCGCGAAGGCAACTCCGACCGTAGGGCACCAAAAGCCGTAAAAAATTACGCCAAGGCACATCCGCACACCATGGGCGAATGGTCCTCCGACTCCAAGACCCACGTAGCTACCATGTCACACGGCGACTTTAAATCCAACGAAAAGTCGTTGACGATGGAAAGCGCGGGAGATGTTCGCATTGAGTTAGTGGATGCCAACGGAAACACTACGGT
Organism: Flagellimonas sp. MMG031; assembly: GCF_040112705.1. Taxonomy (NCBI): domain Bacteria; kingdom Pseudomonadati; phylum Bacteroidota; class Flavobacteriia; order Flavobacteriales; family Flavobacteriaceae; genus Flagellimonas; species Flagellimonas sp. MMG031. Next base: position 2,805,857 of record NZ_CP157804.1, read on the forward strand.
GCTCAAGGATAAACTTTCCCTTCTTAAAGGCGAGGTCATCGATGCCACCGTCATGAGCAAAAAAGCATTGGTGGAGTTTTTGACCAAGGAAATTGCCGATGCAAGAGAGAAGAACCTGTTGTTATCACTCCATTTCAAGGCGACCATGATGAAGGTTTCCGACCCGATCATTTTTGGTCATGCTTTGGAAGTATACTTCTCCGAACTGTTCAAGACCTATGGCGACACCTTCCAAAAGTTGGGCATCAACCCTAACAATGGATTGGAAACCTTATTGGACAAAATCGGGGAACTGCCCGAAGAGCAGCACAAAGAAATTGAAGCAGCCATCAAGGCCAGCATCGACAATGGACCCGATTTGGCCATGGTGAATTCCGATAAGGGAATCACCAACCTTCATGTACCCAGCGATGTCATTATTGACGCTTCCATGCCCGCCATGATCAGAAATTCTGGTAAAATGTGGGACAAAAATGGAGAACTTCAAGATACCAAGGCAATCATTCCTGACAGCAGTTACTCTGGCGTTTACCAAGCGACCATTGATTTCTGCAAAGAGCACGGCGCCTTCGACCCTACTACCATGGGAACAGTGCCCAATGTAGGTTTGATGGCCCAAAAAGCCGAAGAATACGGTTCGCACGACAAAACGTTTGAAATTGAGACGGCTGGAACCGTAAAAGTGGTAGACGCCAACGGAAAAACCTTGATTGAGCACAAGGTAGAAGAAGGAGATATTTGGAGAATGTGCCAGGTAAAGGATGCCCCAGTCCAGGATTGGGTAAAACTGGCAGTTTCCCGAGCCAGGGCAACCAATACGCCCGCCGTTTTCTGGTTGGATGCCGAAAGGGCCCACGACGCAGAACTGATCAAAAAGGTCAATCTATACCTAAAAGACCATGATACGGAAGGATTGGATATTCGAATCCTATCCCCTATCGAAGCGACCAAGTTTACCTTGAAGCGCATGAAAGATGGCAAGGACACGATTTCCGTTTCCGGTAACGTATTGCGGGATTACCTAACGGACCTTTTCCCCATTCTCGAAGTAGGAACCAGTGCCAAGATGTTGTCCATCGTTCCTTTGATGAATGGAGGTGGTTTATTTGAAACAGGTGCCGGAGGTTCTGCCCCAAAACACGTAGAGCAATTTTTGGAAGAAGGTCACTTACGATGGGATTCTTTGGGAGAATTTCTGGCGTTGGCCGTTTCATTGGAGTTTTACGGGGAAAAGAACAAGAACAGCAAAGCTCTCATATTGTCCGAAGCATTGGACAAGGCCACCGAAGAATTTTTGAATCAGGATAAATCGCCCTCACGTAAAGTGAACGAACTGGATACCCGGGGCAGCCATTTCTACCTTGCCCTATATTGGGCAGAGCAATTGGCCAAGCAAGAACAAGATCAAGAATTGAAAACCATCTTCTCTAAAGTGTACGAAGCCATGTCCACCAACGAGCAGAAAATCGCCCAAGAATTGATCGATGCCCAAGGGTCGCCCATGGATATCGGAGGGTATTACCTTCCAAACCCGGAAAAAGCATCCAAAGCCATGCGTCCCAGTGCAACATTGAACCAGATTTTGAGTTCGATCGGGTAGGCAAAATAACGTAACTACAATTCTTTAGGCCGTCCGAAAAGCAGTTTGCCTGTCAGTTCGAGCTTAGTCGAGAACTTAAGAGACTTTGAAAATCAATGGGTTTCGACTGCGCTCAACCTAACAAAGTTCAAATATTAATGCTTTTTAGACGGCCTTTTTTTATTCTTGGACCAAAATGTTAAAATGTGGATGGTTTCCCACTTTCCCTTTTTCACTCTGCCATAAATACGTACTTTTAAAAAAAACAATCGAATGCCCAGACATTATCTTGCGTTGTTGCTAGCCCTGTTTGGGCATTTTTTTGTGATACACGCCCAAGAACGCTATACGTTGAGCGGTACCATTTCCGAAGCTTCCAGTAATGAAACCCTTATCGGGGTCACCGTGGCCATTTCCGAGCTACGAACAGGTACCACGACCAACGAATACGGCTTTTATTCCATTACCCTGCCCGAAGGTGAGTACCAAGTTATTGTGAGCTATTTAGGTTTTCAAGAGGTGGTGCGCACCATCAATTTGAACCAAAACCAAAAATTGGACTTTAAACTGGAAGAAAAGGCAGAAGAGCTTGCCGAGGTGGTCGTCACAGATGATGTGGAAAAACTCGATATACGAAAGCCACAAATGAGCGTTACGTCCCTTTCCTCCAATACCATAAAACAGGTTCCCGTAGTGTTGGGTGAAGCAGACGTTATCAAATCCTTGGTATTGCTCCCTGGAATCACCAACGCTGGTGAAGCTTCCTCCGGATTCAATGTTCGGGGTGGTGCCGTAGACCAAAATCTTATCTTGTTGGACGAGGCGATAATCTTCAATTCTTCACACCTCTTCGGATTCTTTTCCGTATTCAATCCGGACGCCATAAAGGACGTAAAACTCTTCAAGGGGGGTATTCCTGCGCGCTACGGCGGAAGGGTGTCCTCGGTGTTGGAAATCTTTCAAAAAGAAGGAAACAGCAAAGAATTTAAGGTCAACGGTGGGATTGGAGCGGTAGCCAGCAGGTTGCTGGTGGAGGGGCCCATTCAAAAAGACCGTACCGCATTCTTGATCGGCGGCCGTGCCTCCTACGCTCACTTGTTTCTGCCCCTGTTCGACGTCAATAGCAAGGCCTACTTCTACGATTTGAACACCAAAATCAACCATAAAATCAATGAGAACAACAGTGTTTTCCTTTCGGGTTATTTTGGGCGGGACTTATTTAACGTGAGCGAACGCTTCGTGAACATTTACGGGAATGCCGTTGGAAACCTCAGATGGAACCACTTGTTTTCCGATAAACTTTTTTCCAACCTTTCCCTGATTTATTCTGATTATTACTACGGTCTGGAACTCGATTTTGTTGGATTTGAGTGGAATTCCGGGATTCAGAATTTCAATGTAAAATATGACCTGAAGCATTATCTAAATGATAAGTTTCAGATGAATTATGGCCTCAACAGCATCTACTACGTGTTCAACCCCGGGAAGATTGTGCCCAACAGTCCCGATTCCGGTATTGTTGAAGAGCAGCTGACCAAAAAATACGCCAACGAAAATGCAGTCTATGTAGACCTTGAACATCAAATAACTGAAAACCTAAGTATGCAATATGGGCTTAGGGCAAGTCAGTTCAACCGTTTTGGACAGGACGAGTTCTTTGTGTACCAAAACAACAACCCTGTCGAGTTTGACCCCTTTACACTTACGTATCGGGAAGCAAAACCTATAGACACCATAAGCCCTGGAAGAAGCGGAACCTTAAAGTCATTTTTCAATTTGGAGCCCAGGGTATCCATGTCCTACACCTTTAAAGAAAACAATTCCATCAAGGCGAGCTATACACGATTGGCACAATACCTTCACTTATTGTCCAATACCAGCTCCCCTACCCCGTTGGATGTGTGGACGCCCAGCGGACCGTTTGTGGAGCCACAACTACTGGACCAATACGCGATGGGTTATTTTAGAAACATAAAAAATGGGGCCTACACCTTGGAAACCGAAGTGTTCTACAAGGACATTCAAAATCGGATAGATTATATTGATGGGGCCAATCTGATTGCCAATAATGCCATTGAACAGGTCATCCTCAACGGACAGGCCAGGGCCTACGGTCTGGAACTCCTGCTGCGAAAAAACGAAGGCCAATTTAAGGGGTGGTTGGCTTACACCTTATCCCGCTCTGAACAACGAACCCCCGGTCGTACACTCAATTTTGACTCTGGACGTTCCAACCTGGAAACTGGAATCAATTTTGGCGATTGGTACAGTACCCCCTTTGACAAAACACATGACCTTTCCCTCTACGGCAGTTTTGAATTGAACGATAAGTGGAGCTTCAACGCCAACTTTGTCTATCAAACCGGGCAGCCCACCAATTATCCCATAGGCCAATTTGAGTTTGAAGGTGTGAGTGTACCTTATTATGGGTTGCGGAACAAGGAACGGTTACCGGACTATCACCGTTTGGATATATCGGCCATATTGACTCCAAGAAAAAATAAAGGAAGGAAATTTCAATCGGAATGGGTGTTCAGTATTTATAACGCCTACAATCGCATGAACGCCGCCTCTATCAATTTTAGGGAAAACGAAGATACAGGACGTAACGAAGCCGTCCGTACCTCTATTTTTGGTATTGTACCCTCAGTAACCTATAACTTTAAATTCTAGTGAGATGAAGAAACTTATCGCTCTTATGGTTATCGTTTTGGCCATGACATCTTGCGAAGACGTCATCGAGGTAGATCTGCCCGAGGTAGAAACCAGACTCGTGGTAGATGGGCTGTTGCGCGTGGACAAAAGTCAGGAATTTATAGATGTTCGCATCCAAATGCGGGAAAGCAGCAATTTTTTTGAGGATAATCCTCCGGCCCAAGTCGAAAGTGCCCTCATTTACTACGGGGTGCTCGAGAATGGCAATTTTGAAAGTATCGCCTTCAGTAACCTGACCGAAGAAACACCGGGCTCTGGTATATACGTGCCGGACCCCACTTTTATGGAGGACCAACGTATTCGTACCGCCGCTGCGGAACCCGGAGTAGTGTTTGTGTTGCAGGTTACCCATAAGGGAAGAAAGTACTTTGCACAGACCGAATATGCCCCCACCGTTCCCATAGACAATCTGGAACAGGGAACCGACACCCTCTTTGACGAGGAGGAGACTGAAATCATCGTCAGCTTTACGGATAATGGGGATGAGGACAACTTTTATGTCTTTGATTTTATGAACAGTGAGTTTTTGGTAGTGGAAGATGAATTCTTTCAGGGACAACAATTCTCATTTTCCTATTTCTATGATGATGAAATCACCGCTGGAGAAACCGTTACAGTAAGTATACTAGGGGCTACGGAAGAATTCTATAATTATATGGATTTGGTCTTGGAGCAGACGGAAAACAATGGTGGGGTATTCCAAACACCCGTGGCAACCGTACGAGGTAATGTATTTGATATTACGGGATTGGACAATATTACTATTTTGGACAATGTTGAACGCCCAAACGATTATGCATTGGGCTATTTTGGCGTAGTTCAAGAGTTCTCCAGAGAACTAACGATTACGGATTAGCTAATGATATCAAGGCAATGTTCAAATTGATTTTAAGGATTGACTGCGCAATTGTTCACTAAGTACGACCAAAAAAACCCTTAAGGAAGAGGGTAATCAAATTTCCTGAACAAGCTGCTGCCGTTTTTTTACATCAACCATGAAACAAGCGATTACCATACTGTTATGTGCCATCCTGTTTTTTTCTTGTGAGGACACGATTGAGGTGGACTTACCGGAAGTTGAAACACGGCTGATCGTGGATGGTCTTGTCCGAGTGGATAAAAGTCAGGAATTGGTAGATGTAAAGATCAAACTAAGGGAGAGTAGCAATTTCTTCGAGGAGAACCAGCCCACACAAGCCGAAAGCGTGCTGATTTACTATGGAAAACCCACGAGTGGTGGACTTTTTGAGGATATTTCATTCTCTACCCTTGTTGAAAAAGATTTGGGCAGTGGAATCTATGTGCCAAACCTGGAGCAAGACCAAATACGCACCGCCTTTGTAGAGCCTGGTGTAGTTTTTATCCTTCAGATCACACATCAAGGGAAAAGGTACTATGCCCAAACCGAATATGCCCCTACCGTTCCTATTGATAATCTGGAACAAGGCACGGATACTTTTTTGAATGAAGAAGAGACCGAAATCATCGTCACCTTTACCGATAATGGAGATGAGGATAACTTTTACCTCTTTGATTTTATGAACAGTGAGTTTTTGGTGGTGGAAGATGAATTCTTTCAGGGACAGCAATTCTCATTTTCCTATTTCTATGATGATGAAATCACCACTGGAGAAACCGTTACAGTAAGTATCCTAGGGGCTACGGAAGAATTCTATAATTATATGGATTTGGTACTGGAGCAGACGGAAAACAATGGTGGGGTATTCCAAACACCCGTGGCAACCGTGCGAGGTAATGTATTTGATATTACGGGATTGGACAACATCAATCTATTTGATAATGTAGAACGACCCAATGATTACGCCCTCGGCTATTTTGCCATGGTGCAGGAATACACCGCAACCCTTACCATCCCATAATTCATCTCTATACTACGGCATAAAGGAATAGAATCACCAAAAGTCCAATTGTACCCTGAACCAAGGTACCAAGGGTGTGACCTTTAAGCGCTGTCTTTACTTTCATATGGGAAAATTGGGAAACCACCCAAAAATAGCTGTCATTGATGTGTGAAACGGTCATGGCGCCCGCACCAACGGCCAGAACAGCCAGAGCCTTATCCGTAATCGAAATCAAACCAAAAGTCTCCAACAAAGGCGCAATAATGGCCGAAGTGGTAATAATCGCTACCGTTGAAGAACCTTGGGCCGTTTTGAGCACCGCAGCGATAACGAAAGCTATCAAAAGTCCACCAACGCCTGTGCTGGACTCCAAATTGATGATGGAAGCAATATCCATGGTTCGCAGAATGGCTCCAAAAGCCCCTCCTGCCCCTGTGATCAACACAATGGCACCCGCTTGCATGAACGCTTCGGAAACCCATCCTTTTTTATCTTCTTGTGGTACCTTTCTACCCAAAGCAAAAGCAAAAAAGACACCAATCAACAAAGCTATTACCGGACTGCCCAAAAAGTTGAACAGTTGGAACAGCCATCCTTCTCCCAAAGGGTGTGTCGGGTAATCCACGATGGATTTCATGGCTATCAATACAATCGGCACTAATAAAGGCAAAAAAGCCTGATAGGGCTTTACGGTGGCTAAAACCTCTTCCTTTTGCTCTATGGTTTTGGTACTATCATCTTCTTGAAGGGATTTCCCGATGAACCGGGCCCAAAAATAACCTGAAATGGAAACAGGTATGGCCACCAAAAGTCCAAAAATGAGCACCATGCCCAAATCAGCCTCCAAAATAGCGGCTGCTGCCAACGGTCCAGGGGTCGGAGGCACAAACACATGGGCGGAATACAAGCCCGTGGCCAAGGCAATGGCAAACACTAGAGCAGGTATACCCGTTTTTTTGCTGATGGCCTTGTTCAAGGAAGAAAGTATGATGTATCCTGAATCACAATATACAGGGATGGAAATAACAAATCCAGCCAGATTGATTGCCAAAGGGGAGCGTTTTAATCCGATTACCTTTAAAATACTATTGGCCAAGACTTGGGTGCTTCCCGTCTTTTCTAAATAAATTCCGATGACCGTTCCAAAAGCGATGACCAGACCTATGCCCGAAAGCGTGTTGCCGAAACCTTCCGCCATGGTGGTCATGATGTGTTGTGGGGCAAGGCCCAGTAAAAAACCAGAAGCCACTGCTGCAATGGTCAACGAAAAGATGGGGTGCATCTTAAATTTTACAGTGGCCACAATGATAAATAGGACCACTACCCCAAGAACTAGCATTTCCATGGTTGATTTTTAGTGCAATACCCGCTAAATATAAGCTAATATTCCTACTTTGGTCCCATGAGGCATACGAACAAGGAACTTCTGGTAAAAGGTATCAAATCATTTGGGTTTACGGTCGTAGCCATGTTTATGGGACCGTTTCTTATCTACCAAGCGTTTAAAAATGAGGGGCACCCGTTTTATTGGCCCGTACTCATCTTGGGCATTGCGTGCGCTATATTGGCCATTTATTTGGGCTTTCGCTCCGTAAAGACTGTTATGGACGCCGTTTTTGGAGAAAAGACCAAGGATTAGTCGTTCGTCTTTTGAGGCGTATTTTTCCACTTATTGGTCAGTTGTGCATAATCGTAGTCCAATACCGATTTTTGCCGCTCCAATCGACTGGCAGCAAAGGCACGCTGTAAAATGTCCTCTATCAAATAGTCCTCATGGACCTCTTCGGGCTTAAACTCTTCCTTTAAACTGATCTTGAACAGACTGGCCGTGGTATTGTACCAAAATGCCCGCCACCCACTGCGGAGGTCCTTCACCAAATCAAAAGCGGTGGTACCCGTTTGCCTATGGATCAATTTGACCAAAATCTGTCCTTCGGTTCGGGTCAACTTTTTCAGCTCTTCAGAAAATTCCCCCTCAATATATTTTTGCACCTTTCGGGTATATCGCCGTTGGTGCCTTCTTTTTTTGATGAGCTCAAGACTATCGTTCAGTTCCACTAAGCGCTCTGCAGCCAATTTGGCGTAGGGATACACCTTCAAGGTTTTTCTTCGTAGAATGTAATACCGTAGTTTGTCCTGTTGGCTGGCAAAGTCCAATTGTCCGAAAAGATAGACTTCGTCCAGTTCAATGGAGCTCATCAAAATAGAATCTCCCTCAAACCTCACATAATAGTCCTCGATGGAATCTTGGGCAATGGAATCCCGCGGGTAAACCAGCGAATCCTTTTGCGGTTCCTGGGCAAACCCAATGGCGGCAATCGCCAAAAATACAAGCAGAAGAGTGTTACGTAACATCACAATTCTTTCTCAATAGTCCTGCCAAAAGTAAGGATAAAGGTATGATTTGGCTATTAAATAAAAGTGAATATTAGTATGTTTGTGTACTAAATCAGATACATGGCAAAAGAGAAAATCATCAACGAAAAATCGCTTGAATTTTTAGAAAGATATTTGAACAACGCCTCGCCCACGGGCTATGAGCTCGCCGGACAAAAAATTTGGATGGACTATGTGAGGCCCTATGTGGATGAGTTTATTACCGACACTTACGGCACGGCGGTAGGTGTTATCAATCCAAATGCCAAATATAGAGTTGTCATCGAAGGCCACTCCGATGAAATTTCGTGGTATGTGAACTATATCACCGACGAAGGGTTGCTCTACGTTATCCGAAACGGGGGAAGCGACCACCAGATCGCCCCATCCAAATGGGTGAATATCCATACCAAAAATGGTATTGTAAAAGGAGTTTTCGGATGGCCCGCCATCCACACCAGAAATAAGGAGAAAGAGGAACCGCCAAAGTTGGACAACATCTTCATCGATATTGGTGCAAAGGACAAGAAAGAGGTGGAGGAAATGGGCGTTCACGTAGGATGCGTCATCACTTACCCTGACCAGTTCGAAATTTTGAACAAGGACAAGTTTGTTTGTAGGGCCTTGGACAACCGTATGGGCGGTTACATGATTGCAGAGGTGGCCCGCTTGCTCAAAGAGAATAAAAAAGAGCTTCCCTTTGGTCTGTACATCACTAATTCGGTACAAGAAGAGATTGGGCTACGTGGTGCGGAAATGATCACACAGACCATTAAACCGAATGTGGCCATTGTAACAGATGTGTGCCACGACACCACCACCCCAATGATCGATAAAAAGACGGAAGGCGAGACCAAGATTGGCGACGGTCCGGTAATAGCTTATGCGCCTGCGGTACAGAACAAATTGCGCGAACGTATTTTGGAGACTGCGGAAGCCCATAAGATTCCGTTCCAACGCAATGCATCTTCCCGATACACGGGAACCGATACCGATGCCTTTGCATATAGCAATGGTGGCGTGGCCTCGGCTTTGATTTCGTTGCCGTTGCGCTACATGCACACCACGGTAGAAACGGTTCATAAGGATGATGTGGAGAATGTGATCCGGTTGATTTATGAAACTTTATTGAACATTAAGGAAGGGGAAACCTTTAGTTATTTTGATTAACTGAGCCAGTTTCTCAGTGGAATCATTTAAATTAAGTCATCTCGAAGCAGCTTCGGGGTGACTTTTTTTTATCTTTATGTACCATGGACGAGAAGGTGGACATATTGGACGACGAGGGAAAACCAACAGGCAAATCCTGTTTAAAATCGGAAGCACACCGCCAGGGATTGTTGCACCCTACGGTCCATATTTGGTTGTATACCGCGGACGGTCGGGTTCTGATACAACAACGTGGCAAAAATAAGGCTACCCATCCTTTGCTTTGGGACGTTTCGGTAGCAGGGCATGTGGCATCTGGAGAGCCAATCGTTACTGCGGCAATACGTGAGGTCGAGGAAGAAGTAGGCTATCAAATTACGGAAGAGGATTTGGAAGCCATCGGTACTTTTAAGGCTATCCATAAGATTTCAGAGGATTTCATCGATGCGGAACTCCATCATATCTTTTTGTGTGAGCTTGAGACGCCTTTCACAAATCTAACCAAACAGGAAAGCGAAGTGGAAGCTCTGGATTTGATTCCGCTTTTCAGGTTTGCCGAAGAAACGTGGGGTCTTGCCAATACGGGCAAGTACGTGCCGCATGGTCCCACCTATTACAAAAAAATCATACAGGCTATTAAAGCTAGGACCTGAGCTGCTCCACAAAAGCTTCTACACTATCCAACGCAAACGATTTTTGGTCTCCAGTCTTCATATTTTTAACCACAAACTTGCCATCGGTCAGCTCTTGGTCACCCAAAAGAATGGTATAGGGCACTCCCCTTTTGTCCGCATATTTGAATTGCTTTTGCACTTTGGTGTCCGTAGGGTACAAATCGGCCCGGAGCCCATGTTTGCGAAGTCCTGACACCAATTGCAAGGCTGCCCTTCCCTCATTTTCACCAAAGTTGAGGCAAAGTACGTCCAATGATGTATCCAAGCTGTCAGGGAACAGGTTCAATTCTTCCAAAACCAGATAAATACGATCCAATCCAAAGGAAATCCCCACACCGCTCACATCTTTCAGTCCAAAAATACCCGTAAGGTCGTCGTAGCGACCACCACCACCAATAGAGCCCATTTGGACACCGTCTGGAGCGGCCACCTCAAAAATGGCTCCGGTATAGTAGTTGAGTCCGCGGGCAAGAGTCACGTCCAATTGAAGCATGGCCGATTGTAATCCCAACATATCAACCGTAGCGATGATTTCTTCCAGTTCAGAAACTCCCAACATGCCCACTTTGGATTCCGCTAGAATGGTTTTAAGCTGTTCCAATTGTTCGGAAGCGGTTCCTGTCATCTCGAACAAAGGTTGTGCCTTGGTAATGGCTGCCTCGGAGATGCCTTTTTCGATCATCTCGGCCTTTACTTTCTCCTCTCCTATCTTGTCCAACTTATCCAAGGCCACGGTAAAATCGACCAGCAACTGTTGTGCGCCAATCACCTCGGCAATGCCGGATAGAATTTTGCGGTTATTGATTTTGATGGTTGTCCCTTTTAGCCCCAAGTCTGTAAAAACGGCATCGTAAAGCTGTACAAACTCCACTTCCTGCAACAACGAATTTGCCCCGACCACATCAGCATCGCATTGGTAAAACTCACGGAAACGCCCTTTTTGGGGACGGTCGGCACGCCATACCGGCTGAATTTGATACCGTTTGAACGGAAAATCAATTTCGTTTTGGTGCATCACCACGTAGCGGGCAAAAGGCACGGTAAGGTCGTAGCGGAGGGCTTTTTCGGAGATAAAATTGGTTAGGTAGGCTGACTCAAGATTAAAATAAAAATCACCATATATTCTCATTGAATGATCATTCAAATCATCTATATCTCTTTTTAAAAAGGATTGAATCTTTTTCGAATCTGATAAAAGTCCATTCTCAATTCTGAAAAATAAATCTTTTAAGAAAATCAGTTCATCAAAATTAGACTTTGACTTCAGTCCAATAATTCTCTTATTGTTACTCTTCAAAATGAATTTAACAAATTTATCATCCCTTAAAATTTCATTTAAACTCAATGAAATTTCGGGGTTCTTAAGCTTCAAATGCAGATTATATAAAACCGACTTTGCGACTTCAATCAATAAATAATTAAAATCCTTTAAAAACTCACCGGAATTCAAAATCTTGAAAATCAGGCGGTCGCCTTCGTCCCCATATTTTCCCATAAGCGTCTCCGCATTCTCAAAAGACGGGGTCTCGATGGGTTGAAAACCAAAGGTTTCAAAATGCTTTTTAATGGTTTGGATGATATAGTTACGCTTGGCCACCTCGGCGGGTGAAAAATCTCGGGTTCCTTTAGGTATGGATGGTTTTTTTGCCATTTGATCTTACATTCTCGTGCAAATATACGCTTGATGGTAGAATGGTGGAAAGCTAAAGGACAAAAGATTCCACGATGCCTTTACGCTTTCAGATTGATAAATGATTGAATTCCTGAATTTCTTGCTTCCAACGTCCAAATCAATGCTCCATAATCTGCTCAAACCACTGGTACAGCTCTCCTTTGGTGATGACTGCACCTTGTTTGATGAGCTCAAATTTATCGACATTCTTGTCCTCACCATAGGCCTTGGAAGCGGATAGGTATTCCACAAAATCCGATTGATAGTTCCGTTTGAACCAACCAAAGCCTACCTCGGTCCTCAGGTCGATTTCGGGGTTGAGGATTTTAACGGAAAGTAATTTCATCTCCTTTTCCGTCAAATGAAAAAGATGCATGTGCCGCTCGGAAACATTTTCCAGATATTCCACCTTGTTCAGTACACCTTCCCAAATCAAATCGCTAAACACATCGATTTCCTCTTCGGCCACTTCGGGCTTTTCCTTTTTAAGGGTATCCCACTCTTCTGCCGTAATGGATTGTGTCGCCAAAAAGTTGATGAATTCGGGGTGGAGCTCTTCCAATTGCTCCTTGGTCAATCTTCTGTACTTCATGCGGCAAAAATATAAAAGGCTAGGGAGAACCACCCTGTTTTTGCCCCAAGAATACAGTCAAAAAAGCAGTTTACAAGCGAGTTCTTTAAGTTTACCTTAACCTACAAGGTTTGGCAAGCCCTTTTAATTATTGTAGTTTCGGAGATTCACATGTAATAAAAAGAAGATAGCATGACATTTTTGAAATCAATGAAAACGTTTGTGGTGGGTGTGGCCGTTATGGGTGCCACTGCCTTTTCACAAATTACGGCACAAGAACAAGTAGAGGTAAGCGATGCGGAACTGGATAAAATCGCCGCTGCATTCCAAGATATCCAAAAGGTGAACATGGAGGCCCAACAACAGGTTATGGCAACCGTAAAGGAGAGCGGTTTCGACCCAAATCGCTTCAACGAAATGTACCAAGCCTCAGCTTCCGCAGAACAAACGGTAGAAGCAAGTGATGAGGAGAAACAGCGCTTTGGTGAGGTAATGGGTAAAATTCAGCAAATGCAAACGGGTTTCATGAAACAAATCCAAGAAATCATCAGCAAGGAAGGTTTAACCATGGAACGCTACGAAAAAATAGCGATGGCGCTACAAACGGATGCCGATCTACAGGGTAGACTACGGGCCGCTATGGAACAAAAGCCCTAAGATTATTTAAAAATAAGTACATTAAAAAAGCCCTTTGAAAAATCAAAGGGCTTTTTTTTATATGATATGGTGTGGATTATTTAGCTTCCGCAACCACTTCAAAAGGGAATTCTACTACAACTTCCCTGTGCAATCTGATAATGGCCTCGTAAGGACCGGTTCTTTTGATAGCTCCACCTTTAATGTTGATGAATTTTCTATCAATCTGGTGTCCTTCTTTGTCCAAGGCAGCAGCAAGGTCGATGTTGGTCACCGAACCGAACAATTTATCACCGGCACCTGCCTTGGCAGTAATGCGGATTTCCAATTGCTTTAACGCATCGGCCACTTTTTGGGCCTCGTCAATGACTTTCTTCTCCTTGTGAGCTCTTTGCTTAAGGTTCTCGGCCAAAACTTTTTTGGCAGATGGAGTGGCCAAATCGGCCAACCCTTGAGGGATTAGGAAGTTTCTGCCGTAACCGTTCTTTACGGTAACGATATCATCCTTAAATCCCAAATCCTGTACATCTTCTTTTAGAATAAGTTCCATTCTTTGGTGTTTTTTATTTCAACATATCGCCAACGTACGGCATTAAGGCTAGGTGACGGGCACGCTTTACGGCCTGAGCCACTTTTCTTTGGTATTTCAAGGAAGTACCGGTAAGTCTTCTAGGAAGTAATTTTCCTTGTTCGTTTACCAACTTCATCAAGAAATCCGGATCTTTGTAATCGATATACTTGATACCTGATTTCTTGAACCTACAATACTTCTTCTGCTTGCTGGTCTCAATGTTCAGCGGGGTCAAATATCTGATTTCCCCGTCTTTTTTAGATTTTGCTTGTTGTTCGATAGATGCCATACCCTATGCCTTTGCTTTTAGTTTGTTTCTTCTTTTTTCCGCCCAAGCAATTGCATGCTTGTCCAATTTAACGGTCAAAAAACGCATGATGCGCTCGTCTCTTCTGAATTCAAGCTCATATGGGCCAATAGCCTCACCTGGAGCTTGGAATTCGAACAAGTGGTAAAATCCACTTTTCTTGTGCTGAATGGGATAGGCCAACTTTTTAAGTCCCCAATCTTCCTTGGAGACCATTTTGGCACCATTCTTAATCAAGAAATCTTCAAATTTCTTGACTGTTTCCTCTATCTGGGTCTCAGACAGAACGGGATTCAAAATGAAAACAGTTTCGTAATGGTTCATTATAATATATTTTTAAAGGAGCGCAAAATTAATAATAATTCCTTCGCCCTGCAAGAAAAGTAAAAAAACTTCGTTAAAGTAACAGAGTTATCAACAGTGAAAAACCCAATAAACCTAAATAACACTTATGGCAATTTACACAACAAAATAGACCATGTTTACATCTTTTGTTGCCCGTAAGCGGCTTTTTTATGTAATTTGCCCATGATTTAAAACCCTACAAATCACCCCATTCTATGAAATTAAAAAGTATAATTGTAGACGATTCCTCGATGCAGCGCATGGCGGTTGCAAAGTTGGTCAACAATCATCCACACCTCGCCTTGGTTGCTGAGTACAGCAATGCCATTGAAGCCAAAAATGGCCTAAAGAACCATGAAATCGACCTTATCTTTTTAGATGTTGAAATGCCCATCATCAGCGGTTTTGACCTTTTGGAGGCCCTAGAGAACCCACCACAGGTCATACTTATTACCGGAAAACCTGATTATGCACTTAAAGCATTTGACTACGATGTAACCGATTACCTTCACAAACCCATCACCCTAGCGCGTTTTGAAGCCTCTGTAAAAAGAGCCGTTGCCAAATACGAGCAAATGAACCGTGTTGATGAGGACGAAGAGCACATCTTTGTAAAGAGTAACCTTAAAAAGCGTAAGGTTATCCTAAACGACATAAAATGGATAGAAGCATTGGGAGATTACATCAAATTGGTGACCGACGAAGCCAATATCGTAATCCTATCCACCATGAAATCTTTTGAAAAGCAATTGCCTGCCGAAAAATTTCTACGTATCCATAAATCTTATATTGTGAATCTGGAGAAGATTGAGAAATTCAACAGCAAAAATGTTGAAGTAGGGGGCAGACAGATTCCTTTGAGTAGAAACAAGAAAACAGAACTAGCCGAAGCGCTGGCCAATGTATAATTAGATGTGGTCCACATTGTAGACCAATCGTACACTTTTATACTTAGAAATAGCATTAAAGGATTTTTCGATTCTTTTAATGCTATTTTTTGTTTGGGCCAAGGGCTCTTTTCTGGGCACCTTGATCAAGATATTTTTGAGGTAATCCCTTCGGATTCGGGATACCGGTGGGTATTCAGGGCCAAGAATATTCGTGCCGAGCACATTCCGCAGCGACCCTGCCATCCAGTCCGCTGCCTCGTTCAATTTATTGAAATCTTTATCCTTTAAGGTGATTTTGATCAACCGCACCAAAGGGGGATATTTAAACTGCTCCCTTTCATAGAATTGCTCCTTGAACATGCTATCGTAGCTGTTCGTGGTCACCTGTTGCAATATTTGATGGTATGGATTGTAGGTTTGAATGAGGACCTTACCCCGTTTTTGGGTACGCCCTGCCCTGCCCGCTACCTGTGTCAGCATTTGAAAACTGCGTTCATGCGCCCGGTAATCGGGGAAATTGAGCATGGAATCCGCATTCATGATGCCCACCAAGCTCACATTTCTGAAATCCAGCCCCTTGGTTACCATTTGGGTACCGACCAGAATATCCATTTCCTGATTTTCAAAAGATGAAATGATTTTCTCATAGGCATATTTTCCTCGGGTAGTGTCCAAATCCATCCGCCCAACCGAAACATCGGGGAACAACTGTCCCAATTCCTGCTGAATCTGTTCCGTACCAAAACCTTTGTTGTCCAGAGTAGGGCTCCCACAAGCCAAACACGCCTGCTGCAAAGCCATGTGATACCCACAATAATGGCAACGCAATTGGTTTCTGTGTTGGTGATAAGTCAAACTGACATCGCAATTGGGACATTGGGCCACATGACCGCAAGTGGTACACTCCACCACAGGGGCAAAACCCCTTCGGTTCTGAAAAAGTATGATTTGCTCCCCCTCCTCCAAGGCTTCGGTCATCGCCTTGATCAAAATTTCGGAAAAATGTCCTTTCATGCGCCGTTTACGGGTCGCTTCCTTGATATCCACCAAATTGATTTCCGGCATCAGCACCTCTCCAAACCGATGGGCAATGGAAGCGTAGCCATATTTTTTCGTCTTGGCGTTGTACATACTTTCAATGCTTGGCGTAGCGGAACCCAAAACAATATGGGCCTTGTGCATGGAAGCCAAAACCACGGCCGCATCCCGTGCGTGGTAACGTGGAGCTGGGTCAAATTGTTTAAAAGAGGTTTCATGCTCCTCATCCACCACCACCAACCCCAATTGGGTAAACGGAAGGAACAGTGACGAACGTGCACCAATGACAATCTGGGCTTTCTCGGCATTCTTCAGCACATTGTTCCACACCTCTACCCTTTCGTGAATGCTGTATTTGGAATGATATACGGATACTTGATGTCCAAAATAATGCCGCAACCTATTGATCAATTGGGAGGTCAACGCAATTTCGGGCAGCAGATACAAGGCCTGTTTGCCCTCTTCCAAGCATTTCTGTATCAATTTGACGTACACCTCGGTCTTTCCTGAGGAGGTGACCCCGTGCAACAATACTGGTTTTTGCTCTTCAAAACCGTGATGGATATCCTCTAACGCCAGTTGTTGGTACTCGTTTAAATGGACCTGTTCGGAAGCATCGGAACGCTCATCAAAATCTACCCGATCCTTTCGGATGTGGTACTCCTCCAAAATACCTTTATCCACCAGTGCCTTGATCACGGCCCGTGAGGCCCTGCTTTCTTTTTCGAGTTCGGCAATGGGTATGGGTTTGGAACTTTTGGCCTTTAGTTGGAACAAGGAAAGTACAACCTGGCTTTGTTTTGGAGCCCTTGTCAGTTCGTTGAGCAATGCAGAAAGTTCCACTTCGCCCTCGTACTGCTCGGAGAGTTTTACATAGCGGACCAATTTCGGTTTGTACTGCTCGTACAGTTCCTCTTTTTGGACCACCACGCCTTTATGCACCAAGGTATTGATAAGCTTCAACACGTGCTTTTTGTCCACAATATCACTGACCTCAGCTATTTTTAATGCGGTTTGATGTTGTAATGCCTCATACACCAAAAACTCATCATCGTTGAGTTCCTGTTCGTCCACTTCGGTATTTTTATTGGGCAGAATCAGCGTTTCGCTTTCCAACATAAAGGCACTGGGCAACGCAGTCCGAATCACCTCTCCCAAGGTGCACATGTAGTACTTTGCCACCCATTCCCAATGCTTGAGTTGTACTGGTGTGACCACCGGGTGTTCATCCAAAATCTGATAAATCTCCTTGGGTTCGTAGGCTTCCGGGGCATTTTGGTGGATGCGGTAGGCCAAAGCCGTATAAATCTTGGATTTCCCGAAGGGAACGGCCACACGCATACCCTCCTGTAAAAAATCCGCTTCAGCTTTTGAAATTTTATACGTGAAGAGTTTCTCCAAGGGAATGGGCAAAACAACCTCCAAAAAATAATCCATATCTAGTTCTCTATCACCCGGTGCCATGTTTGGGTTCTATACAAAAAGGCGAGATAGCCCCGTACTTTGAGACGGTTGGCGTTTTCCTCGTCCAACCAAACCCTGCCCCTAAAGGTCATGGCCTGTTCGGGGTCGAAGAGTTTGTCGCCTTTGTAGATTCCATCTTTCTTTTCCTCAAAATCCTCCATGATCTTCATGCCGAGGATAGGCTTATTTTTTCGTTCTCCCTCACATTTGGTACATACCGCACCTTTTTTTCCTTCCTGCAAAATCTTCACCACCTTGGCATGCAACAAGCCACCGTCCTTATATATTTCGATGATCGCCTTTTCCGTACCATCACGGTCGTCAATGGTTTTCCACTTGCCAAAAACGGTCTGTGCAAAGGTGATTTGACCCATCAGAAAACATAGGGCGAAAACCCATTTACGCATCATTCTTCTGTTTTTCATGCCTTTTTTTAAGGGAATTTAAGGTTGCATTGAGCTCAAAGCCCAACAATAAAATGTTTGAATTTAACCAAATAAACACCATTAGGATCAATAATCCTCCCAAAGCGCCATAAAGTTCATTGTAACGGGCAAATTCGTCCACGTAAATACCAAAAAGGTAAGAGGTGAGTAAGAACAAGAGGGTGGTCATCAATGCCCCGGCGGAGAAGAATCGTGCCTTGCGCCCTTCCGCGGTTCCAAAATAGTACAGTATGGCCGTGGTGATGTAGGACAAAAACAAAAAGAACAGGACTTTGGCTATCTGAATGCCTACCGTATCGCCTTTTTCCACATCGTACCCCAAGGTTTTGCCCAAATATTCACTGGTGTATTCCACAATATAAAATTCAAAATAAACGAACGCAACGGCTCCCACAATCAATAAAATGGAAAGAATGAGCCCCACCATGAGCGCATAGGCATACTGACGGAAAAAGTTTCGGGTCAGTTCCACATGATAGGAGTTCTCAAAACCCCCAAAAATGGCATTTACGCCGTTGGCCACCAGAAAAATGGACAAAATAAAGGCAGAGGACAACAATCCTCCTTGCTTTTGGTCCTTAATCTGCTGATAGATTTCCCCAAAATAATCACTGGTGGCGGAAGGGAGAAAGGACTCCAGAAAATCAAGGAATTGGGCATCAAAATTCTCATTGCCGACACTCACATAGGGTATGATGAACGGGATCAGGGTCAACAAGAAAATAAGCAATGGGAAAAGGGCCAAAAACAGGCTGAACGCAATGGAACTTGCCCGCGACGACAGGGTTCCTTTAACGATGCCCACCAAATACATTTCGATCAAGTCATACAAAGAGAGTCCTTCAAAAGCTTTGAGCTTTATCTTTTTCAATATCCGGACCATCCAATTGATGACGGGTATCTTTTCCAACTGCTCTTCGATGGCTGCTGACATTTAAACGGCTTTTAAGCTTAGGTCCATATTGTAAACGGAATGGGTAAGTGCTCCTGAAGAAATGTAGTTGACACCACATTCGGCATAGGTCCTGATGGTTTCCTCGTTGATTCCACCGGAGGATTCCGTAAGGCACTTCTCCCCTATCCGTTTGACCGCTTCGCGGGTGTCATCGTAGTCAAAATTGTCCAAAAGGATGCGATAGACCCCATCGGATTGCAGGATTTCGTCTACCTCATCTAAATTCCGGGCCTCCACGATAATCTTTAATTCCTTCCCCTGCTCCTTCAGATAATCCTTTGTTTTTTGAATGGCCTTGGTGATACCCCCGGCAAAATCGATATGGTTGTCCTTGAGCATGATCATATCGTAAAGGGCAAACCGATGGTTTTCCCCACCGCCGATGGTGACGGCCCATTTTTCGAGAGCACGAATCCCGGGCGTGGTTTTACGGGTGTCCAAAATTTTGGTCTCCGTACCGTCCAAAAGGGAAACGAAATCTTGGGTTTTGGTGGCAATGGCACTCATGCGCTGCATGGCGTTGAGCACCAAACGTTCAGCCTTTAGGATGCTTTGCGAGCTGCCTTCCACATAAAAAACGACATCGCCGTATTTCACGGGGGACCCATCCTCCATCAAAATCTCCATTTGGAGCTGGGGGTCCACGTATTGAAAGACCTGTTTGGCAAAGGCCACTCCGGCAATAATGCCTTCATCCTTGACCAACAGTTTAGCCTTTCCCTGCGCCGATGCGGGAATACAGGCCAAGGAACTGTGGTCGCCATCGCCAACATCTTCCCTAACGGCATTGGCAATGATCAGATCCAGTTCGTGTTGAAATTGTGCTTCGGAAATCATCCACTTGGGGTTTTCACGAAAATAGTAAAAACATTGTTGTTGGTATACAATTATGTTGTGGAGTTATTCCTAAAAATAATGCCTGTGGGGGATGGGGTTTTGGTTGCGGGTTAAGGGTTAAGGGTTGCGGGTTGTTAGCTGCGGGTTGCTGTTTGTTTGGGAAACAAGGCTATCATTTGTTTTGTGGTGAGGCATAAAAAAGACCCAAAAACAAGTTTGGGGCAAGCCACTGGAAAACGAGAGCAAATTTTCCTGTGGTTGCCCCTATACTTAAAAACTAAATTATTTATGGACAATTAATATCATATTGAATCCCTGTAATATACCAACCGTAATCAACACTCATAAGAACACCTAAAGCATAATCACCCTGTTCTCCACAAAGCAGAACACCTTCCATTCCCAATGACACATTGAATGGTCCGTCGTTTTGCAGAACAAAGTCCGCCCATCCAGCTAAAGTAGCATTGGCATTGGTATGGGACATGCCAGAACCATTGAACATCCCAAACATGGATGTAATATTTGTTATATCCCATCCGCCTAAATCTTGGTCGAATGACTCAGCAAAACTGAACATACCAAACATATTGATTACATTAAATGTATCCCAACCGCTCAAATCCTGATTAAAGATGGTAGCACCAGCAAATGCTCCTGTCATAAGGGTCACGTTGCTTGTATTCCACCCTCCGATGTCCTGATTGAAAGCTATAGCATTGTTAAATATATCTTCCATATTAGTTACATTACTAGTATTCCAGTTTCCAATGTCCCCATTGAACTGGTCAGCCCACCTAAACATTCGCACCATGGAAGTCGTCTCAGACAAATTGGGCGGCTCACCAGCGGAAAAAGCCACTAAATTATCACAATCCTGAAATGCATAACTCATAGACTGCCATTTCTGTTCCCCCCACTGCGTGACATCTACAAGAGCATCTTGGCTTGCTTTATCTGCTCCACCCATTCGAAGAGCAGGAAAACTACCTTTTATCGCAACTAAATACTCATCACCTACATCATATACATGTGAGGGATTAGGGTTAACGCCATTTATATTCTCTTGAGGACTACCATCTCCCCAATCTATAATGAAGTTGTAATCATAATCAGCGTTAGTTCCTATGGCTAACACCTGTCCTGAAGTCACTACCCATTTGGTAATAAATGAAGCAGGATCATCGAACAAGCTTACACCCTCTTCCACATCGGTCACGGTTATGGTTATGTTCAGTGCTACCGTTTCATTGTTACCATCGCTAACCCCGACGGTGAGTTCATGTGCTGTTTTGGTCTCAAAATCCAAAGTCTTGTCCGTTGCCAAGGATAGTTCGCCTGCTTCGGTGATCTCAAAGAGCCCATCCAGATCTTCCACGATACTAAAGCTAAGGCCATCTTCCTCCTGATCGCTGGCCACTACAGTTCCGATAATTTCGGTATCGGCAATGTCCTCCGCTACTTCAAAGCTTTGGGGTTCTGCCGTGGGAGCTTCGTTCACATCGCCCACAGTGATGGTGACGACCGCTTGGACGAATCCATTGCCGTCATTGGCGCTTACGGTAATGGTATGTTCTTGCTTGGTCTCAAAATCCAAGGTCTTGCCTTCCACTAATGAGAGTTCGCCGGAATCGGTGATTTCAAAAAGTTCGTCCAGATCTTCCACTATGGCAAAAGTTATGGTTTCCTCCTCTGGGTCGCTGGCCAACACGGTACCAATGACATCGGTATCGGTGATGTCCTCATTGGCTTCGAACGATTGTGCCTCCATAACGGGCAATTTGTTTTCTGGGTCGGACTGCACCACTTTTATGGTGATGGTGGCCTGTACGGAACTATTGCCATCGCTTACCTGCACCGTTACCGTGTGCTCTGTTTTAGTCTCAAAATCCAAGGCTTTGCCTTCCAAAAGGGAAAGTTCCCCTGTTATGGTCATCTCAAAGAGTGCGTCCGCATCCTCGGCGATGCTAAACGTAAGTTCATCCTCTTCGGGGTCATTGGCCGTTACGGTGCCTATGACCTGCGTATCGGGAATGTTCTCCGAGACGGTAAAGGTCTGCGGTTCTAGGGTGGGCGGTAAGTTTTCGGGGTCCACTTGGGTCACGTTGATGGTCATCTGGGCCTTGGCCTCGTCGGTGCCATCGGTCACCGCTACGGTAATGGTGTGCTTGGTCTTGTTCTCGTAGTTTAGGGATTTGCCCGTTGCCAGGCTCAGACCGCCCGCTTTGGTGATCTCAAAAAGTCCGTTGTCGTTCTGTGCAATGGAGAAGGTGAGTTCGTCATCCTTGTCCGCATCGGTGGCCTTTACGGTTCCGATGAGTTGGGCATCGGAGATGTTCTCGGGCACGGGAAAGGTCTGCGCCGCAATGCTGGGCGCATTGTTCTGGGGCGGTGGTGGTGCATCGTCCTTGCCACAGCTCCAGAATAGGATAAGGCTCAAAAGGGCCAAAAAGTAGGTCTTGTTGTTCATTTTTGGGTAGGTATTTGTTAAATAGGAGCAATGTCGTCAATTCCAACGGGTTTTTAGGGCACGATCTGACGGATGCCCCTTCCGATCTGACGGATGGGGGTTTTGATCTGACGGATGGGGTTTTGGGGTGTGGGTTCAGAATCCGGAAATAGCTAACTTTCTTGGCAAACTTCAGTTTGTTGCTAGAAAAATCTATTTTTGGGCATGCAGATTACCTTGATGGCCATTGGCAAAACCGATAAAACTGAACTTGAGTCACTTATCTCCGTTTACGAAAAACGGTTGAAGCACTATATCAAGTTTCAAATGGAGATGATTCCGGATATTAAAAACCGGAAAAACCTTTCGGAAGCCCAACAGAAGGAAAAGGAAGGGGAATTGATCTTGGCGCAACTGCAACCCACGGATACGCTGGTGCTATTGGACGAAAAGGGAAAGCAGTACAGCTCTGTGGATTTTGCTCAATTCCTACAAAAAAAGATGAACAGTGGTATCAAAAATCTGGTTCTGGCCATTGGTGGACCTTATGGGTTCAGTGAAGCCGTTTATGCAAAGAGTTCAGGTAAAATTAGCCTTTCCAAAATGACCTTTTCCCACCAAATGGTGCGCCTTTTCATCGTGGAGCAAATCTATAGAGGGTTCACGATTTTACGGAACGAACCTTATCATCACCAATAAATTAGACAAAAGACCGCTTCGCTCCGAGAGAAAAGATAAAAGACATGGGGCAGCAACTCAATAACACAGCGTAAACAACCCGTAACCAAATGTCAAGCACCAAATTCCAAAAAACAAGAACTCCCTTTTATCTTGACACTTGATACTTGATACTTGAATTTCTCCTAATAAAGCACCCTAAACTTAATGGTATTCTCGATTTTCTTGAGCGCTTTGATCACGTCTTTGTCGTACTCCTTGTCCAAATCAGTAATCACGTAGCCCACCTCGCTGTCTGTCGAAAGGTACTGACCAGAAATATTGAGTCCATACTGTGCCAATATCTCATTGATTTTGGCCATGATACCCGGTACATTGCGGTGAATGTGCAAAAAGCGGTGCGATTTGTTCTGTTTGGGAAGTCGGATATTGGGAAAGTTCACAGCATCCACCGTATTTCCCGTATTGATGTAATCCATGATCTTGTTCGGCACAAACTCTGCTATGTCTCGCTGCGCCTCTTCGGTACTTCCGCCAATGTGGGGAGTCAAAATTACGTTGGGCAATCCCTGCAACGGGGTTTCAAAGGCTCCATTACTTTTGGGCTCGGATGGATACACATCTATGGCCGCTCCACCCAGTTTGCCACTTTTTAAAGCATTGGTCAAAGCGTCAATATCTACCACAAAGCCTCTAGAAAGGTTGATGAGCTTGGCACCATCCTTCATTTGGTCAATTTCCCGCTCACCAATGAAATTTTTGTTGGCTTTGTTATCGTCCACATGCAAGGTCACTACATCGGAAACATTCAACAAATCCTCCAAAGTGTCACATTTTACAGCATTTCCCAAGGCCAATTGGTCATTTACATCATAATAGTAAACTTTCATCCCCATAGCTTCGGCCAAAACGGACATTTGCTTCCCGATGTTTCCGTAGCCTACAATACCCAAATTCTTTCCACGTACTTCTTGTGAACCAGCGGCGGTCTTGTTCCATTCGCCATTGTGGATTTCGGTACTGCGCGGAAAAATGCTTCGCATGAGCATAATGGTCTGCCCTACGGCCAATTCCACCACGGAACGGGTGTTGCTGTACGGTGCATTAAAGACCACTACGCCTTTCTTTTTGCTGTATTCCAAATCAATTTGGGTGGTTCCGATACAAAAGGCACCTACAACCAATAGTTTATCGGCAGCGTCCAACACTTTTTGGGTCACCTGCGTTTTGGAACGGATGCCCAGCACATGGACTCCCTTGATTCGCTCAATGAGTTCGTCCTCGGAAAGGCTGGTCTTGATCAACTCCACAGAGAACCCTTCTTCCGAAAGGTTTTCGAAGGCTGCAGGGTGGACATTTTCCAATAAAAGGATCTTGATTCTGTTCTTGGGGTATGATAAGTTTCTTGGCAAATCGTTCACAAATAAAAATTCATCTAGGTTCGGTGCAACGTGGTCGGCATTGTTGGCCGCCTTTTCCCGATGCACATTTTCAGTGTAGGCGAAAAATTTATGGGCAATTCCGGCCTCGCGCATCACATAATCGCTGTAGCCGTCGCCAATGACCTGGACCTCGCCATCCAAATCCAGATTCTTTAAACATTCAATTTTCCCATTATGGGACGCCAAAACATTGGTTTCGTCAAAACCGGTAATATTACCTTCGGCATCAAAAGTAAAGGTATTGGCAAAAACCCGTTCGGAGGGGATATTGTATTCCTCCACAATGGGGTCGATAAATTCCTTGAAACCACAGGAGATCACATAAATATCTTCCGCATACTCGTGGAAAAACTCCTTGTTGGCCTCGATGGATTTGGAAATTTTTTGACGGAGTTCCTTTACCAAATCCTCTAGGTCGCTTTTGTTCGCGCTGAGCAAACGGATCCTTCGCTCCAGGGATTCGGTGAACGAAATGTCTCCATCAATCCCCAAATTGGTGATTTTTTGGATTTCCGATACAATTTCGTCCCTTTTTGGGTTGCCTTGCAGGGTCATTTCCGCCAAAACATCCAATGCTTCAACACGGGTAAGCGTGCTATCAAAATCGAACACATATTTGCGTCCAGTGTGTACCATGGGGTCGCTTCAAAAAATTAAAGGGTAAAATTAAACATTAATTCCATCCTTATAATCGGAACTGATCAAAAACCTTACACATTTGCGGATAAATCAAAAATCCACTGCGATTTGTTCGAAATGGCACCCAAATCCTGATTTTTTGCAAGTTGGAACCCTAAAGGAATCAAACTCAAGTGCAAGTACAAGTTCAAATGAAAGGCCTTTTTCCAATTCAATAACTCAAGGAATTGCACTAATGCTCACGAATTAATTTAGGAAATGGACCATTGTATGCCTAGATTTTTAGACTTATCTCCTGTCAACTGCCTCCTGTTTACTGTTCCCTGTCTCCTGTCTCCTGTCTCCTGTCGCCCAAAATCTATTAAAACCACCGCCGTGTCAGCTTGCAATAGATGGTATATTCCTGACCAAACTGTTTTTTGAGGGCTTCCTCCTCGGGTTTTATCTGAAAATGGTTCAAGTAGGAAACAAAGCCCGCTGCCACCAAGGTATTGAAGGCATTGCCCAGCTTTAGGCCAAAGGCCAACAAGAACAACAGCATTCCCAAGTACATCGGGTTCCGTGTAAAGTTATAGATGCCATTGGTGACCAGCTTTCTGCTTTTATCCAAGTGCAATGGGTCCGTCGTGGTCTTATTGATGAAAAACTGTATCACGGAAATTAGGATTACCACTAGCCCAAGACCGAACAAGAACAGCATCAAAAATCGTCTTCCGAAAAAATCGAATTCGCCGACGGGCAAAAAACGGTCCAAAACATACATCAAGCCTCCAAAAATCAACATCACCAACGCAGGTGGTACTTTCAATTGCATAACTATGGGTTAAAACCCGAAATTACTACTTTTGAAACTCACACAGAACCCTTTTATATTGAAACTCGTTTTTGCCACCCATAATGACCATAAGTTGAAGGAAGTGCAGCAACTTCTGCCAGACACCATTGAAATTTTATCGTTAAAGGATATCAATTGTTTGGAAGAAATCCCGGAAACGGGCGATACGTTGGAGGAAAACGCCAAAATAAAGGCCGATTATGTGACCCAAACCTTTGGTTTGGACTGTTTTTCCGACGACACCGGTTTATTGGTCGATGCCCTGAACGGAGCGCCCGGTGTGTATTCCGCCAGATATGCCGGTGGGCAGAAAAGTGCTTCGGACAATATGGAAAAACTATTATCCGAACTGAAAGGTGCAACTGATCGCTCAGCGCACTTTAAAACGGTGGTCCATCTCAATCTTAATGGAGAGAGTTATACGTTTGAGGGCATCGTGGAAGGCCAAATTACTACGGAAATGCATGGAGAGGGCGGTTTTGGCTACGACCCCATTTTTAAGCCCAACGGATACGACAACACCTTTGGCGAACTGCCTTCTGCCGTTAAAAATGCCATAAGTCATCGGGGGCGGGCCATTGAAAAATTGGTGGAATTCCTAAAAAAGAAGGCACAGTAGCTTGCACCGATCAAAATAAGTGTACCTTTGCCGCTTTATTAACGCCGCCGGTATGGGCAAGGTGTTGCGATGGGCTCAAATGGGTTATATACAAATCGCTCGATGCAACACAACATATTTGCGATTTAAGGTATATACACCGCTATGACTAAATTTGAAGCCTTGGGGTTGGACAAACCCCTATTGGATGCTATTTCCGATCTTGGATTTGAATCCCCCTCTGAAGTACAAGAAAAATCAATCCCCGTTTTATTGGGACAGGAAACCGATTTGGTGGCCCTGGCCCAAACAGGAACTGGTAAAACCGCCGCTTTTGGATTTCCGATGATTCAAAAGATCCAAGCGGAAAGCAGGACCACACAAGGGTTGATCCTATCCCCTACACGGGAACTGTGCCTGCAGATCACCAACGAACTCAAACTCTACTCCAAATATATTAAAGGACTGAATGTGGTCGCCATTTATGGTGGTGCGAGCATTACGGAACAGGCCAAACAAATTAAGAGAGGTGCACAGATTGTTGTGGCCACTCCCGGCCGTATGAAGGATATGATCGGCCGAAATATGGTGGACATCTCCAAAATTGATTACTGTGTATTGGATGAAGCCGATGAAATGTTGAACATGGGCTTTTATGAGGACATTAAGGACATTCTATCGAATACCCCGCAGGAAAAGCTTACTTGGCTGTTCTCGGCGACCATGCCCAAAGAAGTGGCTACGATCGCCAAAAAGTTTATGCACAAGCCTGTTGAAATCACTGTTGGTTCCAAAAATGCTGGTGCCTCTACCGTACAGCACGAGTATTATGTGGTTGGCGGACGCGACCGCTACGCAGCCCTTAAGCGTTTGGCAGATGCCAATCCCGGAATTTTCTCCGTGGTTTTTTGCCGTACCAAACGCGATACCCAACGAGTTGCCGAAAAATTGATCGAAGATGGTTACAACGCAGGGGCTTTGCATGGAGACCTAAGCCAAAACCAACGGGATTTGGTGATGAACTCCTTCCGTAAAAAGCAGGTGCAAATGTTGGTAGCTACGGATGTTGCCGCCCGTGGAATCGATGTGGATGATGTAACCCACGTCATCAACTACCAATTGCCGGACGAGATAGAAACCTATACCCACCGAAGCGGACGTACGGGCCGTGCGGGAAAATCAGGTATTTCCATGGTCATCATTACACGCTCCGAGCTTCGTAAGATCAAGGCCATCGAGAAAAAGATCCAGCAAGATTTCGTAGCCAAAAAGATTCCTGATGGTATCGAAATCTGCGAAATCCAGTTGTACCATTTGGCCAACAGGATCAAGGAAACCCAAATCAACAAGGAAATCGAAAGTTACTTGCCCGCCATCAACGATGTATTGGATGGCATTGACAGAGAAGACCTTATCAAAAAAATATTTTCCGTAGAGTTTACCCAATTCTACAACTACTACAGCAAAACCAAGGACCTCAATAGTCAAGATGCTGGAAAAGACACAGGAAGTACCAAAGGTGAAATCCCAACGGAAGGTTCTGTACGCTACTTTATCAATATTGGGGAGCGGGATGGATACGATTGGATGTCCTTAAAAGATTTCCTTCGCGACACCTTGAACCTTGAAAAGGAAGATGTTTATAACGTAGACACCAAGGATTCCTTCTCTTTCTTTAACACGGATGCCCAACTTACGGAATTTATCCTTCAAACCTTTACCGATTTTAAGGTAGATGGGCGTTTTATCAATGTTGAGGTTTCCAAAAACCCCGGAAGCGGTGGTGGAGGAAAAGGCGGTAAAAAACGTCGTGGCCGTAAAGGTGGCGGTGGTGGTCATCGCAAAGGTGGCAACAAGTCTTTTAAAGGCGGTAAAAAAGGAGGATATGGTAAAAAGGGCAGTAAAAAAAGACAGGGCTTTTATTAGTTAATTCTATATTAAAAGGTAGGTCGCTGCTGTTTATTTTTCTTTGTTTAGTATTTTTATCATTCCAAAGATTGCATGAAAAGAGTACTACTTATACTATTGTCCCTAACTCCGCTGCTAGGTTTTTCCCAGGTCGAAGGTAATGAAGCCCAAGAAATCCAAGAGTTTACCGCGACGGTGATCAATGCCCAAACGGAATTTCCTTTGGAAAGCGTTCACGTGGTCAACTTGAACCAGGTAAAGGGTACCATTACCAATCCGGATGGAAAGTTTACCATTCCCGCTGCGGTGAATGATACGCTATATTTCTCCTACCTTGGGTTTAAGACACAGAAAGTACGGGTAACCAACGATATGTTGCGCTTTGGCAATACGGAAATCGCCCTTACCGAATTGGCCTATGCCTTGGAGGAAGTGGTGGTTAGGCCATATCAACTCACAGGATATTTGGAAATAGACGTGAAGAACCTGCCCGTGAACAATGCCTATCAATACAGCATATCAGGACTAAATGCCAGCTACGAGGCCGGAAACAAAAGCCCCAGTGCCGTGACCAAGGTGTTGGGGGCCATATTGAACCCGGCAGACCTATTGCGGAACCTTTTCGGCAAAAAGCCTCGTCAGATGCGCAAATTGCGTCAAATAAAGGAAGATGACAACATCAGGGACCTTTTGGCCTCCAAATTTGATAGGGAGACATTGACCGAACTGTTGCAACTCGAAAAAGTGGACATTGAAGACATCCTGAACAATTGCAACTATTCCAGATCCTTTATAAAAACAGCGAACGACCTTCAAATTCTGGATGCCATTTCCAGTTGCTATGAGGAGTATCGTGTTTTGAACCGAAACCAATAATCCATTCACCCATAACCGATTGGGCAAGTCCAAGTGCACAGCAAATAAATTTTCTTATTACGCTCGCATTTTATAGTTTTAGACAAAATCCCAATCCATGAAAAAACTGCTTGTTGTTTTGTTTTCTATTCCCTTATTTATTGGCTGCAAGAAAGTTAAAAAGGAACCTGAAGTCGTAACACAGGTAGTTGAACAGGAAAGCCCTAAAAAAGAAGTGCCTTTTGTATGGGAAGGCGCCAATGTCTACTTTTTGCTCACCGATCGCTTCAACAACGGCAATCCGGATAACGACATCAATTTTGACAGGACTGAGGAAACTGGCGTTTTACGCGGTTTTGAGGGCGGGGACATTCAAGGTATCACCCAAAAAATCAAGGAAGGTTATTTCACCGATTTGGGCATCAATGCCATTTGGTTTACCCCTATAGTGGAGCAAATCCATGGCGCAACAGACGAAGGCACTGGAAAAACCTATGGTTACCACGGCTATTGGGCAAAGGATTGGACAGCGATAGACCCCAATTTTGGTGCCAAAAAGGATTTGGAAGAGTTGGTAAAAACAGCCCACAGCAAGGGTATCCGGATTTTATTGGATGTGGTGTTGAACCATACTGGACCGGTCACGGAAAAAGACCCCGTATGGCCCGATGATTGGGTACGCACCGGTCCCAAATGCGAGTTCACCACCTACGAAAATACAACGGCCTGTACTTTGGTGGAGAACCTACCGGATATTCTGACCGAGTCTGACGAAGCAGTGGAACTACCCGATGCCCTGTTGGCCAAATGGAAACAGGAAGGGCGATTGAGCAAGGAACTGGACGAACTGCAACTCTTTTTTGAACGTACGGGCTATCCAAGGGCACCCCGTTACTACATCATCAAATGGCTTACGGATTACATCAATGATTTAGGGGTGGATGGTTTCCGTGTGGATACCGTAAAACACGTCAACGAAAATGCTTGGTCCGACCTATATACGGAAGCAACTTATGCCTTTGAAATGTGGAAGAAAAAACACCAGGACCAAGTTTTGGACGAGAATCCATTTTACATGGTTGGCGAAGTCTACAACTACGGTATTTCTGGCGGACGCGATTTTGATTTTGGCGACAAAAAAGTAGATTTCTTTGACTATGGATTCAAGAGCCTTATCAATTTTGAGCTGAAAAACGACGCAGATAAAAGCTATGAGGCGATTTTTTCAAAATACAACAAACTGCTCCAGACCAAATTAAAGGACAAAAGCGTACTCAACTATCTTACTTCCCACGATGATGGCGCGCCTTATGACAAGGAGCGAAAAAAACCCTATCGTGCGGCCAATGTTTTGCTGTTGACGCCCGGTGCCTCACAAGTGTATTATGGGGACGAAACCTCCCGTAGTTTGATCATAGAAGGGACCGAAGGTGATGCCACGTTGCGCTCGTTCATGAATTGGGAAGATTTGGATAGCCTTCCCGAAATACAAAACATACACAAACATTGGCAAAAACTGGGACAGTTCAGAGCCAACCATCCGGCTATTGGTGCTGGAAAACATAAGCGTCTGGCCAAATCGCCCTACGTATTCTCCAGAACATATGTTAACGGAGACTATAGGGACAAAGTGGTAGTAGGGTTGGATTTACCTAAAGGTAAAAAATCGCTATGGGTAAAAGGCTTTTTTGGAGATGGCACCGTGCTGTACGATACCTATTCCGAAACAGAGGTCACCGTGGCCAATGGAAAGGTGGTCTTGGACAATGCGTATGACATTGCCCTATTGGAATTAGTCGAGTAGTTCCATTACTGTCTGGAGTGCAAAGCGATCCGATTGCCCTCCGTATCCAAAAAAACGGCCATGAAGCCGATTTCAGGGCTGATCTGGGTCTTCGACTGCACAATTTTTCCTCCATTGGACTCGATACGGTCCAATTCGTTTTGTACATCCAAGCTATTGAAATACACCAGTACCCCTTGGCTATCGCTCGGTTTGTACCAATCCTTGTTTTGAATCAGTGAGCCCGCCGCTCCCGGTTTGTCCATATCCGAAGGAAACCACCCCATTTTGGTGCCCCCAAAATCCTGTAGTTCTATCTTCACTTGAAAAACCGCTTCATAAAACGTTTTGGCCCGGTCCATATCCACTACGGGGATTTCGAACCAGCCCACCATATTAAAATCCATAACTTAATTGTTTTCTAAAATCTGTTTTAAACTTGCCAACCCCTCTTCAAAATCCTTCCCGATGGCCTTGTCCATGCTCATAAAAAGCATCATAATACTCATGGGAAACTTATTTTTGCCCGAAAAGCCCCAAATTACCTGGGTAGTATCTGCATCCACCGCTTTGGTCTCCATATAGGCATTGGAAGTGGATTTAAAGGGCTTTAGAAACCGAAGTTCCGATTCGATGCGCTCGCCGTCCACAATTCGCATAAGTTCCTGCTCCCCTTCCCCAACATCCTTATTGCCTTTCCAACTGCTTACGGCACCCACTTCGCCATCTGTACCCGTAAAATTCTTTACCATGTTCGGGTCGCGCTTGCCCCATGGGGACCATTCATCTTGATTTTTCAATAATTGGAGATAACCAAAAACAACGCTTTTGGGTCGATTGATTTCGATAGATCGGGAAACATCATACCTTTTTGGGGCAATGGCTGCCAACAGAAGAATCAAGGCCAATATGGCCATAAGAATATAAAGTACAATCATGTCTGTAATTCATTGGTTGTCAATTAAAAATACAAAAAAAATTACTCGGATACGTATCTTTTGATGATCCCTTTTACATGCTTGATGGATTTTTTGGTCCAGTCCAAACGTTTTTCCAATAGTTCTGCTTCTGTCAAACGCCAATCAAGGTCTGAATCCCTGACTTTTTGTGCCAATTGCTGAATGATAATGGCTGCGGAAACTGAAACATTAAGGCTCTCTGAAAAACCGACCATGGGGATTTTGAGGAAACCATCGGCCTGCTGCATCACTATTTCGGAAAGACCTTCCTTTTCGGTACCAAAGAATAAAGCCGATTTTTCAGAAGGAAAAAAATCGGGCAGCAGACTGGAATCGTTGTGGGGTGTTGTGGCAATAATCCGATATCCTTCGCTTTTTAGTTTGGCAACGCAATCTGCGGTGGTCCCGTACCGGTGAACATCCACCCATTGTTCGGCACCCATCGCAATATTCTTGTCCAATCGCTTCCCAAATCGATGTTCGATGACATGAAGTTCCTGTACCCCGAACACATCACAACTACGAAGAATGGCACTGGTATTGTGCAACTGGTAGACATCTTCCACCGCTACGGTAATATGCTTCGTCCGTTTTTGGAGCACGTCCAAAAATCGCTGTTTTCGTTCCTCAGTAAGATAGGTCTCCAAGTATGTCAGCAAATCATGATCGATCATAAAACCAAGATAGGAAAAAATGGCTTTTTTGACTCGTAGTGCATTTTTTCTATATGTTATTGCTTGATGGTGGAGCTATACCTGAGTAACTTTGACCATCACATTGAGCCTAACTGCTCCAAGTGTTTTCTTTTTGCGGAAAACTCCCTATCTTTTATCAAACAAGCTCCAAATTTTAGCGACAGATGAAAACTAGCGTACTTCAAAAAACAATGCGGATTATTTTGGGAGGATTGATGGTGCTTGCCGGCATCGGACACCTTACCTTTCAACGGGAAGAATTTCAGGCCCAAGTCCCGCGATGGTTGCCCAGTAGTCCCGAATTCATGGATTTTGTGGTCGTTGCTTCGGGCGTTGTGGAAATTGGCCTTGGGTTGGCCATGATATGTCTTTGGAAGCATCAAATTAAAGTGGGGATTGTATTGGCTATTTTTTATGTGCTTATCTTTCCGGGAAATATCTCACAATACACAAATGGCATCGATGCCTTTGGATTGGACACGGACCGAAAAAGATTCATCCGGTTGTTCTTTCAACCCGTATTGATTCTTTGGGCCCTGTGGTCCACAGGAGCATTAAAACACTTGATGAACAAATCAAAAGATTAACATGAATACATCTTTTTATGATTTTGAGGCCAATGGTTTAAACGGAGAAAAAACCTCCATGGAGCAATTTAAGGGCAAGACCATTCTGGTCGTGAACACCGCAAGTGCATGCGGATTGACCCCACAATATAAAGGCTTGGAAAAATTGTACCAAAAGTACAAGGATAAGGGGTTGGTGGTTCTGGGTTTTCCCTGCAACCAATTTGGCAACCAAGAAAGTGGCACCTCCGAAGAAATACAGGAGTTTTGCCAAGTAAATTATGGGGTTAGTTTTCCTATGTTCGAGAAAATAAAGGTCAATGGAAGCAGTGCACATCCCTTATTTAAATTTTTAAAGTCAAAACTGGGCGGTGGTATTTTTGGCAGCAAGATCAAATGGAACTTCACCAAATTCTTGATCAACAAGAACGGGGTTCCTAAAAAGCGATTCGGTCCAACCACCATACCCAAGGATTTGGAAAAGCATATCGAAAAACTACTGTGATCACTTCTCATCAGCTTTTCAAAATTAATTGAAGCCTATATGTCCAAACCAAAAATAGTAGTGCTCACGGGAGCAGGGATGAGTGCCGAAAGTGGGTTGAAAACCTTTAGGGACGAAAACGGGCTTTGGGAAGGTCATGATGTAATGGAAGTTGCCTCGCCCCAAGGTTTTGCCCGAAACCCTGAATTGGTGCTGGAATTTTACAACCAGCGGAGAAGGCAACTGTTAGAAGTATCCCCGAACGCTGGACACCAAGCCTTGGCCAAACTGGAGCAAGCGTTTGACGTAAGCATTGTGACCCAAAATGTGGATAATCTGCATGAAAAGGCAGGCAGTTCGCATGTGATTCATTTGCATGGGGAATTGTTCAAAGTGCGTAGCACCGTGGATGAAAGCCATGTTTTGGATTGGCAAAAGGACCTCGTTTTGGGCGATACCGACCCTAACGGGCATCAATTGCGGCCACATATTGTTTGGTTTGGCGAAATGGTCTCCATGCTGGAAGTTGCAGCAGAGATAACCCAACAAGCGGAAATATTGATTGTCGTCGGTACCTCCATGCAGGTATATCCCGCCGCCAGTTTGATTCATTATGCCCCAAACCGAACGCCAATTTATTTCATCGACCCGCGACCCAACATCCGCTCTTCGGATTTTGAACAACTAACGGTGATTCCCAAAACCGCGGCCCAAGGCGTTCCCAATTTGGTGGAGGAACTTCTTAATAATTGGCCCTAACACCATCGGCCCAAGCC
Source organism: Flagellimonas sp. MMG031 (assembly GCF_040112705.1). Classification (NCBI taxonomy): domain Bacteria; kingdom Pseudomonadati; phylum Bacteroidota; class Flavobacteriia; order Flavobacteriales; family Flavobacteriaceae; genus Flagellimonas; species Flagellimonas sp. MMG031. The sequence continues at coordinate 2,840,611 of NZ_CP157804.1, forward strand.
ACCAGGGTGCTTATCTGTTCTTGGGAAAGCTTGGCATCCCCGTGGGTCCACGTGTACTCTTTTAAGGGCATTTCTCCTTCTTTCACCTCTTCGATAAGTTCTTCCAATTTATGGTCTTTCTTCTTGGTGTCGTAATTCTGCCAATCAGAAAAGTTCAAGTGTTTCTTCCCATCTTCGATATGGTCTGCCAACCAATAGGAAACAGGAGCGATGTTGTTGTACCAAGGATATTCTGTGTTGTCACTATGACAATCGTAACAAGCCGTATTCAAAATGGTCTTTACCTCTGGGGAAGGATTGGTCTCGGTTTCAAAAGCAGCTACATAGTCACCTGCTGCCACATTTTTTTCCGGACGATAAAATTGCATCCCAACTAGCACCACCAAGAGTGCCAATGCGATTTTTTTTGCTATTTTCATTGGATAAGGATTTTGGTAAATATATTGAATTTTCATGACCGAGAAACAGCTGCATACCTCTCTTTTTGCCAGTAGGATTTCCAAAGCGCAAATCGATATATTGGTTGGGCAATTGGAGAAAGAACCAGAACTGGCAAAGGTGCTTTTTCAATACGTTTTACAAGAAGACAAAGAAGGTACCTTTAATGCAAGCTGGACGTTTGACCACTTAATGCGAAAACAGCTTCACTATCTGTTACCCTTTATGGAAACCTTTACCAATGGGCTTTCGCAACTGCAATCAGAATCCTGTATTCGGCCCATCGCCCACGTTTGCGAAATGGTGTGCGAAGCCTACTTTAAGAAAAAAGACCCTATTTTTATAAAAACAGTCACCAATAATCAGTTGGAAAAAATAATGACCGCCTGTTTTGATTGGCTCATCGGACCCATGAATATTGCGCCCAAGGTGTTCGCCATGAGCAGCCTGTATTACCTAGGCTTTAAATTTGATTGGGTCCACCCCGAATTGAAGCAGGTTTTGGAGGACAATTATCCTAACGGGACCAGTGGTTACCGAAACAGGGCCAAAAAAACTCTGGATAAGTTGGCCCGATTGGGCGTCTAAACTGTAGACTTTAAGTATCTTTGGGGCTTTCAAAATTTTCTGGAACATGTCGCTCACCCAACTAAATGCCATTTCACCTATTGACGGTAGGTATCGAAACAAGACCAAGGCCCTAAAGGACTATTTTTCGGAGGAAGCCCTGATTAAATATAGGGTTCTTGTTGAAATTGAATACTTTATTGCGCTTTGCGAGATTCCTTTGCCCCAATTGGCCGATTTTGACAAAGGGCTTTTTCCTCAGCTCCAAAAAATTTATCAGGATTTTTCTACGGAAGATGCACAAGTCATCAAGGACATAGAAAAAACGACCAATCACGATGTAAAGGCAGTGGAATATTTCATCAAACAAAAGTTTGATGGACTCAACCTTCAAAAATACAAGGAGTTCATCCATTTTGGATTGACATCCCAAGATATTAACAATACAGCCATTCCGTTATCCATCAAAGAGGCGATGAACGATGTGTATGTGCCTGCCTATCTGGAAGTATTTGAAAAATTGAAGGAATTGGCAAAGGAATGGGAAAATATCCCGATGTTGGCCCGTACCCATGGGCAACCGGCCTCCCCTACCCGTTTGGGCAAGGAAATCGAGGTGTTTGTGGAAAGGTTCAAGGAGCAGTTCAACCTATTGAACGACATTCCAAGTGCCGCAAAGTTTGGCGGAGCAACGGGAAATTACAATGCACACAAAGTAGCTTATCCAAATAACGATTGGAGGGCCTTTGGAAAGCAGTTTGTGCAGGAGAAATTAGGTTTACACCACTCCTTCCCCACCACACAGATTGAGCATTACGACCACATGGCCGCTTTGTTCGATTGCTTGAAGCGCATCAATACCATTTTGATTGACTTGGACCGCGATATGTGGACCTACATCTCGATGGATTACTTTAAACAAAAAATTAAAAAGGGTGAAGTAGGCTCTTCTGCCATGCCGCACAAGGTAAACCCTATCGATTTTGAGAATTCCGAAGGAAATTTAGGCTTGGCCAATGCGGTTTTTGAGCATTTGTCCGCCAAATTGCCCATTTCCCGATTGCAGCGCGACCTGACGGACAGTACCGTTTTACGCAATGTGGGCGTTCCTTTTGCCCATACCTTGGTTGGGTTCCAATCCACTTTAAAGGGTTTGAACAAATTGGTGTTGAACCCTACTAAATTTGAAGAGGATTTGGAGGATAACTGGGCCGTTGTAGCCGAAGCCATTCAAACCATCTTGCGCAGGGAAGGCTATCCCAATCCATACGAAGCGCTAAAAGGTTTGACACGTACCAATGCCAAGATCAACCAGAAATCCATTGCAGATTTCATTGAAACCTTGGAAGTGTCGGATGCGATTAAGGCGGAGTTGAAACAGATCACCCCAGCGAATTATACCGGGGTTTAAGTTTGTGTCAGTTCGAGCGCAGTCGAGAACCAATTAAGACATCTCGACTGCGCTCGATGTGACAATTATTCCTAAGCCTTTTTGTGGATTTCTACTTGGTGTGGATATGGGATTTCAATGCCAGCTTCATCCAAGGCCAATTTACTGTTTTCATAGGTGTCAAAGTACACGTCCCAGTAATCATCTGGCTCGCAAAAGGGCCGTACGGCAAAATTCACGGAGCTATCTGCCAACTCCAACACATTTACGGAGGGAGCCGGGTCTTTCAACACTTTGGGGTTGGAGGTCAGCACCTGCAGTAACACCTCCTTGGTTTTTTTGATATCCTCCCCATAACCGACCCCAATCACCGTATCTACCCGAACTTTTCCTTCGGCGGTGTAATTAACGATGTTCCCATTGGCCATGGCACCATTGGGCACAATGGCCAATCGACTTTGTGGAGTAACCAATTTTGTGGTAAATATTTCAATGCCCTTTACCTTGCCCAAAACACCTTGGGCCTCGATCAAGTCGCCGATTTTGTACGGCTTAAAAATCATGATGAGCACCCCTCCTGCAAAATTGGAGAGGGAGCCCTGTAAGGCCAGACCTACCGCCAAACCAGCAGCGGCGATAACTGCGGCAAAGGTAGTGACGTCAACCCCCAAACGGGAAATCACAATAATGATCAAGAATATTTTGAGTGCCCAAGAGAACAGGTTCAACAAAAACTTTTGGAGGGATTCATCGTACTTGCTTTTGGACATTACCTTGCGGGTCCCTTTGATGATTTTCTTGACCACCCACATCCCCACAATATAGATGATGAGGGCCGTGAGCAATTTGGGACCGAATTCCTTACTAAGTTCAATACCGTAATCGAACCATTCCTGTGCTTTTTCCATGAGGTTGAATTTTTGTTAGTGTGCTTGTTATGAGACACTAAGATACTAAACCAAGTCACATTTTAGGGAATGGAGTTTCGTTGAACATAAAAAAAGGGCGACAAAAGTCGCCCTGATTACATTGATTATGATGATTGGTCTTAGCCTTTTAAAAAGTCCCCGATTTCGCCAAGCCCTTCACCTTTGTAGTCGGATTTTTGAATGGCCTGCATTAATTGGATAATGTGGGCGGGGTTCATATCCTTGCCCAGTACACGCACCAGGGCAAAGCCCTTATCTTCGCTGTCGCCGTAAATGATCACTTCGTCAATGGCATCTTCGTCGCCCAAATATTTAATGACGCCCTTGCCGTATTTGGAATTGATTTTCATCAGCTCCACAAAGTCGTCTCCTTTAAGGATTTCGCGTACTTTTTTCTTCTCGATTTCATATTCTGCTGCATTGTCCGCATTCTTTTTGAAAGCCAGCAGGTTGAACTTTCGCAGGGATTCGATGGCCTCCTTTTGGGTCGGGTTCAAATCCTCCTCGTTCAATTTTAGGATACTTGCGGGTACATCAATGGACAAAAAGTTTGGATTCTCGGAGTTGTCCACATAATATTCTTGCAGACTGGGCTGCGAAGCACAGGAAGCCAGAAGCACTGCTCCGGCCAACACTAGCGTTTTTACAATATGTTTCATCTGTTTCATTTTTTGATTGATAGAATATCTGAAAAATTGGTTGACAGTAATGAGTTGTTGTTTCTTGTGTTTTGTTACAAGTCGCACCCGATTACTGTCAACCGATAGATTTATTTAGTTCTTTTTGCCTGCTTCGTTCAATTCTTCGGGCAAGTTCATCTTTTTGGTCAAAGAACTGATCTTGTTCAGGTCAATATCACCTGTTAGGGATAGAATCACGGTCTCGAACTTTCGGCCATCAGCCTCTACGTTCTTCATTCCAGTGACGAACATCAGCAGTTCGCTCACATGATCCGCATCCTTACCTTCCTTGATATAGAATTTGACGTTCGCCTCTTTGTCCTTTACCCGCATCAATTCTTCCATCTTTGAACTGGACAGGTAGCTATCCACGGAAGCCTTCATGTCGTCACCGATTTTCTTGTTTTCCGTGGTAAATACCTTCAAACTTTTAAGACTGCTGGCAATATCCATAAAGTCCTGGGCTTCGGGGTCGTCTACTTCCACGTCAATTTTAGCCAATAGGTTGAACATGCTTTTGTTCACCACTACCGAGGTTACCTCGTCCAAATCCTCGAACTTGTCAAACAGGGATTGTGAAAATCCTGCCAAAGGCAACACGGTCATTACTGCGATTAAAATATACTTTTTCATTTTGTTACGTTTTTTAATTGTTACTGTAAATTTTTTGTTTTGCTTCTTCAAACTCGTTCAGGTAGGCCACTTTTTCTGTTCCCCGGCTAAAGTTTTCTGCGAGGAGCTCAAAAGCTTTTTTGGTTTCCTGATAGGCGTACTCCGCCTTTTGCTGTTCCAAGCGTTTTGTTTCTTGGTACTGATTGCCAAAATAAATGCCAAAGGCGAGAACTACGGCCGCTGCTACGGATAGCCACTTGTAATAGTTTACTCTAGGTTTTAATGGTACCTGCTTGGTGTACTTTTCTTCCTTGGCCATGGAAAAGTAGTTGAACATGGGTTTGTACTGTTCCAAGTGGGGTGCAACCTCATCTTGTGCAAAATACGCCCTAAGTGTTCTTTCTTCGTCCACTGTGGCAGTGGCCTCGAAGTACTTCTCCAATATTTTCTCTATGTTACCCAATTCCATAGTTGTGTTTTTTTTTTAATTCTTCCCGTACTGTTTTTCTTGCCCTCGACAGCGCTACGCGCACTGCGGTGGGTTTCATGTCCAAGAGCTCGCATATCTCGTCGAACTCATATTGCTCTACATCCCGTAGCTGCAATATCATTTTTTGTTGTTCCGGCAGTTCTTCCATGATCCGTTCCATCCAACTTACACTGTCTTCGGCCTCCAATTGTTTTTGTAGGGAGGTGTTGTCATCGCTGTAATTGCTGTGGACCAGTTTTAGGTTCCCTGCTTGTTTGGACTTTAAGCGGTCCAAACAAAAGTTTTTGGTCATCGTCATGGCAAAGGCCTCTACATTTTTGTACTCTGACATGGACTCGTTCTTTGACCATAGCTTCAACAAAATTTCCTGAGTGGCGTCTTCTGCTTCTTCCCGGGAAACCAACAGTCGCTTTGCGAGTCTGTACAGTTTATCCTGAAAAGGTAAAACCACATTTAAAAATTCTGTTTGTTTCATTTGGTTGTCTTCGTTGTTTTTGTGTCTTTCTTATCGACCTACACTATCACGACGACACATATCGAAATTTGTTACAAAAAATTTGAAATATGCCTCCATAAGCCTATTTTGCAGGGGAATATTGTAAAGTCGACTATGTAATTTTACTCAAATCAACCTTTACATCTGATACATTTGGAACAAAATTTGAGTAAATTCACTAAAAATTGAATTATGAAAAAGTGTTTCTTCCTGTTTTTGGGGCTATCCCTGTTTGTTTTATCCTGTAGTAACGATGATGATGGCATCCAAAACGGACCTACCCCGAATCCCAACCCAAGTGCCAATGTAATTGCACAAGATTTTATGTGGCAAGCCATGAACCTCTGGTATTTCTGGCAGGGCGATGTCGCCGACCTCGCCGACGACCGATTTGCTACCGATGCAGAGTACACGGCTTTTTTGGAATCATATAATGATCCAGAAATCTTTTATTATACCATCTGTAACAATCATCGAGAAATAGTAGGAACTCAAGCAGCAACTGATCGTTTCAGTTCTGAAAACGAAAACTACAAGGATTTGGTGAATAGTCTTTCCGGCATCTCCCAAAGTAACGGGGTGGAATTTGGATTGGGGCTTATAGGCGACACCAATAATGTTTTTGGTTTTGTACAATATATTTGGCCCGATTCTGATGCATCTACCAAAAATATATCCCGTGGGGAGTTCTTTACCCGTGTGGATGGAGTGCAATTGACGACAGGGAATTATATTGAATTGTTGTTTGGAGACAACAGCACCTACACCCTTGGGATGGCTACGGTTTCCAACGGTGTTATCTCCGATAGTGCCAAGGAGGTCACCTTGACCAAAATAGAAAACCAAGTGGAAGACCCTATCCTTGTGGCCAAAACCCTGGATGTGAACGGAACCAAAGTGGCCTATTTGATGTACAATCGCTTTTTGAGCAGTTTTAATGAGGACTTAAACGATGCCTTTGCCACCTTTAAGGCAGAGGGTGCAACCGAACTTGTTTTGGACATGCGCTACAATCCAGGAGGCTCTGTGAACACTTCCCGCCTTTTGGCCAGTATGATTTATGGTACCAATACCAGTGATGTGTATATTAAACAACAATGGAACGATAAGATACAAGCGCAGTTGTCGGAGGATTTCCTAACCGATTACTTTGCCAACTCCACAGGAAGCAGTCCAATTAACTCCTTGAATTTAAGTAGGGTTTTTGTCATTGCTACCGAGAGTTCGGCCTCGGCCAGCGAACTGGTCATGAACGGGCTTGCCCCCTATGTAGATGTAATTCACATTGGAGAAACCACTGCTGGTAAAATCGAGTTCTCAATCACATTGGTAGACGACCCGGGCAACTCCTTTGTTTACAACAGTGACCGTGAAGGTAATATCAATCCACAAAACAGTTGGGGATTGCAGCCTTTGGTGGGAATAAATGTAAACGCAGCCGGAAATTCCGATTATATTGACGGTCTGGTTCCCGATATTGCCATCAGTGAAGATTTGACCGATCTTGGAACTTTGGGAGAAGTATCCGAGCCGTTGTTGGCGCGTGCGCTGGAAGAGATTGCCCCAGGTGTCACCAAAATTGACTTTACAGTGGAAATGCCAGCAGATGCGTTTACCACTTCAAGGATCCATACACCTGTAAGGGACCATATGTATTTGGAAAAACCTTTGCAATTGAACAAATAAAAAAAGCGGCCAGATGGCCGCTTTTCTTTTTTTAAAGATTGAGGCTAAAGCCCAATCTAAAGTTGCGTCCCCTTGTGGTAAATCCAAGCAATTCCCTATAATCCTCGTTCAATAAATTATCCGCATTCAGGAATACGTTCAATTTATTTTTGATCAACTCATGCCGAATGGCAAAGTTCAGAAGGGAAAATGGTTCCAAGGCGATATCCGAAAAGGTATTAAAATCGGTGTCAAAACGTTCGCCGGTATAAGCATAGTCCAATGATGCGTTGGTACTTTCCGAGAACTCGTACCAAAGCGATAGGTTCGCCTTGTGTTTGGGAATACGGATGGCATTGTCCCCTTTTCGCTCCGTAAAGGTGTAATTGGCATTGACCCGAAAATCGCTCCATGGCAACCAAGAGGCCTCTACCTCTACCCCATTGGCATCGATTTCATCCGCTACATTGATGTTCGTAAAATTAGAATCGAAACCAATCGCGTTGGTTTCATTCCTATCAAAATAAAGGGTGCTGATCCTAAAAGTGTTATCCACTTTCAACTCCACGCCCCCTTCAATGGTGGTGTTTTCTTCGGGTTCCAAATCAGGATTTCCCCCAAAGGCACCGAACAATTGGGTCAAATTAGGTGTGATGTAAGAGGTGGCATAGGAGCCCAATAGTTTCACATATCCCTTTTCAGTATCAAAAACAAAAGAAGGATTTACGTTGTACACAAAGTGGTTCCCGTATTCCGAATGATTGTTCAGTCTCGCCCCTGCATTCAAATTAAGACCAAAATCAGAAACATAGACCACATTGGTATAAGGATCCACAATGGTGAAATCAACTTCCTCCGTGAAGACAGCCTCGTCTTTGATGTAGTTTACCCCCAAAATGGTATGAAATTGCTTCCCTAACACATATTTATGGTACAAGTCGAACACCCAGTTATTCCCCTCCGTAATGCTCTCACCAAAGGTGTCGTTGGCCTCGGACTCATAATCCGAATACGCCGCATTCAAATGTACCGAACCTTTGCCATAGGTATATTCCGAGGATAGCCCTACCCTTTGTTGTTCGTTCTCGCCCAAATTTGGGGCATCCATCATGCTGGCATCATATTCATTTTTGAACTTGGTCTGGTTTCCGTATACCTGAAGCTCAAATTGTTCTGAAAACCGATACCCCAACCGCACGTTGGTGCTGAAGTGGGAAAAAATGTCCTCTTCGTTCTGTGGTGTGACTGCTGCCGACATTCCACTTCTGTATCGATTGGAAAAATCGACCCCGTAATTCAACTTGCCCAACGTACCGTTTACGTTGGCCGAATTTTGGATGCTTCCCAAGTCGTAACTCTGGTCATCAGCAGTTTGATTGGTTCCGACACTGGTCTCAAAAGCACCAGCGACCTCTTTCTCGGAACTTTTCTTTGTTGTGATGTTGATCACGGCGGTTGCGGCGTTGGTACCATAAAGCGTGCTGGCCGCCCCTTTAATAATTTCGATGGACTTAATAGTGTTGGGAGAAAGCAAGCGAAGGTCGTACTCTGCCGAAAAGGTGGATGGGTCCGATACCCGAACCCCATCGATCACGATCAGCACTTGGCGACCCCGTCCACCACGGGCAAACGTCCCCAGCACGGCGCCATCCCTACCGCGGCTTCCCGCAATTTCGATACCGCTTTTGGTGTTGATGATTTCGGCAACGGTCCTACCTTGGTTCCGTTGCAGTTCCTCTGCGGTAATCTTGATCACCGTTTTACCGGAGTTTTCTCGTTTCAGCTCAAATTTTGAATCGCTGACAACAACCTCGTCCAGTTGCTGCAGTTTAAGTGAATCTTGCGGTACATTTTGCGCAAAGACCCCCTTACCCGCCAATAAGGCGGTAATCAACCATAAATGATTTTTTTTCATTTCGTTTAATTGAATAAACGGGAGAATAGTATGTGATGCATACGTAAACTTTTATCCCGAAAGTTTAACATTGTTTGTTTGAATCTGGCAGGTCTCCTGGCTTGCGTATTGTCGTCTACCTTCCCACCCGGTCGGGCAGTGGTTTTAAAGTTGAGACAATCACCTACTACGTACTGATGCTCAAAAACATCAGTGCCGATTCGGCACAGCTTACAGTTGCGGGAACAGCTCCGGTTTTGCACCGGATTCCCTTTTAATCCCACGGAAACATCCGTGCGAACCAAAATTCAAGCCCAAAGCTAGTCATTCCGTTTAATCTTTTTCTGCAAAACTTAAATAATCTTACTTTTGACCCATGGCAAAAAAGCAATGGTCAATTCCAATCCTAGGATTTGTTTTGTTTGTGTTGATGGGCTGCAAACAGGAAAAAAAAGCAGAGCTCCATCACAATGAAACAGTACCATCGTCCATAAGCTACGCCAAAGGTTTTACCGTTATAAAAGAGGGGGACATCACCCTTATTGAAGTTACCGCTGCATGGCCTGGGGCAAAAAGTTTCACCTATGCTTTGGTCCCGAAGCAAAAACTTGCCAGTATGACCTTCCCTCGTGATGCCTACGATGCTATTATTGGGACGCCTGTTGAAAACATAGTACTTACTTCCACCACGCATATGGAACCCATCATACAGCTTGGGGAGCTAAACGCTGTTGTGGGCTTTCCGAACACCGATTATATCTCGTCCCCAGCGGCAAGGGAGCGCATTGCCCAGGGAGCCATCAAGGATTTGGGAATGAACGACAGGCTGAATACCGAGATGGTGCTCGAACTGAATCCCGAACTCATTGTTGGTTTCAGCATCAATGAGGATAACAATGCTTACGACATCATGCGACGGGCAGGCATTCCAGTGGTGTATAATGGGGATTGGGTGGAGCAAAGTCCGTTGGGCAAAGCCGAATGGGTGAAGTTTTTTGCGCCCTTCTTTCAAAAGGAAACCTTGGGAGATAGCATTTTTTCAGAAATTGAAGCTTCCTACCGTAATGCTAAGGAACTTGCACAAAAAGCGACCTCAAAACCCACAGTGTTAACAGGTGGATTATACAAAGATGTGTGGTACGTAGCAGGTGGAAAAAGTTGGATGGCCCAATTTCTGGAGGATGCGAACGCCGATTATTTGTGGGCCAACACTGCTGAAACAGGAAGCATCGGTCTGAGCTTGGAAACCGTATTGGCCAAAGCACAAAAGGCAGAGTTCTGGTTCAATCCCTCGGCACAGATTACCTACGATGAATTGGCCCAAGCCAACACCCATCATATGGAGTTTGACGCCTTTAAAAACAAAAAGGTCTATTCCAACGCCATTGAAAAAGGAGAAAAGGGCGGACTCATCTTCTACGAAACCGCTCCGCAACACCCGGATATCGTGCTCAAAGACCTCATCAAAATATTGCATCCAGCGTTATTGCCGGAGCATCAACTCCAATTCATCAAACCCTTGCCCTAAATGCTAGCCGCGCGGACATATCGGATTTCCTTCGTGCTTTTAGCATTAGCACTCCTATGCGCTCTACTATTGAACATTAGTTCGGGGTCAGTAAGCATTCCGTTTTTCGATGTAGTTTCGCTTTTGTGGGGAAAAACACCCGATATTGTTTCTTGGGAGTACATCGTTTGGGAGTATCGGGTACCCAAGGCCTTTACCTCCATCTTGGTCGGTGCAGGTCTTTCGTTGAGTGGGCTTTTGATGCAGACCCTGTTCAGAAATCCGTTGGCTGGCCCATTTGTCTTGGGCATTAGTTCAGGGGCCAGTTTGGGTGCAGCTTTATTGTTGATGGGCGCTTCCCTGCTGGCAGGCTACACCGCATTTGGATTTTTGGGCGATGTTTCCTTGGCCGTTGCAGCCAGTGTTGGCAGCTTTTTGGTGCTTTTGGTGGTCATGATTGTTGCACAGCGCGTAAAGGACACCATGGCCTTATTGATTATAGGACTGATGTTCGGAAGCATTACCTCGGCCATTGTAAGCGTATTGGCCTATTTTTCAAGCGCTGAAAACTTGCAACGCTTCATATTTTGGTCGTTTGGGAGTGTGGGAAATTTGTCCATGAATCAGTTGTTGCTGTTAGGGGGCATTGTACTTTTAGGTGTTATGTTGAGCATCACCTCCATAAAATCGTTGAATGCCTTTCTCTTGGGCGAGCATTATGCACAAAGTCTGGGCGTATCACTCAACAAATCCCGATTGATCATCATCATTGCCACGGGAGTATTGGCAGGTGGTATTACGGCCTTTGCCGGACCCATTGCTTTTGTGGGCTTGGCCGTGCCGCATCTTACCCGTCAAATCTTTGATACCATGGAACACAAAGTTTTGATTCCTGCCGTAATGCTGTATGGTGCCATTTTGATGTTGTTGTGCGATACCTTGGCACAATTGCCCAATTCCGCCAGTGTTTTGCCCATAAATGCCATTACTTCCTTGGTCGGGGCGCCAGTAGTGATTTGGCTTTTGGTGCGTAAGCGTAAAATGATGTTCTGATGGTAAAAACGGAGAAAAACATACTGTCCATTACCAACCTGTCCATTGGCTACGGGAACAAAAGTGTGGCCAACAACATCAATTTTGATTTGGAAGCCGGAATGCTATGCGGTGTTGTGGGTGTTAATGGCATCGGGAAATCTACTTTGTTACGTACTTTGGGTGGGTTTCAACCCAAACTTGGTGGCGGCATCTACTTGAATGGTCAACCGTTGGAAAAATTAGGCTCCACCGCCCTATCCAAGACACTAAGCGTGGTACTGACGGAACCACCCGCTTCCAAAAACCTTACCGTACAGGAATTGATCGCTTTGGGAAGACAACCCTACACCAACTGGTTGGGCACCTTGACAAAAACCGACAAACAACAGATAGAAGCGAGTTTGGAAGCCTTTTTGTTGAACGATCTCAGGGGCAATAAATGCCATGAACTCAGTGATGGCCAACTACAACGAGTATTGGTAGCAAGGGCCATGGCACAGGATACCGCTATGATTTTGTTGGATGAGCCCACTACGCATTTGGATCTATATCACAAGGTACAGATCTTAAAAATGCTGCAACAATTGGCGCACGAGCGTCAAAAAACCATTTTATTTACCACACACGAAATTGAACTGGCAATACAGTTATGTGACCGAATCCTGATACTGGATGGTAAGGAGCATCCCTTCGGAGACCCTTGCGAACTTATTGAGCAAAAACACTTTGATAGTCTGTTTCCTTCGGAAATGGTACAGTTTGATGCTAAAACGGGTTCGTTTAAGGTTTCAAAATAGAGACTGACGATAGTTGCGTACAGAAAGTTACTTTAATCAAAGAACTGTCAATTCGAGTGAAATTCCAAAGGAATTTTGTATCGAGAATTAGTTTTTGGATTTGAAATTTTAGTTCTCGACCTGCCTGCCGGCAGGCAGGTACATTTTTTTCCAAAAAACACTCGAACTGACAAATTTCAATATTCATTTTATGGATTTCTGCTTTCGCAGAATGACATATTATCTTTGTAATCTGTTATCTTTATCGTTCATAAAATTTTTCATGAGCACAGAATTGATCTATGTAATCGTTGGCCTTATTGCTTTGGCAATTGGGTTGTTTGCAGGCATGTACATTCAAAAACTGAAGACCAAATCCACCGAAAGTGTGTGGGGGGAACGGGAACAGCAATTGAATGCAACCATCAAATCCCTAAACGATAAATTACTGCAGCGTGATGAGGAACAGAAGCAGTTACAGCGGGAAAAAGAGCAGCAGAGCAATCAGATTGTCCGTTATCAGGCGGATTTGGAAAATCTACAGCTAAAAAACAAGGAACAAAAGGAGGAAGTAGAAAAGCTCCAAGAGAAATTCACCAAGGAGTTTGAAAATCTGGCCAACAAGATTCTCGACGAGAAGAGCGAAAAGTTCACCAAGAGCAACAAGGAAAATATTGAAAACATCCTCACCCCTCTGAACAAAAAAATTAAAGAGTTTGAGGAAAAAGTCGAAAAATCGCAAAAGGAGAACATCAGCATCAACTCTTCCCTTAAACAGCAGTTGGAAAGTTTGCAACAACAAAATCTGAAGATTACCCAAGAAGCCGAAAATCTGACCAAAGCCTTGAAAGGCGATAGCAAAATGCAAGGGAACTGGGGCGAATTGGTCTTGGAACGCGTTCTGGAAAAATCTGGATTGGAAAAGGATCGTGAATACAGCGTTCAGCAAAGCTTCCAACGAGAGGACGGCACTCGGGTAATGCCCGACGTTATTATCCACCTACCCGATGGCAAAAAAATGGTAGTGGATTCCAAGGTCTCGTTAACGGATTACGAGCGATACACCAACGCGGAAGAAGAAGATCGACCCAAATACTTGAAAGACCATATCAACTCTTTGAGAAGGCACGTGGAACAACTCTCCTCCAAAAAGTATGAAGACCTTTACGAAATGGAGAGCCCCGATTTTGTGTTGATGTTCGTGCCCATAGAACCTGCTTTCGCCATTGCCATCAACGAAGACAACTCCCTGTACAACAAAGCGTTTGAACAAAATATTGTTATCGTTACCCCATCAACCTTATTGGCTACGTTGCGAACGATAGATTCGATGTGGAGCAATGAAAAGCAACAACGCAATGCCATTGAGATTGCACGACAAGCAGGTGCACTTTACGATAAATTTGAAGGGTTTGTAAGCGATTTGACCAAAGTCGGGAAGAAGATGGATGAGGCGAAAAGTGAATATCGTGGTGCCATGAACAAATTGGTTGAGGGACGCGGCAATATCGTGACTACCATAGAAAAGTTGAAAAAAATGGGGGCCAAGGCCAAAAAATCCCTTCCCGAACCTATTTTAAAAAGGGCCCATGATGACGATTTTGAAGAGTTAGATCAATAAAACACCATAAACACTGACCATGAAAAAAATTATAACCATTCTTATAGCTGCCATTGTAATTGGTGTCGTGGGCTATTTTGCTTTTGTGTATTACGTGCCATACAGTGAAGGCTATCGTTCCGGAGAATTGATAAAGTTCAGCAGAAAGGGCGTCATGGTGAAAACCTGGGAAGGGCAAATCAGTCAGGGTTTATCGGGTACCAATGTATTCTCGTTTTCCGTGGAAGATGGCGAAAAGGAGATTATTGAAAAAATGAAGGAGTACCAAGGGCAGTACATCAAAGTCACCTACAAGGAACGCTACGCTACCTTTTTCTGGCTGGGCGATACCAAATATTTTATCACAGAGGTGAAATCGGAGAAGTCCCCTATTTTTAGGAACTAGATGACACACCCCTAACCCCTCTTTTTAGAGGGGAACGTTGCGTCCCTCCTAGAAAGGAGGGATTGAGGGAGGTGTATTTCCATTCGCTTCAAATTGAAAAATATATTCCTCAATCGCCCTCAAAACATTATCCATATCGCACAATACTTGGGTATCGGAAAATCGTAACACTTGAATACAAAGCTCATTCAACCTTTTTGTCTTAACAACATCCTTCTTCCAAGTCCCTTCCAATTGATGAGAATAGCCATCCAGCTCTATCGCCAACCTCAATTTATTACAGAAAAAATCAACAATATACTCGTCAATCGGTTTTTGCCTATGAAAATCATATCCGTGCATTTGGTCACGCTTTAGCTTTTGCCATAATCTAATTTCAGATTTGGTGGCATTCCTTCTAAGTAACCTTGCGAGTTCCTTGAGCTTTGGGTTATATTTGATAATCATAATGCATCATAGCTACTCCCCCGAGAAAAAGGATTCTATTAAAAACCCCATCAAAATATGAAAAAATTCAAATCATCCCGAGAAAGCAGGGTTTCCATCACGGAACTTATGCTGCCCTCCCACTCCAATTTTGGCGGCAAAGTGCATGGTGGACACATTTTGAACCTAATGGACCAAATAGCCTTTGCCTGTGCATCCAAACATTCGCAAAGCTATTGTGTAACGGCCTCCGTGAACCGTGTGGATTTTTTGAATCCCATTGATGTGGGGGAATTGGTCACTCTAAAAGCTTCGATTAACTACACAGGTAAAACTTCAATGGTGGTTGGCGTACGGGTGGAATCTGAAAATGTGACCACAGGTATGGTCAAACATTGCAATTCTTCCTACTTTACCATGGTAGCCAAGGGAAAGGACGGAAAAAACAAAACAGTTCCCGGGTTGATCCTCAAGACCAAACAGGACATTCGCCGTTTTGCGCGTAGCAAGGAACGCAAACAATCGGCCTTTCAGCGCGATAGCAAATACGAATCCAACAATTTTAAGGTAAACGAGTACTTGGAGTTTTTACAGGGCGAAAACGTTAAGATGGATTTTGATTGAGCTCTGCGGCAGCCTCCTCATCCAAAAACCAAACTAAATTCCCAGATGCTGGATGCACCAAAGACGCCGGATACGCTTCCGAACCTTCGGTTTTCTCCACCACCGTCTTCACTTTCTCCGATTTTGATGCCCCTGTGACCAAAAAAGCGACCTCTTTAGCAGTATTGATCACTTTTCCATTGATGGACACCCGTTTTTGCCCCGAATCAGGGTGGGTGGCCACCACGCAATGGTCTTCCGCATCCCAAAGTTCAATCTCATGAGGGAAAATGGAAGCCGTATGTCCGTCATCGCCCATACCCAAAATGACCAAATCGAATTGGGGCACGCCTTCTACCCTATCCAAATTGATTTCGAGCAGATTGGCATAACGCAAGGCTTCGCCTTTAGGGTCTTTTTCTCCCAATATCCTATGAATATTCTCCTTGGGCAGCTCAATTTTGGAAAACAGGTGCTCCACTGTCATTTTATAGTTGCTCTCATCATCGGAAGGAGGCACACAACGTTCGTCTCCCCAATAAAAATGTACCTTATTCCAATCTACCTTATCCGAAAAGTTTTCGGCCAGTACATCAAAAACTATTTTTGGGGTGCTCCCGCCCGAAAGGGCTACATGAAACGTGCCCTTGTCTTTCACTTGATCCACAAAATAGCTGGAAAACTGTTCAGCTACCTTTTGTTTGTCTTTATATATTTTCAAATTCATCTTGAATTAATTTTTGTTTCTCGAGTTTTCCTTCGACTGCGCTCAGGATGACATCTCGAACAGAAAAATGATCATTGTCTATTGCTTGTTGATAATCGTATCTAGCAGATTACGCAATAACCGGGGTCATCGGCCAAGTTTTCGCTGGGATTACGCCAATACCCATCATCTTCAATCAAATCATCCGCATTTTCAGGTCCCCAGGCACCAGCCGCATAGCCGTACATGCGAACATCCTTGCCACTGCTCCAATAATTCAAAATAGGGTCTACAAATTCCCATGCTGCCTCCACCTCATCGGCGCGGGCATAGAGCGTAGCATCCCCTTGCATGGCATCCAACAACAAGCGTTCATAGGCTTCCATCACGTAAGTTTCAGCCAAATTGGCGTAGTAAAAATCCAAATTGGCGCGCTCTACCTTAAATCCTTGTCCCGGAACCTTCACACCGAACTTGATAAGAATCCCCTCATCAGGTTGGATACGGATAATCAATTTATTGTCCATCTCTTGCATTTCAGACCCCTTAAATATTTGATGGTGCGGCTTTTTAAAATGGATGACAATCTCCGTCACTTTGGTGGGCATACGTTTGGCGGTCCGCACATAAAAGGGCACACCGTGCCAGCGCCAGTTGTCCACATAAAATTTAATGGCCGCATAGGTTTCAGTAGTGGAATTGGGGTCCACCCCTTCTTCTTCACGGTAGCCCTTTACATCGTTTCCATCCACTTTGGAAGCCACGTATTGGGCCCGAATGGTATTTTCAAAAAGCTCCTTTTCGTCTGTCATGATACGGAGCGACTTCAATGCCTTTACTTTTTCATTCCTGATTTCTTCGGCATCTGCACCAATGGGGGGCTCCATGACGACCAAAGAAACAATCTGCAACAAATGGTTTTGGAACATATCCCGAAGGGCACCCGATTTATCATAGTAGCCACCACGTTTTTCTACACCAACACTTTCGGCATTGGTGATTTCCACCCGTTGGATATAATTTCGGTTCCACAAAGGCTCAAAAATACTGTTGGAAAAACGGGTCACCAGTAAGTTTTGCACCGTTTCCTTCCCCAAATAATGGTCGATTCGATAAATCTGGTGCTCTTTAAAATATTTGTGAAGTCCTTTGTTGAGTTTCTGTGCCGTCTCCAAACTATAACCAAAGGGCTTCTCCACGATCAAGCGTTTCCACCCATTGTTTTGGGCGTTCATGCCCGCTTCGGAAAGATTATGCGATATGGTCTCGTAAAGTGTGGGCGGTGTGGAGAGGTAATAAATGATATTTCCCGAAGTATTGTACTTTTCCTTGAGGGACTCTACCCGTTTGCGGAGTGCACCATAATCAGTATCGTAGCTCTTGCCCAAATCCTCATAAAACAGCTTGTCCGCAAAACCTTTTACCTTGTCTTTGTCCAGCTTTTCGGTTTTCGCAGCCAAGTATTTGCTCTCATAGACCACACGGTCACGAAATGCCTCGTCCGATAGGTCACTTCGGCTCACGCCAAGCACCACAAAGTTTTCCGGGAGTTGCTTGGCCATGTAAAGGTTGAACAGGGAAGGTATCAGCTTTCTAGCGGTCAAATCACCCGAAGCCCCAAAAATTACGAGCATTTGATTATCGGTCTTTTTCATAGTGTTCTTTGGTTTCTGGCAGATTGTGCTCCTTCAACACCGCTCCATGCAAAAGGTGTCATTATTTTTGAGCATGACGAATATAAGGTTTATTTTAGGTTCTTAATTGAAGAAACCACAACCTTTGGGTTGTCTTAACATCAAAAGAAGAAGAAATACCAAAATGACAGACACGTATGATTTTGGCCTTGTGGGCCTTGGGGTAATGGGACGTAATTTTATTTTGAATGTGGCCGATAATGGCTTCACTGCATTTGGCAACGATCTGGATGAGGAAAAAGTGAGCGCATTGATCAAAGAAGGGGGTGATCCTGCCAAGGTAAATGCCACTTCGGATGTCGGGACCTTTGTAAAGTGGTTGTCAACCCCAAGGAAAATCATGCTGTTGGTGCCCGCAGGAAAAGTTGTGGATAGTGTTATTGAAGGGTTGTTGCCCCACTTGGACAAAGGAGATATTATTATCGATGGAGGAAACTCCTTTTATACCGATACCGACCGTAGGGAAGCTTATTTAAAGGAAAAGGGGATTAACTTTTTTGGGGCCGGGGTTTCCGGAGGTGCCGAAGGAGCCCGAAAAGGACCAAGCATCATGCCTGGTGGTTCCAAAGAAGCCTATCAGCACGTAAAACCAATTTTTGAGGCGGTCTCCGCCAAATACAACGGGGAACCCTGTGTAGCTTATTTGGGACCAAAATCTGCAGGAAATTATGTGAAAATGGTGCACAATGGCATCGAATACGGATTGATGCAGTTGACCTCCGAAATATACGACCTGCTCAAAAAAGCGGGCGGACTCACCAACGATGAACTTCATAAGACCTATGCTGAATGGAACGAGGGACGATTACAATCCTTCTTGGTGGAAATCACATCGGAAATCTTTGCACAAAAGGACGAGCTGACCGATAATGATCTCGTGGATATGATCTTGGACAAGGCCAAGCAAAAGGGAACCGGAAAATGGACCTCCCAAAATGCCATGGATTTGGGCATCCCAGTACCCACTATCGATATTGCGGTGAG
This sequence comes from Flagellimonas sp. MMG031, assembly GCF_040112705.1. Classification (NCBI taxonomy): domain Bacteria; kingdom Pseudomonadati; phylum Bacteroidota; class Flavobacteriia; order Flavobacteriales; family Flavobacteriaceae; genus Flagellimonas; species Flagellimonas sp. MMG031. The sequence goes on from NZ_CP157804.1 coordinate 2,859,509, forward strand.
CATGCGGGAAATATCCGCATTGAAAGACGAACGCATCAAAGCGGACGAATTGTACGACCGTCCTACCCTTAAAGGGGTGGATAAGGCTGATTTTACCGCAAAAGCGGAACAGGCACTGTACTTTGCCTTTATCATTACCTATGCGCAAGGCATGCACCAATTGGCGGATGCCTCCAAGGAATACGGTTATGAACTGGAGCTGGGTGAAATTGCCAAAATATGGCGCGCGGGCTGTATTATCCGGGCAGCCTTATTGGCCGATATTACCGAAGCCTATCAAGCCGATAAAGATTTACAAAACCTCCTGCTCTCCCCTTCTTTTGTGGAAAAAGTACAAAGTACGGTAAATGCCGCACGGGAATTGGTCAGTTATGGAGCAGCCAACGGCATTCCGTTGCCGGGATTGTCCAACGCACTCACTTATTTTGATGCCTACACCAGCAGCCGTTTGCCGTTGAACTTGATTCAGGCGCAACGCGATTATTTTGGCTCTCACACCTACGAGCGCTTAGATCGTGAAGGTATTTTTCATACTGAATGGGATAGGTAAAATCAAAAAAACGTTAATCTATGGGATTAAAAACCGTTTTATTAAACTTAACTTTTGTCATCACCATTTGTTTTTTTGCGAATATTGGTTTCTCCCAAAGTAAAGGTTATAAAGATGTAGAGTATAAAATTATTGCCGAAGGAATTGATTCTCCGATTGAAGATTTACAAATTGTTTGCTTCAATAAATTCTTTAACAAAGACTATCTCCCATCTGATTTTCGTGAGAAATACAACTTAAATGATAAAAGTTTGTATAAAAAACAAATGCTTGTTGAGATTTTTAGAACAAATACTGCTAATAACGGTTTCGATAAAATCTATTTAAAGGGAATAAAAGAAGGTCAAGACAAAATACTAATTGAATACAATTTCATCAATTCAGATAACACCAATGATGATAAAAGACTAAGTCCTTTTTTGATTGTTCAAATTCCGAAATCAAAAAAGGAAATAAAATTTGTAGTTGATGGTGTTAACAACAATTCCGAGTCTGAAATATATATTGATAATCAATGAAAAAACTGCTTTTCCTTTTAGCCTTCACCCTTTCCTTTTTGACCGTAACCGCTCAAAAAGCACCCTATGTTATTTACAACACGAAAGGGAAAAAGGTCTCCTATAAAAAAATGCTCAAAACCCTTGAGGATAAGGATATGGTGCTCTTCGGGGAGCTTCACAACAATCCCATTGCGCATTGGTTGCAATATGAGCTTACGGCAGACCTGCATTCCAAACGCCAACTTATTTTGGGTGCCGAAATGATCGAGGCCGATAATCAGGATGAACTCAACGATTACCTATCGGGAAAAATCGATTATAAAGCACTGGACTCCACTGCGCGGCTCTGGAACAACCATAAAACAGATTATGCCCCATTGGTGGACTTTGCCAGGGACAGTAGTTTGGTGTTTGTGGCCTCCAATGTGCCCAGACGCTACGCCAGCATGGTGTATAGAGGTGGTTTCGAAGCTTTGGATTCGCTCCCAGCCCAAGAAAAGGCATGGATTGCTCCTTTGCCCATTGCCTATGACCCTGAACTGCCCGGATACAAAAACATTCTAGAAATGATGGGCGACCATGGCAGTCCCACCTTGGTGATGGCACAAGCCATTAAAGATGCCACGATGGCCCACTTTATCCTTCAAAATTATAAGGAAGGCTCCCTGTTTTTGCACTACAACGGGGCCTACCATTCCAACGATTATGAAGGTATTCTTTGGTATTTGCAATTGCAACGACCTGATTTGGACTACGGAACCATTTCCACCGTAACACAGGAAAACGTCCACAAACTAGAAGAGGAAAATGAAAATTTGGCTGATTTCATTATCTGTGTGGATCAAAACATGACCACAACCTATTAATTGCACTACTTTTTCAGAGGTATGTTCCAACAAGGGATAATTTCCTTATTTTTAGGAAATTATACACCCTATCCATTCGTATTGCCAATATATGGATAGGGAAAAAATCAACCGACCATGAAAATACTAGTATTAATTCTTGTAGCAGTGACCTTCCTGTCCTGTGGAGAAAAACAGGATAAAGCGATTGAAGAGCCCGTTCACACCGATACAATTGATGTTGCGGCCGAATTGGCCAAGATTGAAGAGGTACGACAATCCTTCGAGCAAACCGTCAAGGAAAAACGCTATGGCGATCTGGGCAAGTTTACCACAGAGGATATGATTTCAATTGGTCCTGGCAGTGAAGATTGGATTGCCTATCGAAAACTGAGGGAACAGCACGGAAACAAATTTCGTTATGATAGCATCAAAATGAATCCAAAGGAAACCGTGATATTGTCCGACACCATGGCCTATGATTTTGGTGTAAGCTCCGTATACTACACCGATGAAAATGGAACGGTACACGAAATGGAGGATACTTTTTTGGTCATCATGAAAAAAAATAAGAACGGTGAATGGAAGTTGCACAGGGAACTTGCATCATCTTTAGTAATAGACTAATTTTCAATCCTGTACATACACATTCTGATTATGAAAATCACTGTAAAGAATTACGTGTTCCTTACAGTTTGTATTTGCCTTTTAGGATGTTCCCCCAGTACAAACAAGAAGAACGAATTGAGCGAACAAAGGGCCTATGAAGGGCCTATAATCGACATGCATCTCCATGCTCTGGAGGACAATGAACTGTCGCCAGAACCTATGGCGATGTGCACCCCCCTTTCCACCATCGTCCAACATTTTGACCCTCAGAATGACTTTGGCGATATTTTTTGGGGGAAAGCGGTTAATCCAGATTGTACAAATCCCTATTGGTCTCCTGTAACCTACAAGGAATATGTGGATAGACTCAACCATCAGGTTAAAACCTATAAGATTACAGCCGTAACCAGTGGTAGCCTCCAAGCAACTAAAAAATTGATGGACCATTTCCCCGACCAATTCATGCGAGGGATTCAATTTCGCATTAATCGGGACAGTATCGCTGTAGACAGTCTCAAGTCCATAGTACAAAATGAGGGAATGGACATTTTAGGGGAAATAAGCAATCAATATGGAGGTATTGCTCCTAACGACCCTATAATGTATCCATATTATGCCATGGCCGAGGAAATGGATGTTCCGATTCTGCTTCATATGGGAAGTGGGCTTCCCGGAACCCCTTTGTTTCTGAATCCCGAGTACCAAGTGGGCCATTCCAATCCCTTGCTTTTGGAAGAAATTTTGAAAAAATATCCCAAGATGCGGATATCCATTGCCCATTATGGGGAGCCGTTCATTGACGAACTTATTGCGATGATGTACCATTACCCACAGTTATATGTGGATTTGGGAGGTATACAATGGTGCTATCCACGTGAATATTTTTATCAAAGTCATCTTAAAAAATTGATAGATGCTGGCTTTGGAAAGCGTATCATGTTCGGTTCCGATATGATTATTTGGCCAGAATTGATAGAAGAATCCATAGCCATTATAAATAATGCTGATTTTCTGACCTATGAACAGAAGGCAGATATCTTTTACAACAACGCAGCCCGCTTTTTGAGGCTGTCCAAAAATTGAATATCAAATAACCCATTAACTATATCATTATGAAAAATCAATTCGTCTGTATTCTTTCAACATTGCTGATAGTTCTGTTTGCTGCTAGTTGTGAGCAAACCACAGCTGAACCGATGTCAGGGGAAGCCTATTCCGCTGAAATCCAAAAAATCATTGAAGCAAAAAATGAAAAAATCCAAGGATTCTATGCTTCGGGCATGATTGACTCCGCTGCTGTACACTTTGCAGATAATTGCATTCAATTTATGCCCAATCAACCCGCAATTGTAGGGATTGAGAACTACAAAGCAGCGTGGAAACAAAATATCCAGTTTGGAAAATGGCAGTTGGAGCTCAATACCCAAGAAGTGAAGGCCAGTGGCCATTTGGCGACAGAATACGGCAAATACAGCTTAACATTTACACCCAATGAAACCTCACCCATTCCCGCGATGGAAGATAAAGGCAACTATTTGGTGCTCTGGGAAAAAATGGAAGGGGAATGGAAAGTTCTCTGGGACGCACCCGTTACCGAGCTTCCCATGCCCAGCCAAGCTCCGGATTCGACCATGGTAGAGTAAAATAAACCATCCAGTGATTCAACAACTCCATATACCCAAAAACCCAGCCCTTTCACGAGTGGTGAAATTTATGACCTATGTGGAGTTGACCAAAGAGGACATTTTGGACGGATGGACGGCCATCTTCCCCAACGCTACTACAAACATGATGTTTAGTTTGGATGACGACATACTTGTCAATCAAACCTCGACGGTTAACTCCATTTATACTTCATGCAGTTCAACTGTGTTTTTTAAACCATACGTAGGCATGAAGTTTATGACCGTTCAATTTAGTGGTTATGGGCTTTCGTATGTAAAAAAAATCCCGGCCCATGAACTTTTGGATACGCTGAGCCATCTGGATTTGATTTTTTCGATGAGCGAGATTGATCGCATCTCAATGCGATTGAAGGAAAGTAAATCCATTACAGATAAGTTTTCCGTTTTGGAGATGTTCATCAGCAAGAAAGTAGGAATTCCAGAAGTGGACCCAAGACTCCCCTATGCCTTAGATCTGTTCAGTTCGGGGCACTCCATTTCCATTGATGCCTTGAGCGAATCCTTGTGTATTTCAAACCGAGGATTGCAAAAACTATTTAAAAAGCATATTGGCATGAGCCCTTCCTACTACCACAAAATCATTCGTTTCAATAAAGCGGTTCGGTTACTTTCGATGAATTCCGAAAGTTCACTCACACAGATTTCCTATGCCTGTGGTTATTTTGACCAAGCCCACTTTATTAAAGACTTTAGAGAGTTTGGTGGTCTTTCTCCTTCTGAATTTTTACGGTACAAAGCTAATCGTTCGGATTTTTACAATTACCGGATTACCAAGTTGGATACCTTGGTTGACCTCAACCACTAAATTATCGAAACATGAAAAAAATATTTACCGGATTGTTATTCATATCTGTTTTGGGAACCCTTTATGCCCAACGCTACTCTGGACCTATTATCGATATGCACGTGCATGCTTACAATCAAGAACTTGGAGGCATGATGTTTGGTATGGACCACCCCAATCCACTCAAAAACGAAAGGTACAAAGGAGTAAAAACGCCAGAAGAGCAGAAAACGGAGACCTTTAAAAAAATGGACGAACACAACATTGTGTTGGCGCTCACCTCCGATGGTCAATTATGGAAAGCCGAAAATCCTGAACGCATATTGGTAAGCGGACGAAATATGCCATTGGACCAATTAAAAGAGATGGCGTTAAAAGGAGAATTGGCGGCCATTGGCGAACTCAATCCATTTTATGGTGGGATTACTGCGGATGACACTTCACAAAAACCTTTTTTTGACCTTGCTGAGGAATTGGGGATCCCAGTAGGATTTCATGTAATGCCCGGCGGACCTCCTGGCGGACTTTATCATTTGGGAATGGATCTAATCCGGGTAAAGAATGCCAACCCCAAACAACTAGAGAAAGTTTTGGTGAGTCACCCCAATCTTAAAGTGTACGTTATGCATGGTGGGTGGCCATATTTGGAAGATATGAAGGCCATGCTTTATATGCATCCGCAATTGTATTTGGATGTGGCCGCGATTGACTGGGTGCTGCCCCAGGCAGAGTTCCATAACTTTATTAAAGGATTGGTAGATGCAGGTTTCGGGAAAAGGATTATGTTCGGAACTGACCAAATGGTTTGGCCCGAGACTATAGATATTGCCGTGGAGGCCATCAACTCCGCTGATTTTTTGACCTTGGAACAGAAAGAGGATATATTCTATGATAATGCTGCAAATTTTCTAGGACTATCAGCATCTATGACCTATAAACACAAACAAAAGTAACTATTAAACCCTCCTTCAACAATTACAAAAAATACCAAAAATGAAAAAACTCCTATTACTATTGCTGTTTGCCATTATGGGCAGCTGTTCCCAACCCGTAACGTATGATATGGTTTTTGAAAATGTCCATTTATTCGATGGTTACAAGGATATGGGAAGGGTACATATTGGCATCAACAAAGACACCATTGCTGCGATTACCTCCGAAAAAATATCGGGTGACTCCATTATAAATGGAGCCGGTAAATTTATTGTTCCAGGTTTGGTCAACGCCCATGTTCACGCCTCCGAATTGGAGCATTTACAGCAAGGGTATGAACATGGCATACTGACTCTGCTCAATATGCATACGGGACTCGAAGACAGGGAGAGCGACTGGAAAGAAATGACCCGTGATTCCGTCGGTTTTTCTTCCTTGTATGGCGCTGGGCATGCCGCCACGGTTCCCAATGGCCATCCTACACAGTTCAGTCCCGGTATGGAAACCATAAACGATTCCGTGTCCATTAAAATATGGGTCGACAACCGTATTCAAAATGGGGTCGATTATATCAAGGTGATTCATGAAAACCGCAGTTTTATGGGCAATCCCGCGCAACCAACATTGGATTACCCACAAATCAAGGAAATCATTGACTATGCACACGAAAAGGGATATAAAGTGGTTGTCCATGCCACTACGGTAGAAGGAATGCTGGAGATTGCTGCGTTTAAACCCGATGGTTTTGTACATATGGTGGACTATAAGGATGAATTGCCGATTGATGACTCCTACTATCAAACTATACAACAAAGCGGTGCCTTTATTGTCCCCACTGGCGGAATATCCCTAAAATCCATGGATGGTCTTCCCCCATTTATGATCGAGTGGGTCAACGCCAACCTCCTGAACGCAACGGAAAGGGCAGCCATTATAAAAAAATATCACGAAAACAACATTTTACTAGTAGCTGGTACCGATGCGCAAGAGGGTCAGATGGATTTTGGCAAAGATTACTTTTTGGAGTTAGACCTGTACCAAATGGCGGGGCTATCAAACACCGAAATACTTAAAACCGCAACCGGAAACGCCGCGAAAGCGTTCAATTTGCCCATAGGCGAATTATTCGTGGGTAGTAAAGCCACTTTTGTTGTATTGAACGACAGCCCTTTGGAAGACATCGCAAATCTTCAAAACATTGGCGAAGTGTGGAAAAATGGCAAAAGGGAATAAGACTTACTACGACATAAAAACTGTATTTGCCTCGTAAAAGGCAATGTGAAAGCATGGTTTTATCCCAGGGAACCTAGCACCTATCAATCTAACTTCGATAAAAATCAGAAGCCCGATTTACAAATGTAAACCGGGCTTCATTTGGGTAAATCAATAGCCAAAACAGTAGGTAAAACTATCGATTTGGGACTTCTAATTCCAGCCGCCGCCCAAGGCGCGGTACATATTTACCTGGGCCAACAACTGGTCTCTTTTGGTCTCAACCAATTCCATTCGGGATTCCAAAGCCTCACGCTGTGCCAAAAGCACTTCAATGTATTCCACCCTTGCGGATTGGAACAATCGTGTAGAGAGGTCTATGGATTCCGTTAGGGCCTGTACTTGACCATCCTTTAATTCATAGCTCTTTTTTAAGTTATCGATATTGGACAACTGGTTGGCCACCTCGATATAGGCATTCAAAATGGCCTTTTCATATTCAAAAACAGCTTGCAACTGTCGGTCGGTCGCACTTTTGTACTGAGCCTTTATTGCATTTCTGTTGATCAAAGGCGCTACCATATCACCAATGGCCGAATATAGAACGGATTCCGGAGTAGTGGTCAGGTATTTCGTATCAAAGGCTTCCAGCCCTAGACCTGCCTTTATCGTAAACTGCGGATAAAAATTGGCCTTTGCCGCCTTGGTGTCCAATTTGGCGGCTGCCAGTTCATATTCGGCTTTACGGATATCGGGACGATTTTGCAACAATTGCGATGGTATTCCGGCATACATGGTATCGATAGGTGCATCAATAAAACTATCGGAGGCCCTATTGATATGTTGAGGGGTACGTCCGATCAAAAAGTTCAATCGGTTCTCCACTTCCACGATCTGCTGTTGGATTTCATACTTATGGCTTTGGTTTTTCATTACCTCAGCTTGGAAGCGCTTCACTGCCAACTCCGTAGCACGGGCGGCTTGCTTTTGCAATTTCACCATACGAAGGGCATTCTGCTGTATCTCCAGGTTTTGGTCTATCATGACCATTTGGTTGTCCAATGCCATTAATTCATAATATGAATCGGCAATTTCCGCGACCAAGTTGGTCACCATAAAGTTTTTGCCCTCTACGCTGGAAAGGTATTCGTATACGGCGGCCTTCTTCTCATTGCGCAACTTCTTCCATACATCGAGCTCCCATGTAGCGAACGCCCCGACCCCATAATTGGTCAGGGGTTCGGGGAACTCTTCGCCTTCCTTTACCTCTAGGTTTTTTTCAACGGCGCCATTTCGGGTGTACTCACCTACTTTGTCGACCTCAGCTCCCGCCTGGATGTTCACAAAGGGTAAATACTCCCCTTTTTTGGCTTGAATCCTATTTTGGGCCATATCCACTCGTTGCAACATAATGTTCAACTCTTGGTTTTTGACCAAGGCAGTATCGATCAAGGCAATGAGATTGGGGTCTTTAAAAAACTCCTTCCATTCCACCAAACCAGTATTTAAGGTATCGGTTGATTGGTTTTGATAGTTTTTTGGAACTGCTACGTCCTCATCCCTGATTTCTCTTGTGGGCACACAGGAATAAAGGACAATCATTCCTATCATTCCAATTAAAAGTGTTTTTCTATGATTCATCCTGATTGCCTTTTTTATTCTTGTTTCCATTTTTTGCAGTCGTCATTTTTTTCAAACGTTGATTCATCAAGCGCAGGCGGGCCTTCAATTTGAACACCGTGTCATTTCGATGGAAAAACTCCTCCGACATCGGTTCGTCATGCTGATCCTTGATCAAACTTTTTCCATCAGCCATTTTTGCAAATACGTAATACAGACCAGGAATCAATAGGACCCCGAAAATGGTTCCTACAATCATGCCCCCCATCGCCGAACCGCCAATGGTCTTATTTCCAATGGCACCGGCACCTGTGGCTATTACCAATGGAATCAAGCCTGCGATAAAGGCAAAGGATGTCATCAAAATAGGTCGGAAACGTTGTCTGGCTCCTTCTATGGCCGCATCCCGAATGCTGGAACCTTCGCGACGTTTTTGAACGGCAAACTCTACAATCAAAACAGCATTTTTACCCAGCAGCCCCACCAGCATGATAATTCCGATCTGGGCATACACATCGTTGGCGAGCCCCATGGCCTTCAAAAGGAAAAAAGAGCCGAAAATACCAACTGGAAGTGATAAAATCACCGCCAAGGGCAGCAAGAAGCTCTCATATTGCGCGGCGAGCACCAAGTACACGAAGATGAGTACCACTATAAAGATATAGAGTGATTCATTTCCGCGCTGCGCTTCATCGTAGCTAAGCCCTTCCCAGGCAATGTCGTAGCCCCTTGGCAGGGTTTGTTCTGCAACCTCCTCTATGGCTTTTATGGCGTCGCCACTTGTAAAACCTGAAGCTGGCAAACCTCGAATGGCAGCCGAGTTGTATAGATTATATCGGGTAATCTCGTTGGGGCCCAATCTTTTTTCCATGCTCATAAACGCAGAATAGGGCACCATTTCCCCTTCTTCGTTCTTGACAAAGAGTTTTTCCAAATCGGATGGCATACTGCGATATTCAGGAGCAGCTTGGGTATACACCTTAAAGAAACGCCCAAAACGGATAAACCCTTGCTCGTAGGTACTACCAATAAGAATGTTCAGGTTTTCCATGGCCTTTCCTATGGAAACTCCTTTTTGCATCGCCGCTTTATTATTGATTTTTAACTCGTACTGCGGATAATTGGCAGCATAGAACGTAAACAAACCTGCGAGTTCTTTGCGTTCACGCAAGGCATCCATAAAATCATTGTTGATTCTTTCAAACTCATGATAATCTGTACCATCAGTCTTGTCCAACAAACGCATGGCAAAACCACCTGATGAACCAAAACCGGGTACGGCTGGCGGTTCAAAGTATTCGATGACCGCTCCTAGGTCTTTGGTTTCCTCCTCCAATTCTTCCATGATCTCATGAACGGAATGTTCCCGCTGTGACCATGGCTTTAAGTTGATGAGACAGGTACCAGCGTTGGAGCCCCGCCCTTCGGTCATGATTTCATATCCCGCCAAAGATGAAACAGATTCCACACCTTCGGTTTCCTCGCAAATGGCCTGGAGCTTTCTAGCCACATCGTTGGTCCGTTCCAACGTGGCACCGGGAGGCGTCTGGATGATCGCATAGATCATTCCTTGGTCCTCATTGGGAATGAATCCTGCAGGAAGTGTCTGATTGGTAAAGAATATTCCGGCACAGAAAACGATCAACACACCAAATGTGACCACCCTTCGATTCACAATCTTGCTCAATACACCGATATATCTTCCTGTGAGTTTTTCAAACTTGCGATTGAACCAATCAATAAATCGGTTTATGGGTGATTTTCTTCTCGGCTTTCCATGGTTGTTCTTCAACATCATGGCACATAATACCGGTGTAAGGGTAAGTGCCACCAATGCTGAAATTATTATGGAACCGGCCATGGTGATGGAAAACTGTCGATAGAATACCCCAACTGGGCCCGTCATAAAGGAAATGGGAATGAATACGGACACCATTACCATGGTAATGGCAATAATGGCTCCCCCAATTTCTCCCAACACCTCATAAGATGCTTTGTAGGCTGTCAAATTTTCCTTTTCCATCTTCATATGGACGGCCTCTACCACCACAATGGCATCATCCACCACAATACCGATGGCCAACACCAGGGCAAATAGGGTAATCAGGTTAATGGACAGTCCGAAGAGCTGCATTACAAAGAAAGCTCCAATGAGTGATACCGGTACCGCAATGATCGGAATCAAAGTCGAACGCCAATCGCCCAAGAACAGGAATACCACCACTGCAACAAGGATAAATGCATCTCGTAGGGTATGTAGCACTTGTTCTATAGAAGCATCCAAGAAATTGGACACATCATAGCTTATCTTATAATCGATTCCTGGGGGCATTTCCTCCTCAAGCTCCACGAGCTTTTCCTTTACGGCATCGATAACATCACTACCATTACTACCAAAGGTCTGTTTTAGCACTATGGAAGCGGATGGATCGCCATCCAAGTTGGAATAAATATCAAAGAACTCACTTCCGAGTTCTACATCGGCAACATCACCAAGTTTCAGCATCTCACCCTCATCATTGGCTTTAATAATGATGTCCTTGTACTGTTCAGGCTCATTGTATCGGTCTTGATATACCAATACATACTCAAGTGACTGTGCACGTTTCCCCGAGCTACGCCCCAAGCGACCTGGACGGGCCAAAATACTCTGCTCTTCCATGGCCGTGAGGATTTCTTCGGCGGAAACGTCATATGCCCTCATTCTATCGGGTTTCAACCAAACGCGCATGGCAAACTTGCGGCTACCCAGAATTTGGGCACTGGCGATACCATTGATTCGCTGTATTTCGGGAATAATTTTGGTATATGCATAATTGTACAGGAACTTTTCATCATTGTTCTTGGCGTCACTGTACAGGTTCACATACATCAACATACTGGGCTGTACCGGGGTAATGATCACCCCTTCACGCTGCACCAACTCCGGCAGCAACGGCATTACTTGGTCGACCCGTGTTTTTACTCTTACTACTGCTTGGTTGGGGTCGGTGCCCGGTTCAAAAATCACCCTAAGCGTTCCCTCACCCGCACTTGTGGCATCGGAAGCGATGTACCGCATACCCTGTACTCCGTTAATGGACGTTTCTAGGGGAATAAGGGTTGATTTTACAAGAACATCGGCGCTAGAACCCGGATAGGCAATAAATATATTGACCGTGGTGGGGGCGATTTGTGGGAACTGCGAAATAGGCAGTTGTTTTATGGCCAACAGTCCCGTAAACACGATTATGACCGAAATCACAATGGCCAATACCGGCCTGTGTATAAATTTTTTAAACATTGCTTATGATTATGGGATTGTTACTCAGCATACAACTCTAGGTGTGACAATACGGATTCGGGTTTTTCGAATTCGTAATGAATCTTTTCCCCGTTCCGAACCATTCGGATACCTTCCAATAGTACCTTGTCGTTCAAGGAGAGTCCCTTTTCAACAACAAAAAGATGAGGCAATTCAGCACCGATTTCGATTTCCCTTTGCTGAACGGTATCGTTTTCATCGATCACAAAGACAAATTTTTTGTCCAATACTTCAAAAGTGGCCTTTTGGGGAATCAGCATAGCTTCCTTTAACGGAACCTTCATTAAAATACTCCCTGTTTCTCCATGTCTCAAAATCCCATCAGGATTGGGGAAAGTGGCCCTAAAAGCAATATTTCCGGTTTCGTGGTTGAATTCCCCTTCTATGGTTTCCACTACCCCGGACTGATTGAACTTTTTATTGTTGGCCATCAAAAGCTCCACTTCCTGCTTTTCATTCTTTTTGGTTGTGGTTATGTAATCCAAATACTCTGCTTCGGGCACATTGAAATAGACCCACATTTTGGAATTGTCAGAGAGTTTGGTCAGCAGCTCTCCTTCATCCAAAAGACTTCCCTCCCTAACTTCGAGATGGTCCATTATGCCATCGAAAGGGGCCCGGATGTCTGTAAAGCCCAAATGGGTTTCCGCCAGACTAACCTCTGCTTTGGCCCTATCCAATTCTGCTTTGGCCATGGCCAGCTCATTGGCCGAAACAACGTTCCCGTCTGCCAGTAATTTGGTGTTTTTATATTCAATTTCAGCGACTTCGGCTTCCGCTTTAGCCTTTTGTAGGTCGGCTTGGTACACATTGGGCATAATGTGGAACATTTGTTGTCCCTTTTTTACATGTTGCCCTTCGTCCACATAAATATGTTGTAAATACCCTTTTTCCAAAGCCCTAAGTTCAATATGGCGAACGGAATGGATTTGGCAGACATAATCCTTGGTGATAGACGTGTCCATTTGGATTGGACTTGATACGAGATACTTGGTCTCTTCCTTGTTTTCGTGTTTTTTGGATTCGCAGCTCGCATAGCACAACACTACAAACAAGCCGATGAAGATAGAAAATCTCCTCATAGTTTTACTGGTTTAAAAAATGTTTTGAAAAGGTCAAGGGAAGTCCGAATCCACATAAAGGGACCTACCCTTGGTTATTGATTTTTACCCAAAGGGTTGCTGGTTGCAAAGCACAAGTAAGGCCTTGCCGGCTGTGAATTCTAAATTCGGAATACTTGGAACCTCACATGCTTCTTTATGGATGAAGCTGACTTGGGCCTAGATAACCCATAGTTGGTGTTGGATTCCAAAAAGAGTTGCCCCCAAGAGGCGGCAAATTCATGAGCGGCAAAGGACTTGCCATATTTTATAGAAAAACCGTGGGAAGCTACTTCTTCTTCGCGTTCTTCCTGTTCCTCAACATCTATTTCGGTGCAGTACCTTTTTTCCAATCCCAGTTCAAGGGAGTGAAGTGTTTCAGAGGAATGTTGGTTTTCTAAAGTCTGAAGATAGCAGGCATCCTCCGCAGGGATATTCTCTTGCGAATCTGCATATAAATTGACGAATCCACTTACTAATAGGACAACAAGTGGAAACAAATATTTTATGAATGCTTTTTTCATTTCGAGGAGCAAAGCTATGTTACCTGAACTTCCCGAACAAATGGTTGTTGTTAATTATGGTTAAAATCGATTTATTGGTGATTTTTTTTGATGAAAAATTCCTAAAGACTGCTGAAAAATCAAATAAATATAAAATTGACTTGTCGAAAATTACCCAAATTGGCACAAAAGCATTAAAACTCTATCTTCGTTGTACCTGAAAAACAAAGGCTTCCATATGCGTTACCGTTACCTTGTTCCCGTAATTGCACTTGTTCTCTGCTTGGTTTCATGCAAGGATTCCAAGAACAAAAAAGAAGTGGACACCTTTGGTGCGGACACCTTTCATACATATTCCATAAATGGAAATTATAACATTGATGTCCCCAATTTTATGACGGGAACCACAGGATTGAATGAAGAAGCCTCTTTGCAGTTCCAAAGCCTCATCAAGGAAGCATATCTTTTGGTGATTGATGAGCCAAAAGCTGATTTTGAAGAGGTTTATCGCGATTTGGGACAATATGATGATTCGCTCTCTGTCATACAAAATTACAGGGATGCCCGGCTACAAATTTTATCGCGTACCACCCAAATCATCCATAAATCCGCCAATACATCACGATTGATTCATGGCCTGAACGCAGAATCCGTGGAGCTCGATGCCAAGGTGAATGGGATGGACAACGAGATTTCCTATTTCTTGACCTTTATTAATGGTGGGGAAAAGGTGTATATGGTGATGGGATGGACTTTGAAGGAAAGAAAAAAAGAACATAAAAAAACCTTTAAAACGATTGCCGAATCTTTTCGATTGATAGACTAGCTAACCGCTTTAAAGGTCTGTATGGACAAAGAGATGGTTTACTTGCTCAGATACATTTTTCTTCTTGCGTACAAATTGTAAAACTCATCATCCTTTAAACTATCAATGAACAGAATGCTTTCTCCTGTACTCTTCATTTCAGGTCCCAGATTCTTGTTTACGTTCGGGAACTTATTAAAAGAGAATACCGGCTGTTTTATGGCATAACCTTCCAATTGCGGGTTAAAGGTAAAGTCCTTCACTTTTTTCTCGCCCAACATTACCTTGGTCGCATAATTTACGTAAGGCTCTTTGTAGGCCTTCGCAATAAAGGGAACTGTACGTGATGCCCTTGGGTTGGCCTCGATAATGTACACAATATCGTCCTTCACAGCGAACTGAATGTTGATCAAGCCCACCGTATTGAGTGCCAAGGCAATCTTTTTGGTATGATCCTTTATCTGCTGCAACACAAACTCACCCAAATTGAAGGGAGGCAAGGTAGCATTGGAGTCGCCCGAGTGGATTCCACAGGGCTCAATGTGCTCCATGATCCCAATGATGTACACATCCTCACCATCACAGATGGCATCTGCCTCAGCTTCAATGGCACCATCCAAGTAGTGGTCCAAAAGCAATTTATTGTTCGGTATTTTGCGCAACAAGTCCACCACATGGGCTTCCAGCTCTTCCTTGTTAATCACAATTTTCATCCCCTGACCTCCCAATACGTAGGATGGTCGCACCAACAACGGGAATTTCAATTCTTCCGCCAAATCCAGGGCTTCGTCGGCTGTTTCTGCGACCCCAAATTTTGGGTAGGGAATGCCATTATCCTTCAGCAAGGTGGAGAAACTCCCCCTATCCTCCGCCAAATCCAGCGATTGGAAACTTGTTCCGATGATGTTGATACCGTACTTGTCCAGTTTCTCGGCAAGCTTCAGCGCGGTCTGTCCGCCCAACTGCACAATGACACCCTCTGGTTTTTCATGAAGGATGATATCGTAAATATGTTCCCAGAAAACAGGTTCAAAGTATAATTTATCCGCCGTATCAAAGTCTGTAGAAACGGTTTCTGGGTTACAATTAATCATAATGGTCTCGTAACCGCATTCAGCAGCCGCCAAAACCCCGTGCACACAGCAGTAATCGAACTCGATTCCTTGTCCGATTCGGTTGGGCCCAGAACCGAGCACCACCACCTTTTTCTTATCGGTCACCTGGCTGTCGTTGGCCACGTAGCGCTCTCCGCTTGGCGTTTCGATTTCTTCCTCAAATGTGGAATAGTAGTACGGTGTAACCGCCTTGAACTCAGCGGCACAGGTATCCACCAATTTATACACACGGTTAATGTTCAAATCCATTCGTTTGCTATGCACTTCGCTCTCCCAACAATCCAACATGTGGGCAATCTGTCTGTCCGCAAAACCTTTTTGTTTCGCTTCCAACAATAATGCTTTTGGCAAGCTTTCTATGGTATATTTTGAAATTTCCATCTCCAAGAAGTGCAGTTCCTCGTATTGTTTTAGGAACCACATATCTATTTTGGTGATTTCGTGGATGCGTTTTAAGGGTATTCCAAGTTGAATGGCATCATAGATAACAAATACCCTGTCCCAACTGGGCACGCGCAATTTCTCGATGATGGTTTCATAATCCTTGTAGCCTTTGCCATCGGCACCCAGACCGTTTCGTTTGATTTCGAGCGACTGTGTGGCTTTGTGCAGCGCCTCTTGGAACGAACGCCCAATTCCCATTACTTCACCCACAGACTTCATCTGAAGCCCCAAAGTCCTGTCGGAACCTTCGAACTTATCGAAGTTCCAACGTGGTATTTTAACGATTACGTAATCCAATGTCGGCTCGAACAAGGCCGAAGTGGACTGTGTGATTTGGTTGTCCAATTCGTCCAGCGTATACCCTATCGCCAGTTTGGCCGCAATTTTTGCAATCGGGTATCCCGTTGCCTTGGAAGCCAAAGCGGAAGATCGGGAAACCCTCGGGTTGATCTCGATGGCGATAATGTCCTCTTTTTCGTCAGGACTTACGGCGAACTGTACATTACATCCTCCGGCGAAGTCCCCTATACTGCGCATCATGTGGATGGCCATATCCCGCATGCGCTGGAACGTCCTATCCGAGAGGGTCATTGCAGGCGCCACGGTGATGGAATCCCCGGTGTGGATACCCATGGGGTCCATATTTTCGATGGTACAGATAATGACCACATTGTCGTTCTTGTCGCGTAGGAGCTCCAGCTCATATTCTTTCCAGCCCATCAAAGCCTTATCGATCATCACTTCGTGAATCGGTGATACCTCCAAGCCGTGGCTCAACATATCATCAAAATGCTCTGGATCATAAACGATACCGGCCCCTGCGCCTCCCAACGTAAAAGAAGCCCGGATTACCAAAGGAAAACCGAATTCCTGGGCAATCTCTTTTCCTTTTAGGAAGGATGTTGCGGACGCCTGTGGCGGCATTCCAATTCCAATTTTTAACATCAACTCCCTAAACTTTTCACGGTCTTCGGTAATGTTGATGGCATCAATATCCACCCCTATAATTTCCACGCCAAAATCTTCCCAAATACCCTTTTCATCAGCTTCGATACAAAGGTTCAATGCAGTTTGCCCGCCCATGGTTGGCAATACCGCATCAATATTTGGGTGTTTTTTTAGTATTTCTATGATAGATTTTGTGGTCAACGGTTTTAGGTACACGTGGTCCGCCATGGCCGGATCGGTCATGATGGTAGCGGGATTGCTATTGATCAAAATGGTTTCAATCCCATCTTCCCGAAGGGAACGAAGGGCCTGGGAACCAGAATAGTCGAACTCACATGCCTGGCCGATGATGATAGGACCAGAACCAATAATCAAAATGGAATTTAAATCTTTTCTTTTGGGCATTTTCTATAGGGGTTTCTCGGTTATCTGCTTATATGTCAAAAAAAAGGTGTTACCTAGAAAAGTAACACCTTTAATTTAAATAATAAATACTATCATTATTTTTTATGTCTTGGCTCAGAGGAAACAGTTAATCTCTTTCTTCCTTTGGCTCTTCTTCTCGCAAGAACTTTTCTACCATTGGCAGTCGCCATGCGCTCCCTAAAACCATGCTTGTTTCTTCTCTTCCTTTTGGATGGTTGATACGTTCTTTTCATTTCCGAACTGTTTTATGGATTTGTTGATGGGAAGCTTTCTCCCCTAAAAATTCTGGGCGCAAATATACGAAGACTTTTTACTTTGGCAAGTCCAAACCTAAAATATTTAATTTAGTTTTTAGTACTTTTGCGGGCACTTAACTAAAGGTAAAAATCACCAGACTGTATGTTCAATAAAAATATAAAGCTCGTCATTGCCATCCTTATCATCGCTTATGCCGTTTACCAGTTTATAGAGGGTAATATTGGCAACGGAATCGCACTGATTTTGCTATCCCTCGTATTCATTTTTCTATACTTCCGAAATGAGTTCATCCTTTTGGCCTTTCTTAAAATGAGGAAGCAGGACTTGGAGGGCACACAACAATGGTTGGCCAAGATCAAGAATCCACAGGCTGCCCTGATCAAAAAACAACAGGGTTACTACAACTATCTACACGGGATTATTTACTCACAAAAAAACCTGACCCAAGCCGAAAAGTACTTTAAAAAGGCCCTGAAGCTGGGATTGACCATGGACTATGACGTGGCCATGGCCAAATTGAGCTTAGCGGGCATTGCCATGCAAAAGCGCAGAAAACGTGAGGCCACCACTTTGTTGCAGGAAGCCAAGAAGTTGGATAAAAACAACATGCTTACGGAGCAAATCAAAATGATGCAGCAGCAGATGAAGAAGATTTAGATGAATTTTTTCTTGCCACCAGCTGCAAACATATCGACTTTAAAAGGTTATCTCCATTTTATCCAACCTATTTGATATGAAAGCCAATGAAGTACTTAAAGATTGTATTTTCTGCAAAAATGAACTGAAGGATTCTTTAGAAACTAACAACAGGCAGAAGATTAGGATAAATTGGATTACCTGTTTAACCTTATTAAGAATGGTTGGACATGTTCTTGACAAGGTTGATAAAAAGAACTATCCTGATCACCAAGATATTTTTTCTACTCTATGGTGCGAAAAAAAAGTTGATCAGATTTTTATAAAGTTCATTGATGAGGAGAGAAATGATGCTTTAAAGGAATATAAGTTTTTATTTGAACCAGATACCTATCAAGTTGAAACAGATAATGAAATTCTATTTCAAGACGGAGCCCCATTACTAGATCAATCAGGAGAAAGAATGGCGTTTATGGACAAAAGAAAAACGGTACATTTCGCCTCAAAAACGAATCAAGTTGAACAAAAAAGACTTGACTTATGGATACAAGAAGCAATTGATTGGTGGACTGAATACTTGGAGGAATTGAAATCTAGATTAAATGAACCTCAAAATCCTTAATCCAATCAATATATCCTTTTAGTAGTCATCTGTTTTTCCAACCCGCTGACGTTCTTTTACGGTTTGGTTAGCTAAAATTCATGAGTCAAAATTAAGCCCAATTTGGTATCCCTACATTTATGTAGCTTTACATTTTGATTTCTTATGTACTACCCACTTTGCCTCAATGGGGTCGATATCTACCCCTTATTCGGTGATTTACTAAAAGGAAAGCCGTACATCTTTGATTTTTCGTCCAACAACCCAAAAACACTAGAGTACCCACTCACGGATTTCCATCAGTTCAACCAAATGGTTTTTGATGAATTAAAGAATGCATCCCGAAGCTGGGGCATTGGCAGGTATTTGGAAGAACGGAAAAGTCTGTTGCGGTCCTACCCTAACATTATTGAGGAACAACGGTATTATCATCTGGGTCTGGACATCATTGTACCCTACAACACTCCCATGTTTGCCCCTTTGGAAGCCGAAGTATACAAAACTGCAAAAGAAACTACCCTGGGCAATTACGGAGGTTATATCATTCTAAAACATGAGATGAATGGAGTAGTTTTTTATTCGTTGTATGGACACTTAAAGACACCTCACTTGGTCCATGTTGGGGACAAAATAAAGGCCGGTCAAAAGTTTGCTCACATAGGAGAAGAAAGTGATAGCGGCGGCTGGTTTTGCCACGTTCATCTTCAAGTGCTCACACAAGAGGCCATGGATGCGGGATATTCCGACTGGGGGTATATTTCGCCAGTGTTACTGCCAAAGGTAGAAACCTATTTCCCTTCGCCTTATTTTCTATTTAAATACTAAGCCGAAACTATTTTCCAGTACTCCCTACTCGATAATATCCTTTGTTCGGTATTTCGATAGTATATTTTTTACGGGAAGCATTGTTCAAATGCGGTTCGCGCAACCAAGGGTTATGTCGCTTCAAAACCTTGTAGTTGATTTCGTATAGCTCCGCGAAATCGGCCCAATTGGTTACCGCAGTATCTACTTCAACGGTAAAGGTGGGAACTTTGGTGTACATATCGTCTTCTTCCAACTGGAAACCATACTTATCACGATTGGATAAAATCTCCTTAATTGCCAAAATACGGAACACATAACGGCCGGTCTCTTGTCCCAATAACAAATCATAGTAATCGTTCACCTGTTGGATGTCCATATATTTTTGGATACCGGCAGGACCTGCATTATAGGCCGCAGCGGTCAACGTCCAGCTACCGAAACGGTCTTTCCATTTATTAAGGTAATCACATGCCACTTGGGTCGCTTTTTCAATATGGTAGCGCTCATCCACGTTATCGTTTACTTCCAAACCATATTCGCGGCCAGTTCCTTTCATGATTTGCCAAAAACCAGTGGCGCCTGCAGGGGAAACCACATTTTCAAGGCCACTTTCGGCAACCGCCAGATACTTAAAGTCATCCGGGATGCCATTCTTTTTAAGAATGGGCTCCATGATCGGAAAGTATTTATTGGCACGCTTCATCAATAAGAGGGCGTTCGACTGCCAATAGGTATTCACCAAAAATTCACGGTCAACACGCTCCATGATCTCAGGGTCGTCTTGGGGAACCGGCTCACCTGCGAAATTCAGATCCTTTGGTATTTCTATGGCGCTGATTTGGTAGGTATCCGCCACATTCTTATCCGTGGTTTCGGGTTC
The DNA here is from genome assembly GCF_040112705.1 of Flagellimonas sp. MMG031. Taxonomy (NCBI): domain Bacteria; kingdom Pseudomonadati; phylum Bacteroidota; class Flavobacteriia; order Flavobacteriales; family Flavobacteriaceae; genus Flagellimonas; species Flagellimonas sp. MMG031. Next base: position 2,880,074 of record NZ_CP157804.1, read on the forward strand.
GGTTACCGTTTTTACGGGTTGTTCTTCCATTGCATTCGACTGAACGGCAAAAATCAAGGTGCTTACCACAGCTATCAATCCGATAAATGCCAATATATTTTTAAGATATTTCATGTCTTCCCTTTTAAATTGTTACGTAAAGATACTATTATAAAGACGAATTTATTCCAAAATAATTGTGGGGAGGTGCTCATTAAACCATTTGGCCCTGTGAATGATCATGGTATGGGTGCCATTTTTAACGGAAATACAATCGTTGATGTTGGAAATGGGAAAAACAGCATCCTTTTCGCCCTGAATATGAACCACATGATCAGGTGGGACTTCTTGGTCCCAATTCACGATTTGATCGATGGACCAATCGATATAATACTTGTCCCGAATGGAGAGGTATTTTTCGTAAAGGTGCAATCGCTTGGTCACTGTTTCCCCAAAGGCATATTTGGCCAATAGTTCCACATTGTTCACCAGGCCCGTTGGCAACAGCTTGTGTACTTTGGTGTACTTGGCAAACAGCATTCTTTTGGGCAGTTCGTGCTTGCTCTTAACGGATGAGACCACAATCACTTTGCGTGTCGACCTGATTTTGGCCATTTCCTGTACCAACATGCCCCCGAAGGAAACGCCCAGCAACACTGGATTGGGCTCCTTAATTTTATCGCACATGTGCTCCGCATATTCCCTTAAGTTCATCCCCTTTTCGGGTACAAACCATTCCAAGGTATGCGTTACAAATTGGTCGTCTGGCAGTTTGATATTTTCAAAAATGGAAGGGTTGGCTGCCATTCCCGGCATGAGATAGATATGGATTTTATCATCGGACATATGGCACCAAATATCGATAAGGACTAGGAAATTAACAATATTTTGACTAATTTTGTATCCCTTTTGCAGCCAACCCCGCTTATGTAATAGATATTTATAATTCAGGGGGAATGGAAATGCCTTTTTCGGGTAGTTCCGCCAAGTCATTAAAAAAACAAGTACTATATGACAACAATGGAAATCACTGACAATAGTTTCTTGCGTCAATTTGAAACTAAGGTCAATGGGCATTTAGCCAAAATTGAGTACTCTTCACAAGAGCGTAAAGTATTTTTGACCAAGCTGGTTATTCCGGAAGAAATTACACAAGAGGGCTTTAAAGAGGATTTCATCAAAGCGGTTTTGAACGAAATTCAAGAGAACAACCTAAGAGTTGTACCTACAAGCCCCCAAATTGCTGGATTTTTGAGAAAAAACAGGCAATACAAGGAAATGCTACCAGTTGGTATCCGTATTTGATCTAACCATCTTCGGAAAAATGTAAACCTCCTCTACCGGGAGGTTTTTTTATGCTGTGATGGCATCGGAAACAAACTCAAAACGCACCAGTCCGTCCGTATCGATATCCGTTAGCTCCACTTGGTGCAGCGTATTCACCAAAGAAGGGTCCCAAGGCGCCTTTACCTTAACATAGTTCTCGGTAAACCCATGAATATAGCCTTTTTTGTTTTCCCCTTCGAACAATACCGTTCGAACGCTTCCCAGTTGACTCTCGTAAAAGGCCCTGCGCTTTTTGGCCGATAATCCCCTTAACATTTTGCTGCGCTTGTTGCGTACCTTTTTGGGGACCACATCTTCCATTTCGGCAGCTACGGTATTGTCCCTTTCCGAGTAAGTGAACACATGAAGATAAGAAATGTCCAATTCGTTCAAAAAGTGATAGGTTTCCAAAAAGTGCTCGTCCGTTTCCCCGGGAAAGCCAACAATCACATCTACGCCAATACAGGCATGTGGCATTGTTGATTTGATGCGATTCACCCTATCCACATACAGATTGGACAAATACCGACGTCGCATCTTTTTTAAGATATCATCGCTCCCACTCTGCAAGGGCACATGAAAATGGGGCACAAAGGAATTGCTTTGCGCTACAAAATCGATGTTCTCGTTTTTGAGCAAATTGGGTTCGATGGAAGAAATTCGGAGACGGTGAATCCCATCGATGGTATCCAAAGCCTTCACCAAATCCAAAAAGGTATGCTCGTGCTTTTTATTGCCAAACTCACCTTTCCCGTAGTCACCGATATTCACCCCTGTCAGCACAATCTCCTTAATGTCTTGTGAAGCAATTTCCTTGGCATTTTTCAGTACGTTCTGCAAGGTGTCACTTCGTGAAATCCCTCGCGCCAAAGGAATGGTACAATAGGTACACTTGTAATCACAACCATCCTGGACCTTCAAAAAGGCACGGGTACGATCTCCGATGGCGTAACTGCCTACATAAAAATCAGCCTCCTCGATTTCACAGGAGTGTACCTCTCCCCTATCATTTTTGGTAAGGTCGTTCAGGTAATCGGTGATTTTGAACTTCTCCGTGGCACCTAATACCAAATCAACGCCATCCACAGCCGCCAATTCCTCTGGTTTTAGTTGCGCATAGCAACCTACTGCCGCTACAAAGGCTTCGGGATTGGCTTTTTGGGCCTGCTTTACAATGGTCTTGAATCGCTTATCGGCATTTTCCGTTACCGAACAGGTATTGATCACATACACATCAGCTGCTTCCGAAAAGTCCACACGCTCAAACTCCTCCTTTTCAAAACCTCTCGCAATGGTGGAAGTTTCAGAGAAATTGAGCTTGCAGCCCAGCGTGTAAAATGCAACCTTTTTGTTCATAAGCCTGCCTAGCGTTTTAGGGGCGCAAAGATAGTGATTTGTTGGGAGTTATCGCAACTGTTGAAAGACTAGGGTTTCGGGTTTCGGGTTTCGGGTTTTGAGTTTTGAGTTTTGGGTTTTGGGTTTTGGGTTTTGGTTTAAAGTTTTGGGTTTCATGTTAGGAATTCAACCGTCATACCCGGTAACATGGTATTTCAAAATTTAGAGATTAGGGCATGGGGTTCTAAAATGCACTGTCTGTTGCCCATTGCCCGCTTCATTTACAACATCTTTTGATTAACTTGCCTGTACATACCAACCTCAACAACCTAGCCATGAAAAGACTTGCTTTATTAGCCCTGACTCTTCTGATTTTCATCAACCCATTGCCCGCACAGGATTACCAACCCACAGCAGCCAATTTGGAAAACAGGGAATGGTTTCAGGATGCAAAGTTTGGCATGTTCATCCATTGGGGAGTATATTCTGTTTTGGGCGTACATGAATGGGTCATGGAAACCCAATCCATAGACAAGGCAACTTATGAAAAACTTCCTGCTTTCTTTAATCCAACCGAGTTTGATGCCGAAGCTTGGGTACTTTTGGCCAAATCCGCCGGGATGAAATACATCACCATTACCACCAAGCACCATGATGGTTTTGCGATGTTCGACAGTAGCATATCGGACTGGGACATCGTGGACCGAACCGTTTACAAAAAAGACATCATCAAACAAATGGCCGAAGCCTGCCGCAAACATGGCCTCAAACTATTCTTATACTATTCCCAATTGGATTGGCACCACAACGATTACTACCCTCGGGGCGACACCGGAAAAAAAGCGGGCAGGCCCGATAATGGCAATTGGGAGGCCTATTTGGACTACATGAATGGCCAACTCACCGAACTACTCACCAATTATGGGGATATTGGCGGCATTTGGTTTGATGGCTGGTGGGACAAAAAGGAAGCCGATTGGCAAATCCGGAAAACCTACGACCTCATCCACCAACTACAACCACAGGCCATGATCGGGAGCAACCACCACCAAGCTCCAAACGAGGGGGAAGATTTTCAAATGTTTGAAAAAGACTTGCCCGGCGAAAACAATGGCGGCTTCAGTGGCGATTCCAAAGTGGGGTCCCTTCCTTTGGAAACCGCCGAAACCATGGCCCATCGTTGGGGTTTTTCCCTTCAGGACAAGGCCTATAAATCCACCAAAGAGCTCATTCAGTATTTGGTGAAAGCTGCGGGTTACAACTCCAATTTTCTGTTGAATGTTGGACCTATGCCCAATGGCAAGATACAACCGGAATTTATCGAAACCCTTGAAGCCATTGGTGAGTGGACCAATAGCTATGGCCCCACCATTTACGGAACGCGCGGGGGTCCAATCCCACCGCAGAGTTGGGGTGTATCCACACAAAGAGACAACAAGGTGTATCTCCACATTATGGATTGGAAAACCGACAATTTCTTTTTTCCTACCATGGAAGGTAAGATTACTTCGGTGACCGATTTCCAAACGAAGAAAAGCTTAAAGTACCAGACCAACACCTACGGCACCTTAGTGGCACTGCCCAAGGAACGTGACCCTGACCAAGCTGATTTTGTGCTCGAAGTAAGCCTGAAATAGTGCAAAAAATAAATGCATGACCAACCCATAAATTAACAAAACATAAATCCGTTGAAACGAAGATTTATATTAAATTAGCTGACATTCAGAAGCATGCGATGGCATAACCCCGCCAATTTTTAAATACGCCTTACTGAAATGAAAAGGGTTGTTAAGTATGTTTTACTAATCATTGGTATACTCCTAATCATCGGAGTTATCCAATTTCTTGTCATTAGAAAATTAGACCGCAATTTCGAAGATTCCCAAGAAATCGGTGTAAAAATCATTAATCAAAAACCACTGAAACTGCCTTCCATGTTTTTGGACAGTGCACGATTTATGGTGAAATTGCCTTTGCAAGCCAAGGAGGACACTCTTCTGGCGTATTGCGATACTGGAGGAGGCATAAGCATGTTAATGCCATCCCGACAAGACCGTCCAGAAATTGCCCCATATGTAAAGAAGGGATTAGTCAAAGGATTAATGCCAATGAGTTATGTAATATTCAATGACATGGTAAACATTGAAAAGTTTCCCTCACCCTCGCCTATTCCAAATTTCATTCTAAGAAAGCCTCTTGCCCGTGTTCAGGAATCATATCTGGTCATACCGCCCTTAACTGACGATCTTCAGCAAAAAATAGATAAAATGCCGATGTTGGATGCTTTTTTGGGACAGGGCTTTTTTATGGGGCGAGCATGGACTTTTGACTATCCTAAACAAGAAGTATGGGTCAACACTCCAATAAAATCAACGGATAGCAAGAAACCTAATGTGCTTTCGTTAGGGTTTAAGAAAAACACCCATGGAGTTGCTGTGTATGGGCACCCTAGGATGCAGATTGAAATTGAGGGTGAGGAGATTGAAGTATTGTTCGATACTGGAGCCAGTTTTGTGTTATCCGATAAAGGGAAGGAGTACTTCAATACTGAAAAAAACACCTTGGCAGGATCTTTTATTGCTGCCAGTATTTTTGATCAATGGAGAACTGATCATCCCGATTGGAAATACTATCCCGAATCAGATGGAAGCCAAGGAATCATTGAGGTCCCCGTGGTAAAAATTGCGGGCCAAGAAGTAGGCCCCGTGTTATTTTCCAGGCGACCAGATCATGTTTGGTCCGAAATGATGGCCCAATCCATGGACAAAGTCGTAAAAGGTGCCATTGGTGGGTCCTTGCTCAAGCATTTTAAGGTTAAGGTGGATTACAATTCAGAGCTCATTCAATTTCAAAAATATAACGACTCCACCTTGGTTGACAGGTTATAATCCATTTGGCCAGATATTCGTGGTTAAGCGTTGATTTAAAATCGTTATCTTAAACCGATTTTAAATCAACTCTATGAAACTTCGACTATTCCTGATCGGCCTTGTCCTAATGGCGGGCTATTCCTGTAAAACAGAACACACTTCCTCCTTGGCCGACTACCAAGGCGAGGAAAACTATTCCGTAATCATTAGCGAGACCAAGGTCGGCTATATGAAAGTCAACACCCTTGGCGATACCATTCAAATTGATTATGATTACAAGAACAACGGCCGTGGTCCGACCATGAAGGAGATCATTGTGCTCAATGCCGAAGGCTATCCGAAAAGCTGGAAAGTCACAGGAAATACCACCTTTGGCAATGCCGTGGACGAGCAGTTTACCCAATCAGACGGCGAAGCCTCTTGGACCGATGCCACAGGTTCTGGAAGTGCCGCCTTGGATGCGTCACAGCTCTACGTAAACCAATTTGGCAGTCCGTATTCCGCAGTATTGTCCGCACGCATGCTCATGGACGCCCCGAACAATACCCTGCCCGTTTTGCCTGCAGGGAACCTAACGCTGACCAAAATGGAGGATTTGACCGTGCCCCATGCCTCCGGCGAAGGGGAATTGGCCCTGACCACCTATGCGCTTTCCGGTGCGGAGATGAACCCCACCTATTTCATCATGGATGATAGCGACCGTTTTTTTGCGTTTATCTCACCTCGCTACATTGTAATTCGTGATGGCTACGAGCCCGAAGAAAAAGAACTGCGTCAATTGGCCGAAAACTATTCCGCCGAGCGTTATGAAAAACTGCAAAAGGAATACGCCCACAACTACGATAAAAAAGTACGTATTGCCAATGTAAAGGTGTTCGACCCCAAAACGCTATCCCTTACCGAGCCCGTTTCCGTGGTAGTGGAAGGTGAAAAGATTTCCGCTATCGATGCGGCTGATGCCACTGGCGACAACGAAGTGGTGATTCAGGGGAACGGAGGCACTTTGGTGCCCGGACTTTACGAAATGCACGCCCATACCGGCGACAACGGTGCGTTGCTGAACGTTTTGGCGGGAGTGACCTCGTTCCGTGATATGGGGAACAATACCGAAGTGCTCAGCAACCTCATCGAAAAAATCAATTCCGGTGTGTTGGCAGGACCCCGCGTAACCCGACTCGGGTTTATCGAAGGGAAAAGTCCGTACAGTAGCAACAACGGTATTCTGGTGGAAACCCAAGAAGAAGCCCTGGCCGCTGTGGACACCTATGATAGCCTTGGGTTTTACGGCATCAAACTATACAACAGCATGAACGGCGATTGGGCCCCGGCCATCGTGAAAAAAGCACACGACCAAGGCCTGTTCGTTACGGGACACGTGCCCGCGTTCTCCAACGCCAATGCCATGCTACGCGCTGGGTACGACGAAATGACCCACATTAACCAAACCATGCTCGGCTGGGTATTGGAGCCCGAAGAGGACACCCGGACCCTATTGCGCCTCACCGCCATGAAACGCTTTCCCGAACTTGATCTCAACAGCGACAAAGTGCAGGAAACCATGGACCTTTTTGTAGCCAACGAAACGGCCATGGACCCTACCCTGGCCATTCATGAGCGCCTGATGCTCTCCCGCAACGGAGAAGTTACGCCCGGTGCCTTGGATTATGTGGACAATATGCCGCCGAACGAGCAGCGTAGCCTTAAGGTGGCACTGGCCCAAATTGCCGATGCCGAGGAGGACAAGGCCTATCGTGAAGCCTATGATAAAATCGTGGAAACCTTGAGAATGATGAAGGACAAAGGGATTCTGATCGTAGCGGGAACCGATTTGGGCGGCGCCTTTAACCTGCACCGCGAACTGGAACTGTACACCGAACAATTAGGATACACACCGGCCGAAGTACTCAAACTGGCCAGTTACGATATGGCGCAGTACTTGGGCCACGAAAACTTGGGCAGCATTGAACCCGGAAAGTGGGCCGATTTCTTTTTGGTGCCCGGCAACCCGGTGGACAGCATCAAGGCTATAAAGACCATATCCTTGGTATCGCGCGGAGGAACCTTTTACTACCCCAGCGAAGTCTATCCTGCCTTTGGCATTACCCCTTTTACGGACAAACCTGAGGTAAGCGAATAAAATCCGTAGGTCGGATAACATCAAAAACCAGTAGTTTTCGCTACTGGTTTTTTAATTCTATTCCTATAGGTAATTCGTCATCCATTGATGTGATCCATAAAACCTAGCATAAATTAAATGTGGGCAACAGCACAAAAATGATGGTCACTTCTCAAAATCCCATTTGTTACTTGTAAACTAATTAGTTAACTTTGTGCTGTGGCAAGAAGAATTATAGCTTACAAAAAACTACTTCTTGGACTTTTACAAATCGCAGGAACCCAAGGTACAGGAAAAGATAGAATTTGTTCTTGACTTGGTTCGATTTGAAAAACAAGTCCCAAAAAAGTTTTTCAAATCACTGGAAAACAGTGATGGTATATATGAAATTCGGGTTATCACCACGTTCAAGAGCATTCGGATTTTTTGCTTTTTCGATGATGGAAACGTAGTCGTGCTCACCAATTGTCTTGTGAAGAAAACCCAAAAGACACCAAGAAAGGACATCAAACTTGCCGAACGATTGAAAAAAGAATACATAAAAAATAAGATAGGCTAATATGGAAAACTTAACTGATTTTGAAGACATACTTATTCAAAAATACGGAAAAAAGGGAACTGAAAAGCGCGACAAATATGATGCGGAAGCTCTTGCTTTCCGACTGGGGGCAATGCTCAAGGAAGCACGAAAAGAAGCTAACCTGACCCAAGAAGAGCTTGCGGAAAGGACTGGGACAAAAAAAAGTTACATATCACGAATTGAGCGCGGTTTGAGCGATATCCAAGTTTCAACCTATTACAAATTGATAGAACTTGGACTAGGAAAAAATCTGAACATCTCAATTCAATAAACAAGTACCGCACCCACCCTTTTATGGACAAACCCTAGGAAAACGAATAACAACTAAAGAGGCGGTCTGAAAAGCTTTTATCTGTCAGTTCGAGCGCCCGCCTGCGGAAGGCAGGCGTTCAACCTGACAAAGTTCAAAGATGATTGCCTTTTAGACAGCCTTTTTTCATCACCAAAATCGAATGATATGGAACCCTACCAACTGCCCAAAAACACCCGAATAGGTCATGTGCACCTAAAGGTGGCAGACCTGCAACGCGCCTTGGACTTTTACCACAAGCTTTTAGGTTTTGAAATTATTACCACCATGGGCGACCAAGCTGCCTTTATTTCAGCCGGGGGCTACCACCACCATATTGGCCTAAACACTTGGCAGAGCAAAAACGGGCCACCACCACCGCCCAATAGCACGGGACTGTTCCATACGGCCATCCTATACCCCACCCGTAAGGACTTGGCGCAGATCTTACAACGTTTACGGGAGGCCGACTACCCTTTGACGGGAGCGGCGGACCATGGTGTCTCCGAAGCGCTGTACTTGGACGACCCCGACGGCAATGGTGTGGAACTCTACTGGGACCGCCCCCGAGAGGACTGGCCACAAGAACCCGATGGAAGCATTCAAATGTACACCAGACCCCTCGACCTCCATGACCTGTTGGCGGAGTTGAATGGCTAGAACAAATACAGTTCCCAATTACTGCAATTACACCCAACCCACTTGAAGACAATGGGTTGTGTTGATAATTACTGGAAATTAGTTTTTTAAACATCAAGAACTTGTAATATTTTTCTTCTAATTTTAGAATTTACTGATATATATATCAATTTAAATAATTGATTTCCTGTAAGGTTGTAAATACTATTTTTAAAAATGATAAAACAGAATCCATTCTCACTTTACGATTTTCTTGGTTATTTCATTCCTGGCGCTACTCTGATTTATCTTTATCTATTTTTTTCTTCCCAAAATTCTTCAAATTATGAAATGAAATTAATTGAGTTTTTCCGAGATGACAATATAAAGTTAGAGGGTTTCTTTTTCTTTGTAATCATTAGCTATGCTGTCGGACATTTAAACAATTACTTATCTTCAGTTATAGTAGAAAAATACGCAAATTGGATTTATGACTATCCCTCGAAATATCTTTTAAAGATTCAGAAATCATTTAGTTACAAAACCATAACTGCAAAGCGAATCTTAATATTAATATCGATTCTTCCAGTTTCAGTTTTGGATTTGGTATTTGGTCATTTTTTAAAGTTTAAAACGCTTTATGCACAACCTTTAGACGATTTCTTGGTGTTTTGTGTTAAAACAAAAAGCGTCAAAATATTAAACAGAATAGTTCCGCATAATGATACACACGAAATATCAAAAGAAATAGGTGACTACGATTTTTTCAGAGTTTTACAGCATTATGCGTTTGAAAAAACAAACAATCATCAAAGCAAATTAATTATGTAGTTCTTTATGGATTTCTTCGTTCACTTACTCTAATTAGTGTTTCCATATTTTGGTTTTTGATATACGAAAAAGTTTTTCTGGCCAACAATAGGATTCCCATCTATTACCCAATAGTTTTAGGATTTGTTTCCTATATATTTTTTATGGCTTTCATGAAGTTTTATCGAAGGTACACCCTAGAAGCACTAATGATAATTACCATACACGAAGAAAAGTGAGTATTGCTAAAATTAAAAAGGTCTTATACAATCAATAATACTAAGTATGAAAATAAAATTGGTTGTTTGAATAATTCAATTTCGATATTGATTAACGCTAAATTCAGTATATGATTTAAATAATACTAACCCGAAAATCTCCAATGCCCACCTTTTTTCGCTTCCCCCACGTCAGGATTCCCTAACCCCTCCGACCAAATAGTATATCATAAAACGAACAGATGACATTTTTACGCAACACCCTTTGGGTGATGATACTTGCAGCCACCCACTTGCTCCAAGCCCAAACCACACAAAATATTCCCTTGCAACCAAGCGCATGGACCGCCCAACCGGGCAGTGAGCTCACCTTCGAAACCTTTGACGGTCGCCCTACCCTACTACTCAACGGTAAGGCCTTTGCTAATGACATCGACTTCTCCAACGGCGTGCTGGAACTGGAGGTATACGCCAACCAAAAGCGCAGCTTTGCCGGATTTCTGTTCCGCAAACAGCAGCAAAACTTTGAGGAAATCTACATGCGCATTCACAAATCCCGCCAAGTGGATGCCGTGCAGTACACGCCTACCTACCATGGAGAGAGCAATTGGCAGCTTTACCCCGAACATCAGGCACAGGTGGCCTTTCTTACCGAAGGGTGGAACCAGTTGCGCATTGAGGTGCAGGACCTTGCTGCCACTGTTTTTGTGAATGGTGAACAAGCGCTGCAAGTGGACCATCTTAAATCGGGGAACCTCTCCGGTACCATTGGTATTTGGGCCTTGTTCGGAAACCGGTTTGCCAATATCAGGGTTACCCTCACAGGCGAGGCCGTCGCCAAGGAGCCTTACCCTATCCGCACCCCTCCCGTAGGGATGATCACCGAATGGGAACTCACCGAGGCCAAACTATACGAGGAAGGGAACATCGACCCCGCCAGTTTTGCGCAAATGCCTACCCAAAGGGCACAAACGGAAACTTCGGGCCTATTGCCCATTTCCAAATATGTGCCCAAACCCAGTTCTGGAAATTTTGAGGGCAATCCAGAGGTGTATACCGTGGCATCGACCACCATAAGCACCAACCAAGCACTCACCCAATGGTTTTCGTTCGATTATAGCGATAAGATCATCCTATATTTAAATGGAGCACCTATTTTTTACGGAAACAATGCCTTTCGGTCCAAAAACAACCAATTTCAGGGGCATTTGGGCCTCGGAGCTTACAAAATCCCATTGCATCTTAAAAAAGGTAGCAATATGCTGCACTGCGTCGTCATTGATAAGGCCAACGGTTGGGGATTAATCGGGAAGTTGGAATAAGATTCGGGAGGTTCAGTAGATTTGGCTACATTTAAGACCATCGATATGGGACGCATAATCAATCTTTATGAAACCGCTTTTTCTATTGCTTCCGCTGTTCATTTCACATTTGGCTTTTTCTCAGAAAACGTATGAGTTTGACCATCATTTGGAATATGAGGTGACCTATTTTAAAGATTCGCTTCGCAAAAATTCCCATATTTTCAGGGAAACGGATACCACCTACACCAAAATATATCTGACCCATTCACAACGAAACAATTACAGGGCAATCTTGACCGAATTGGATAGCCTCACTTTTATGATGGATTTTAGGGATTATGAAGGGGTAACGTTTCGTTTTAAAATCTCAAAGTCGGTTTTTTATGAAAATCAACTTTTTAAAGTACCCTGTGAATTGGTGAGGCAATACCAAAATCCGTTTCAATATCAGGTCAAAAATTATGATTTTGTCACTTTGACCGATACGATTGTAGGCAACAAATCCTACTATCGCTACAAACTAACCTCTATTAGACCAAAAAGGATAAAACGGCTCAAACTGGCAACTCAGTTTTACATAGTCGATAAGGGAACTGTTGAACATATGCCCTTATTGGATTTCCCTACAGCTTACGAGGAATGGAAGACAGCACCTGACCTTCCCAACGGACTACTATTTGAAACGTACATCACTGATTTTTATGGAGATTTAGATTCAAGGGAACGGCTGAGCGCCTCTCAAACCATAAACAAACAAATTGTGATCAATGCACCCTGCGATTATAGCAAGAACTGAATGAAAATCTGGGTACACCATTGAAATGGATAGTATTGTGTTGCCAACATGTGGATTTCCTTCGGAATCAACATTTTTTTTTAGGAAAAATTCCGCCACTGCTGCGTCAACTCGAATACATGTTGTAAAATTTGGGCTTCGGTCTCGTTAAATTCCATATTTCGGCGCTTCATCATGGCTTCGGCCACCTCAAAGGCCTTGTTCGTCTTAAAGGTAGTGTACCCTGCCGCAGCACCGCCCCAACTGAAGCTGGGAATAAAGTTTCTGGGGAAGCCACTGCCAAAAATATTGGCACTCACCCCCACCACGGTTCCTGTGTTGAACATCACATTGATACCACATTTGCTGTGGTCGCCCATCATAAGTCCGCAAAACTGTAGGCCCGTTTTGGCAAAACCTCCGGTTTTGTAGTTCCAAAGTCGTACAGGGGCGTAATTGTTCTTAAGGTTAGACGTATTGGTGTCCGCCCCGATATTGCACCACTCACCCAAAACGGAATTGCCCAAAAACCCATCGTGTCCCTTGTTGGAGTTGGCAAAAAGGACCGCATTGTTCACTTCTCCCCCCAATTTGCAGCCCGGTCCTGCGGTGACGGCTCCATAAATCTTGGCGCCCATTTTTAAAACGGCTCCCTCGCACAGTGCCAGTCCTCCGCGAACAGTGCAGCCCTCCATCATCAAGGCGTTTTTACCAATGTAAATGGGCCCTGTGGAGGCATTCAGAATACAAAAGTCCACCGTAGCGCCTTCCTCGATAAAAATATTTTCTGGACTCTTGACCTGATTGGTGTCGGGTATCGGTTGACTTTTCTTTCCTTGGGTCACCAAATCAAAATCCGCTTGAAGTGCTTCGGCGTTCTTGGAAAAAATGTCCCAAGTATTTTTAATGGTCAGTACCTCCTCCTCAAAAGGAATGGCCGTATAAGCCGATTCTTCAAAACCCGTTTCCAAGTTCTCGGTCACGTAGGCGATATAGCCCTCGTCCCCTATCAAAGCTTCGCCTATGTTCAGGTTACCAATGGCCTCCACCAATTTTGCGCTTGGTAAATAGCTCCCGTTGATTACCATATTTTCGTTTGCGGTGGTCAAAGGAAACTTTTGGGAAAGGTATTCCTCCGTTTGAAAGCTTACCGAAGCGTTCAGCCATTTTTCCCACTTCTCGTGAATGGTGAGGATACCCACCCGAATGCCTGCGACGGGACGTGTAAACGTAAACGGGAAAAGGTCTTCGCGGTGGTAACCGTCGGATAGGATATAGTTCATGGTTCAACTTTAAATATCAAAAATAAAAAACGCCCCCGAAAGTATCGAGGGCGTTCCTATATTTCGATGAAAGGTGCGACCTACTCGGCCTCCTTCTCTTCTTTCTTGAATTTCTTGTACTTGTTCTTGAACTTATCGATCCTACCAGCGGTATCCACCAATTTGGTCTTACCAGTGTAGTAAGGATGTGATGTTCTTGAAATTTCCAATTTTACCAAAGGGTATTCAACACCATCAACAGTGATGGTCTCTTTCGCTTCAGCAGTGGACTTTGTAATGAACACATCGTCGTTGGACATGTCCTTAAAAGCAACCAATCTATAGTTTTCTGGGTGTATACCTTTTCTCATCGTCTTAAATGCTTAATCTCAGAATTTTCAGGGTGCAAATTTAATGATTTCTTTGACACCTCCAACTTAAAATCACTAAAAAAATAAAAGTAAATTTATCTGTAACAAATGTAAGCATTCGATAACTAACCTCTGTAAGCAACACTAATTTTTAAACAATGGAAGAACAACAAGCTAAAACTGGAAAATTTGCGCTCAACTATGGACTGTTGTCCGGGTTGATCTCTGTGGTATTCGGCGTAATGCTGTACACCCAAAAAATGCATTACGAAACGAGCACGGCCGTTATCGTAATATCCATCGTCATTCTCGCTGCGATCGTTTTCTTTGCGGTCAATGCCTTTAAAAAGGCCAACGGCGGATTTTTGACCATCTCCCAAGCCCTAAAGGTGGGCGTAGGCGTCGCCTTGGTGGCCGCCATCATTTCTTTGATCTATCAATTTGTTTTGACCAACTTCATTGAACCTGACTTTATGGACAAGGTTATGGAAATGGCCAAACCAAAGGCAATGGCGCAAAACCCGAACATGACCGAGGAACAGTGGGAACAAGGCGTTGAGATGCAAAAAAGCTTTGCTTGGATCCAATATCCCGTGCTGTTGATCATGAACTCCGTACTGGGATTGATCTTGGGTCTTATCTCCGGACTGATCTTGAAAAAGTCCCAACCGGAATATTAATCCAAAAAAATGCTACTTTTGAAGGGAATTCCAGAATCGAACAATGCAGATTTCCATTGTAATTCCCTTACTTAACGAGCAAGAATCGCTAAAAGAACTACATGATTGGATTGTGCAAGTGATGCAATCCAATCATTTTTCTTATGAAATCATTTTTATTGATGATGGCAGCAGCGACGGGTCATGGGAGACCATTTCCGAACTGTCCCAAAGCAATGAAAACGTCAAGGGTATCCAATTTTTAAAGAATTACGGCAAGTCGCAGGCCCTCCATGCCGGTTTCAAGGCCGCCGAAGGCGATGTAGTGATCACCATGGATGCTGATTTGCAGGATAATCCCGAAGAAATCCCCGGACTCTACGCCATGATCACGCAAGACGGGCACCACGTGGTCTCGGGATGGAAAAAGAAACGGTACGATTCCGTTATCACCAAAAACATCCCCTCCAAACTCTTCAACTGGGCCGCCCGCAAAACATCCGGCGTCAAGCTTCATGATTTTAACTGTGGGCTGAAAGCCTTTAACCACAAAGTGGTCAAAACTATTGAGGTTTCCGGCGAAATGCATCGCTATATTCCTGTTTTGGCCAAAAATGCGGGTTTTTCCGATATCACTGAAAAGGTAGTGCAGCACCAGGCTCGAAAATATGGTTCCACTAAATTTGGTGCAGAACGTTTTATCAACGGCTTTTTGGATTTGATCACCATTTGGTTCGTTTCCAAGTTTGGCCGTAGGCCGATGCACCTCTTTGGAGCTTGGGGCGTATTGATGTTCGTGGTAGGCTTTGGATTTGCACTCTACCTGGGTATCGACAAGCTCTTTTTGAACCCCGCTGGTCGTTTGATCACACAACGCCCCCAATTTTATATCGCTTTAACGGCCATGATCATTGGTACGCAGCTTTTTTTGGCCGGTTTCTTGGGCGAGATCATGGTTCGGTCCCGAAAAAACGATACGCGATACAATATCTCGGATAAAATTAACCTTTAAGGTGTTTCCAAACCCTCTAAACTTTGTATTTTAGAAATCTAAACAACGATAAACAACTATGGATTCCATTACAGCAACAGCGCAATCTTGGTTAACCGACTTTTTTGACGAAGACACGAAAAAGGAAATCAAACACCTTATGGATAACGACCCCGAAGAACTGAAGGAACGCTTTTATAAGGATTTGGAGTTTGGTACGGGTGGCATGCGCGGTGTAATGGGCGTTGGCACCAACAGGATCAACAAGTACACGCTTGGAAAAAATACGCAGGGATTGAGCAATTACCTTAAAAAATCGTACACCGATGATGATTTAAAAGTGGTGATTGCCTACGACTGCCGCCACAATTCGCAATCCTTGGCCAAAACCGTGGCCGATGTATTTTCGGCCAATGGCATCCGAGTGCATCTATTTTCCGATCTGCGGACCACGCCCGAACTATCCTTTGCCGTAAAATACTTGGGTTGCCATGCTGGAATTGTGCTTACAGCCTCCCATAATCCTCCAGAATACAACGGATACAAAGTATATTGGGCCGATGGTGGGCAGATTGTACCACCTCAGGATGGGGAAATCATTGCAGAGATCAATGCCCTTTCCTTTGAGGACATCAAATTTGATAAGAATGAAAAGTTAATCCACCACATTGATGAAGAAGTGGATGAAGCCTTTTTTGAAGCTTCGGTAAAGAACGGAAGCTTTGGAGCCAAAGGTAAAGATGACTTCAAAATCGTGTTTACCTCGTTACATGGCACCTCCATCACTGCCATTCCAGAGGTATTGAAGCGTGCAGGATACAAAAACGTGACCATTATCGAGGAACAGGCAAAGCCCGATGGTGATTTTCCAACCGTGGAATCGCCCAACCCAGAAGAGCCGGAAGCCCTTTCCATGGCCATTGCCAAAGCCGAGGAAATCGGAGCAGATATGGTGGTGGGTACCGACCCGGACAGTGACCGTTTGGGCATCGCCGTGCGCAACCTCGAAGGGAAAATGGAACTGCTGAACGGGAACCAGACCATGGTGCTCATGACCAAGTTTCTGTTGGACCAATACAAGGCCAAAGGATTCAAGGGCAATGAGTTCATTGCTACGACCATTGTGTCCACACCCATGATGCAGCAAATGGCAAAAGCCTACGGCGTGGAGTTCAAAACAGCGCTCACTGGGTTTAAATGGATCGGTAAAATGATCAAGGACTTCCCGAATTCCCAATTTATTGGCGGAGGCGAAGAAAGTTTTGGGTACATGGTGGGCGACTTTGTCCGCGATAAGGATGCCGTTACCTCTACCCTACTGGCCTGCGAAATCGCTGCCAATGCCAAAGCCAACGGCAGCTCCTTTTATCAGGATTTGATAGATGCCTACGTGGAATTTGGGTTCTACAAGGAGAAACTGATTTCCCTCACCAAAAAAGGAATGAGCGGTGCGGAAGAAATCAAACAAATGTTGAAGGATTTCAAGGAAAACCCCGTGGACAGCGTGCAAGGTTCCAAACTGCTGTACATTGAGGATTATAACACCTCTATCGTCAAAAATGTGCAGACAGGAGAAGAGTACACCCTGCACTTGCCCAAATCCAACGTGCTCATTTACGAAACGGAGGATGGCACCCGAATTGCGGCGCGACCCAGCGGAACCGAACCCAAAGTGAAGTTCTACATCAGCACAAATGCAAAATTGGAGAAGGCGGCAGATTATAAATCCGTAAATTCGCAGTTGGAAACCAAAATAGATGGTATCCTCTCAGAGCTGAATTTATAAGTGAATGAACTACTTTAAAAAGATTCTTCGGTTTGCGGCACCATACCGCAGATACGGAGCCCTGAATATTTTTTTCAATATTCTTTACGCACTTTTCAGTGCCCTCTCCTTTGCGGCCTTGATTCCCATGTTGGATGTGCTGTTCAAACCAGAGCAGAAAGTGTTTACCAAACCCGTTTATCAGGGTTTTTCTTCCCTCAAGGATTATTTGCAGGACTATATCAACTATCGGGTTACGGCCTATTCTGGTGATGATGAGATGAAAGGATTGGTGTTGGTCATTGGATTGGTACTTGGTTTATTTTTGTTGAAAAACCTCTTCAATTATTTGGCGATGTACTTCATTACCTTTCTTCGGAATGGGGTACTCAAGGATATCCGAAACAAAATGTACCAGAAAATTGTGGACCTGCCCATTTCCTTCTTTTCGGAAAAACGCAAAGGGGACGTCATTGCACGAATCACTTCTGACGTTTTGGAGATACAACATTCCTTTTTGTCCATTTTAGAGTTGATCGTGCGTGAACCGCTCACCATATTCTTCACGATTTTGGTGATGTTCGGCATCAGCACAAAACTGACCATTTTTGTTTTTGTTTTTATTCCTGTAGCGGGAATGATCATATCCCGAATCGGAAAGTCCTTAAAGAAAAAATCGGACCGTGTACAAAAAGAACAAGGTGAGTTCCTATCCATTGTGGAGGAGACCTTGGGCGGACTTCGCGTCATCAAAGCCTTTAATTCAGAATCCCGGTTTTATCAAACCTTTAAACATTCCACTACCCGCTTTTTTCATTTTTCCAACTCGTTGTTGAATCGGCAAAACCTTGCCTCACCCACTGGAGAATTTCTAGGTATTTTGGTCATTGGCGTATTGTTGTGGTTTGGTGGTAAAATGGTATTGGTGGATAAAACTTTGGATGCCTCTTCATTTATTGCCTACATGGGTCTGGCCTATAATATTTTAACCCCGGCCAAGGCCATCAGTAAAGCTTCCTACGGGGTCAAAAAAGGAAATGCTGCGGCAGAACGTGTTCTGGAAATCCTTGAGTCCGACAATCCCATCAAGGATTTGGAAGGAGCCGAAGAAAAATCATCCTTTACTAGTGGAATTGAATTAAAAGAAGTTGGATTTAAATATGAGAATGATTACGTCCTCAAAAACTTCAACCTAAAGGTGGACAAAGGAAAAACCGTTGCGCTGGTAGGGCAGTCCGGAAGCGGAAAAAGCACCGTGGCCAATTTGGTAACGCGTTTTTACGATGTGAACCAAGGTGATATTTTAATTGATGGCACCAACATTAAAAATATTACCAAAAAATCCCTACGCAGCTTAATGGGTTTGGTAACGCAGGATTCCATCCTTTTTAACGATTCGGTAAAAAACAATATCGCCTTGGGCAAGGAAAATGCTACCATGGACGAAATTATGGAAGCCGCAAAAGTGGCCAATGCACATGATTTTATCATGGAGCTGCCCAATGGTTACGACACCAATATTGGCGACAGTGGAAACAAATTGAGCGGCGGGCAAAAACAGCGCTTGTCCATTGCAAGGGCGGTACTCAAAAATCCACCTATTATGATTTTGGACGAAGCTACGTCGGCCTTGGATACCGAAAGTGAGCGATTGGTGCAGGATGCCCTGGAAAAAATGATGCAAAACCGAACCTCGATTGTTATTGCGCATCGACTGTCCACCATACAAAATGCGGATACCATTGTGGTGATGAGCAAAGGCGAAATTGTGGAACAAGGCACCCACGAAGAGCTCATGAAATCCGCGAAAAGCTATAAAAAGCTGGTGGAGATGCAATCATTTGCTTCATAGATGACTTGGTAATTGGGTTTTTAGATTTTTCCGGTTTGACTCACATGAATCTTCAACCTTCATCCTTTATCCATTGCCCCTTTACCATTGTAGATTGTTAATTGCTCATTGAAAATTGTTCATAGAAGAATTAAACCTTTTCCTTGTACCTTAGTCTAAGCATCAAACCATAAGAATATTGATCGCTGAGGAAACTTTGGTCCAAGAGCTCCAGCAGGAAGCCAGCCGTGCAAAAGCCTTTGAGGTGTTGGTAAACACTTACAAAGAACGTTTGTATTGGCATATCCGAAGGATTGTACTCAATCATGACGATACGGACGATGTGCTCCAGAACACTTTTATCAAGGTCTACCGGAATATCGACCAATTTAAGGGCGACAGCAAGCTCTATTCGTGGATGTACCGCATTGCGACCAACGAATCCTTGACATTTTTGAAGCAACGGTCAAAGAAAATGGGAGTCAGCGACCAAGAATTGAAGGACAGAATGGTGGAAAACCTGCAGGCAGATGTGTATTTTGAAGGTGATGAGATACAGCTGAAACTGCAAAAAGCGCTTTCCACCCTACCCGATAAGCAAAAATTGGTGTTTACCATGAAGTATTTTCAGGAAATGAAGTATACCGATATTTCGGAAGCCTTGGAGACCTCGGTGGGCGCATTGAAGACCTCCTACCATTTGGCGGTTAAAAAAATAGAAACGTATCTTAAAGAAAATTAAACCTTTGGCACATTCAGCAGTCAAAACAACATATGAAAAAGGACAAAAAAAATAATTTTCAAACTCCCGAGGGCTACTTCGAAAGCTTCAACGACCGTTTGATGGATAGAATCCACGAGGAAGAAGTGAAAGAAGCGGAAAGCCGTATTCCCAAAACCGATGGTTTTGTGGTTCCCGATGGCTATTTGGATGGGCTTACCCCCTACTATTTTGTCCAAGTCCGTTGAGAAGGAGCCAAAGGTCATTTCATTCAAGCCCAATCGTAATTTTTATTACGGAGCCGCAGCCGTTGCTGCCTTATTGGTGCTGTTGTTTGGCATCAACTGGAATCCGAATACCGAGCCCATCAGTTTCGATGATCTGGCCAATGCAGAAATAGAAGCCTATTTTGAGCAGACCGACCTCGACATGAGTTCCTATGAAATTGCCGAAGTGGTTTCCGTAACGGATATTCAACTCAACGATGTGTTGAGCGATGATCTGGAAGATGACATCCTTATGGATTATTTGGATGAAAATGTGGATGATATTGAAGAATTAAACTTAGAAGCGACCCCATGATGACAAAACGAACACTCATAAGCTGCACCCTATTGCTTTTCTCTTTTCTAATGCATGCCCAAGGACCTGTGCGAGACCGCATCAAAACCCTAAAAGTGGCCTTTATTACGGAACGGGTGGGGTTGACCAGCGAAGAAGCCCAACAATTTTGGCCCATTTACAACGAACACGAGGATAACCTGGAAGAAATCCGTCGCAAAGAACGTGCGGAATTAGAGGTCAATATTGCTAGGGCACAAGACCTTTCCAACACTGATTCTGAACGATTGTTGGACAGATTGCTCGAACTACAATCTGAAAAACAAAAGGTAGATCGGGAATTTTTATCCAGATTGCGAACCGTGATTCCCGCCAAAAAGGTTCTCCTATTGGTCAAGGCCGAAGAAGACTTTAAGCGGCAGATGATTCAAGAATTCCGAAAGCGGCGTGGTGGCGGATAAGTCGTTCAAAACCAAAAAATTATAAATAGTACATTGAAACCTTTTTTATTAAACCTTGGCAATAACCCATAGTCTAACTATTAAAATCATTTGTTATGAAAATAATAAAGGTAATTTGGGTTACGGTTGCCTTTTTGGGAATCATGCTTGGGACCTATGCATGGACAAGAACGGTAGTAAGGGTCTATCCAAAACATGGCACCGTTGTAAAAACAAGTTCCAATCCAAGAGTGATTTTTCACTAAAAAAACAAATTACTACTACGCCGATGGCGTGTGGTATATGCTGAGAGGAAAAGATTGTGTATTAGTCAGAGCCTTGCCCAAAGTCAGCAAAGTAACTTACTGAAATGGGAGAAGATTATACCATATCTGGGAGTATGGCACAAAAGAGGTATACACCACAACGTGGCTGCAAACTTTTAGTTTTTGATTGATTTGTTATTAGTTGATTAATAATAGGAGCGACGATATCGTCGCTTTTTATTCTGCTTAAAGTGAATTTCATCGAATTTTGCACGCAAGACATCTTTCGTCTTAGAGAACATGAGATTTGTCATAACTCAATTTGTCCAATCTTATGTAATTTTACAACACAATAGCAGAAATCTCAATAAATATGCTTGCGATTGAAAACAGGAACGTATGGAGTGAGATTATTGATCAATGTTACCAATCCGATTTCTACCATACTTATGATTACCATATAATATCTAAGAAAGAAGGAGACAAACCTGTTTTGCTTAAATATTCACATGGCAACACCCATATCCTATTGCCATTATTGATCAGAAACATTGAAGGCACGGACCTTAAAGATGCTACATCCGTTTATGGATATGTAGGACCCTTGGGGAAAAACATTGGTACGGATTTCGACAACGAAGAATTCAGAAGACAATTGGATAATTATTTGAGGGAAAATAAAATAATATCCGTTTTTTCCAGACTGCACCCCTATATTGCAAACCAACATCAAATCTTAAAAAACATTGGAAAAATTGTTTCTCATGGCAAGGTTGTGAATATTGATCTTACAAAAAGTGAAGAAGAACAAAAGAAAGATTACAAACGAAGGTTAAGAACATACATCAATAAAGAGATTAAGGAATACGAAATTATCGATGGTGCTTGCGAAAAATACCTTGACTCTTTTATAAAAACCTACTGCGAAAATATGAAGCGGGTGAATGCCAAGCCTAGTTACTTTTTTGGCAAAAACTATTTCTACGAACTTTTGGCAAGCGGACAAATCAATGCGGAACTCATGGCCGCAATACACAAAGATTCAGGTGAATTTGCAGGTGGCGCTATATTTACAAAAAAGGGAGCAACAATGCAGTATCACCTATCCGGGGTCAGAGCTAAGTTTTTTCACCTCAATCCGATAAAACTTCTGATAGACCACGCCAAAACAATAGGTTCCCAAGAAGGGTTTACCAATCTTAACCTGGGAGGTGGATTGGGCGGACAGGAAAAAGATTCCCTTTTCTATTTCAAATCAGGGTTTTCCAAAGATTATCGTGAGTTCAACTCATGGCAATACATTGTGGACGAACCAAAATACAATCAATTATTAAGGGAAAAGGAAGGATTGGAAGAGCCAATCGATAGAAGTTCCTGTTTCTTTCCACTATATCGCCAAAATATGGATTCTGATGATATCGAAATCTCCGAAATAAATTGTCTGTCCAATGATTGATAACCCTTATGCTACGAAGGTTTTTATAAATACATGGTTCAAACATTTTGATAAAGCAGGCTCTAGGATCAAGATAAAGGACATTGAGGGAACCGAGTTCTACCAAAGCGGTTCCGGCCTTTATATCAATTCAGGGGAAACCCATACCAAAGGAATTTACTATTCCATGACGAACGAATTCCAAATCAAAAACAAAACCCTGTTGATCCATGATGTACCCTCTTACTTTAATTGCCCTAAACATATACCAAAAAAATCACTCAGACTTAAAAAAATAAGGCAATATCCTGGCTTCTTAATTGAATTGGAAGGCTTTGACAGCCTGGGAGACTTTATGCTCAAAAAGTTTAAAAAATCAAGTAGGTACAAACTAAATAAATACAAAAAGAGGCTTACACAGTGTTTTGACATTCAGTATAAAATGTTCACAGGCGAAATCGCTGAAAAGGATTACCATACTATTTTTAAGCAGTTTAGAACACTTCTAGAAAAGAGATTTGAGGACAAAGGGGAACACAACAACAACTTGGATAAGCAAGAATGGGAATTTTATAAGAAAGTTGTCCTCCCCATGATCAAAGAAAGTAAAGCAGGGCTTTTTGTTATTCAAGATCATGGGATGCCCATTGCCATTACACTGGTCTATTTTTCTAAAGACATAATTTTCGACGCTATCACTGTTTTTGATATTGATTATTCCAAATTTCATTTGGGATCCGTCAATATCATGTTTTTGATTGAATGGGGCATAGCCAAAAATTACAAAATCTTGGATTTTTCAAAAGGGTACTTCGATTATAAAGTAAGGTGGTCCACCAAAAAATATGATTTTGAATATCATATACTCTACAATCCCAAATCAACCATCTCTCGAACAAAAGCCTTCTTTTTAACCACTTTTTTCAAGACCAAACAATATCTAAGGGATAAAGGAATCAATAGGGTACTCAATAAAGTCCGCTTTGCGTTAAAAAATAGCGGGGATCATAAGCCACAAAAGGATGGAAAAATACCAAGCAATCCAATATTTGAGGATTATGATGTTATGGACGCTGTGGACATAGTTGAAATTGATCGTTATGATCCAAAAATCAAAAAGGTGCTTTTTGATTTTCTATATCTCTATGGTGAAAATTCGCAAGATGTAAACATATTTAAACTGGAAGAAAAGGAGAATCAATTTTTATTGAAAGGAAAAAAAACCTCTAAGATTATAAGTTTAACTTAATTTTCAAGTTATAAAAACTAGACAGGAATTATGCTTTTTAACTCGGTCGAATATCTGATTTTTTTACCTCTGGTATTTATTATTTACTGGATGGTTGCAAAGTTCAACAACTTGAAGGTTCAGAATGGATTGATCTTAACAGCCAGTTATATTTTTTATGGTCTTTGGGATTGGCGTTTCCTATTTTTGATACTAGCCAGTACAATAGTCGATTATTTTGTTGGCCTTGCCATACATAAAAAACAAACTCAAGGTGATAAGGGAAAATTATTACTTTGGCTGAGTATTTTGTTCAACGTTTCCCTTCTGGGTTTTTTTAAATATTATAACTTCTTTGTGGATGCCTTTGTGGATATGGTACTCCTTTTTGGCTACCCGATACAAAGCACCTGGACTTTGAACATTATACTTCCGGTAGGTATTTCCTTTTATACCTTCCAAACCATGTCCTATTCGTTGGATATTTACTTTAAACGAATAAAACCGACCCATAATTTTCTCGATTTTGCAACCTTTGTCGCTTTTTTCCCCCAATTGGTCGCCGGCCCGATTGAAAGGGCGTCCAATTTGCTCGGACAAATTACGAATAAACGTTCCTTTAAATACGAACAGGCCGTGGAAGGACTCAAATTAATACTTTGGGGCCTCTTTAAAAAAATGGTCATAGCCGATGGTATCGCACCAATGGTGGATGATATTTTTGCCAACTACGATACAATGCCCACCTCTACCCTGGTGCTAGGGGTCTCGTTATTTAGTTTTCAAGTGTATGGGGATTTCTCGGGTTATTCCGATATCGCCATTGGTACGGCGAAACTTTTTGGAATCGAGCTGATGTCCAACTTTAAGTTCCCCAATTTTTCTAGAAATGTGGCAGAATATTGGCAGCGTTGGCATATTTCACTTTCCACTTGGTTCCGACATTATCTGTACATACCTCTGGGCGGGTCAAGGGTAAGTAGACTAAAATCCATCCGCAATATTTGCATTATTTTCTTGGTTAGCGGATTTTGGCATGGTGCCAATTGGACCTTTATATTTTGGGGAGGTTTCCATGCCCTGGCCTATATTCCTGTGTTTCTGATGGGAAGAAATACCATTTATAAAAATAATGTTGTTGCCGAAAACACTCTATTCCCGACCTTTAAAGAAATAGGACAACTATTTACAACCTTCGTGATTGTAACGTTTTCACGTATTTTCTTTAGATCGGAATCGTTGACAGACTCTTTTGTGTTCATTAAAAGACTCTTCACGGAGTTTCATTGGGAACCTTACCACCACCCTATGGGATATAGAATGATAGATTATTTTGTTCTACTTGCCATTTTCGTTCTTTACGAATTCAGGATGAGAAGGGACGAGAGAAATCCATTCAAATTTAAATCGCCCATTGTTAGGTTTATTGCATATACCCTGGTAATATTCTGTATTTTATTATTTTATGACGACGGGGTCGATCGTTCATTTATTTATTTCCAGTTCTGATATGATTAAATTATTTCTAAAAACATGGCTATACCTTATCCTGATTGTTCTTTCATTAGAGCTGTTGGTCAGGGTCTTTCACTTGTATCCAGAAGATTCACCAAGGTTTATTGACGAAATGGGTGTCGAGAAAAGAATTCCAAATTATAATGGTTTTAGTGTGACGGGAAACAGAAGGCAAAACTTTTCGGAATACCATATCAACAACCAAGGTTTCAACTCTTACCGAGAGTTTACACCTAGTTATTCAAAAAAAGAATTGGCCATAATCGGAGATTCTTACATACAAGGTTTTCACCAAAATTATTACAACTCCATCGGTAAAAAAATCGAAAATAGAACCAAAGACCTTGAAGTTTATGAATATGGGTATGCCGGTTGGGATCTAGCCGACCAGCTACATTTGTTACAGGCCTACGCTGAAGACTTTGATAAAATAGACCTTATTGTAATCTATATGAAATACCCTATGGACTTGGGAAGGGCTACCTACGAACCCAACACGGGCCGGATAAAACAGTTGAATTCTATCCCATTTAAAATAAGGGATAACATAAAATTGCTCTATTATGCTTCTCAAATCGGGTTTTTGGACCCTGTAAAAAACCTAATGACAGAAAAACAAGATGCCAAAAAAGCATCAAACACTGAGCAAGAAACCGTGTTGGATAGTCTTTATATTGGCAATTTTGACAAATTATTGAAAGTATACCCCATTAACCCAACAAAAACAAGCATCTTATTGGACAAAAGAAATACTTCTCCAAAATTTTTAGAACACTGCACGGAAAAAGGTATTGATATAATTGATTTTGGGAGTGAATTTGAGCAGTCAAAGAGACCAACTACCTTGATTTACGATATGCATTGGAATAACAATGGCAGAAGTTTGGTCGCCAAAAGTATCATAGAGCACTTAGGACTGTAAATGTTCAATGGTTAGCTCACCTCCATGTTTTTCCAATTATGATTCTTTAGTTTTTTGGCCATTCTCTTATATAAAAATTTATCCATTTTGAACCATTTGCCTAGAATGCCCTTATCCCGTAACCATTGTTTAAACCGAAGTTTAAATTCTAGATAATTGAGTCTCACCAAGGAGGAGATTGAATTTTTCTTGTAGAACACATCATAATGGAAATTGTAGATGTGATTTGACCATTTGGCCTTGAACACAGTTTCACCCATTAAGGTATCGAAAAACCTAAATTTATTGGCAATCAACCATTCAAGCAATATAACCATTCTAATGTCACCGAGTTGATATCTGTGATAATTTGAATCATAGCCATGAATGTAGCCGAAGCATATGTCTTCCAAACAAAATTCCAAAGAAATTGAGATAGGTTCATCATTTGCATAAATAACGGAAAGCAAAGCTTCATTTTTCAACAGCATCGGATAAATCATCTCAAAATAATGTTTCCAATCCAACAAATATCTGTTGTAGGTTTTCTTCTCATCAAACCTATTTTTCAACATGTGATAAAACCTATCGAACAAAAAGTCGTAGTGCTCCTTATCAATTTCTCCGCTATAAAATTTATAAACAACATTAAACCTACTTTCAAGCTGCCTTTTTCTGGTTCTGATATTTTTAATGGTTGATTTTCCCAAGTTTTCTTTTAAATAATCGGCAACATCAGTATACCCATCCAGATTGCACGCGAAACCTTTATATTGTCGTATTGGTTTCACTTTAAAATCCGAAAGTGAATCAACAGTTTCGGCCGTTAAGTATTCAGGAATATCCTTCTCAACGAAAAAAGCTCTCCTTCCAATGGATAATGGTTGAATTGGAGTTGTATCATATACTTTCCCCGTTATCTTGTTAGAGATGGGATTGGCATAAAATGGAGATAGGACTCTCCTTAAGAAAAGATTAAAAACAAACCCTGATTCGAGAATCATTAATCCTTTTTTTCTATTTAAAAATATGATGTACTTAGGGATATAAAGCATCCCCATTAAATCTAGGGTTTTCTATAAAAATAAACAGGAAAAAAAGTTGAAGGTCCATACATTTCGATGTATTATACCAGTTCGCAGATTTCTAATGCAATAAACTCAATTATTGGAAACGTAGGTGAGCTATTCTCTTACTTCCTGCGGCATAAGCCGTGGAATCGTTAAGAAAGCGTAGCGTAAAAAAGGGCTCTTCGCTTAGTTCCCGCCACGTTTCACCCCCATTAAATGAATATGAAATTCCCGTAAACCCAATGGCCACAAGTTCCTGACCTTCGGAATTGGGCACAAACTGTACACAACTCTTGTAGCCCGGTTCTTCACCATCAGCAATCAACTGCCATATTTGCCCGCCATCCGTGGTTTTTATTTTGTTGGCGACATTGGATTCAGGTTGGGTGTAATCGCCTCCAATGGCAAATCCAACTTGTTCATCAAAAAAGTCCATGGAATAGATCCCTTGGGTCGGTTCAGCAGAAATAATGGGAGTTTGTTGGATGGACCAAGTTGCACCTTTATCACCGGAGAAATACACGCGGCCGGCTGTGGTGCCTATCCAAACCTTATCCCCTTTCGTGACAATATTGCTGTTGCTGGCCGCGAAGGCCCCTTCCCCCTCAATACCCTGTGGAAGCTCTGAACAGCTTAATTTATCCCATGTTTTGCCTCCATCCCTAGTGATGATGATGGAAAGACAACCATCTACCGTATCACCCACGGCAATGCCTTCCAAATCGTTCCAAAAAGCCATGCTATCATAAAATACCCCCTCGCCCTTTTCGGTGTACACCAATTCCATTTTGCCCTGTTCCCCTGTTTTGTACAACAACGCCGGACTTTCCACAGAAAGCATAAAAAAATCTTCCGACGTACCGCCCACAGCCCTAAAACTTGGGGTGATGGAATCGTAATACTGCGTATTGGTTCGCACTTTATTGGAATTTACATCCACCGTTCCATATACCCCATTGCTACCAGCAAACGCCAAGGTTCTACCATCCAGAAACGTAATGGCCCGGATACTCACCGAATCCTCAAAAACAGGAGTTACCGTTACCGATTGAAACGGTTGCTCCTTGCGTTCTTCTGCGCAAGAAATAACAAGTAAGGCAACAAAAAAGGAAAGAATGGCTCTCATGGTATTTATTTTCCTCAAAAGTACGCAGAAATCATACCTTTGCAACCTTATTTAAGATGATGCGTTTACACAGAAACTTGGTATTTGCCGTAATTGATGCCCTCCATATGATTTTTAATGAAGGGGAATATGCCGATAAGGTGATTGAAAAAGTATTGCGCTACGATAAACGCTGGGGCTCCCGCGACCGTGGCTTTATTGCAGAGACCACCTATGAAATCGTTCGCTGGAAACGCCTTTACTCTGAAATTGCCGAAGTGCACGAGCCGTATAGCAGAGAGCATCTGTTCCGTTTGTTCGGGGTTTGGTGTGTGCTTCGCGGGATTCGCATCCCGGATTGGAAACAATTGGAAGGCACACCGGAGCGTCGCATAAAAGGTCGGTTCGATGAATTGTCCAAAATCCGAAAGTTCAGGGAATCCGTCCCGGATTGGATGGATGAATTGGGAGAAAAATCACTGGGCAGTGAGTTATGGACCAAAGAAATTGCAGCTCAAAATCAGCAAGCCGATGTCATTCTCCGCACCAACACCCTAAAAGTTCCCAAACCACAGCTGAAGAGCTTCTTGGCCAAGGAGGATATTGCCACTGAATTCATTGAAGGTTATCCTGATGCCCTAAAACTCGTAGAGCGCCAAAATGTGTTCGTTACCCAAGCCTTCAAGGATGGATTGTTTGAGGTTCAAGACGCTTCTTCCCAACTGGTTGCCCCCTTTTTGGAAGTGGAACCGGGCCAGCGGGTGATAGATGCCTGCGCCGGGGCGGGTGGTAAAACCCTTCACTTGGCAGCCCAAATGAAGAACAAAGGGCAATTGATCGCTTTGGACATTTATGAAAGTAAATTGAAAAAGCTGAAGAAAAGAGCACGTCGCAATGGGGTGCACAATATGGAAACCCGGGTCATCGATTCCAATAAGGTCATCAAAAAATTGCACAATAGCGCAGATCGATTACTACTGGATGCGCCCTGCTCTGGATTGGGGGTCATTAAGAGAAACCCTGACTCCAAATGGAAATTGGAACCCGAATTTGTGGAACGCATTATGGGCGTTCAGCAAGATATCCTCCAGAATTACAGCAAAATGGTCAAAAAAGGCGGACAGATGGTCTACGCCACCTGTTCCATTCTTCCACAAGAAAATTCCGAACAAGTCAAAACCTTTTTGGAGTCCGAAAATGGAAAGGATTTCGAGTTTGTGAAAGAGCAAAACATCTTTGCTTCGGAAACCGGTTTTGATGGGTTTTACATGGCTTTGTTGAAGAAAAAGGCATGATGAACGGCTGAATAACATGGATTACGCATCCAAAACGGAATGTCATGTTAGGTGTTGTTCGTCACTTCGAGTGGTTTTGACGAAGTCAAAATTGTATCGAGAAGTGATTTAAACTTTGCTCGGAAATGGATTGCTGAAAAAAGTTCTCGATAGTTCCCTCCGTAAACACTCGAACACACCAAACGGGAGCGTGAGAAACCTACAAGAACCAATTAGAAAATAAGATTTCTCAATCGCAACCATGTTGCTCATGTCGAAATGACCCTTGGACGGAATTTGTTCTTTGGAATTTATCATTCCAGCGCCCGCCTGCCAGGCGGGCGCTGGATATGACAAGTGATTTACTTATTGTTTCACCGTAGGGTATTCTACGCCCAACTGCTCCAAATAGGTATCGTACTTGGTTTCGTCATAGTAGAATTCCTCCAAAGCGGGCCTAAACATATCCTGCTTATCCTTGTTCAAATAGGTGGGCGGCATATCATCCGCAGCAATCATGGGCTCGTATTTGGTTTCCTTGGTCTGTTCATTGTTGAAATAGTCCCAAGCTTGGGTAAGCAATTCCGGTTTCAAGAGAAAGTCCATCACGGTCATGGCCTCCGCTTTGGCGCCGGCAGTTACCCCTTTGTGTGCAATGGGGGTCGCCATGGCAATGGCATTGGCCCAATGGTGACCTGGCAGTCCAGGAATGTTGGACGGAAAACGCATGGTAACCGTAGGCACTTTCCAAGATATATCCCCGATATCGTCCGAACCTCCACTCACGGGCTCCAAGACAGGCAGTCCAATTTCTGATAATTCAGTGGGCAAGCCCTCGATTTTTTTGGACTTCATTTCCGTTTGAACGGCCTTGGCCAGTTTTTGGTCAGCTTCAGACCAATTAGGAAGCCCCACTTGTTTGATATTTTCATACATGGTCTCGGCAATTACCTTATTAAAATGTCTTGGCCAGGCAGTTCCCAACACGCGGGAGCTCATGGTTGTACCCGTCATTAGAGCTGCACCTTTGGCGATATCGTTGGCTTCGGCATACATTTCCATAATGCCTTCGTAGGTGACGTCCCTAAAATAGAACCAAATGGCTGCTTTGGAAGGTACCACATTGGGCTGGTCGCCCGCATCGGTAAAAATGGAATGGGAACGCTTCAATGGGTGCAAATGCTCCCTTTTGTAGTTCCATCCAATATTCATCAACTCCGCGGCATCAAGGGCGCTACGACCTCGCCATGGAGCTCCGGCCGAATGTGCTGCTTCGCCTTCAAACAAATATTCCACAGAAATTAGGCCCGTACCACGGGTAGGTCCCCATGAAACGCTCAAATTGCTGCTCACATGGGTAAAAATGCACATATCGATATCATCAAAAAGACCATCACGCACATACCAAGCCTTGGCTGCGACCAATTCCTCGGCAATACCGGGCCAAACCACCAAGGTTCCACCTATACCTTCCCGCTCCATTACTTGCTTAACCGCTAAAGCGGAGGTGATGTTCAACGGAATCCCTGCATTATGGCCTTCACCATGCCCCGGGGCGCCTTCCACAATGGGTTTATGATAGGCCACACCTGGATACTGTGAGGCCTTTGGGATACAGTCTACGTCACTTCCCAAAGCAATCACGGGGCCTTCGCCGTTGCTCCACGTAGCAAACCATGCCGTGGGAATATTGGAAATGGAATGTTCAATGGTAAAACCATTTTCTTCCAAGATGCCCGTAAGGTATTTGGAGCTTTCCTCTTCTTGGAAACCGAGCTCCGCAAAACTGAAGATTTTGTCCACCATGACCTGTGTTTGCTTATGATTCGCTTCCACAAGGGCTTCCACTTCGGCCTTTAACTTTTTAATCTGACTTTTAGAGTATTTTTTTTGTGCTGTGGCAGTGATTATGCCTGCGAAAAGAAGTATCCCGCACAATAGGAGGTTGGTCGTTTTCATAAGGTCGGTTTTGAGTTAGCTATAATGCTCCTAAGATAGTGAAACAACTTTAATCTTTGCTTGCTGATGGACTATCAGAATACATTCCGAAGGATATTTTTGATCAAATGTTTGAAAAAATTCACCCAGTTGGGGTCATCATCCAGAAGCATCAAAAGAATACCTCCCAAAATCAATAGCAAAATGCTTGCAATGAACCGGTCCGAAAACTTCGTTTTTTTTATGGATTTCATGTCAATTTCGTTGAACCAAAATCAAACGTATGAAAATCAATGGGTTTTTGGCACAATGAATTGACGGATGCCCCTTTTGATCTGACGGATGCGCTATCAACAGCGGTTCGTTAACAAAACCCGCCGTTGGTATCTCGAATTACGCCGTAAAATCGTATTTTTGCACTTTCTTAAACCGTTCAACGCAAAGATTGTATGATCCATTTTTTTGGGGACAAGGCGACCAAGGTTTTTGCCGTCCAAACCGCTCAGGAAATCACTCAGGAAGACACGAACAAACTGACTTGGTTGTTTGGCAACCAGCCTAAGATCGAAGCGGCGTCACTCGACGCCTTTTTTGTTGGCCCACGTGCCGCTATGGTTACGCCATGGAGTACCAACGCTACCGAAATCACCCAAAACATGGGCATCTCGGGGATTATCCGAATTGAGGAATTCCGTGCTGTTTCAGCAGATTATACCGATTTTGACCCGATGCTCTCCCAAAAATACGCCAGTTTGGGCCAGGATATTTTCACCATCAACATTGTTCCTGAGCCTATTATGGAGATTGATGATATTGC
The DNA here is from genome assembly GCF_040112705.1 of Flagellimonas sp. MMG031. Lineage (NCBI taxonomy): Bacteria > Pseudomonadati > Bacteroidota > Flavobacteriia > Flavobacteriales > Flavobacteriaceae > Flagellimonas > Flagellimonas sp. MMG031. The sequence goes on from NZ_CP157804.1 coordinate 2,912,444, forward strand.
AGCGTACAACGAAAAAGAAGGATTGGCGCTTAGCGAGGAAGAGGTGGCCTATCTGGAAGGATTGGCGAAGAAATTAGGACGCAAGTTGACGGATTCAGAGGTCTTTGGCTTCAGTCAGGTAAATTCCGAGCACTGCCGCCACAAGATTTTCAATGGCACTTTTGTGATTGATGGAGTTGAGAAACCTTCATCCTTGTTCAAGCTGATCAAAAAAACATCCGAAGCCAACCCCAACGATATTGTTTCGGCCTATAAAGACAACGTGGCCTTCATCAAAGGTCCAAAAGCTATTCAGTTTGCACCAAAAAGTGCGGACAAACCTGATTTTTACGAAGAAAAAGAATTTGATTCTGTTCTATCCCTAAAGGCGGAAACCCACAATTTCCCGACTACCGTAGAGCCCTTTAATGGTGCTGCAACAGGTTCTGGAGGGGAAATCAGGGACCGTTTAGCGGGTGGAAAAGGATCATTGCCTTTGGCGGGGACTGCGGTTTATATGACCTCCTACTCCCGTTTAGAAGAAAATCGTCCATGGGAAAAGGGAATGAAAGAGCGGGATTGGCTGTACCAAACCCCCATGGATATTTTAATCAAAGCCTCCAATGGGGCATCCGATTTTGGTAACAAATTCGGTCAACCATTGATTGCAGGTTCAGTGTTGACGTTTGAGCATGATGAGTCGAAAGATATCTCGACTGCGCTCGATAGGACACCCAGAAAGTTGGGCTTCGACAAAGTGATCATGATGGCGGGTGGTATCGGTTATGGAAAAACCGACCAAGCTTTAAAAAATACCCCAAGGAAAGGAGACAGAATAGTCGTTCTGGGTGGGGACAACTACCGTATCGGGATGGGCGGTGCTGCCGTATCCAGCGCAGATACTGGAGAATTCAGCTCCGCCATCGAATTGAACGCCGTGCAACGCTCCAACCCAGAAATGCAAAAAAGAGCTTCGAACGCTGTCCGAGGCTTGTTTGAAAGTCACGATAACCCCATTGTTTCCATTCACGATCACGGTGCAGGCGGACATTTGAACTGTCTCTCCGAATTGGTAGAGGAAACAGGAGGCACCATCGATACCGATAAATTGCCTGTGGGCGACCCTACCCTTTCCAAAAAGGAATTGATCGGCAATGAATCCCAAGAGCGAATGGGCTTGGTCATCGGAGACAAAGACCTAGACCTTTTGGACCGAATTTCGGCTCGGGAACGCTCCCCAATGTACAATGTGGGTGAAGTTACGGGCGACCATACCTTTAAATTCACCTCAGGGACCACGGGCGAAACCCCAATGAATTTGGAACTTTCCGATATGTTCGGGAGTTCGCCAAAAACCATCATGGCGGACAAGACCTCCCAACAAAAATATCCGGTTCTTGCCTACTCCTTGGAGCATTTCCATGAGTATTTGGAGCAAGTATTGCAATTGGAGGCCGTCGCCTGCAAGGATTGGTTGACCAACAAGGTGGACCGTTGTGTGGGCGGACGTGTGGCAAAGCAGCAATGTGCGGGACCATTGCAGTTGCCCTTAAACAATTGTGGTGTGATGGCACTCGATTTTAAAGGAAAGGAAGGTATTGCCACCAGTATTGGTCACTCCCCCATTTCTGCGTTGATTGACCCGGTGGCAGGAAGCAGAAACAGCGTAGCGGAATCCTTGACCAATATTGTTTGGGCACCTTTACAGAATGGTCTTACATCTGTTTCCCTATCCGCAAACTGGATGTGGCCCTGCAGAAACGAAGGTGAGGATGCCCGTTTGTATGCCGCGGTCGAATCCTTATCGCAATTTGCCATCGATTTGGGCATCAATGTACCCACTGGAAAGGATTCCCTCTCCATGAAACAAAAATATAAGGATGGGGAAGTATTGTCCCCGGGGACGGTCATAATCTCCGCTGCGGCCCATTGCGACAACATCAACCAAGTGGTAGAGCCTGTGTTGCAAAAGAATGGCGGTGACATTTATTACATCAACCTATCCAAGGACAGCCATAAATTAGGGGGTTCATCGTTCGCCCAAATTTTGAACGGAATTGGCGATGAAGCACCTTCTGTTCTGGATGCCAACTACTTTAAGAGTGCTTTCAACACCTTGCAAAAGCTTATTAAAAACGGTCAGGTTTTGGCTGGTCACGATGTAGCCTCAGGTGGTTTGATTACCACCCTGTTGGAACTTTGCTTTGCAGATACTGATTTGGGAGCTGATTTGGATTTGTCCAGTTTGGGCGAAGCTGACATCATCAAACTTCTGTTCTCAGAAAACAGTGGTGTGGTGTTCCAAGCCAAAGATGATTCGGTGGAAAATGAATTGAAAGCTGAAGGTATTGAATTTACCAAAATCGGTACGCCAACATCGGAAAGTACCTTGAACATCAAAAACAACGGCGTTGAAATTGGACTGAACATTACTTCTTTGAGGGATACTTGGTTCAAAACCTCCTACCTGTTGGACAATAAACAAACCGCCAATGGTTTGGCCAAAAATCGCTACGACAATTATAAAGAGCAGCCGCTCCAATATGTTTTTCCAAAAGGTTTTGACGGAAAACTTTCGAGGGCTGAGCGGAGTCGAAGCCCCCGACCAAAAGCGGCCATCCTTCGGGAAAAAGGAAGCAATTCCGAGCGCGAAATGGCCAACGCTATGTACTTGGCCGGCTTTGATGTGAAGGATGTGCACATGACAGACCTTATCACGGGGAGGGAAACTTTGGAGGATATCCAATTTATCGGTGCCGTGGGCGGTTTCTCCAACTCCGATGTATTGGGGAGCGCCAAAGGATGGGCTGGTGCCTTTAAATACAATGAAAAGGCCAACAAAGCCCTTAAAGATTTCTTTGCGAGACCTGATACGCTGTCGGTGGGAATCTGCAATGGTTGCCAATTGTTCATGGAGCTGGACCTCATCAACCCGGAACACGGAACCCATGGTAGAATGACCTACAATGATTCGCATAAACACGAAAGCAACTTCACCTCTGTCAAAATCCAAGAAAACAATTCGGTGATGCTGTCCAATTTGGCGGGGACTACCTTGGGTGTCTGGATAAGCCATGGTGAAGGCAAGTTCAGTTTGCCTCATGCAGAGGACCAATATCACATTGTGGCCAAATATGGCTACGAGGGCTACCCGGCGAATCCTAACGGAAGTGATTACAACACGGCCATGCTTTGCGACAAAACAGGTAGGCACTTGGTGACCATGCCCCATATTGAACGGTCTACCTTCCCGTGGAATTGGGCGCACTATCCAAAGGATAGAACGGATGTGGTGTCACCTTGGCTTCAAGCATTTGTAAATGCTAGGGTGTGGCTAGAGAGCTTGGAAGATTAAAAATCCACAGGGTTACTTTCGGCAATAAATTGGGAAATTGGTAAAATTTACCTTAGGTAATTGTTAAATCTGTTTCATTCTTAAAGTCTGATTTGCTATTTTGCAAACGCTTTACACAAACTTACTATGCAAACTGTTACCCGATTATTTGATTTCCCATACTATCAACTTGAGAAGTATCCCTTAGCAAAATCATTGGTCACCAAAAGTGACGGTAAATGGATAGCGACCTCCACACAGGAATATGTGGATAAGGCCAATGCGGTCAGCCGCGCTTTGCTCCGGATGGGCATTAAACCCAACGACAAGGTTGCCATCATTTCTATGACCAATCGAACGGAATGGAACATTATTGATATTGGCATTCTTCAAATCGGGGCACAGAACGTACCTATTTATCCCACCATTTCCGAAGATGATTATGAGTACATTTTGAACCATTCAGAGGCTAGGTTATGCTTTGTCTCCTGCGAAGAGGTTTTTGAAAAGGTAAAGTCCATCCAATCCAAGGCAAAAAATTTGAAGGAAGTCTTTTCTTTTGATGAACTGAAGGATTGCAAAAATTGGAAAGAAGTCCTTGACATGGGAAGTGATACCTCCAATCAGGATGAAGTGGAAGCATTGAAGAAGGCCGTTAAGGCCGAAGATTTGGCCACCTTGATTTATACTTCGGGAACTACGGGTAGACCAAAGGGCGTAATGCTCTCCCACAATAATATTGTATCCAATGTAATATCGAGCGAAGTGAGGGTACCTTTTGAAACTGGGGGCACCGCGTTGAGCTTTTTGCCCGTTTGTCACATTTTTGAGCGAATGATTCTTTACCTATACCAATATTGCGGTATTGAGATTCACTTTGCCGAGGGTCTGGATAAGATCAGTGACAACGTAAAAGAAGTAAAACCGGATGTGATGACCGTAGTGCCCCGACTTTTGGAAAAGGTTTACGACGCCATTATTGCAAAAGGGGCAGCACTTACCGGAATCAAAAAGAAATTGTTTTTCTGGGCCGTGGAAACCGGGCTTAAATTTGAGCCTTACGGTGCCAATGGTTGGTGGTACGAAAAGAAATTGGGACTGGCCCGCAAACTTATTTTCAGCAAATGGAAAGAAGGTTTGGGCGGCAACCTATCGGTAATGGTTTCTGGAAGCGCAGCCCTGCAAGCTCGCTTAGCGAGGGTTTTTGCAGCAGCGGATATGCCCGTCATGGAAGGCTACGGACTCACCGAGACATCGCCCGTAATTGCCGTGAACGATCAGCGCAACAAAGGTTGGAAGATAGGCACGGTTGGAAAAATTATTGATGGTGTGGAAGTGAAAATAGCGGAAGACGGTGAAATCCTATGCAAGGGGCCCAATGTGATGATGGGCTACTACAAAGATCCTGAAAAAACAGCCGAAGTGATGACCGGGGAGTATTTCCATACCGGGGATATCGGTGAGATAGATACCGAAGGCTTTTTGCGCATCACAGACCGTAAAAAAGAGATGTTCAAAACTTCTGGCGGTAAATATGTAGCTCCACAATTATTGGAAAACCGATTTAAACAATCCCGTTTTATAGAGCAAATCATGGTGGTAGGCGAAGGCGAAAAAATGCCTGCTGCCCTTATACAGCCCAATTTTGGCTTTGTCAAGGAATGGGCCAAGCGGCATAAATTGGAGCTGGGTTCCAATGCTGACATTGTGAAAAATGAAAAGGTCATCGAACGTTTCCAAGAAGAAGTGGATTGGGCCAACCAAGAGTTTGCCAAATGGGAAAAGGTAAAGCAATTTAGGCTCACCCCCGATGTTTGGACCGTGGAAGACGGACACCTAACCCCAACCATGAAGCTCAAGCGTAAGCCTATTAAGGAAATGTACCTCGAACTTTACAACGATATCTACGGGCATTGATTAGTTAGCAGTGAGCAATAATTACTGATTAACTGTCATTTCGAACGAATGTGAGAAATCTCAAGTACCGTGAATATATTCAATAAAGAAGGTTCCAAAAACGACTGTCGTTCTGAACGTCCCGAAAACTATCGGGATGAGGAATCTCTCAAAGCATAGTTGCCAGTAATAAAAAAAACCAACGGAAATCCGTTGGTTTTTTAAATTCTATTAAAATTTTACTGACATGCCACAAAATTAGGGTCATTGGCAACTTCCCATTGAAGATTCTCTTTCAGCTTAGTATAAGCATCAAGTGATTCATTTGTATCACAAATGGAAAGACCGTCAATCCCAAAAGGAACATCTGTGGATGTACTAGGATTATTGGCCCAACCGATAATAGTTGTACTAAGATTTACTGGGGATATACCGCTATTGTTAAACATTCCAAATGCAAATTTTAAACTTTCAAGGTTCCAATTTTCTAAATCTTGATCAAATTTTGGAGCTTCTAAGAACATTATGGTCATATCATCTACCTGACTAACATCCCATCCGCCTATATCAGCATTAAAAGATTGTGCATATGCAAACATACCTTGCATATCAGTAACGTTGCCGACATTCCAACCTCCGATATCAGCATTAAAAGATTGTGCATTTGCAAACATACTTCCCATATCGGTTACATTGTCCACCTCCCAGTTACTAATATTTGCATTGAATAATATTGCATTGGAGAACATACTATTCATATTGGTGACATTTACCACATTCCAATTACTTATATCTGAATTAAATGATTCGGCTTGTGTAAACATCCAAGACATATCGATCACATTGTCAACCTTCCAACTACTGAGGTCTGCATTAAATGAAGTTGCCCCGAAGAACATAGAAGCCATATTCGTGACATTGCTGACATTCCAATCACTCAAATCCGAATTGAAAACTTCTGCCCTTCTAAACATTCCAGACATATCAGTTACTTTGCTTACATCCCATTTGCTAAGGTCTGAGTTAAATGACATGGCGTCTCCAAACATCCCCGACATATCAGTCACGTTGCTAACATCCCAATTGCTAAGGTCGGAAGTAAATTCACGGGCGTTGGCAAACATGGCACTCATATTAGTTATATTGCTCACATCCCAATTACTTAAATCAGCATTAAATACTGATTGTTGGTTATAGTCCAATTCTACCAAATTACCAGTAAGAAACATTCCAGAAAGATCCTGAACATTTTGTAGGTCAGGCACATCCTCGGCATGATATTCAAGATTCGGGCAGAATGCAAATGCGTACTTCAGACTTTTCCACTCAATTGAACCCCATTGCTCAATACCGACCAAACTTTCCCAAACATTTATTACCTGTGATTGTAAATATGGATTTAGGGTACCCATACTTATTGCCGGGAAATTACCTTGGATTGCGACTTTGTAAATACCTGGTTGTGAATAAATATGACTAGGGTTTTGTGTAGTTAAATTTTCTTGGACACCATCTCCCCAGTCTATTGTATAATTGTATTCATAATCCATGTTCGTACCTACCATTATCTCAAAATTACTTTCTGGAATATTCCATAAAGTCACAAATGAATCCGGTTCCTCTGCTAAAGATTCTATAACGTTCTCCACTTTTATGGTTATGTCCGCCTCCTTTTGATCTTGCCCATCAGTAACGGAAACAACGATTTGATGCTGTGCTTTAACTGAAAAGTCTAACGATTTCCCCGAAGCCAAACTTAAACTCCCGGAATTGCTAATCTCAAATAAATTGTTGTCATTGGTACTAATACTAAATGTCAACTCATCCTGGTCTGCATCGGTGGCTTTTACAGTTCCGATGGTTATAGCATCTGAAATATCCTCGGCCACAGTAAAAGTTTGTGCCTCAGTTTTGGGAGCATTGTTCTTTGCCGGTTCCGGACTTTCATCTTTGCCGCAAGACCACAGCAATCCAATCAAAATAATTGTGTAAAACAAATTCTTGGTGTTCATAAGTAAAATTTAGGTGAATAGATATGTGGACAATATCACACATTCATTTCATATTTTACCCCACGATCTGATCAATGCCCCTTTTGATCTGACGGATGAGCCTTCTCAGTCAATAATTGAATAAAAAATCATTTGCACTTAACCTAAATTTATTATGCATGCATAATAAATTTTTATATATTTGAGAACACCAAACCAGTTCCATGAAAGATTTGACCATTGATCACGCCCTTAGGGCTACTTGGCAAGCTGTCAGTAAAATGTACAACGAAGAGGCCAAAAACTATGGGCTCACCATGGCCATAGGCTTTACGCTGTTGAGCATTGATCCTAAAGGTGGGACTCCCAGTACCACCTTGGGACCAAAAATGGGGATGGAAGCGACCAGTTTGTCCAGGATATTGAAAAATATTGAAGAGAAAGGATACATACAACGAAAACGTAACCCGAATGATGGACGTGGAGTCCTAATTTACTTGACCCCGCTGGGGCTTGAAAAAAGGGAAGAGTCCAAAGAAGTGGTACTGCGTTTTAACAAGGTTGTCAAAGAACATACCTCGCAAGAGGACCTATCGGGTTTCTTTAAAGTTATAGAAACCATCAACAAACTCATTTCAGACAAGAAAATCTATCTAAAAACAACTAATAATTAAATTTCAAACGCGCACATGAAAAGGCATATAAACAAAGTTGCCGTAATCGGTTCCGGAATTATGGGAAGTGGCATAGCGTGCCATTTTGCGAACATCGGGGTCGAGGTATTGCTCTTGGACATTGTTCCCCGTGAACTCAACGACCAAGAAAAGGCCAAAGGACTTACCTTGGAAGATAAGGTGGTCCGTAATCGATTGGTAAATGATTCCTTGGCTTCCGCCCTCAAATCCAAACCCTCCCCTATTTACCATAAAAAATTTGCAGATCGTATCTCTACCGGGAATTTGGAAGACGATATTTCCAAAGTAGCGGATGTAGATTGGATCATCGAGGTGGTCGTGGAACGGTTGGACATTAAAAAACAGGTATTCGAAACCTTAGATAAGCATCGTACACCGGGAACGCTTATTACCTCCAACACTTCGGGAATCCCGATTCGATTCATGAGCGAAGGAAGAAGCGAGGATTTCCAAAAACACTTCTGCGGCACCCACTTTTTCAATCCCGCGCGTTACCTTAAACTTTTCGAAATCATACCTGGACCAAAAACATCGGCCGATGTATTGGAGTTCTTAAATGGGTATGGGGAACAATTCTTGGGCAAAACCTCAGTGATCGCCAAGGACACCCCAGCTTTTATCGGTAACCGAATCGGAATATTCAGTATACAAAGTCTGTTCCATGCCGTTAAGGAAATGGGCATGACGGTGGAGGAAGTGGATAAGCTGACAGGTCCAGTTATTGGTCGACCCAAATCCGCCACCTTCCGTACGGTTGATGTAGTTGGACTCGACACTCTTGTGCACGTAGCAAATGGTATCAGTGAAAACTGCAAGGACGATGAACGTCATGAACTGTTCCAGCTGCCCGATTTTATCCAAACCATGATGGATAACCAATGGTTGGGCAGTAAATCCGGACAAGGATTCTACAAAAAGGTAAAAGGAGACAATGGCAAGAGTGAAATCCTGACCTTGGATTTGGATACCATGGATTACCGTTCCAAAAAGAGTGCAAAATTTGCAACCTTGGAACTCACCAAGACCATTGATAAGGTCATAGACCGTTTTCCCGTATTGGTAGATGGTAAGGACAAGGCCGGAGAATTCTATCGTAAGAGCTTTGGCGCTTTATTTGCTTACGTGACCCACCGTATTCCAGAAATTACGGACGAATTATACAAAATAGATGACGCCATGAAAGCCGGCTTTGGTTGGGAACACGGGCCATTCCAAATTTGGGATGCTGTGGGACTCGACAAAGGTTTGGAATTTATCAAGGCAGAAGGTCTGGAAGCAGCCCCTTGGGTGGCGGAGATGAAAGCAGCGGGAATGGATTCCTTCTACACCGTTAAAGAAGGTGACACCTATTTCTACGATATTCCTAAGAAGACTATGGAGAAAGTTCCAGGTCAGGATGCCTTTATTATTTTGGACAACATCCGAAAAACCAAGGAGGTCTTTAAAAATAGCGGTGTGGTTATCGAGGATTTGGGTGATGGCATCCTAAACTGTGAATTCCAGTCCAAAATGAACACCATTGGCGGCGACGTACTCGCCGGTTTGAACAAAGCCGTAGACCTTGCCGAAAAGGATTTTGCAGGTTTGGTTATCGGAAACCAAGCGGCCAATTTCTCTGTTGGCGCCAACATCGGAATGATTTTTATGATGGCTGTGGAACAGGAATACGATGAGCTCAACATGGCTATCAAAATGTTCCAAGATACGATGATGCGCATGCGCTACAGTTCCATTCCAACCGTAGCTGCTCCACACGGTATGTGCTTGGGAGGAGGCTGCGAACTTTCGCTTCATGCTGATAAGGTAGTGGCCGCGGCCGAAACCTATATTGGATTAGTGGAATTTGGTGTGGGCGTGATTCCAGGCGGTGGCGGTTCCAAAGAAATGGCGCTCCGTGCATCGGATACCTTCCGAAAAAATGATGTGGAGCTCAATGTGCTTCAGGAGTATTTCTTGACCATCGGTATGGCCAAAGTATCTACCTCAGCCTACGAAGCCTTCGATTTGGGTATCCTTCAAAAAGGAAAAGACGTAGTTGTGGTCAATAAAGACCGTCAGATAGCAACAGCAAAAGCCTATGCAAAAATCATGGCAGATGCAGGTTATACCAAACCCGTGAAGCGCAAGGATGTCAAAGTGCTTGGAAAACAAGCTTTAGGTATGTTCTTGGTAGGTACCGACTCTATGGAAGCGGGACACTACATTTCGGAACACGACAAAAAGATTGCCGATAAATTGGCCTACGTCATGGCTGGCGGCGACCTCTCCGAAGCGACAATGGTAAGCGAACAATATCTTTTGGATTTGGAACGGGAAGCCTTTTTGTCCCTTTGTACCGAAAGAAAAACATTGGAACGCATCCAGCACATGTTGAAAACGGGGAAACCCTTGAGAAATTAGACACAAGAATCAAGACAAAAGAGCCAAGACCCAAAATCCTGACTCTTGGTTCTTGAATCTAAAAATCAAAAAGAAAGAATGAAAACAGCATATATAGTAAAAGGATATAGAACAGCCGTGGGCAAAGCGCCAAAGGGACTGTTCCGGTTTAAGCGACCTGACGAACTGGCCGCGGAGACCATCGAGTACATGATGAACGAGTTGCCCCAGCTCGACAAAAAGCGTATTGATGACGTTATCGTTGGAAATGCCATGCCCGAAGCCGAACAAGGTTTGAACATGGGACGGCTCATCTCACTGATGGGGTTGAATATCGAAGATGTCCCCGGGGTGACCGTGAATCGCTATTGCGCATCAGGGTTGGAGACCATTGGCATTGCTACGGCGAAAATCCAATCAGGAATGGCGGATTGCATCATTGCAGGTGGTGCAGAAAGCATGAGCTACATACCCATGGGAGGTTACAAACCTACCCCGGATTATGCTACTGCTAAGGCAGGCCACGAGGACTACTACTGGGGCATGGGACTTACAGCCGAAGCTGTGGCCCAGCAATTCAAAGTTTCCCGTGAAGACCAAGACGAATTCGCCTTCAACTCCCATATGAAAGCGCTGAAAGCACAGGAGGAAAATCGTTTTCAGGACCAAATCGTGCCCATTGAGGTTGAACACACCTTTGTGAACGAGGCAGGAAAGAAAGAGACAAAGACCTACACGGTCAACAAAGATGAAGGTCCAAGGAAAGGCACTAACATACCGACCTTGAACAAATTGAGACCCGTGTTTGCCGAAGGTGGAAGCGTTACGGCAGGTAATTCATCCCAAATGAGTGATGGTGCTGCCTTTGTAATGGTGATGAGCGAAGAAATGGTAAAAGAGCTGAATCTAGAACCCGTTGCACGTTTAGTGAATTATGCCGCTGCAGGTGTGGAACCAAGGATTATGGGAATTGGCCCCGTAAAAGCTATTCCAAAGGCCCTAAAACAGGCTGGATTGAAACAAGACCAAATAGACCTTATCGAATTGAACGAAGCCTTCGCTTCACAATCCTTGGCGGTAATTCGTGAATTGGGACTCAACCAAGACATCGTAAACGTTAACGGTGGAGCCATAGCACTAGGTCATCCCCTTGGTTGTACTGGAGCCAAATTATCCGTTCAACTTTTTGATGAGATGCGAAAACGCGACATGAAAGGAAAGTATGGTATGGTAACCATGTGCGTGGGTACTGGCCAAGGAGCGGCGGGAATATTTGAGTTTCTTTCTTAAGGTTAAAGAAAAAAGACTACAGAAAAGAGATGTTCCAAATGAAAAGGCATAACTATAAAAACTTGAAAATCTGGTCGCTTGGATTGGAAATTGCAAATGACATTTCTGATTTGCTCATTCATTTCCCTAAACACGAAAGATATGACCTAAGTTCCCAGATAAGTAGATGCTCCGTGTCCATGCCGAGCAATATAGCTGAAGGATCTGCGAGAACGGACAAATCTTTTAAGTATTTCATAGATATTGCTTTGGGATCCTCCTTTGAATTAGGAACACAGCTTTTGGTTGCAAAACATAGAAAATATATTAATACTGAAATTTTAAAAACACTTGAAGATAAAATTGAAGAATGGCAAAAGATGACCATGGGTTTTCAAAACGGGTTGGAATAGGTCTTTCCTCTATTTTCTATCTTCTTTAATCATTAACAAAAATGGAAACAGCAGAAAAAGACATACTGAGAGGCGGTCAATTTTTGGTCAAAGAGACCAAATGTGAGGACGTTTTTACCCTTGAAGACCTCAATGAAGAGCAAAAGATGATGCGCGAAAGCACCAAGGAGTTCGTAGACAGAGAGCTATGGGCACACTGGGAGCGTTTTGAGAAAAAAGACTACGCCTACACCGAAGAATGCATGCGAAAAGCAGGTGAGCTAGGTCTGCTGAGCGTAGCCGTACCAGAATCCTATGGTGGTATGGGAATGGGCTTTGTGTCCACCATGTTGGTGTGTGACTATATTTCTGGGGCCACAGGGTCATTCAGCACAGCATTTGGAGCGCACACCGGAATCGGGACTATGCCAATAACCCTATATGGAACAGAGGAGCAAAAACAAAAATACGTTCCCAAATTGGCCAGCGGTGAGTGGTTTGGCGCCTATTGCTTAACAGAACCAGGAGCAGGTTCGGATGCCAACTCCGGTAAAACCAAAGCTGTTCTTTCAGAAGATGGGAAGTATTACAGCATTACAGGACAAAAAATGTGGATTTCCAACGCAGGCTTCTGCAATCTGTTCATTGTATTTGCGCGTATTGAAGATGACAAAAACATCACGGGCTTTATTGTTGAAAACGATCCAAGCAATGGCATCAGCTTGGGTGATGAGGAAAAGAAATTAGGTATCCACTCCTCCTCTACCCGACAAGTGTTCTTCAACGAGACCAAAGTACCGGTGGAAAATATGCTTTCCGAGAGAGGCAATGGATTCAAAATCGCCATGAACGCCTTAAATGTAGGTCGTATCAAATTGGCTGCCGCTTGTTTGGAAGCCCAACGTCGTGTGATCAACGAGGCTACGAAATATGCCAATGAGCGTGTTCAGTTCAAAACACCGATCATCAATTTTGGAGCCATAAAGGCAAAAATTGCCGATATGGCCACCAACGCTTATGTGGATGAAGCTGCATGCTACCGTGCCGCCAAAAATATCGAAGATAGAATCGCCATTCGCGAAGCCAGCGGTAACTCCCATCAAGAGGCGGAATTGAAAGGTGTAGAGGAATACGCCATTGAATGCTCTATTTTGAAAGTAGCCGTTTCAGAGCACGTGCAACATACTACGGATGAAGGCATCCAAGTTTTTGGAGGTATGGGCTTTAGCGCTGATACTCCAATGGAATCGGCATGGAGAGACGCTCGAATCTCTAGAATTTATGAAGGTACGAACGAAATCAACCGTATGCTTTCCGTAGGCATGTTGGTAAAAAAAGCCATGAAGGGCCATGTGGACCTTTTAGGGCCAGCCACTGCCGTGGGTGAAGAGTTGATGGGAATTCCATCTTTTGACACTCCTGATTTTTCAGAATTGTTGTCCGAAGAAAAGGACTTGATAGCTCGATTGAAGAAAGTATTCCTGATGGTCGCCGGTAGTGCTGTTCAAAAATTTGGACCCGACTTGGAAAAGCATCAGATGTTGTTGATGGCCGCTTCAGATATTTTGATTGAAATCTACATGGCCGAATCAGCCCTCCTTAGAACCGAGAAAAATGCAAAACGCTTCGGCGAAGAGGCACAAGCTACCCAAATCGCCATGTCCAAGCTGTATTTGTACAGGGCGGTGGACACCATCCAACAAAAGGCCAAGGAAGCCATTGTATCCTTTGCCGAAGGCGATGAGCAGCGCATGATGTTAATGGGACTTAAAAGATTCACGAAGTACGCTAACCAGCCCAATGTGGTAAAACTTAGAACGCAGATTGCGGACAAAGTGGCCGCTGACAATGGGTATACCTTTGACTAATTCCAATAATCATGGGGGAATAAACCCTCCAAGATTTGAAAACGCCCCGGTCGGGGCGTTTTTTTTGTGACCACCGCTGAATAAATTGCCCTTCATTTTCCAATTCATCAGGGGGAACAGCAACTTAATTCCAGATATCTATTTCGACATGTGCTTTGTGCGTTGAAAACAGTATTTGGGTCTCCGGAAACGCAAACTGAAAAAATGTTTGTGCTCTCTTGTATTTTCTGTCAAATCTTTTCTAAAATGATGTAACAATTTCATTATTTTTAATACTAATCATTACAACATAAAAACTTAAAAATGAAAGCGTTAAAATTAACCATTACACTTATCGCTGTTGCCCTGGCCATGCCGCTTCAGGCGCAAACTGCGGATGAAATCATTGAAAATTATTTTGAGAACACGGGTGGACTCGACAATTGGAAAAATTTAGAGGGCATCAAAATGACCGCCAAAGTGAACCAAGGCGGTATGGAAATTCCTTTGGAAATCTATAATCTAAAAGATGGTCGCCAAATGACGAAAATTACCTTTCAGGGTAAGGAAATCAAACAAGGAGTATTTGATGGAGAAACGCTCTGGAGCCATAATTTTATGACCATGAAAGCGGAAAAATCGGATGCTGAGGAAACCTCCAATTTTAAACTGAACACCAACGACTTTCCCGATTCCTTTATTGACTACAAAGAAAAAGGGTACACCGTTGAGCTTCTTGGCACCGAAACTATCGATGGAACGGAGACCTTCAAGATAAAATTGGTTAAAGAACCCATTACCATTGATGGTACGCAACAGGATGATGTTTCGTATTACTTTTTTGACAAGGATAATTTTGTGCCCATCGCAATGCAGTCCGAAATTAAATCAGGACCAGCTAAAGGACAGGTTAGCGAGGTAACCATGAGCGATTATCAAGAAGTAAATGGCATGTACTTTCCGTTTTCCATGACACAGGGCGTAAAGGATGGTCAAGCGCAGCCTATCACCATTGACAGCATCGAACTCAACCCTGCCATTGCAGATACTGAATTTGCTTTCCCAGATGAAGTGGGCGAGACTGAAAAAAAATAAAATCCGATACCAAGGCCCTATCTTTTTAGGGTCTTTTTTTTAAACTGACATGGAATGAAAAAACTACAATTTGTTTGGACCGTTCTTTCGGTCCTATCTATGGCTGCGGGATACTCCCAAACCTTGGAGGAAATTGACGGCAAAGCACTTTTTGGTGATTTGACCGCACGACATATAGGGCCTGCGCTGATGAGCGGGCGTATCAACGACATGGAAACCCACCCGACCAATAGCCGCATTGTGTATGCCGGGACCGCTGGCGGTGGGGTATGGAAATCCAGTGATGGCGGAACAACCTTCAATCCCATTTTTGACGATTACTGCCAATCGATCGGAGCAGTGGCACTGGACCCCAACGACCCAGACAATACCATTTATGTAGGGACTGGGGAAACATGGACCAGGAATAGTGTATCCATTGGCGATGGACTTTATAAAAGCACGGATGGTGGCGCCAACTGGAACAAAATAGGATTTGAAAAATCGGAACGGATTGCCAATATCATTGTAAACCCAAACAACTCCCAAGAAATTTATGTTGGGGTTTTGGGAGCGCTTTGGGGCGATAGTGAAGAACGTGGCGTGTACAAGTCCTCCGATGGAGGAGCAACTTGGGAACAGCTTTTGTACGTTGATCCAAAAACAGGATGTGCCGATTTGGCCATGGACCCTACAAATCCCGACATTCTATACGCTTCTATGTGGGAATTCCGGAGAACAGGCTGGTCTTTTGAGTCCGGTGGCGACAAAAGTGCGCTCTACAAATCTACGGATGGAGGAAAGACCTGGAACAAAATCCACAATGGCTTCCCAGCAGGAAAATTGGGCCGATTGGCCATTGCAGTGGCACCTTCAAACCCCAACGTGCTTTACACGGTCATCGAAGCAGAAAAGGACGAGCGCAAAGGCCTGTACCGCAGTAACGATGCTGGTGCCTCTTGGGAACAGTTGAACAACGATTTTGGAATTACGGTAAGACCCTTCTATTTCTCTAGGATTGTCGTCGACCCAAAAAATGAGGACGTAGTTGTGAAAGGCGGTTTAAGTGGTTCCATTTCCAGAGATGGTGGAAAAACATTCAAAAACCTAGGAAATATGCACTCCGATATTCATGATATGGTATTCAATATCAAAGATTCCAATATCATGTACGTAGGAACCGATGGAGGTGTATATCGTACCTGGGATGGCGGTACAACCATGGAAATTGTGGAAAACCTTCCACTTTCCCAGTTTTATCAAGTTAGTGTGGACGATGCCGAACCTTACAATGTGTATGGAGGATTGCAGGATAATGGCTCTTGGTGGGGACCTTCCTCCTCACCAAATGGTGTAGAGGCACGTGATTGGAACTCCATAGGTGCCGGGGATGGTTTCCGTGTGTTGAAGCATCCCACGAAACCCATCATTTATTCAGAGATGCAGGGAGCGGAAAATGTGTGGCGCATCGACACGGAACGGCAATTGACCAAGACCATTCAACCACTTCCCGTAAGCGAAGACCAAAAACTACGCTGGAATTGGAATGCACCGATGGCGATCAGCGCACATCAACCAGACCGTTTTTACATGGGCAGCCAATACCTGCATAAATCGGAAGATATGGGAGATACTTGGGAAATCATCTCGCCCGACCTGACCACGAACGACCCTGCCAAGCAAAATCAAGAAGATTCCGGCGGACTTTCCATGGATAATTCAGGGGCGGAAAACCATACCACCATTTTTACCATTGCCGAATCCACATTGGATGAAAACGTCATTTGGGTGGGTACGGATGATGGGAATGTTCAAGTGACCCAAGATGGTGGCAAAACATGGACGAATACCGTGGCCAACATTCCCGGTCTACCAAAAAACACATGGTGCTATCATATTGAAGCCAGTATTTTCGACAAAGGTACCGCCTATGCTGTTTTCGATGGTCACACCATGAACGATATGACGCCCTATGCCTTTAAAACCACAGACTTTGGTAAAACATGGACGAGCATAATTTCTGATGATGTGGTCGGTTTCGCCAGAAACATTCAGGAAGACTACGAAAATCCAGACCTATTGTTTCTAGGAACTGAATTTGGACTGTACATCACTATGGATGGTGGAAAGAATTGGAAAAAATTCACCAACAATATGCCCGCAGTGGCCGTTCACTTTATCGAACTACATAAAAAGACCAACGATTTGGTCATGGGCACACACGGTAGAGGAATAATTATTTTGGATGACATATCCCCTCTTCGAAGCATCAATAATGAAGTATTGGGAAAAACATTGCATTTTTTTGATACCCCTGATACCGAAATTAGCGAAACCAGTTCCTTTGGTGGAAATTTTGGTACGGAAACCCAATTTGTGGGGAACAATAAGACCAACGATGTCCAAATCAAATACTATCTCAACAAAAGGCACACCTTTGGGAAAATGACCATGGTGATTGAAGACATGGAAGGTAACCAGATTGCCGAATTAGGTCCGGGTAAATCAAAAGGCATTAACGTGGTCAATTGGAACTACACTCGAAAAGTACCTAAAGTCGCCAAAGGAAAAACCTTTAGTTTTGGTGGGTTTACAGCGCCAAAGGTACCCGCGGGCACCTACAAGGCAGTAATTACCAAGGGAAAGGAAACATTTGAGCATACCTTTAATCTTGTGTATGACAAGAACTCGCCCTTGACGGAAAAAGACCGTGAACTCAAGGAAGCAACCACCATGAAATTATACGATATGACCCAAGAGCTTGCCTATTTGGTCTATGAATTGGACGAAATCATGGAAAATGCAAACACTGCTGGAGACAAAAAAACGGTAGAGAAATTAAATAGTCTCAAAGAAACCTTGGTCATTACCACTGGCGATAATTATGTGGGTACCGCGGAACCACAATTACGGGAACGAATGGCCGATCTGTATAGCAAGGTCGCCTCAAACTATGACAAGCCCTCCGCTGCGGAGCTTAAAAATTTGGAAGTGATAGCAGAACGGTTCAATACCGCTAAAACGGATTTTGCCAAGTTGAAAGATAAATACCTTAAAAAGCAGGCTGTATCCTTGATGACTTTTGAAGACTTCTTGGAAAGTAAATAGGTCGTCTTTTGAACAACTTAAAAGAGGCTGTCCAAAAAAGCTATTATCTGTCAGTTCGAGCGCAGTCGAGAACTTAAAATCCATTGACAATCAATGGGTTTCGACTGCGCTCAACCTGACGAGGTTGAAATATTATGCTTTTAGACGGCCTCTTTTTTAAAATCCATTGTTCAGGTATCCCTTAGCATGGTTCAAATACTCCTCTAACCTACCCGATGGATTCCAATATTTTTTCGTCCTTCTGTTTGGTGGAAAAGTTGATTGCACATTCAATCAATGCCAAGTGTGAATATGCTTGCGGGAAATTGCCCAACAAACGTTTGGTCTTAAAATCGATATCCTCACTAAAGAGTCCCAAATGATTACTGTAGCCCAACAAACGTTCAAAGTGTTCCAAGGCCTTCTCCTCTTCCCCTATTTTGAACAGGGCGTTGATGAACCAAAAGGTACAAATGGTAAAAGAGGACGAGGGTAATCCAAAGTCATCCTCGTTCTTATATCGGTACAGCAAACCGTCGTTGCTCAATCCCTCTTCGATTGCTTTAACGGTGTTTACGTACTTTGGGTCCTTGGCATGAATAAACCCGTAGGGCTCCATTAAAAGAACCGAAGCATCCAAGTGTCGGGAACCATAGCTTTGCACGAAAGCATTGATGTCACTGTTCCAGGCGTTATCGTGAATGTCTTTCTTAATTTTCTGTTCGAGGGCTACCCATCGTTCCAATTTTCGGGCCTTACCGAACATTTGAGCCACCTTTATGGCCCTGTCCAGCGCCACCCAGCACAATACTTTGGAAAAAGTGAAGTGTTTGTCCTCACCTCGGAATTCCCAAATACCTTTGTCTGGCTCCTCCCAGTGTTTGCCCACGATCCAAACAATACCTTTGGTAATGCTCCAAAGCTCCTCCACATTTTCAATATCGTTACTGAAATTGCGCAACTGTTCGTAGATCACATCCATCAAAATGCCATAAATATCATTTTGACGCTGTTTATAAGCTGCATTTCCAATACGGACGGGTTTGGAGCCTTTATACCCATCAAAATGGGCCAGTGTCCGTTCCGTTAAGGTTTTTTCCTTGTTGATGCCATACATGATCTGAAGTTTTTCGTCCTTGTCGGGCATCAAATCAATGATAAACTGCAGATAACGCTTGGCTGAATTCTTGTGCCCCAGCTCCGAAACCACTTTGATCACCATGGAAGCATCCCGAATCCAACAAAAACGATAGTCCCAATTCCTTACTTCACCAATGGTCTCGGGCAAGGAAGTGGTGGCTGCTGCCAAAACCGCTCCTGTTTTGTCGTAAGTCAGCATTTTTAGGGTAATGGCACTACGGATGATTTCATCCTTGAATTTCTGGTAATCGGGAGTTTTTGCGGCCCAATCCAACCAATACACCTTGGTTCGTTCCAGTTCCAATCCCATGGTATCGGTGGTAGGCTTAATGATTTTTTCGTTGTAGCATATCAAAAAGTAACCATCCTCCTGCAACACGATTTCGTCACCGGCCAAAACAGCCTCTTTATCAAAAGATGTATATAGAAAAAGCGTATCGTACTTCAATTTATGGGTAAGACTGGCGATAAAGTCCTCCTTCACATAATGCTTGGTCTCTCCCAGTCCGTATTCCAACTTGGGGTCGTAGTTGACCGTAAATTTTGGAGAGCCCGACACATGCTTGATATAACGGATAATCTCGGGCTGCGCCTTGTATTTTCCGTTCATTTTATGGTGGCGCGGCATAAAGTCGTGCACCTCAAAAACATTGTCACCCTCGGTAAAACGCGTAATGAGAATGGCAGTGTTGCGGTAATACTCCTGTTCCACGGAATAATCCCCTTTGGGATGCACCTCAAAACTGCCGCCTTTTTGTTCATCCAACAGCTTGGCAAATATCGAAGTAGAGTCAAACTGCGGCAAACAGCACCAGTCTATGGAGCCTTCTTTGGAAATCAATGCCGCGCTTCTGCAATTTCCTATAATTCCGTAATTCAAGTTGTCCATAGCTCAAAAATTCTCAAAAGGGTTCGAATGAATTGGTTTTGCGCTCGAATTTCCCGATTTTTAAAGAAAGAAAAAATTAAAATACGTCAAAAATCACCGATTCATGGCCAAAACTATCATAATCTCAAATCGACTACCCGTTCAATTACAAATTAGCAATGGAAGCCTTACCGCAATTCCGAGCGTTGGAGGATTGGCCACGGGAATGAAATCCGTACACAGCGGAGGGGAAAGTCTCTGGATCGGTTGGTCCGGCCTTACCGACGAGGAAACACCGGAAGAGCTGGAAGATGAAATTGATGAGGCCCTAAAGGAACATGGTTGCGCCAAGGTAAAGCTCAACTCAGATGAAATAGACGGGTTTTATTATGGATTCAGCAACCGGACCATTTGGCCGTTGTTCCATTATTTTTTGAAGTATTCGGAGTTTGAACTCAACTTTTGGGATACCTACAAGGCCGTAAACCAAAAATTCGCCGACGCCATTATCGAAAATTCGGACGAAGACGACACCATTTGGGTGCACGATTACCAATTGATGCTGGTCCCGCAGATGGTCCGTGAAAAACGCCCCAACACCACCATTGGCTTCTTTTTGCACATTCCCTTCCCATCCTTTGAGATTTTCCGGACCTTGCCTTGGCGTGAAGAAATTTTGGAAGGTTTATTGGGGTCCGACCTCATTGGATTCCATACCTACGATTACGAAAGACACTTTTTAAGTTCCGTTCGCAGACTTATTGGTTTGGATGTGAGCTTCAATGAGATTTATCTGGAAAACAGGGTGATCAAAGTGGACTCCTTCCCCATGGGCATCGATTACAAAAAGTTTAGGGACGCTGCTGTTCTTCACGATTCCAAAAGCATGGAAGAGCGAAGCGATCTACAGTTGCGTTTGGATAACCACAAAGCATCGGCACCGGACACCAAATTGATCCTCTCCATAGACCGTTTGGATTACAGTAAGGGAATCGCCAAGCGTATCAATGCCTTTGAGTATTTCCTTCAAAAGTATCCGGAGTACAAAGAAAAGGTCCGGTTGATTATTTTGGCCGTACCGTCCCGCTCCAACGTTCCACAATATCAATTGTTGAAAAGAGAGGTGGATGAACTGGTAGGTCGCATCAACGGTGAACTCTCCACCGTGAACTGGACACCTATTTGGTATTTTTACCGTTCCCTTCCTTTTGAAAGTTTGATCGATCTGTACACCTCTAGTGACATTGCCTGGCTTACCCCGCTTCGGGATGGAATGAACTTGGTGGCCAAGGAATATATTGCCACCCGAACGGATAAATCCGGGGTGTTGATCTTGAGCGAAATGGCCGGCTCCGCCTACGAAATGAACGAAGCCCTCCTCATCAACCCGAATAATTTTGAACAACAGGCAGATACGCTAAAGCAGGCCTTCAATATGCCCTTGGACGAGCAGATTGCCCGAAACACCTTTCTCCAAAAACGATTGGAACGTTACAATGTTGAGGTGTGGGCCAATGAGTTTATGAATGCACTAAAAGAGAATCGCGACTTGGGAAAAGCTTTCATTTCCGAAAAAATGTCATCCGAAATATTGATATCCATAGAAGAGGCCTACGCCAAATCAAAAAAGCGATTGCTGTTCTTGGATTACGACGGCACCCTCGCAGATTTTCACAAGGACCCACAGCAAGCTTCCCCCGACGATGAACTGTATGAACTGTTGGACGCCCTGAATCAGCAGGAAAACACTACAGTATTTTTGATCAGCGGAAGGGACAAGCAAACCTTTGGCCGCTGGTTTTTGCCCAAAAACTACAACATGATCGTGGAGCATGGGGTGTGGATTTCCAGAAATGGGGAAGAATTTAAAATGCTGGAACAGGTAAAGGGCGAGTGGATGAAAAAAATACGTCCAGTGTTGGAATCCTTCGTGGACCGGACACCGGGCTCCTTTATTGAAGAAAAAAACTATTCATTGGCCTGGCATTATCGAAACACCGACCCTGATTTTGGCACCAAGCGGGCAACGGAACTCAATACGGTATTGCGAAGTTTGATCGGCAATGACGATATTAGCGTTTTGAACGGGAACAAGGTCATGGAAATCAAAAGCAGCAATGTGAACAAAGGGCGGGCCGCTACCAGAATGTTGAGCGAGGACGACTACGACTTTGTCTTTGCCATTGGGGATGACTGGACCGATGAATTCATGTTCCAAGAACTACCCGATTCTGCCATTACGGTAAAAGTGGGACTGAAGAAAACCCAGGCCAAGTACCATGTGGAGAGCACCAAAAAGGTAAGGGAACTTTTAAAACGATTTACACGACCATGATGAGAGCATTAGTGCTTTTTTGCTTCCTGTGTTCCATCCATGGATGGTCGCAAATGGAGACAGAGGTCTATCTGTTTGACCTCGATATGAGCAACGGAAAGCCTGTTTTGAGCAATCCGAAAAACATTTCCAATAATCCGGGTTATGACAACCAACCCTCTTTTTGGGATGATGACCACGTCCTTTTTGCCTCCACACGCGAAGGTCAAACGGATGTGCTTCAATTCAATGTGAGCGAAGGCAGTACCTCTTCATGGTTGACCTATACCACAACGGGCAGCGAATATTCTCCTCTTCGTATTCCTGGAAAAAGGGCCATTTCCGCCATTCGGCTGGATGTGGACGGACTGCAACGGCTGTATGAGTATGACCTCAAAAATAGCACCTCCGAACCGCTTTCGGAATTAAAAATCGGTTACCATGTTTGGTTTGACAAGGAAGTGTTGGTCACAACGGTTTTGGTACAAAACCGTATGGATTTGGTGGTCATCGACCTAGAACAAGGCACCCATACGACCGTTTTTCAAAACGTGGGGCGATCCTTGCACCGAATACCGGGTAGTGATTTAGTCAGCTTTATCAGTAAAAAGAACGCCAATTGGGAAATACGATCTCTAGACCCCGCAACTGGTGATACTAAAAAAATAGCGGACACCTTTGGACAGCAAGAGGATATTTGTTGGTTGAACGGACAAACAATACTGACCGGGGCCGGCAAAAGACTGTTGACATTGGATGTGGAGGCTGATGATGCCGATTGGGAGACCGTAATGTCCTTCGGATTGGAGGAAATCAACAACATCAGTCGTATAGCGATAAGTCCCAATGGCAAACGGCTCGCGTTTGTGGCAGAGGATTCCCCAGTGAAAATTATCCAAAAACAGGTAGAGGCCTTTAACAGCAGAAACTTGGATGCATTTGTGTCCTGCTACACCGAAAATGTGGAAGTGCGGCGCTTTCCCAACGAAAAAATGTACCAAGGCACGGACAACATGCGTGAGAACTATGAACGCTTCTTCGAAAACGTGAAACAATCGAGCGTGGAAGTCGTGAATCGTATCGTTCTCGGAAACACAATAATTGATGAGGAAAAGACGATGGTCGATGGCAGGGAAGGTCATCAAGTGGCCATTTACAAAGTGGAGAACGGGCGTATCGCTTCGATGACGTTTGTCTTTCCCGATGGGCCCCTGACCGATGCGGAAACCATTGTTCAAGAGCAATTGGAAGCCTACAACAACCGTGATATCGATGCTTTTGCCGACACCTATGCTGAAGGCATTGAACTCTATAGTTTTCCAAACTCCCTTAACTCGAAAGGCAAATCCAAATTAACACAGCAATACAGCACATTCTTTGACAACACACCCGATTTACACTGTGAAATTCAGAATAGAATCGTTATCGGAAACAAAGTAATCGATCACGAATCGGTAACTGTCAACGGAAGAATTATCGAGGCGATTGCCATTTATGAAGTTGAAAATGGCGAAATTGTCAAAGTTACCTTTATTCAATAATGAAATAATCCATAAAACTAACTAAACCTCATGAAAATGAAGAATACACTTACGCTCCTTATGTTGACCATTGGGTCTATTGGTTTTTCCCAAACCGATACCCGAATTTACGACATCATCAATGCAGTCTCGGCCGAACGCATTGAAAGTGATGTGACTACGCTGGTCAATTTTGGAACAAGACATACTTTGAGTGATACTGTTTCAACAACCCGCGGTATCGGAGCTGCACGAAGATGGATCAAATCAGAATTTGAAAAGATTTCAGGCGATTGCAATGATTGTTTGGAGGTGTTTTATCAAAAAAATCTTATCCCAAAAGGAGATAATGCCCGAATCGTAAAGGATGTGGAAGTGGTTAACGTAGTTGCCATTCAGAGAGGAACCAAGTTTCCCAACCGATTTATCATTATGAGCGGTGATATCGATTCCCGTGTGAGCGACCCGACCAACTACACCTCGGATTCCCCCGGAGCCAACGATAACGCCAGCGGTATGGCCGGTACCATTGAAGCCTCTAGGGTTTTGTCCAAATATAAATTTGAAAGTAGCATCATTTATGTGGGGCTCTCTGGCGAGGAACAAGGACTCTATGGTGGTAAAGGCTTTGCCGAATACGCCAAGGAAAAAGGATGGGACATTGTGGGCATCCTTAACAACGATATGATCGGCAACATTACAGGAGTCGATGGCGTAGTAAGCAATAGGGATTTCCGAATCTTTTCGGAACCAGTTCCACCTACCGAAACAGAACAAGAGCGTCGGGCAAGACGCTTTTATGGGGGAGAAGTAGATGGGATTTCGCGTCAATTGGCTCGATATGTCTATAAAACCACCAAGACCTATATGCCCGAAATGAACCCTATGATGATTTATCGTCTAGATAGATTTGGTAGAGGGGGACACCACAGACCTTTTAATGATCTTGGCTATGCTGGTATCCGAATTATGGAGGCCCATGAAAACTACACCCAACAGCACCAAGATATTCGGGTGGAAGACGGTATTGCTTACGGTGATGTTTTGGAACATGTGAATTTTGAATATGCCAAAAAACTAACGGCTGTGAACGCCATCAACCTAGCCTCCATTGCTTGGGCGCCACCGGCTCCAGAAACTGTAGAAATCGGGGGAATTGTAGAACCAAGCGCCAAATTGCGTTGGAGCAAGGTGGAGAACGCTGTAGGTTATAAAATTTATTGGAGGGATACCACCTCCCCCACTTGGGATAATTACAAGTACGTAGGCGATGTAAATGAACACACCCTGGAAGGGATTGTCATCGATAATTTCTTCTTTGGTGTTGCCGCTGTGGGCAAGGATGGCCATGAAAGTCCCGTGGTATTCCCTAACAAGATATTTAGGTAGCTAAGCAATCTCCTTTCAAAGGAACCCAGTTGATTTTAATCCATATGAAGCATACAACGCTTATCGTTTTCTTTTTTGGGCTGGGTGTTTTATCCGCCCAAAACTTTACCAAACAGGATACACTTCGCGGCAGCATCACACCCGAAAGGGCATGGTGGGACTTGAACTACTACGACCTCAACGTAAAAGTGGAGCCATCCCAGAAGTTTATCTCTGGACACAATGTGGTACGGTATAAAGTGCTCGAAGAAGCACAAACACTTCAAATTGACCTACAGGAACCCATGAAAATCAATTCGGTTTCACAGGATGGCAAAAAGCTGAAGTTTACTTCGGAAGGCAACGCGCATTTCATCCAACTGAAGAAAAAACAGGTTCCCGGCGATTTCAACGAATTGAAGATTACCTATTCCGGGCATCCAAGAGAGGCTGTTCGCGCTCCATGGGATGGAGGGTTTTCGTGGAAACAGGATGCGCAGGGTAACCCTTTTGTGGCTACTTCGTGCCAAGGTCTTGGTGCCAGCGTTTGGTGGCCCAATAAAGACCATATGTATGACGAAGTGGACAGTATGCGCATTAGTGTAACCGTTCCCAAAGATCTCATGGATGTATCCAACGGGCAATTGGAAAGTGTTGAGGAGCAAGACGATGTTACCACCTACCATTGGGTGGTCAAAAATCCCATCAACAATTATGGGGTCAACGTAAACATTGGCAATTATGTTCATTTTGGAGAGATTTATGAGGGTGAAAAGGGCAACTTGCTACTGGATTACTATGTGCTGCCCGAAAACTTGGAGAAAGCCAAGAAACAGTTTGTACAGACCCCAATGATGCTACAGGCCTTTGAACATTGGTTTGGCCCCTACCCGTTTTACGAGGATGGCTTTAAACTGGTGGAAGTGCCCTATTTGGGCATGGAACACCAAAGCTCGGTCACCTACGGAAATCAATATGAAAATGGTTATTTGGGCCGTGACCTGTCAGGAACTGGATGGGGCTTGCAGTTTGATTTTATCATCATCCACGAAGCGGGGCACGAATGGTTCGCCAACAATATCACATACAAAGACATTGCCGATATGTGGGTACACGAAGGCTTTACGGCCTATTCGGAAAACCTCTATTTGGATTACCACTTCGGCACCAAGGCGACAGAAGAATACGTCATCGGTACTCGGGCCAATATCCAAAACGACCGCCCCATTATCGGTCCTTATGGCGTGAACAAAAGTGGTTCGGGGGATATGTACTATAAAGGGGCCAACATGCTGCACACCCTTCGGCAGTTAGTGGAGGATGATGAGAAGTGGCGACAGATTTTGAGGAATATCAACAAGGATTTTTACCATCAGACCGTTACTTCGGAGCAGATAGAACAGTACTTGTCCCAAAAGACCAGCAAGGACCTCTCTGCCTTCTTTGATCAATACTTACGCACGACAATGATTCCAAAATTGGAATACAAATTGGAAAACGGTTCCATTACGTATCGATATGTGGACATTGTGGAAGGTTTTGATATGCCCATTAGGGTTTGGGAAGGAGATATGGAAAAATGGTTGTTTCCATCAGCGCAATGGAAAACGGAATCCATCAACGGAACTCAACTCAAAATCGACAGGAATTTTTACATCGAAACGGAACAACTGTAAGTCAAAATCCGAACAACATCCATAAAACGAAAAAAGGGCCAGCAAAAACTGCTGGCCCCTTTTTATGGTTGGTTGGTTATTTACGCTTTAATTAAACTGTAGCTGTGTAATGGCGAATGGACTGAAGGATTCACCTCCAGCTTTATAGGTCAGGTACAGTTCGGGTTGCACGCCATCCGTCTTTTCAATCGGGATGACCACTGCGGTCCCCTGCCCTCCAAGTCCTGAAGGATTCAAGCTTCCCGTGCCCAATACCTTGCCATCTGGGGCTCCCGCCCTCAATTCCATGGTATAGGGTATGCTTGGTGGCTCTTGCCATCCTACCATGGCCATTACTCTGGAAACTCCCGACAAATCGGTATTCTCCATTTTCAACCATCCTTCGGCGGCATTTAACAACTGCAATTGCATACCGCCAAAGCTCATGGCCTGCATGCCTTCTGTTGGCGTTCCTTCGGGGAAGGACACACTATTACTGGCCAATACTATAGTTTCTGAACCTGTGAGCGGCAATGCGTCACCTGTCCCTTCATCGGTATAACTGGCCGTCAACAAGAATACCTCTCCATTTTCTTTGGCTTCTGGGGTAATCTTACCTGCCATTGGCAACGAAGGTTGTTTGTTGTCACCGCCTGCCAAAGACTGGATATACTGGGCTATCTGTCTAGCTTCCAATTGTGTTACATTGGGGTGAGCGGGCATCACCACTTCGCCCCAAACACCAGAACCACCAGCAATGATTTTGGCCATCAAATAGTTGGTAATACGACGATTTCCCTTATATTTTTCTGAAACGTCATAATAACTTGGCCCTATGGATGCTTCTTTTTCCTTGTGGCACGATTTACAATCCAAACTTTGGGTCAATGCTTTACCCATTACCGCCCCAGATACCTGTTGGTGTCCCAAGTTCATGTTTACCTCATCCATTCCTGAACGATATTCCACAGAGACGTACACATTGTCCTCATCAACCTCACTATCGGCATCGGTCACGGTAACTTTATAGTTAATGGGTTGACCAGGAATGTAGAAAGAAGAATTGGCCTGCTGTAAATCAATATTGACCACAGGGCGCTCATTCCCTGCAATAATGGTCTTATCCAAACTGGATACGGCCTCTCCCGCCACATCCTTAACGGTTACATTCATTTTATAGGACCCAGCTTGCTTGTAGGCATAGGTCACCGTGGGTTCATTGGTTTCCTGCGTAGTGCCATCGCCCAAATCCCAAACATAGGTCATACTGTCTCCCTCTCGATCATAAGCATCTACCGTAGCGGTAACTGTGAGGGGTAGAGAACCAGCATCCTTGTCTACGATAAAACTATCGATTACCGGAGCACGGTTACCGCCATTGTATTCAATATAGCTCAAGCCACTATCCGGATTGGCAGAGAACCAACCACTTCCATATTCCAACAAGTAAACGCGTCCGTCTGGACTCATTTCCATATCGATGAGATTGTGGAGCTCAATATCTTTCGCAAACGGTTCCATTTTGTTGAAGGTACCATCTTCGAAAAGGTGAACGGCCATCATCCAACCGCGCATCCAATCGTAAATGATCACTTTTCCATCGTAATAAGCGGGCAAGCCTCCCCCGTTGGGATACATATCGGACCAATAGGTTGGTCCCGCCATAGCGTTACGGCTACCGGAACCTACCTGCGGAAAATCTTGGATTTCACCATAATGATAGTACACGTAAGCCGGTTTGGCCGGTGGCAATTCCCTCAGACCCGTGTTGTTTTTGGAATCGTTGATAGGTTTCTCGGGGTCAAACTTTCTTTCGGTCTCCCCCGTTTCGTAATTGTATTTGCTATAGGCAAAATTATCACCAATAAACATGGGCCAGCCATAATTACCCGCCTCGCGAGCCTGGTTCATTTCATCATACCCCCTTGGACCCCTTGTTTCCAAGCTATCTACCCGTGCATCTGGTCCAACATCGCCCCAATATACATAGCCTCGTTTCATATCCACGGAAATCCTGTAAGGGTTTCTGTGACCCATGGTATAAATTTCAGGTCTGGTTTTTTCAGTGCCCACAGGAAATAGGTTTCCTTCAGGGATGTCATAACTACCATCCTCGTTTACCTTGATTCGAAGAATTTTACCCCGAAGGTCGTTGGTATTGGCAGATGATCTTCTTGCATCAAAATTTTCCTTGCCGGGTATGTCGTTCAACGGCGCATAACCGCTATTCACATATTTGGCACCCTTATCATCAAAAGGGGTCGAGTTATCTCCTGTTGACAAATACAACAATCCTTCAGGACCAAAGGCAATGGACCCCCCGGTGTGACAGCAAATCTCACGTTGACTGTCCACTTCAAGGATGACTTGCTCGGAATCCATGTCAAAATTACCGTCCTTGTACTTAAATCGTGATAAGCGGTTCACCCATTTATCGCCAGAAGGTGCATAGTATACATAAATCCAGTTATTTTCTGCGTAGTTTGGGTCCTTTTGTAGTCCCATAATCCCTTCTTCTGCATTGACCCCTGGTGTCTCCAGAGTTTTGTGGTATACATCCAAAAAGGCAACCTGGGTCACCTCCTGTGTTTCCGCTGAGTAAAGCATAATCTCTCCCCTACGCTGGGCCACCAACACATCGTTATTTGAAAACACCGTCATTTCCGTAGGCTCATAAAATTGCCCTGTGGAAAGTGTCACTTTACTGAAACGGTTGGCCTCCGGTGGCACCTGCGATTTGGCCTTGGCGTAATCCAGTTCCAAATTCTTCCCGATCACATAATTGATTCCTCCCAGCACATGCTTCAGGAACAATTCCTCGGTATAACTTTCATCGGTATGCCCGGCAGCCGTGTAAAAGGCCCGTCCGCCATCAAATTCGTGGTACCAGGCCATGGGATGATAATCGCCATTCTCGCCACCCTCGTAAGTCGATTCATCAACGGTAACAAGCACATTTACATCTTCATTGAAGTTTTTAAAATTGTAAAGTTCATCGGTTCTATGCCAAATGGAATCCGTAAAAAAGGATGTGGCCGGATGACTTTTGTCCTTAATGATGAAGTCGGTTTCGGGGGTTCCAGCTGGGTGGCTCAGGAACTGTGCCCCGACCAGTTTATTGTACCATCCCCAATCGTATTCGGTGTCTGTAGCAGCATGGATTCCTACAAAACCTCCACCTGATTGAATATATCTTTCAAAAGAAGCCTCCTGAGCGGCATCAAGTACGTTACCCGTGGTGCTCAAAAACACGATGGCCGAATATTGTGCCAAGTTTTCGTCGGTAAACATATCCCCATTGGTGGTCGTATCAATCACAAAGTTGTTTTCCTGTCCCAGTTTTTCCAAAGCGGCGATTCCAGCAGGAATGGAGGCATGCTTAAAGCCCATCGTTTTTGAAAAAACCAATAGTTTTGGCGGACCCTGACGTTTGTTTTCACAGCCAACCAATACAAAAAGGAGACAAAGTGCCCCTAAGATGTAATTTTTCATGTGCATAACTAATTGTTGTAAAATCTTAAAGTTTAGTTTGTTTATCAGCAAAATGCCGATAAAATGGCAATATAAATACAATTTTGCTGAAAACTACCTTCTATTGTCTCAAATTGTAAAAATAAACGATTTACTCGATACTGTGCGATTCTGTAACGAATTTGAAGAGCACTTTCGTTACCATCCGTTTAGCTTGACTTCCCGTATTTTTGGTGGTAGATGAAGGCAGCCACTCCGCCAACAAAGGCGAACGCACTCAACATCCAAAACACATGTTGATGTCCCAATTCTTCACCAGGGTGGGCATCCAACAACATCCCATAAGCTGGTCCGGCAAAAACATCTGGGGTGTACCCTATCAAAGAAATCAATCCAACAGCAGTACCAGTAAGGGTCAATGGGATTTTCCCCACTTGCATGACCCCAAAATATAAGGCCCGTATCGCATACACGCCAACGGCAATCACCAACACGGAGATAAAAAATAAGGTAGTGGTAGATGGGGCTATGATTCCGCTGGCAAATAGCAATCCACCAATCAGCGCAAAGAAAAATCCAACGACCAACAACCATGTGATCTTTAATCTATCTGCTATCAGCCCAAATAGAATGCCCGTAGCTGGTCTTAAAAATTGCAATAACGTTCCCACTTTGGCCGCTTCCACTTGATTGTACAGCATCACCTCTTCTGCATACTGTGATATGATATCTGTAATCTTGTAGCCCACATAACCGCAAAGGATGATGACCATCAACAGCCATACCGAGGGCAGTTTTAGGACTTGTTTGATATCTTTCCATGAAATCCGCTCAAGAATCATTTCCTTTTCTTCATCTCCTGCCTTCATGAAAAACCATACCAAAAGACCCACTAAAATAATGATGATGGAGACTGTGTACAGGACATAGGTGAAAGCCGCTTTGCGGTCGGGCAAATCGGCCAAATCAGGTGGTTTCGTCAAAAAAAATGAAAAGACCAGAACTCCCAACAAACTGAACAAAGCGCCGGTTAGACCACGTCCTCCATCCAAAAAACCAAAGGCCCTACCTTGGGAATTGGCTCCACCCCAAATACGGGTCGCCTTGATCATGGGTGCCCAAAACAAAAATATCGTGGTAAATCCCCACCAACCGTACAACACCTGAAGCACCCATAGTGCAGGATATTGGGCAAATAAAAATCCGCCCAATGCTGTCATCCATAAGGCGACTGCTATTAACTTTCTGGGTTGGTACTTGTCGGCCAACGGACCTCCAAAAACATAGGAAACCATGGCTACCAGCCCATACACCGAAAAACAGAGGCCCAATTCAACGTTGTCCAGCTCCAACACATCCAGCACAGTGGGCCTAAACACACGGGGCAACACAAAGGGAAGGATAAAAATGGCCTCACCCGAGAGAATCAATAAAATCAAATAGAACCAACTCGGTTTTGTCGCCTTCAAACTTTGGTTTTTGCTAAAAATCACCAAAAAAGCCGAGAAACACAAAAAGCGACGAAATAAAATCAGGTATCTTTAAGGATTCATAAATCAACCCTATATGACCCGACTGCTCGTTTTCTCCCTAGTATTGATCCTCGCCAGCTGTAAGGAAAAAAGTGTCCAAACCTATGATGTAGCCGTAACCAATGCCCAAGTGATTCATTTGGAGTCCGGTACGGTCAAAAATCAAAACATTTTCTTGGTGGACGGAAAAATAGCTGCCGTACAAGCGGTGGATTCCACTCAAGAATTCAAGGCCGGGACTACCATAGATGCCTCTGGAAAATACGTATTGCCGGGATTTTGGGACAATCACATCCACTTGCGCGGGGGCGATAGCTTGATTGGAAACAACGAGAACTTTTTAAAGCTTTTTATTGCCAACGGAATCACCACGGTACGTGATGCTGGTGGGGATTTGACGCATGCCGTAATGAATTGGAAGGCGCAAATAGCTACTGGAGAGCTGAACGGACCTACCATTTTTACCGCCGGCCCCAAAATTGATGGACCCAATGCCAGTTGGGCGGGCTCGCTGGAGGTGGAAAACGTGGATGATGTGGTTCGCGCTTTGGATTCTCTAGAGGCATTGGGCGTTAATTTCGTTAAAATCTACGACAGCAGGATTTCTCCAGAGAATTATCTCAATGCCATAAAAGAAGCCAAAAATAGAGGGTTTACCGTATCGGGACACATGCCGTTCACCGTCACCTTGGAAGAAACTGTAACAGCAGGAATGGACGGTATTGAGCATCTATATTACATAATGAAGGGCTGTGCCGCCAATGAATCGGAGGTCACGGAAAAGCTAAAAAACGGTGACATGGGCTTTTGGGATGCCATGCCAGCACTTATGAACGCCTACACCGACAGCACAGCTCAAGCTACCTTCAATAGGTTAAAGAAAAATGATGTTTTTGTTGTTCCCACACTCCACATTGGCAAAACTTTGAGTTATTTGGATGAAGTGGACCACAGCAATGATGAATACCTCAGTTACATGGGCCAGGGTATCATCAAAACCTACGAAGGCCGTATTCAATCAGCTCTTAGTGCATCCGAGGAAGCAAGAGAAAACCGAAAGGAATTGGACCGCTTTTTCGGGAAACTGGTCAAATCTCTAGACTCGGCCGGGGTTCAGCTATTGGCTGGATCGGATAGTGGTGCCTACAATTCCTATACCTACCCGGGCATATCCCTTCACCAAGAGCTGCAAACCATGGTAGCCAATGGAATCTCTCCCTTGAATGCCCTTCGTACCTCAGCAGTTAATGGAGCCAAGTTCCTGAATCAGACCACAGATTATGGCAGTATTTCCGAAGGAAAAGTTTCGGATTTGGTCATTTTGGAGGCCAATCCCTTGGAAAATATCGAGCATACCCAAAACATACATACCGTAATCAAAGGTTCCGAAATATTTTCAAAAAGCGAGCTTCAAGAATTACTGAACACATCTAAAATAGACTAACAACCAATATCAATATGCGTCAAAAATATTTTATCCTTACCTTCCTAGTCTTTTGTTTGAGTCAACTCCACTCCCAAACCTTATTGATTCCCGATAGGGTATTTGATGGAAAGGAAATGCATGACGATTGGGTGGTCGCTGTTGATTCGAACAAAATTACCTACGCAGGGCCTTTGGAGAGATTGAAAAAGGGAGAGCCCTACATTACTATCAAACTTGAAGGAAAGACGGTGATGCCGGGCCTCATAGAAGGTCATTCACACCTGCTCTTGCATCCTTATAACGAAACGGAATGGAATGACCAAGTACTAAAGGAATCACCTGTAGAAAGAGCGATTCGCGGGGTAGTTCATGCCAAGAAAACGTTGCTGGCAGGAGTGACAGCCATGCGTGACTTAGGCTCTGAAGGTGCTGGCTATACGGATATCTATCTCAAAAAAAGCATTGATGAAGGATTAGTTCCAGGACCACGCACTTTAATGGCCGGGGCTGCCATAGTAGCAACCGGAGCCTACGGCCCAAAAGGCTTCCATGATGGTGTACAAGTGCCGTTGGGTGCTGTTCCCGTGACCGGGAAGGATAGAGCAATGGAAGAAGTCCGAACCCAACTGGGCAACGGTGCCAATCTGATCAAAATATATGCCGATTACCGCTGGGGAAAGGATGAGCCCTCACAACCTACCTTTTTACAAGAAGAAATCGACGCCATGGTAGCAACAGCCACTACCGCAGGTAGGTATGTGGTCGCCCACGCAAGCACTCCCGAAGGGATGCGAAGGGCAATCATGGGTGGCGTGGAAACCATAGAACATGGAGATGGGGGCACCGCAGAAATTTTTGAACTGATGAAAACAAAAGGAATAGCCCTTTGCCCAACCTTGGCCGCCGGTGATGCCATAGAACAATACAAAGGTTGGCAGAAGGGCAAAGAGCCCGACCCAGAACGCATTGCCAAAAAGAAAAAATCCTTTGCTTTGGCCCTCGAGTCTGGAGTAGAAATTGTATTTGGCGGAGATGTGGGTGTTTTTACCCATGGCGAAAATTACCGGGAACTGGAACTCATGGTAGATTATGGCATGAAGCCTTTACAGGCATTGCAATCAGCTACCTCTGTAAACGCACGGATTCTTCATTTTCAGGAATTGGGAATGATTCAGGAGGGATATCTGGCGGACATCATTGCTTTAGAAGGCAACCCTGTTCAGGATATTTCCAGAATGCGACGGGTAAAATTTGTGATGAAAGACGGTACAATTTATAAAAACGAGTAATACTCCAAACATCAAAATACAAGTTCCATTAACATCCCTTTAAGAAATGAGGGAAGTGTTTTTGGTATCTTTAGGCGGCAGAATTTTGTGGGACGTGTTCAAAAGCTATTTTAATCCCATATACTGTCATATTAACTCAGAAAAACTACAAACCCAACTAATGAAAAAATCAATCTTCTTTGTATTGCTGCTGATTGCTACCAGTATTTCAGCACAGGAATTCAGCATGGATTTGGTTCAGGACATGAAACCAAGAAACATAGGTCCGGCCGGAATGAGCGGACGTGTAACTGCAATCGATGTGGTCCATTCCAATCCAGATGTCATGTTTGTCGGAACCGCTTCGGGCGGTTTGTGGAAATCTACCTCTGGTGGTATCAAATGGGAGCCCGTTTTTGATAATGAAGTGACTGCTTCCATCGGTGCTGTGGCCATCCAACAATCTAATCCATCCGTCATTTGGGTGGGGACAGGCGAAGGTAACCCTAGAAACAGTTAGAACGGAGGTTATGGCATCTACAAATCCTTGGATGGCGGAAAAAGTTGGAAATCCATGGGCTTGGAAAAAACCAGGCATATCCATCGGGTCATTATCGACCCCACCGACCCCAACACCGTTTATGTGGGAGCCATTGGGTCGCCATGGGGAGAACATCCGGAACGCGGTGTTTTCAAAACTACCGATGGTGGTGAAACCTGGGAGAAAGTACTTTTTGTGAACAATAAAACCGGAGTAGCCGACCTGGTCATGGACCCTACCAATCCCAATAAACTCATCGCTGCCATGTGGGAGCACAAACGAGAGCCATGGTTCTTTAACTCCGGAGGAGCGGGAAGTGGATTGCACATGACTCATGATGGCGGAAAAACTTGGAAAAAAATTACTGCCGAAGACGGGCTTCCCAAAGGCGATTTGGGAAGAATCGGTGTGGCCATTGCCCGCAACAAACCCAATATTGTTTACGCCTTGGTAGAAGCCAAGAAGAATGCCCTGTACAAATCTACCGATGGAGGCTTTAAATGGGAAAAAATCAACGATAAGGAAGATATCGGAAACCGTCCGTTTTATTACTCCGAAATCTATGTAGACCCTCAAAACGAAAACAGGGTCTATTCGGTGTTCACCTACATCAATGTTTCAGAGGATGGTGGTAAAAACTTCAGCCAATTAATGCCCGCCTATGGCGTTGATAATGGCGTTCACCCCGACCATCATGCGTGGTGGATTCACCCAGAAAACGGACAATTTATGTTGGACGGTAACGATGGAGGACTCAATATCACCAAAAATGGCGGTAAAACTTGGCGATTTATCGGCAATTTACCCGTCGCCCAGTTCTATCATATCAGTACCGATAACGAGTACCCTTATAATGTGTATGGCGGTATGCAGGACAACGGTTCTTGGAGAGGGCCCGCTTATGTATGGAGACAGCAGGGCATTCGTAACAGCTACTGGCAGGAAATCGCTTTTGGTGATGGATTTGATGTAGTTCCCGACCCAGATGATAGCCGATATGGTTATGCGATGAGCCAACAAGGGTATGTGAGCCGTTACGATTGGCAAACCGGTGATGGCTATATTGTACGCCCTACCCCACCGGATGCGGACACAAAACTTCGCTTCAATTGGAATGCGGCCATTGGTCAAGATCCATTTAACAATAGCACGGTCTACTTTGGAAGTCAATTTGTGCACAAATCCACGGACAAAGGTTTGACCTGGGAAGTAATTTCCCCCGATTTGACAACCAATGACAAGGAAAAACAGAAGCAGAGCGAAAGTGGCGGTCTTACCATGGATGCCACAGGCGCGGAGAACCATTGTACCATCATCGTAATAGAACCATCACCTGTAGAGCAAAATATGCTTTGGGTAGGAACCGATGACGGTCGTGTGCATTACACCCTCAATGGCGGTGAAACATGGACCGAGGTCACCAAAAACATCAAAGGATTACCTGCTGGAAGTTGGGTTCCACAGATAAAAGCTTCCCAAAACAACAAAGGAGAAGCACTTTTGGTAGCCAACGATTACAGAAGGTTCAACTACACGCCTTATGCCTACAGAACAAAAGATTACGGAAAAACCTGGACCCGTATCGTTGATGAAAATGATGTAAAAGGCTATACCCTTTCCATTATCGAAGACCCTGAAAACCCAAATTTGATGTTCTTGGGAACCGATGATGGGCTATATATTTCCTTGGATGCCGGGAGCAACTGGAAAAAGTGGAACAAAGGTTTCCCAACGGTATCCACCAAGGATTTGGCGATTCATCCAAGGGAGCAGGATTTGGTGATTGGAACCTTCGGTAGGGCTGCTTGGGTGTTGGACGATATCCGTCCATTGCGAAAGTTGGCAGGCAATACTTCAGTCTTGCAAAAAGACATCAGTTTGTTCGATAGTCCAGATGCCTACCTTGCTGCTTATCAACAGCCTACTGGTTCAAGATTTGGTGGGGATGCTATTTTTAACGGCGAAAACCGTGAATCCGGGGCGATGATTACCTATTATCTAAAAGAAGGAAGCAAAAAGGATAAAGAAGAAGGGAAAGAGGATAAGGAAAAAGACGAGGAGAACGCTGATGACGAAAAGTCAAAAGAAAAAACCAAGGATTCCATCTTTTTTAAATTTTATGATGGCGATAGGCTCATCAGAACCCTGAAATACAAGACTCCGGAGAAAGCCGGTTTCCATAGGATCTACTGGAACTTGGACGAAAAAGGCCCGGACCGCCCATCCAGAACCATCAGAAAGCGAGATAGAGAACGTGGAGGCGTAGAAGTAAAGCCCGGCACCTACAAAGTTAAAGTGGTATATGGCGAATCGACCGACTCCACATCTGTAACGGTGAGGACCGACC
Organism: Flagellimonas sp. MMG031; assembly: GCF_040112705.1. Taxonomy (NCBI): domain Bacteria; kingdom Pseudomonadati; phylum Bacteroidota; class Flavobacteriia; order Flavobacteriales; family Flavobacteriaceae; genus Flagellimonas; species Flagellimonas sp. MMG031. The sequence goes on from NZ_CP157804.1 coordinate 2,949,837, forward strand.
CGAGGTTGGACGTAAGCCTTGCTGCCATCAATGAAGTATACGAAACCAGCAAAAAACTGGAAGGTTATACCCAAACCGCTGCGGATGCTGTAAAACAATTGGTGGAAAGCAAGGATTTGGCGAACAAGTTCAAAAAAGAGCTCAAGGAATTGGATGAAGATAAATTTGAAGAGCAAATCAAGGCCTCTGAGGCCATTGTAAAACAGATTGACTCCGTGGTTGCGCTGTACTTGGGCAAAGAAGACAAGCGTCAAGGCATCACTGACGACCCAGAACCCAATGTGATGACCAGATTGGGCGATGCTTCCTATTATGTGGGCACCCGAAAATCTGGAATAACGGCCACCGAACGTAGAATGATTCGGTTTGCCGAAGAAGAACTAAAGGCTGCATTGGACAAGACCAATGCCTTCTTTAATGACGAATGGAAATCGTACCGGACTTCCATTGAATCATTGGACCTTTCTCCCTTCAAGGAGACAGAACGCTTTAACCTAAATTAAAGAATTCATGAAAAAATTATTGGCCTTTGCCCTTATTGTTGGTGTTTGGGCATGTAAAGAAGAGAAAAAGGAACCTTCCATCGCCGAGACGATGAAGACCTACACCATTTCACAGATGATGGACAACGAGTCCATCGCTGGTGGAAGCTTTTCACCGGACAAGTCCAAATTACTGGTCTCCAGTAACCGTTCAGGTATTTACAACATGTACACCATCCCAACTTCGGGTGGCGAAATGATGCCCGTTACCCAATCGGACAGTTCATCGGTATTTGCTATCTCCTACTTTCCAAAAGATGAACGGATGTTGTTCCGAATGGATAACAATGGGGATGAAATCTACCATATTTTCGTTCGCGATACGGATGGAAGCTTTAAAGACCTAACCCCGGAAGAAGGAGCGCGTTCCCTATTTTATCAGTGGTCCGAGGACAAGTCGGCATTTTTCTACGGTTCCAACAAACGCGACAACCGTTTTGTGGACCTCTACAAAATGGATTTGGAAAGTATGACTTCCGAATTGGTGTACGAAAACAACGATGGCTATGATGTTGGCGTAGTCTCCCCGGACGAAAAGTATGTCGCCTTGAGCAAATCCATCAATACCAATGATAGTGATTTGTTCCTGTACAATCTAGAGTCCAAGGAGATGACCCAAATCAATGAAAACCAAAGTGGAAATGCGCCACAGGATTTTTCACCTGATGGAATGGCATTTTATTACACCACCGATGATGGAAGCGAGTTTTCCTATTTGATGAAGTACAACTTGGCCGATGCCTCCTACGAGAAGGCCATGGAACGGGATTGGGATATTTCCGGAAGTTATTTTACCGATCAGGGAACCTATCAAGTCACCTACATTAATGAAGATGCCAAAAATACCATTGAAGTGATGGAAGTGGCCACAGGGAAGAATATTGATTTACCTGCGGTGGAAAACATGGAGATTACCAGCGTAAGTTTTTCGGATGACGAAAGCATGATGCGATTCTACGCCGGGGGTTCGCACACTCCCTCCAATCTGTATGTGTACAATTTGGAGACCAAGGAGCAAAAACGATTGACCGATGTTTTGAATCCCGAGGTTCAAGCACAGGATTTGGTCAAAGCCGAGGTGGTTCGCTATAAATCCTTTGACGGACTGGAAATTCCAGCCATCTACTACAAACCGCACCAAGCCAGCGCTGAAACGCCTGTGCCCGCTTTGGTTTGGGTGCATGGGGGTCCAGGCGGACAATCCCGTCAAAACTTCAGTGCCTTCATCCAATATTTGGTCAACCATGGATACGCCATTTTGGCGGTAAACAACCGTGGTAGTTCGGGATACGGTAAAACGTTCTATCAAATGGATGACCTGAATCACGGTGACAAGGATTTGAAAGATTGCGTGGAAGGCAAGAACTGGTTGGCACAACAACCAGAAATAGACGGTGAGAAAATTGGAATTATTGGAGGTTCCTACGGAGGTTACATGACGATGGCGGCCCTTACCTATACTCCCGAAGAATTTGATGTGGGAGTAAACTTATTCGGTGTTACCAACTGGATTCGTACCCTCAAAAGCATTCCACCATGGTGGGAATCTTTCAAGGATGCCCTTTACAAGGAATTGGGAGACCCTTACAGTGCAGATTCCGTGCGATTAAAGCAGATTTCTCCCCTATTCCACACCAGCAAGGTCACCAAACCGCTAATCGTACTCCAAGGTTCACAGGATCCCAGGGTGCTTCAGGCGGAATCGGATGAAATTGTAGCTGGCGTCCGCCAAAACGGCGTACCTGTGGAATACGTGCTCTTTGAGGACGAAGGACACGGATTTGTGAAAAAAGAAAACCAAATCAAAGCGTACAGCAAAATTTTGGAATTTTTGGATGAGTACCTGAAAGAAGAAAAGAGTACTCCTATTAAAGAAGAGAATTTATGATCAAAAGACTTTTGACCTTGGTGTTCCTGACCGGAGCATTGAGTGCAAACCTACATGCCCAAACTCCCGGTGAAGAAGAACTGGGAGCTTGGTTCATGTATTTTGGGACCAATCAAATTGCAGAACGTTTCAGTATACATTCCGAAGCACAATTTCGGTACTATGAAACCACGGATAATTTTAATCAAATGCTGTTACGAACTGGTCTCAATTATCACATCAACCCAGATGCCATGGCCACCATCGGCTATGCCTTTATTCAAACGGACACCTCTTTTGAGGACATCATGGGTGAAGTGGACAGCAGGGAAAACCGGATTTTTCAGCAATTTATATTAAGGGACAAAGTGTGGGAGTTCCTCTTTGAACATCGTTACCGTTTGGAACAGCGCTTTTTTGACTTTGGGGATGTTACGGATACCCAGCATAGGGCACGATATCGGATACAGGTTGCCCTTCCGCTAACGGATACGTTTTTCCTCAACTTTTACGATGAACTGTTTATTAACCTACAGGATAATCTATTTGACCAAAACAGGCTATACGCAGCTTTTGGAGTGAATATCACAGAAAATAGCAACATACAGTTGGGATACCTGAGAAATCAGTTTGCCAATGCGGTGTTCGACAGATTACAGTTTGCCGTGTTCTACAATCCCGACCTCAGAGGACTTTTTAAAAAGAAGCAACCTTAGAAATACCGAGGGTAATCCTTGACACAGGCGTAAATAATGCCTACCTTATTAGCTAATCTTAAAAACATCATTTTTAAATGAAAAAATTACAAACAACAGCCTTAGCGCTGCTATTAATAACAGCATTTGGCTGTAAACAAGCAAAAAAAGAAGCGGAGGAGACTACCGAAGAAGTAGAAGAAACTGTAGAACAAGTAGCGGAGAAAATGGATCCTGAGGTCATCACCTTCTCCATGGAGCCTAAAAGTGACAGCAACGTAAGTGGTGAAGTGGTTTTTACGCAAGATGAAGGACAAGTGATTATGCGGGCCACCTTTCTTGGGTTGGACGAAGGCGAGCACGCCATCCACTTGCACGAAAAGGCAGACTGTTCATCCGCAGATGGAACATCAACTGGAGGACATTGGAACCCAACCTACGAGCAACATGGCAAGTGGGGCTCGGAAGATGGATATCACAAAGGCGATATTGGCAACTTTACCGCCGACGCCGATGGTAATGGCACCGTTGAATTCATGACCGACGAATGGTGCATCGGTTGCGGTGATGATACCAAGGATATTTTAGGCAAAGCGGTAATTGTTCACCAAGGCGTGGACGACTACACTTCACAGCCCTCTGGTGCCGCTGGAGCAAGAATTGCTTGCACAGGAATTATCCAGTAAGCTGAGCATACATAAACAAGAAAAAAGCCGTCCGTTGGATGGCTTTTTTTATTGACCCAAATTCAATTATGAGCTAACTTAGTGCTTATTAAAAATGTACTCAAAATGAAAAAACTACAACTTGCAGCCTTGGCCCTACTGCTCATAACAGCCTTTAGCTGCAAAAAAGCCCAAAAAGAGGAGGAAAAAACAGAAGTCAAGGCGTCTACAGCAACCTATAGCCTCGTGCAAGATTCCACCGACGTACGTTTTACGGCCTACAAGACAACCGACAAGGTTCCCGTTGGCGGTACCTTCCAACAAGTGGAGGTCAACTATACCGCAGGAGAAACCCCAAAGGAAACCATCGATGGACTTGAATTCACCATTCCGGTGAGCAGCCTTTTCACCAATGATCCTACCAACATAAGGGATCCCAAAATCATCGAGTTCTTTTTCAACAAAATGGTGGAGACCCAAAACATAACGGGTAAATTCTCGCTAAAGGATGCCAACAACTGTTCGGTTACACTGAGCATGAACGGGGTATCAGCCGAACTACCCATGGAATATGAAATCACGCAAGACAACCATGTCAATTTTACTGGGGTTATGGACTTAAAACAATGGGATGCACTCAATGCATTGGCCTCACTCAATGAAGCTTGTAAAATATTGCATACCGGTGCCGATGGTGTAAGCAAAACCTGGGACGAAGTTGCCATTAATGCTTCGGTATGGCTGACCCAACAATAAGTATTTCCAATAAGACAAAGATTTATGGAAAGAGCTGCCAATCGCAGCTCTTTTTTTATATATTTAGCCACTTCAATGAACTTGGACAACCTCATACAACAATTTCAAAAAAAGGATAGTGCTGCCTTTGAAACCTTGTACCATATGTATGCGGAAAACATATGTGGTGTAATTAATGTGATCGTGAAGGATGCGGAGCGCTCCCAAGAGCTCTGTCAGGATGTTTTTGTAAAGGTCTGGGAAAAATCGGACCAGTACGATGCTTCCAAGGGACGGTTTTTTACCTGGATATTGAACATCGCAAGGAATGCCGCCATCGACGAAGTGCGTTCAAAAAGCCATAAAAACCAAAAAAAGAACCTTCCTGTTGATTCTCTCGTAGGTATTTTTGAAAACAGCGAAGATCTGAACAGTAAAATGGACACTATCGGACTTCAGTCTCTCCTAAAAGGATTGAAGGAAAAGTGTATTTTGCTGATCGATATGCTTTATTTTAAGGGCTACACCCAAAAAGAAGCCGCCAAAGAGCTGAATACGCCAATTGGCACGATAAAAACAAGAATAAGAAGCTGTATTTCGAGCATTAGAAAAAATATGGCATGAGCATGGATGTGAAAGAATACATAGCATCTGGAATTTTGGAACTCTACGTAGCTGGAGCCCTGTCACCTGAAGAGAATCTTGAGGTGCAGCACTATGCCCTTCAGTATCCTGAAATACAAAAAGAAATCGAGGCAATCGAAAATGCTGTTCTAGAGCTAACGGAAGCTGCTTCGCCCAAAATGCCCGAGAACGGTTTTGCCAAGATAAAAGCAGAAATAAACGATGTTATTCCGTTTACACCAGAAGCTTCCAAAAGTAGCGGAACTCCTTGGGGCAGCTATTTGGGCTGGGCAGCATCGGTATTATTGGCCATAGGTCTGTTCTGGTTATACACGGAAAACAACAAGCTGAAGAACCAAATAGAGCTTACCAACCAAGAAAAGCAAAGCTTGGAAGATATCTTATCCGATACCCAAGCGGAAATCACTTCAAAGGAAATGCTGCTGCAGGAAATCAGGGATAAAGACGTTTCCGTAATCGCCCTTGGCGGGCAAACCGTTTCTCCTTCCTCCTATGCAAAAGCCTATTGGAACAAGGAAGAACAGAAAGTTATTATCGATGCCCAAGGGCTTCCCGAACCTCCTGAGGGATTCACCTACCAAGTTTGGTCCTTAAAATTGGACCCACTTACCCCCACCAGTCTAGGGTTGTTGGATGATTTTGCATCACAGGACAATAAGCTCTTCACCTTGGAAAATGCCAACGAATCCGAAGCCTTTGGTATCACCTTGGAACCAGAGGGAGGAAGCGAAACACCAACCCTGGAACAATTGTACACCCTAGGTGCGGTTGGTGCGTAAACAAAAAAAGAAGGCAGCCCAGTTTCACCTGAACCACCTTCAAAACTTAGATTACCTAAAAAAAACAATCGAATATTAAAGTTTAATACCCACGCCAAATCCGAAGATCCATGGGTTGATGTCCACATCTGCGTCTACGGTGGCACCCAAAGCGGTGGTTGCGTTTACGGTTGCTGTGGTATTCAAGAACAGCTTTTTAACATCAAAATTCAAAAACCATTTATCGTTGAGCATATAATCAAACCCGCTTTGTAATGCAAAGCCAACAGCCGTATCGTATTCAATGTCGTCCACAACAGGTCCTTCATCAACTCCATAAAAAAGGGTGAGGTTGACCCCTGCTCCAACGTAAGGGACAAAATTGCCTCCGGTAAAGTGGTATTGACCCGTTAGCGTTGGTGGCAATAACCATACACTTCCCAAATCAATTTCCCCGGCAGCGGTTTCCACGGCTTTAACATCGTGTTTGGCCGTACCCAAAATCAATTCCATGGACCAGTTTTCATTAAAAAAGTAAGTGATGTCCAACTCGGGAACCACGGCAGTGGAAATATCAACATCGCCACCAATGGCTTCAATATCGGCACTCTCATCTGGAGAAATTACAATTCCCCTCAACCTGAACTGCCATGTGCCACCATTATCTGCTGGAGCATCCTGAGCCATTGCGAAATTGGAGAGTCCCAAGAGGGCTACTACCGCTACAAGTAATTTTTTTCTCATCGTGTGTTATTTTATATTGATGGAACAAAACTACCGTGCGGACTTTTCGGAGAATATGATGTTTATCATTGGAAAACATCCGAAAATATACAACCTAATGGAAACATGCGATAAGTATATTGGAAATCAATACATTAAAACCATTTTTTTCTTTTGAAAATGATGATGGAAATGATGGTGACCACAAACATGAGGCCCAAAAGAATAAAATAACCATTTTTCCATTGCAGTTCGGGCATATACTCAAAGTTCATCCCATAAATGCCCGCCAAAAAAGTTAAGGGAATAAACACCACGGAAAATATGGTCAGGGTTTTCATCACCTCGTTCAGTCGATGGCCCTGAACGCTAAAAAATAGGTTGATCTGGCTTTCCAGTTCCATAATGTCGGAATCAATATCGGTGATCAACCCATTGATTTGCTCCCGCAATTCACTAAAGTATTTGGTTTGGAATCCTTTAATTTCCACTCTTTCCAATCGGATGATGATGTCCCGCAGACCATGGGAAGCTTTTTTAAACTCTTGGATCAATGCTTTTTTCTGTTCCACTTCGAACATAAACTCCGGAGTGGGCTCCCGCTTTACAAGGGCTTCCAAGGCATTTTCCATGACCACGATATCTTCGTATTTTTCCTTGTAATTGGTAATCAGGGTTTCCAAAATAAAGAACAAAAGGTAATCGGCCTTCTTTTTTCGAATGATGCCCTTGTTCTCAAAGATCCGCTGACGTATCCAATCAAAATGGTCGCCCCACATTTCTTGGATGCACCAAATAAAGTCTTTGGAAACCACAAAATACATCTGTTCGGACTCCATGCTATCGTGTTCCGTTTTCAGGATTCGGGCAGCAATAAACAACTGGTCTTCGAGAACGATGACCTTGTTTCCCATCTTTTGGTTCAGCAATAGGCGCAACAGGAAATCATCCAGCCCATTTTCGTTGACCATCTGCCTAAATTCATCCATATACTCCAAACCATAGGTGTTCACCCAAGTAATGGATTTATCTCCCTTGGAAAGCTGCATATCCTCTTGTAGGGAGAACTTTCGGTTATAGTAATTGTCTGGTGAGTAATTGATCACCCATGAATTTTCTTCAAAATCTGTGTTCATGGTAGTTATGATATGATGGGTTTATTTGTAGTTTAGCTCTATAAGTTAAACCAAATTTACTAAGAACCATCATGATTGAAGCGATGCCCTACAAAACGGAGATTTTGTTCACCATTATTCTTTTGAGTATACTGATTTTGCTCAATTCCTTGAGCAAAAGAGCCATTAGAAGGTTTGGCAGATCTAGTTCTATTGATATGAACAGCAGGAAAATCATATTTTACCTGAGCAATTTGCTTTTCTACCTGCTTGCCTTCATCGGTATTTCGTTGATTTGGGGTGTCAACATGAAAGATTTTTCGGTGTTTATCTCTTCTGTATTGGCCATTTTGGGCGTTGGTTTTGTGGCCCAGTGGTCCATCCTATCCAATTTAACGGCAAGTGTGATCCTTTTCTTTAACCATCCACTTCGGTTAGGGGACCGAATCCGCGTTATGGACAAGGATTTTGATTGGACTGGAAAGGTGGAGGATATTAGCGGGTTTTACCTTTTTATGCGGACGGATGATGGAAAACAAATCACTATTCCAACCAACTTGGTCATTCAAAAAGGCATAGAAATCCTGAATGAAGATGTGGCTGAACCCAAGCAACCAGTTCCTGAAGAATAAAAAACGCCACGGCAAAATGCCGTGGCGCACCTAAAAACAACAACCAAGCCGAGATCGTAACGATCTCCAACCTTGCTCTTAACAGGGGAAAACTAAAGACTGGCTATCTGGGCTTCTTTTATGGGACCGAGCTCGTATGCCGCTTCCATCAATTCCTGTTTTAGTTCTCTTACTTTTTCCATCTTACCATTTGCTTTGTAGATTTCAGCAGCTTGATGAAGGATAGCAGGCTCAAAAGTGGCACCCATTACATGCTTTTCTATAAGTTCCAGAGCTTTTTTGTTTTCTCCAAGATGCAACAAACTGTAGGCCAACCATCCGTACGATTCTGGCGTAGGCCTGTTGTTCACCTCTTCCTGAGCAAGTTTACAGGCTTTTTGCTCCACATCCATCTCCAACAAAAAATCTACATTGTAGGCATTGTACATATCGCCATATTGAGGGTTGTTTCCCACTATCTTGTAATAATCGTCCAACGCTTGTACCCGCAGCATGTCGTTCCCCATAAAATCGGCAATCTCAGCTTTCAGTAAATAGTATTCAGGGGATTGGTTCTTTTGCATGATGGAATCTAAAATCCGAAGGGCTTCTTTACCATTTCTTTCATGTGAGTAAACAATCCACGCTATACCCTTTTTTGCGTACGCATTTTGGGGATCGATATTCAACGCGCGAAGATAAAGGTTGTAGGACTCCTGAATTCTGCCCGCGTGACCGTAGAAGTCGGCCAAGTTGGTATAAGACCACAACTGTAATCCTTTGTTTTTAGAAGACTCTGCTTTAGCCATGGCCTTTTCCATAAAGTTGATAGCGGTATCCAGATCTCCTTTGTGATCGTTCCATTTGGCCACTCTGATCAGGTAACCAAAATCGGACATGTTCTGGATGCTATCCAAATATTGGTTGGCAAGGCCATAATTTCCCAATTCCATATGAAGATCAAATAGCAAGCTCTGGGTCTCCTTTACCCCACTGCCAAACTTCCGGGCCTTCTCGGCTAAATCCAAAGCTTCCCTAAACCGGTGCTGTGAGATATAGTTTCTGGCCAAGGCCCTTTGGTATCCAGCTTTGCCAATGGCGGCAATTTCCACTGCCTTTTTTAAGGATTTTTCAGCATCCTTTAAATATTGAATATTACCGGTTCCACTAAAAAATCGGTTGTATTCACCTGCCACATTCCCCAAACTGAGCAATTGCAAGCTATCCGATTTGATTTTGTTGTCCCAAAGCTGAAAATACTTTGAAGTGGGTTTAACCGGTTGGGCGGCCAAAAATTGATCATAATCCTGACTGTTGGTTCTGAATTCAGTTTCCTTTTGCTGACACGATACCAAGAACAGTAGCATCAGCATAAAAATGGTATAAAATTTTGTTGCTTTCATCTTGTTGTTGTTTTATTAAAAAAGGGAGAAGAAAGAACTTTCCCCTCCCCTTCCTTTTCATAGCAATTATTCAGGTGCTCCCAAATAGGGAAATGTAGTCGATATACTAGCTGTTAAGCCAACACCGTCCGATGTCAGTCTTGGCAAATCCGCCATACCGTCATCATCCAAATCCTGTCCACTAAAGCGGTCGCCTTGCATTCCTCCAAAGAATAAGATCAAGGAAACGTCAATAATGTCGTCGTTGGGGTGTCTACCGGTAAGGGCTACCTCGTCTCCATCCGGCACCAACACGTTGCCATCATTGTCAAGGTCTGTTCCGGGATTAAAATAAGTCGTGGGCAAATCTGGAGCAACCTCCAAAACATCTGCCGATAAAACGGTGGTCAACGTTGCCGCGTCCAATCCCAAAATATTGTTTTCGTAGTTCACATCGGCGGGGTCCAATCCTAATTTTAGGGCATACACATCGTGGTATTGCTCCAATCTCGCCTGAAACCCAGCCTGGAAGGCTGCAGTCATCTCAGAAGGGACCGTAGTGTTGTGGGCATCCTTTACGCTTGGTTCGCCTTCCATATCAAAACTTAAGGTGGTATTGATTCCTGGACGGCCAATGTGGTCTACCTGCGCAAATGTTCCGGTAAAATCAACGCCCATCATATCATCATCGTCCATCATCATATCATCATCCATCATCATGTCGTCGTCCATGTAGGTTCCATTGTCATCGTTATTACAGCTGATAACTAGGCCAAAGCTCAGCAAAAGTGCCGTTACATATAAAGATTGTCTTAGTTTCATAATACAGTTTTAAAGTTTCTTATTGTTTTCTATTTGTGGTCACCCATGTTTTGTACACAGAAAGTCCCAGTGCATTGGTTGCCGTTGGTGTCCCTAGCATACTATTGGGGATTTCCACTACAATGGACATGGTATTGGCACCGTCGAAGGTGTCGGCGGCTTCTTCTGGAGGTAAAAATCCACCCGGGGCCGAATCCAATTCTGGAGAAATAACTGCGTTGAATTGGAAAAAGTCGAAAAAGAAAGGGTCTTGTCTCGGTCCTGCAAAAAGGGAAACCCCATCTGAGGTAGTCTCTACAATTGCAGTGTTCGAAGAAATTTCAACGTCTCCCAATGCGGCATCGGTGTACACTTCACTGTTCAATCCGGTTTGAGAGGGTGGCGTGGGACCGAAAAAATACATTCTGCCATCACGTGCAATGGCCTGAATGACCTGATCTTCCACAAGGTCCCCATCCAAATCAATATTGATTTCAGTCAGTACATCCTCATCGAATGTGCCGTAAGCCAAGTCGGGCAATACATTGGATTGCAAATCCACCACAAACACGGTGTTGTCTGAACCTTCGCTGGGTTCAAAAGCATAAAAATCGGCAATATCCGCACTGGTTCCTGCCGATGAAGGTGCGTCAATATGGTCTGCAGACACCAAAATGGTTGCTGCGATGACCAATACACCAAATCCTAATAGGTATTTCGTTGTTTTTTTCATGTTACTTGTTTTTTAAGTTTCGTTCACCCCTACCTACGGAACCTTGTAAAGGGTGGTTTGGTTTTGAAATGTTAAAATTGTCTTAACTGAATTTTAGCAATGACATTCCTTTACCATAAACCAAAGTCGTGGAAATTGTTTTACTTTGACCTCTTAATTCAGTTACATGAACCCTTCTGCCTCAGGATGGATCAACAAGTTTGGTCACCTCGTAGATCAAGAGTCTTCCTACTTTGACGACTTTGAAAGCCTGTATCGGGAACTCAAGGCAAATGGTTTTATCTATGGTGTACACTTAAGCATTCCGTCCTTTATTCCCGTGGAGCATACCCTAAGTGAGGATGAGATTGCCAAGATCAACTTGTTGACCGCTTTGTATTTCACCTACACTTTCGAGGTAGGAAAAACGGATTTTGAAGCCTTTGTAAACAAGGTTTTTGAATATTACCAATCCCTGAACGTTAGTCGGATTTCCTTTTTGAACAAAATTTTGACCGGTTCCAAGACCGAATCACAATTGGAAAAACTGATTGACTCTCGGATCTATTTGAGCGACAATACTTTTAGCAGGGCCCTGGGAAATAGTTTGACCAATTCGTTGCTCTATGTCGATATCTTAATCTTTATTGTCTACTTAAAAGGCGAAAAGAATATGATGGAACATGCCCAACTTTTGGAGTACGTCACCATCAATATTGTGTACCACGCACTCAATTCCAAACAGACCCACGAATCGGATGCGCGATTGATCCAGGTATTGGGTTCGTCATTAACTTATGTGGACTTGGACAAAGCAAAATTTGAGGGGGAATATGCTGATCTATTGAACCAAAATTTCAGCAAAAACGAGAAGGATTATTTTTTGGATATGGCCTGTTTGACCATATGGGAAGATAAGGCTTTGGACTACACCGAAACGGATTACATTTTTGGTTTGGGAAGGGACCTTGGCAAATCGAAAAAAGAGGTCGATTTCGAGCTTCGATTTGTGGAAAATTTCTTTGAACAGAACAAGGAAAAAGTTGCTTATTTGAGCAACAAAAATTTGGCCGTTCAATTCTATGATGGCATGTCCAAAAATGTGAGCAAACTGATTTTGAGAAACAGCAAAAGACTCAAAAAAGAATTGGCCCAAAGTCGTGAACTTGTGTCCCTTTTATCCAAATCCACCGTAAAGGATTTGAATGCCGAAGAAAAGAAAAAAGTACAGAACCAGTTGTTGGATATTTTTAAGAGCATACCCTCATTGGCCATTTTTATGTTGCCCGGAGGAGCCATTCTTTTGCCCATTTTTATTAAATTGATTCCGAAACTGCTCCCTTCCGCATTTGATGACAACCGAGTGGAGGACAACTAGCCCTTTTTAACCAAAAAAGCTACTATAAGAAAAATTTATAGTGACTTTTTAATTTTCATTAAATATTTGTAATCCAAAATCTTAACGCAAATTATTCCAACCATAACTTAAAATCCTTTACCCGTTCCCTACTAACGATGATTTCGTGTTCATCAAACCGTTTCATCTTAATTTGAAGCCTTGAATTGGTGTATGAAATGATGTCGCCTATGTGATTGATGTTCACATAAAACTTACGGCTCACCCTGAAAAATGTTTGGGGCTCCAACTCCTCCTCCAACTGTTCCAATGTAGTGTCGAGCAAATAATTTCTTCCGTCCGAAGTGGCGGCGTAGGTACCCTTGTTTTCACTATAAAAACATTCCACATCATCGGCATTTATAATTTTTAAATGCTGTCCCACCCGAGCTGTAAATCGTTTTTTGTATTCCCGTTCCAAGGGGTTTACCAAAAGGTTTTTGATGTCGTTAAAATCGATGGGGATCTTTTGGTTTTCGGGCTTAAAATTCCGATACTTTTTTACGGCACTTTCCAGCTCTTCCTCATCAATCGGTTTTAGCAAATAATCGATACTGTTCAGCTTGAATGCTTGCAGTGCATATTCGTCATAAGCCGTGGTAAAAATGATAGCACTTTTCACCTCTATTTCATCAAAAATTTCAAAGGAAAGTCCATCCGATAATTGAATGTCCAAAAAGATGAGATCAGGATGTGGGTTGTCTTGGAACCAAGCAATGGAATCTTCAACCGAATGCAGCATGGTGGACACCTCAATTTCGAGCTCCGAAAGCAATCTGGACAATCGTCGTGCCGCTGGTTTTTCGTCTTCAATGATCAGGACATTCATGGTGGTTATTGTATTTGTTTTTATGGCTAATCAGGTTCATCTAAAATAGGAAAGGTCAGCTTCCCATGGTTAAATTCTTATTTGTACTTATCAACATGGTCCCTATCCTCATCGATATATTTTTGTATCTGACGCTCTTCCCACTTTTTGAAAAATGAGAATTTGTGACGAAGTACAATAATGGTGTGTACAAGCAAGATCACTCCCCAAATCAAAATATTTGCATTGATCCAATCATAAAAGTAGGCTTCCTTTGGGAAGGCTTCCGGTAAAAATGAGTTGAGCACTCCCCATTTAAGCAATACCAATATACCATTAACGACCACAAAAATGGCGATATGGCGATAGTAACCCTTCAGTTCCTTGACACGTTTCTCCGCAGCTTCCCGAGCAAAATTTCTATCTGTCATGGCCTTGCTTGAATTTCTTCATTTCTTCCTTGTCCTCTTCCATATACTTTTTGATCTGTCGTTCTTCCCAGTTTTTTCCCAAAAGGGGATTGAATTCAAAGGTTTTGGAAGCATGGAAGAACAATCCAATGCCCCACGCAAACAAGGTGATAAAATGTTCCCATCTCCAAAAATCATCCGTTCTAAGAAAGATGTTGATCAAGATAAATGTATTTATCACGATATAAATGGCCAAGTGGATATAAAACCCCTTGAGTTCGTCGACCCTTTTTTTGGCCCTATTGTATTTTTCGGTGTTAAAGTTTTCCATGATTATTTCCATTTATCGTTCTGTTCTTCATTGCGCATAATCTCCTCGATCTTGCGCTTCTCCCATTGTTTTCCAAAAAATGGGTTCAGGTCGAATGTTTTTATGGCGTGAAAAAGAACACCTATCCCCCAGCCAAAAGCGGCCCATAAAAACCACATATAGCCAAATCCGTTGGTAAAATAATTGATAAGTGCCAAACCGGATATGACCAGAACATAGGAAGTCAAGTTCCCATAGAAACTTTTAAGCTCGTCCACGCGCTCCCGAGCCCTTATATATTTGTTCTCTTTATTCGTTGTATCCATGATGTTGCTATTAGGGGTGATGTTATAGTTAAAAGTACTCATTCTTAAAATTCTTTGTCGTTCATAAACTCCTGAATCTTACGCTCTTCCCATTCCTTGCCAAAAAGGGGATTGAATCCGTAAGCGGACATGCCGTGACCTAACAGTCCAAGTCCCCACCCTACGGCAGGAAAAATGATCCAAGGGAAAGTGGTAGTCCTGTAATTGAGATATCCCAACAACGGGATCACGATTAGGTAAGCGGTCAGATTGTAATAAAAGGATTTGATACACTCCACCCTTTCTTTGGCTTTGGCATATCTAAGTTCTGTTGAATTTTCCATGACTGTTCGTTTTTATTTGATTACATCCCAAAATTCGGCATACCCAAGCGCAAAAAGAAAAACGAGTTTCTGAACTGTTATTTTATAGGGATGAGTTGTAGGTAAGAAGGTTAAGGGTTAAGGGTGAAGGGTGAAGGGTGAAAGGTTAGGGCCGGAGATTTTGTTTCAAACCATGGGGCCTCCAGACTAGTTTGGAATTCTAAAAATCGTCCTTATCCATTAATTCCTTGATCTTGCGCTCCTCCCAGCGCTTGCCCCAAAGGGGGTTGTAGCCAAAAGCGGCCATCCCATGGGCGGTTAACCCAAATCCCCATCCAATCGTGGGAAAAAAGGCCCAAAGAAACTCAGTGGTCCGTAAATTGAGCCACCACAGAAAAGGAATCACAATGCAATAGGCCATGAGGTTCCCATAAAAGTCTTTGATGGCCTGAACGCGCTCCCTGGCCTTTGCGTACCGTTTTTCCTCAATATAGTTCTCCTGCGTTTCCATCACCGTGTACTTTTGGGTGAGTATGGGCAGCGATACGCTAAAATCCTTGGTGGTTTTGTTGATGACCATTTCACGGTCCGTTAAAATACGGTAGCGCTGCTTGATGTTCTGCAATCCCACTCCACTGCTTTTCTTGACTACCTGCTTTTCCTGAAGATTATTACTGACCACCAACATACCCTTGTCCTCATACACCTTGATATGTAATGGTCTGGACGAGGTCACCACATTGTGCTTCACCGCATTTTCCAACAATAATTGCAAGGAGAGCGGCACAATTTTGGCCTCGGGTACGGAGCATTGGTCGGGAATGTCAAAAATGATACTGTCCTCAAATCGCATTTTCAGCAGGCGCACATAAGTACGGGCAAACTTGAGCTCTTCATCCACCGTAACCAAATCTTTGTTCTTCTGCTCCAGTACATAACGGTACACCTTGGAGAGTGAAGTAGTGAAATTCTGCGCCTGATGCGGGTCTTCGTCAATTAAACTGGTCAGTACGTTCAGGCTGTTGAACAAAAAATGGGGATCTAATTGATTTTTAAGGGCATCAAATCGGGCCGATGCCGAACCGGCAATAATTTTCTGCTCCTTGACTTGTCGTTCCTTGTAATATTTGTAATAATAGGCTGCATAGAACATAAGTGCCACGGCCATAGAAATAATAAAGGAACTCACATAGAACTCAGATTGTTCCTCTGCCAAGAACTGTGCAAAAGATCGTTGATTGATCAGTACGATGAGCACAAACCTCGATAGCACAATACCCACAATAGAGGCCACTATGTTACCCAAAATACCGTAGGCGATATACTTTTTGGTAAACAGCTCCTTATCGTACTTGCGCATCAAAAGAATAAAAGAAGCCGCATTCAGCATGTAAATGATCGTGGAAAAGATCATGCTTTCCCAAAACTCTTCCCATAGCTCTTGGTAGGTGAGCTCCCAACCCTTGATAAAGAAAATAATGAGGAACACTATAAAAATAGCGATCCCCACTAAAAATGCTTTTAAAAGTTCTCTGACAAAGAGTTTCATACGTTTCTATTTACCACAGTTAGCTAGGACTTCTTTGGCCCTTTCCTCTCCCCATGAAGGGTAAAACGGTGTTTCGGAATTAAAGGTAGCAAAAAGTTCCAAGGCCCTTTCCACATCCTTGCAATAGGGAGTGGTATCCTTGCCAAAATAAAGGGCCGAACCCATGTCCCATTCCGCTTTTGAAAGAATGACCCTTGGGTTTTTTGGGGCGATCTCCAAGGCTTTTTGGTACAACTGGGCATTTTTTGGGGAAAGGGTCATCCCATAGGTTGCACCATCAAAAGAGATCCAAGCAGTATTAATTAGTGCTTCCTGAATCAACAGTTCCGGATTGTTCGGCGATATGGCCTTGGCCACATCCAAAAATTCCTTGGCCTTTTCCAACTGGTTGCTCAGTTTGGCTTCGTCCGTTTCCCCAAAAGAAATCAAGGTGTTGATTTGCGACACATAATAATAGGGCAACCATTTATCGGGCTCCGCGGTTGCGATGCGCTCAAAAAGATGCGAGGCTTCCATCATTTTTTGGTCTTCCCATAAGGCAAAGGCCTTTTCCATTCCTTTGGAATATCGGTCTTGGGCATTTGCGAAGGATACGGCCAAAAATACTGCGGCCAAAAATAGTTTTTTCATGACTGTTCTTTTTTGATGCTAGAGGAGTTCCAGGATTGATTATTGATGCTACAAAGATGAATTCACCCAGGTGCCCACCAAAAGAAGTTTTACCGAACTGTAAAGATTCAAGGATGAACCGTAATCCATACCATGTTTAATGTATAATTTAGCCTTATCATCAATTATTGAATCCATCCCTATGTACATTCCACCACATTACCAAAATCACAATAGCGAAGAAGTCAAGGAATTTATCAAACAAAATAGTTTTGGCATTCTCATCAATGTCATGGAAAACAAACCTTGGGGCACCCATATTCCCTTGGAACTGGAGCAGGATGAGCATGGAAACGATGTTTTGGTCGGGCATATAGCCAAAGCCAACCCGCAATGGAAGTATTTTAAGGACGAAAGTGAAGTCCTTTGTATTTTCAACGGTCCACATGCCTTTGTGTCCTCCTCGTGGTACAAGGAAGAAGAGGTGCCCACCTGGAACTACGTTGCCGTACATGTGTATGGCACGCTAAGGGTATTGACCCAGGAAGAAACCATGGCCTCAATGTATCGATTGGTGGACAAATACGAGAAAAACTCCAAAAATCCCATCTCCTTGGATGATATGTCTCCACAAACACTTCGCCAAGTAAAAGGTGTGGTCGGTTTTGAGATACGCATATCCGACATTCAGGCCACTTATAAACTTTCACAGACCCGCGCAGCGGACCATGCAACCATCATATCGGAGCTAAAGGAACGCCCCGACTCGGGGAGCCAGGGCGTTGCGTCTTTGATGCAAAACAACAAAGAGTAAAGGTTCATTCAATATCTTGGAAAATGGCGTCTGCCCAATTGGCATATCTTGAATTTTCGACGTGCATGATCCATATTTCATCTTGGTATTTTCCTTTCATTTTTGATTGATAGGCCTGATAAGCCAGTTCATTCTCTTCAAATTTGGCCAAATACACGTAGTTGAGCCCGTTTTCGGGGTTCTTGAAATATTGCGCCTCCAACCCTTGGCGCTTTAATTCTTCCATAAAGTTTTTAAGGTAGGTCTCGTTCTTGAAGACATTGGCCACAATGTAGTGTCCTTGTCCCACACCTTCCAAACTGATGTATTTTTCAATTGGTTTAAAGGCACCTCCATGGAAAGTCCCTTCTTCTTTCGGTGTAGTGGCAGTACCAGCCTTTTTGGTGTTCTGGGCCAAAGCAGTGTTCATGGAGTTTTCAATGGAATTGTACACCGAGTCCAATTGCTGGCTATCCACCGTATATAACTTTTGTGCCTTGGCTTTGATATCGGGAATGTCATCGCCGTTGTGGCGTTTTACCAATCGCATCACCATTTCAAAGCGTTTTTCCATATCCTGTTCCCTACTCTGCTTCATAGAATCCATTTTGTAGAGTAAGTCGTCGATTACGGCATAGCTATCCTCTTGCTCTTGCTGCAATTGGGCTATACGCTCCTCCCAGTAGGCTCTATCTTCTTGATTTGTAGGTCTCAAGGTAGTCTTTGCATCCAGCTTACTGTTCGTTTCGGTTTTCTTCGTTTCTTCACCAGCATCGGCCACGGTAGTATTTTCCAACTTTTTCTCCTCATCTTCGTTGGAAACCATAAAGGTGTTCTTGGACAAATTGGGCACAAAGGAATAGGCAATCGAAATTTCATGGGTGACGCCCAGATTGGCAATACTGTTGTTTAGGCTCTTCTCAAAATTATAGCCAAAGGACAACCTTTGGTTCAAATTGAAGCCTGTTCCGGCAGAAGCGCCATAAAATTGATCGTATCCGCCCTGAATCCAACCCAATTTGGGAAGGTCAAAAATGACACCCCCTCCAAAAATCGCGTCCTCACCGCCCTCAAACCGAACACGTGCCAAAGGCATTAAACGGGCATCTTCAAAAATCCCGTTGCCATTTTCCAGTTCCTTTACGTATTGAATATGACCCGAAAAGGTTTTCTGGTTGAAGTTGGTCAAAGATTCACCTGACCTTAAATTGAAATCCACCAGATTTTGGGCAAAGACGCCAAAATCAAAACTTCCTATGCTCAAATTTAGTCCGGGCTGAAAGGACAGAATGGAACTTTTGCTTGCCTCATTGAGTACGGGGTCGTCCTCCAAGGCAACGGCCCTGCTGGGGTCAAAGCTACTGACATAATAAGGGATGTTCACCCCAAACGTTAGGCTGCTCTCTTCTCCCAATCGGATACCGTGGGAATAGTTGGCCATCAAACCTAGATTGGAAATGACACCCTCTCTTTGGTTGTAAAGGCTAAAGCCTAGGCCAACCCTATCGCTCAATCTACCGCTATAACTCAAAAAGTAATTCTGGCGGTTGTTATCGAAATCAGCACCCTGGCTTCGATGAAAAAAATTGATGTACGATTTATCCTCCCGAATCGATGAAAACGTAGGATTGATCAAAAACCTATTAAACTTCAATAGATTTTGAAACGGGACATCGTAACTTACATAAGGGTTGTTTTCTTCCTGTGCCTGAATGGGAAGGCCAAGAAAAAGAACAATCAAGAACGCATAAAGGTAGCGCTCAACTTGGGACGGGAATGCAGTTTGGGGAAACTGGGGTAGTTTTATCTCCATAGCCGATTGGAATTTGTAGGTTAAGGTGCCTGATGGGAACAGGCGCATCTATTTTTAAGTTCTTCATTTGCAAGATTTGGGACCTTGTAAGAAATTTACCACTAAATTATAATGTAAAACTAAATATTTTCTCGACCAACCGGTAATTTTTTCGTTGAACGGCATACCCAATTGACGGATAAGGTGTTTGGGTCCATAGAAATAGGGTTTCAATGGATCAATGCGATTTTAATTAGATCTATTTTTGAGCACAAAACCTCTGGAAATCTCCCAAAATGAACACAATTGTCAGCATAATCCCCTATTCGGATGCCTATCAAGACGCATTTAGACGACTCAACGAGGAATGGATTGTAAAATATTTTGAGTTGGAAGAGATGGACAAGCAAGCACTGAACCATCCCAAAGAATATATTTTGGACAAGGGAGGTTATATCGCCGTAGCACTATGGAAGGGTATGGCCGTTGGCGTCTGTGCCCTGATTCCCTGTCCCCATGAAGGTTACGATTTTGAGCTCTCCAAAATGGGAGTATCCCCAAAAGCACAGGGAAAGGGCATTGGAAAGCTGTTAGGGGAACATATCATCGCCAAAGCAAAGGAATTGGGAGCTAAAAAACTGTTTTTGGAAAGCAACCGAAAACTGGGCCCTGCCCTATCCCTTTACAAAAAGCTGGGCTTTCGCGAAATGACCCAAATTGCATCGCCTTACAGCAGGAGTGATATTCAAATGGAGCTTAACATCAACTGAACCCTACCCATTTAGCAGGGGAAGTTGTACAAATCCCCGCCCAACGAAAGGTTTAATCGTTTTTCCTGTCATATATCACTAAAAATGAGTACCTTATAAAGACACTTTAAACTTTTCGCCATGGGTCTCATTAAAAAGCTCAATAAATGGGCAAATGCCCATACCTATCTCCTACTCGACCTTGTTCGGGTCTTGCTGGGCGTTGTCTTTTTCGTAAAAGGCATCGAATTCATGAACAATTACCAAGAGATGGAACGGCTCGCAAGTCCTTTTCAGGAGTGGCCGGGCGGTATGATTTTTCTACATTATTTAATTCCGGCCCACTTTGTGGGGGGATTGCTGATTGTTGTGGGATTGCTTACGCGTTGGGCGGCCATTGCACAATTGCCCATCCTATTAGGGGCCATCCTTACCAATTTTTTGGGCCAGATGGACACCAATAACCTTATGCTGGCCATTATTGTACTGCTGACCACGCTCTTTTTTGCGGTGTACGGTTCGGGAAAACATTCGGTGGACTATTACTTGAAAATGCAGCAGTGACCTATAAATTATCCAGTTGATTGCTTTTTCCATCGGTACTGATGGTCCAGAAAAAACCAACGAAGAAAAAACTATCCGCTGGCGGAGTAATGGCCCTCCTATCAAAAAACCCATCAGAATTAGGTGTATTCGCGTACTGATAGTTACTGATATTATTGGTGCCCAATACATTGTTCACCGAAAAGTAGAGTATTTTTTGTTGGTCGATCAAATAGGCCCAGTTGAAGCTCAAATTGTTTAACGGCCTTGTACGTTCCCCCATAAAATCAGCGGTATTGGGGTTTTCATAAGGCCTACCGGTAGCATAGGCGTATGAAAAACCAATTTGTGACCTCAAATCGTTTACCCAATATTTGGTGACCAACGAGAAGTTGTGTTTGGGAGCAAAATTGGGAGTGGCCTGTTCCGGAAAGTTCCTATACTGTCTTTCCGTATCCAAATAGGAATACGATGCCCAATAATCCAAGTTTTTGATGCTCTTGCTATCTCTCCAAAACACATCGATTCCTTGCGCATAGCCACCCCCTGCATTGGTATAGACGGAATTGAACTGTGGCATTTCAGTGTTGAATTGAACCAACCCATCATAATCCTTATAATAAGCTTCGGCCCTAAAAGTTTTACCATTGTTGATATATTGATAGTTCAAGATATAATGGGTCGCCCTCTCCATGCCCACTTCCGCATCAAACTTCACCACCTCGGTGAGCGGTCGCTGATAGAAATCACCGTAAGCCAAGGAAAACTGCCCATTTTCCCATGGTTTGTAGGCCAATGATGCCCTCGGGGATAACTGAAACTCATCCAATAGGCTCGTCTGCTCGGCCCGAACACCCAACTTCATCGCAAATTGATGGGACAAAAAGATGTCGGATTCCGCAAAAGCAGCCCAAAGACCGTCCACAAAACCATTCTCGAACCGATTGTTGGATGCATCCTCAAAGGTTTCGTCGTAATCGGTATGGAAATACTCCGCCCCAAAACTCAAATCGAACCGATTGCTAAAGTTTTTTCTAGCTTTCAACTTCAGATGAGAGGAGGTTTCCTTGGTATCGACCTGGTCTTCCATAATGCCGATATCGTTGGTGTCCCAAGCAATGGAAGCTCCGGAGATAAGGCTCCAATCATTCTCAAAATAGTACTTGTACGACCCATTGAAATACAAATTGTTGTTCTTTAGCCTGAACCGCACAAAGTCATCAAAATTGATGTCCTCTTGCTCTATATCCAAGTTGGCATGGTTAAACCCAGTGTAAAGCTTGAACATACTTTTTTCGCCCTTGCTCCGAAAGACAGTCTCACCGGAAATGGATTCATACGGACTTATCCAGTGCACACCTTGGGTGGAGGGAATCAATTCTTCATAAGGAGAAAGGTTTATATAATTAATGTTAAGGCTCAGCGATTGTTCTTCATTCCATATTTTGGTATGTCCGATACCACCTCCTACGCTCATAATGGAAATATCCGTCTGCTCCTGAACCGGAACATCCGTGGTGTTCAATAATAGTACACTGGAGAGGGCCTGACCGTACTCAGCGGAATAGCCCCCTGTACTAAAAGAGATACCCTTGAACAAAAAAGGTGAAAACCTACCCCGGGTCGGGGTGTTATTGGCAGTGGCATTAAAGGGTTGAAAAACACGGAGCCCATCGATAAAGACTTGGGTTTCATCGGCGGTACCACCTCGAACAAACAAGCGGCCGTCCTCGTTCACCGTTGTGGTTCCGGGCAAAGTTTGCAATGCGGCCACAAAATCCCCAGCGGCACCGGCCGTGGTCACAATGTCCAAAGGTTTCAATACTGACGCCTTGGAGTTGTCCCCAGCTTCAAAGGTGCCAGCGGTCAAGGTGACTCCATCCAACGAATTAAAGGATTCCAACAACTTCACTTCCATATCGGTGAAAAAGGAGATATCTCCAGCCTCGTAATGCGTTTCATAGGATAACATGGAAACCACCAAGGTTTGCATTCCTTCTTCGGCGGTTTCAAAGGTGAATTTCCCTTGGGCGTCGGAGGAGGCACCATCATAGGTGCCCTCCAAATAAATGTTGGCCCCCTCGATTGGATTGTTCTTGCTATCCGTTACCCTTCCTGAAATGGTATGCTGCGCGAGCAACGTTCCAGAACTAAATAGGATAAGGATGATATAAATGGTATTTTTCATGACTGTTCGTTTTGTTTGATGGGACAAAAATGCCTCGGTGTTTTCAGCCAAACCAAAACCAAATACCCAGTTGTCGTTTTTTACAACTGAATTGATATGCCATTTTTCCGTTGCAGTTCACTCCAAAAATTCCACATTTCAGTCAACTTGAATTTGATGTGGCAAGTACATGTAGCAATTTTGGGGCATACAAATCATCAAAAACAAATCGTATGAAAACTGTAACACTAGCTTTAAGTTTTTTCTTGGTAAGTATGATCGCCATTGCGCAAGACAACAATGGTGTGGATATTACCGTAACCATCGACAATGTACAGAGCAATGAAGGTCAAGTGCTTTTGGGACTGCACACCGCCGAAACTTTTATGAAAGGTCCAGGAATACAAAACCTCCAAAGCAACATTGAAGATGGAAAAGTGACCATGACCTTTACCAATGTTGCACCTGGTACATATGCCATAATGGCCCTGCACGATGCCAACGGAAACAAGCGCATGGATTATGAGCCAAACGGAATGCCCAAAGAAAGCTACGGAATGTCCGGGAACGACATGACGATGGGTCCGCCGAACTTCAACAGCGCCCAATTTCAGGTCGCCAATGAGAATTTGGAGCTCAATATCCGGTTCTAATAAAAGTAACCAAACATTAATCGAAGGCCTGCCATAGTGCAGGCTTTTGTTTTAGGACCACTGTAATTCACGATTCCAGATTTCCTATAGATTAGACTGATGGTTTTTCATACTTTTATGTCCTAAACTTATTATTGGATGACCATTACCCAGCTACAATATGTCTTGGCCGTAGCGGAGCACAAGAATTTCACCTTGGCCGCAGAGAAAAGTTTTGTGACGCAGCCTACCTTGAGCATGCAGGTTCAAAAGTTGGAGGACGAACTCGATGTTCTCATTTTTGACCGAAGCAAAAAGCCCATCACCATTACGGAAGTCGGAAAAAAAATCGTGGCGCAGGCCAAAAATATTGTTGCAGAAGCAGAACGCATCAAAGACATCGTAGATCAAGACAAAGGCTACATTGGTGGGGACTACACCTTGGGCATCATTCCAACGGTAATGCCCACCCTGCTCCCCATGTTTTTGAACGCTTTCATCAAAAAATATCCCAAGGTCAACCTTATTATCAAGGAGCAGTCCACCCAAACCATGATCAAAAACATCTTGGACGGCCATTTGGATGCCGGGATTGCAGCTACCCCGCTGGAAATTGAATTTATTAAGGAACGTCCCCTTTATTATGAGCCTTTTGTGGGCTATGTGCCCAAAAACCACCGTTTGGCTTCCGAAGAATTGTTGACCACCGAGCACTTGGACGTAAGCGATGTGCTTTTACTCCAAGATGGCCATTGTTTTCGGGAAGGGGTGATTAACCTTTGTAAAGCATCCCAGAACCTACGTGGCGAACATTTTAAGATAGAAAGCGGCAGTTTTGAAACTTTGGTAAGTTTGGCCGATGAGGGCATGGGCATGACCCTGCTTCCCTATCTGAACACACTGCATTTGGACAAGGAAAAAAGGGTGAATCTAAAAACCTTCAAAAATCCGGTACCCGCTAGGGAAATAAGTATGATCTACCACAAGAGCGAGCTTAAAATACAGATTACGGATGCACTCCGGGAAGTCATTTCGAGCATTGTTCGGGGCGCCATTGCCTTTCAGGATGTGAAGATTATCAGCCCTTTGGCCAAAAATTAAAAGAGCCGCTTTTCAGCGGCCCTTCGGTTCGTGTTTAAGTTTTTAATAGTAATAACGTTGATCGCAATTCTGGTTTGTCCACAATATAAAATTGCAACCAGATTTTTAGCTCTTCCACTTCATTGGGCAATAGTCTCGTAATTGCCTTTTGAAGTTCCCTAGCAAAAAGTTTAGCATCAAAACTCACCTTTTGCAGGACAGTTTTGGTGTATTCCAACATAGCTCTAGGCATAATAATTTGATTAAATTGGGTCAATAGGTTGTGTTCTAAATTAGCAAAAAAGCGGTTTAAAAAACTTAACTTCCAGTTAAAAAATAAATATCTTGTTGTTAAAATCGATGAAGGCCTCCCATGCGTAAACCCAACCAAAAACCACTCATTTTTTTGATTTTCAAAGCGTTGACCTTAGTTTTCTTGATTACGGGCTGTTCTTCCCTAAAAAGAACTTTGAACCAACGAATGGACCACGCCTCCTTTCAGCATTCCCTGCACGGACTTGTGGTCGTCGATGCCAACACCGGTGAGGAAATTTATGCGGTGAACGGTGATATCTACTTCACTCCTGCCAGCAATACCAAGATTGTGACCTTTTATACAGGGCTGCAATTATTGCCCAAAAACATCCCTTCCTTTCGATATGTTGTAGCGAACGACACCGTTTTTTTCGAGGGGTCGGGCGACCCCACTTGGCTGCACCCCTTTTTTAAGGACAGCACAGCCATCCGTTGGCTCCAAAAACAAGGAAATCTGGCCCTGTTTACGAAAAACCATCAAGAGGATCGATATGGTCCAGGTTGGGCCTGGGAGGATTACGACACCTATTTTTCCCCGGAAAAGTCGACTTTGCCGCTTTATGGGAACGTGGTCACGGTTTTCAACAACGAGGGGTTGGAGGTTTCCCCAGCAAATTTCAAAAGTCATATCATCCTGAAGGACACGACGATACATCGCGAAGAGTTTCATAATCGATTTTACATATCCCCAATCGAACAGGATACATTGGAAATCCCCTTCATGACCAGTGATACCTTAACCAAGGAACTACTGGAATCAGCTTTGGGAAGGAAAATCACCCTGTCCGATCATTTTCCCGAAGGGAAGAAACAGGTTATTTATGGAGTGGAGACCGACTCCATTTACAAGCGAATGTTGTTTGCAAGTGATAATTTTTTGGCCGAACAATTGCTGTTGGCTGCTTCCGCTATGGTTTCCGACACACTGAGCACCCAAAAAGCGATTGACTACATGTTGGATAACGATTTGAAAGATTTGGCGCAGCAGCCACGTTGGGTGGATGGTTCAGGGCTTTCGCGTTACAACCTGTTTACCCCACGGTCGTTTGTCCACATCCTTCAAAAATTGCACGATCAACTTCCAGAGGAGCGCCTATTCGCTATTTTCCCCATGTGGGGACCCGATCATACGGTGGAAAAATGGGAAGACCCTACCACGGAACCATTTCTTTTTGCAAAATCCGGTTCCGTGGGAAACAATTATAATTTGAGCGGGTACATCAAAACAAAATCCGGTAAATTGCTCATCTTCAGCTTTATGAACAATCATTTTAGGGTGCCTTCACAAGTCATCAGGGAACAAATGTATACCACCCTAAAGCATCTCTACTTTAATTACTGATTGAAAATGCCCTCAATTTGGGCGTATTGCAACAACATAATGGTTTTCGCATCCTTTATTTCCCCAGATTTCATCATAGCAAGTGCTTTTTTGAAATCGAGCTCCAAGACTTCAATATTTTCCGTTTCATCATCTGCTCCGCCACCTTCGCTGATTTTCATTTCATCTTTATAGGCACCAATAAAAAAATATAGGATTTCTGTAACCGATCCGGGCGACATGTAGGACTCAAAGACCTTTTTGACTTTCTCGATCTTATAGCCTGTCTCCTCCTCTACTTCCATTTTAATGGTTTCTTCGGCATTGCCCTTTTCCAATATACCAGCGCACGCTTCAATCATCATTCCATCGGCATTGCCGTTCACATAGGTAGGCATCCGAAACTGCTTGGTGAGCACCACCGTTCCTTTTTCCACGTTGTACAGTAAAATGACCGCTCCGTTGCCACGATCGTATGCCTCTCGGATTTGCTTTTCCCACACGCCATCGTCGCGCAAATATTCAAAAGTGATTTTTTCAAGGGAGTACCAGTTGTCCGAAAGCAGTTCCCGCTCTATGTTTCTAATTCTGTCGCTAGCCAAAATGAATAAGTTTTTCTAAATATAAAGGTTATACCGATATTTATGCTTGAATGAATCAAAAACCAACCAAACCTCATAAAATGCGTAACCCTTTACTTTTATTGTTGTTTTTTGGCTTACTGATGGGCTGTGAGAAGAAAACGGAACCACAATTGCCCCGAATAGCCATAGCCGGACTGGGCATTGAGTCCAGCACCTTTTCACCCGCGCTCACCCACGAGGAAGCCTTCCATGCCAAAATAGGGGACTCCATTTTTGGTCGCTACCCTTTTATGGATGCCGATTCCACCTTGAGGCAACAGGCCGAATGGGTTCCCACTTTAGTGGGAAAATCACTGCCCGGAGGTACGGTGACCCGAGAAGCTTATGAATCCTTGGTAGGTCAAACCCTGACCCTATTGGAAAAAAACATGCCATACGATGGGCTTTTCTTTGATATTCACGGTGCCATGAGCGTTGTTGGACTGGACGACCCGGAGGGCGACCTCATCCAACGAATTCGTGAAGTGGTCGGGACGGATGTATTGATTTCCACCTCCATGGATTTGCATGGAAATGTGTCCAAACGCTTGGCACAGCATACCGATTTAATTACATGTTATCGGATGGCCCCACACGAGGACGCCATCGAATCCAAGAAACGTGCTGTGGAAAATTTGGTGTCCCGACTGGAAAATGGAAAAGGCAAACCCAAATACAAGGCGTGGGTACCAGTTCCTATTTTATTGCCTGGCGAAAAAACAAGTACCCGAGTGGAACCCGGAAAAAGCCTGTATGCCCAAGTGCCGGAAGTGGAACAAAAAGAAGGAGTTATAGATGCTGCCATTTGGATTGGCTACGCATGGGCGGATGAACCGCGAAACCATGCTGTAGTGATGGTAACTGGAGACGACAAGGAGCAAGTAACCCAAGGAGCGGAAAAACTGGCCAATAGTTTTTGGGATGTCCGCGAGGAGTTCGAATTCGTTGCTCCTACAAAGCCCTACGAAGAGGCGTTGGAGCAGGCCTTGGCTAGCAGCAAAAAACCGTTTATCCTAAGCGATATGGGTGACAACCCCACCGCAGGCGGTGCTGGTGATGTCACTTGGACCTTGACGGAACTCTTAAAACGGGAGGAATTCCACACCTCCGAAGGTAAGTCATTGATCTACGCCTCCATTCCTGGGCCAAAGCTTGTGGAAGAGGCCCTTAAAGTGGGTGTCGGTGGAAAAGCAAGTGCACCGGTCGGTGCTGAAATCGATGACCGATATGCCCCACCGCTGTTATTAACTGGTGAAGTAACGGCTATTCGCCAGGGAGATGTGCATGCTGAAACCGAGGTGGTGGTAAAAGTGGACAATGCCCATATTATCGTCACCAAAAAAAGGAAACCCTATCATAGAAAGTCTGACTTTACCAACTTGGGACTGAATCCAAGTGAAACCGACATCGTCGTGGTCAAAATCGGGTATTTGGTGCCCGAACTTTATGATATGAGGGGAGATTGGGTTATGGCCCTAACCCCGGGTGGCGTGGACCAAGACCTTCAACGGTTGGGTCACAAAAGAATCATTAGGCCCATGTTTCCTTATGATGAGGATATGGAACGGCCAGACTTATCGGCTCGTTTGATAGAAGCTTCCGACGAGCTGGATTAAACGGTAACCGCTTGGTTCAAATATTGACGGAACGGAAGCATTTCTTTGTAAACAGCTATGATTCTTTCCTTAAAATCAGGGCTCAGCACCTGAGCCTTGGTTAGTTTGTACTCCACGGCGAAGGTTTTGTTGCGCAACAATTCAATATGGGGGTGATCGTTGGAAAATCCCTTGGGCGACGATACTAATTTTTCATCTTCGTACAGTCCACCGAACATTTTTTTGAACGATGGTTTGTCCAAAATCTTTTGCAATTCCTCGCCATTGTAATCGATGGCATCACGGATACTTCGAAGTGTTTTGGAATCGGGGCGCCAACGACCTCCGGCCAGCAAGCATTGTTTTAGACCAATTTCGATATAAAAATCGGCGGAATTGGGTGCTTTGTCTAAACCAGCACCAAAATGATCTTTATAAATGGGTTTGTTTGGGTGGAACATCAAATTATTGTTGATTCTGTTGATGCCTTTTTTTCCAGGAGTTGGGTAATAATCATCATGGAGCTGGCCCATGGTCATATCCAAATCATCCAACCAAGTGATGAAATCGTTGCGGAGGGATTTTACCATTTACGGTTGGCATCCATCCATTCCTTGTTATTGTTTTGTTGCAATTCTTCCAGAAAATGGAACAGGTCGTTGAAATCCATATGCACAAAAGAAGTGAATTTTTTGGGATTTGTGATAATGGATGTTGGATTGACGGATGATTGGATTTTGTATGGTTACGTAGTTTTAAGGTTTAGAGTTTAGAGTTTAGGGTTTGGGGTTTTGGACGTTTGGTGTTCACTGCCCACTGCAAACTGCCTACCAATAATGGTTCAGTTTCTATCATCATTTCGACATGAGGAACAAAGTGACGATGGGGAAATCCAGTGGAAAAACTCAAACTCAAATTTAAGTTTCAAGTTCAAAGTTTGAGGTTGAACTTCTAAGGGTTAATTCAAATGACAAAGAACCCTATTCGTGCTAATTCGTGAAATTAGTGTCAACTACCTACTAACCCGCAATGCGAAACACGCAACTCCCAATTTCGGTCTTCGGACTTCCAACTGCCCAACACATCAAGTCTATTTTCCATCATCTTTTCCCTACTGATTCTTGGCTCTTGGTTCTTAACACCCCACTGAACAAGGTTCTCAATACATTTTTTGCCTCTTTTTTTCAAAAACCGCCAAAAAACACTCGAACTGACAAACTTTTTACAAAACCTTCAATTTCAACTGGCCACTAACTCGCAACTTCCGACTCCGGACTCCCGACTTCGGACTTCCGGTAGCCCATCAAACCAAGTCTATTTTCTATGGTCTTTTCTTTCCTGAGTCTTGACTCTTGTTTCCAGTAAAGAATTCTCGACTGCCCCCTCGGCTCATTTCGACTTCCTGCCCGTCCGGCAGGCGGGCGCTCAATGACCTTCGCTCAGGGTTACAGCTCGAAATGACATCTTAACTCCGAACTCATAACTCTCGACTGTCTAAAATCCCATTTCCCACCCCTAAAATCCATATGCTCAAAAAAATCCGTCAGATCAAACAGGGCATTCGTCAGATCGTAGCCTGCATCCGTCAGATCGTAGCCTTGGCGTGAGCTTATACAATGTAATTTGGCCGCCTAATAAATTTTTAAACAGTTTTACAATGAAAAGAATTTCAAAAATTTCAGTCTTAATGCTCGCAACATTTGCGTTGATATATACGACATCATGTAGCAAAGATGACGAGCCGACACCTTCACCACTAAACAACGAAAATCCTATTGGAAATCCAGACAATACGGATAGTGGCAATTCCAATCAACCCCCTACAGCCAATGCGCAAAAGTTTGAGGTGGCCGAAGATGCGGTCGCAGGCGACGTAATTGGTGTAGTAGAAGCCGAAGATCTTGAGGGTAACCCCCTTACCTACAGCTTGGTAGAAGATGCCAGCGAACTTTTCCTAGTCGCAGAAAATGGTGAGATTACCTTGGCCGAAGGCAAGAGTCTAGACTTTGAGACCACTATTGGTTATAGTCTCACACTCCATGTAAGCGACGGCATCAACGAACCTGTTGAATTTACGGTTAACATTAAGGTGGTTAATGTGATAGAGAACCTTTTTGAGGATCCTGAATCATTTATTCTAAAGTTTGAGGTTACTGCTGGGCAAGCTTTGACTATTGGAACTAATTCTGAGTTTGAATACGACTACACCATAGATTGGGGCGATGGTTCTGATGAAGAAACCCTTACTCTCCAAAATCCAACGCACGAATAT
This sequence comes from Flagellimonas sp. MMG031, assembly GCF_040112705.1. Lineage (NCBI taxonomy): Bacteria > Pseudomonadati > Bacteroidota > Flavobacteriia > Flavobacteriales > Flavobacteriaceae > Flagellimonas > Flagellimonas sp. MMG031. The sequence continues at coordinate 2,980,680 of NZ_CP157804.1, forward strand.
CTTAATGAAGATATTTATTTGGTCGCTATCAAGGGTAACTTTCCGGCATTAAAGATGTATCAAGATGCTCAAGATGGCCTTCAAGACAGCAGGGATGCCTTGGTTGATGTGGTACAGTGGGGTGCACAAAAATGGCAGTCTATGCAAAATGCTTTTAAAAACTGTCAGAATATAGTTGAGTTTAGCGCCACAGATCAACCAGATTGGTCAGAGACTACAAATATGAGTTCCATGTTCTTAGGTGCAGTAAATTTTAATGGAGCAATTGGCAATTGGGTTACCAACAATGTTACTGATATGTCTTCTATGTTTCTTGGAGCTACTAGTTTCAATCAAGATATCGGAAATTGGGCAACAAATAGTGTAACTTCTATGGTTTACATGTTTGGACAAACAGAGGTGTTTAATCAAGATTTAAGCAAATGGGTCACAAGTAAGGTTACCGATATGGGAAGTATGTTTGAGGAAGCAAAAGCTTTCAATCAAGATATTAGTGGTTGGGATGTAAGCAATGTCACTGATATGAGTTATATGTTTGACAAAGCGGCTGCTTTTGACCAAAATTTAGGTGCGTGGGAAATAGCCAGTGTCACTCAAATGGAAAATATGTTGGATAACACCAACTTAAGTACAGAAAATGTAAATGCCACATTAGTTGGATGGGAAGAGTTTGTTAGCAATAACGACGGTCCTAAAGATATTAAGTTAGGAATGGCATCCCTTGAAGCGTGTGGTGAAGGTTACCTTTCAAAAGTTGTTTTGGAGAATTTTAATGGATGGATCATTAATGTTGGATCATCGATTGAATGTCCTTAAAACCTATCTAATAACGATTTTGTCCATTTCTGATTAAGGACATAAAGAGCCACTGGCGACTTTCGGGTTTCCGGTGGTTTTTGCATTCTATACCTGATGCGGAATCCATTTTTGTGGGATGCTGAAACCAGTTCAGCATGAAGGCAATAAGTCATTTCGATATGAGATGCAATGCATCGATTGAGAAATCTCTTTGAAAAACTCAAGATCAAATTCAAGTTCAAACTCAATGGACAAGTTCAAGGTTGAGGGTTGAAGGTTGAAAAGTGATTTTTTGGTGATTTTCGGCAAGCCGAATCGGCATGGCTATTTTTTTTTTGATGGCTCAACTGGAAACTGCCCACTCACAACTCGCAACACGAAACACGCAACGCTAGACTTCGGACTTCCGACGTCCATCAAAGATTTCTCGACTGCGCTCGAAATGACAAAGAACCCTATTCGTGCTAATTCGTGAAATTAGTGTCAACTACCTACTAATACGCAATACGAAACACGCAACTCTAAACTCACAACTCCCAACTTCGGTCTTCGGACTCCCAATAGATTCCTCACTTCGTTTCGAAATGACATCTTAACTCCTGTCTTTCGACTTCGGTCTTCGGTCTTCGGTCTTCCAACTGCCCATCAAACCAAGTCTATTTTCCATCGTCTTTTTTCTCCTGGGTCCTGGTTCTTGGTTCTTGGCTCCCCACTGAACAAGGTTCTCGATACATTTTTTGCCTCTTTTTTTTGCAAAAAACCGCCAAAAAACACTCGAACTGACCCCCTATCTTACAAGACCATCAACTGCATACTGCCAACTGAATCCTGACTTCGGACTTCGGTCTTCGGACTTCCACCTGCCCATCAAACCAAGTCTATTTTCTATCTTCTTTCCTCTCCTGAATTTGATTCTTGACTCTTGTTTCCAGTAAAGATTTCTCGACTGCGCTCGAAATGACATCATAAATCCTGACTCCCGACTTCGGACTACTACCCAAAAATCGTAACTCCTGTCTCCTAAAGATTAAAACCGATTGTCACCATCCAAAAGGTCACCCAATCCACCCAAGATACTGCCTTCACCTTTGTCTTTTCCACCTCCTCTTGGTGCAGCGGCCCAAACACGGCTGGCCAACCTGCTAAATGGTAGGGATTGAACATAAACGGTTCCAGGACCTCTAAGTGTAGCAAAGAAGAGCCCTTCACCACCAAATACGGTATTTCGGATGCCGCCCACAAATTCAATGTCGTAGTCCACGGTCTGGGAAAAACCAACAATACAGCCCGTATCCACACGTAAGGTCTCCCCTGCTGCCAAGGTCTTTTTTGCCATGGTACCGCCGGCGTGTACAAACGCCATTCCATCACCCTCCAGTTTCTGCATGATAAAGCCCTCACCGCCAAAAAAGCCACGTCCCAAACGTTTGGAGAACTCAATCCCTACCGAAACACCTTTGGCGGCGCAGAGAAAAGCATCTTTTTGGCAAATGAATTTCCCGCCTTTTTCGGATAGGTCGATGGGCACGATTTTTCCAGGATAGGGCGAGGCAAAACTCACCTTCTTTTTTCCTTGGCCTATATTGAGGAAAGCCGTCATAAACAGACTTTCGCCGGTAAGCAAGCGTTTACCCGCGGAAAAGAGTTTACCCAAAACCCCGGTATCTTGATTGGATCCATCGCCAAAAATGGTATCCATTTTAATGTCTTGGTCCATCATCATAAAACTGCCCGCTTCGGCCACAACAGCTTCTTGGGGGTCCAATTCTATTTCCACATATTGCATTTCTTCGCCGTAAATGTGGTAGTCTATTTCGTGTGCGTTCATTTTTTGATTGTTTTTTTATACTCAGCTTGACTGAGTATCTCTCAGTTTGACTGGGTATCTTGTTGTTCTGTTTATTTGTTGATTTGTTAGTGGTTTTGTTACATTCAATAAAAAATCCTTTCACCATTAATGAAAGTTTGACCTTTAAGCATTCAGCCTTTACCCCTGTTACGCCTTCACCTTGACGGTCCACTCAAAATGAAAAGTAGACACGGCTACCCCATCTTGGTTTACGCCCACAGCTTTCATCCAGCATGTTTGGCCCTCTCCTGTTTCTACGGTTTTTTTTATCGCATCGGCAATCTTTTCGCCATCCTCGCAAGTAAAATTGATGCGCCCCGTAGCTTTTTTGGTAAAGGTGGCTTTGTTATTCGCTACGAGCATGGAAACTTTTTTGCCGCTCTTCTGGATTTCGTTCATCACCAATGCGCCTGTACTCAGCTCGGCAGCCATGCCTTGAACGGCCCAAAACATGGATTTAAACGGATTTTGATTGATCCATTTATGCTTTACCGTAGTTGTAGCCTTTTTTTCGTCAATATATTTTAGACGCACTCCGCACCACCATGCCGAGGGGAGCTTCATAAATGTGAACATATTGATTTTACTGGGTGTCAGTGCCATATCCTTGATTTATGTCAGCCTAAAAATAGGTAAAAAGAAATTATCTATTACTGTTAATTATATGTTAAATTATAGTACTTTGTTTTGCATAGTACCATCTTTTGGATATATATTTGCATCGTAAGCTAATAGGTTAACCCTTTTACAATCAAAAAACAGCAATCAAAAAATGGCAACTACTATCACCAAACACGAACGAAATTTATCCGCGATCATCCACGCGTCCATGTTCTCGAAGTACTTTATCCCGTTTGGGAATTTTATACTTCCGTTGATCTTGTGGACCGCCAACAAAAAAGAGCACGCGTTTGTCGATTACAACGGCAAACAGGCGCTCAACTTTCAGATTAGTATGTTGCTTTACTCCATCGTGGCAGGTTTGGTCACCATTCCGTTTTTTATCGGGTTTTGGCCAGACTTGTTCGATTGGAACTTTTTCGGGTTCCACGGGTTGAGCGACCTTAACAACCTAAATATTCATTTCGATAGTGACGATTTTAGGTTTGGGAGACTGATTTGGCCCGTAGGCATATCCGGTTTTTTACAAGTGGCCTTGGCCGTGGTGAACATCGTATTTACCATCTTGGCCACGATACGAACCAACGAAGGGGAATATTTTAAATATCCATTTACCATAAAATTTATCAAATAACATAGGAGCTTCATCACCTCCAAAGCATTCATCATCGATCAAAGAAAAAGGAGTTTAATCACTAGCCCTGAGCGAGTTTATGCTGAGCGTAGTCGAAGCAAAGGGTCAATCAAAAAACGAAAGAAACAATCATCAATCAAAGGACCGTTTCCACTCCCCTGCCCAATTCAGGGGAATGGAGTGGAAACGAAACCAAACCAAGTTTGGAGAACAAGAAAAAACTGTTAATCAGATGCCGAACCCAGTTCAGCATAAATTTAGAACCATGAAATTATGAACATAGAAAACACAAAAGCACAAATGCGCAAGGGGGTTCTGGAGTATTGCATCTTGTCCATTTTAAAGGATGACGACAAGTATGCCTCAGAAATTCTGGAAGCCTTGAAAGACGCAAAGATGTTAGTAGTGGAAGGTACCATATACCCTTTGCTCACAAGGCTAAAGAACGCGGGACTGCTCAACTACCGTTGGGAAGAATCCACATCGGGACCTCCCCGCAAGTATTACGCGCTCACCGAAACAGGGCAGTTGTTCCTCAACGAGCTCAACGGCACCTGGGATGAACTTAGAAATGCAGTCAATCTGGTAACCAACACAAAATAGAATCAAAAAATGAACAAGACAGTAAATATAAATTTAGCAAATACGCTTTTCCATATCGACGACGACGCGTATAACAAGCTGAGACGGTACCTGGAGTCCATAAAGCGCTCCTTTTCCGGTACCAAGGGCAGCGACGAGATCATTGCCGATATCGAGGCCAGGATCGCCGAACTCTTTCTCGAAAAAATGGAAAACGAACGCCAAGTGATCACCAACAAAGAGGTAGATCAGGTAATTGATGTAATGGGACAACCCGAAGATTACATGGTGGACGAGGACATTTTTGAGGACGAACCCAAAAAGAGCTACGCACAACCCGTAACCCGGGCCAAAAAATTGTACCGCGACATCGACCATAAATATATTGGTGGTGTTTGTGCCGGTTTGGAACATTATTTGGGCATCGATGCCCTCTGGGTAAGGCTAATCTTTATCCTACTGGCCGTATTTACCAGTGGTTTTGGGCTCATCGCCTATATCCTTTTATGGATTTTGGTTCCCGAGGCCGCCACTACCTCCCAAAAATTGGACATGCGGGGGGAGCCCGTCAACATCAGCAATATAGAACGCAAAGTTAAAGAGGGGTTTGATGATGTTGCAGACAAAGTAAAAAACGTTGACTACGAAAAAGTGGGCAACAAGGTCAAAAGCGGCTCCAAGACCTTTTTCGATACCATCGGGGACATTATCCTGTTCCTGTTCAAGGTATTTGGCAAGTTCATAGGCATATTGTTGATTATTATCGGGGCATCCACTCTGGTAGGCTTGTTCTTCGGATTGTTTACAGTAGGTATGTTCGATGCCGTAAATGTACCAGGTGTAGATTTTTACGAAATCGTGAACACCTCTGGTGCGCCGGTTTGGTTGGTATCCATCCTGTTGTTTTTCGCCGTGGGCATTCCGTTCTTCTTCGTTCTATATCTAGGTTTGAAGATTTTGGTGAACAACCTGAAATCCATCGGAAATATTGCCAAATTCGCTTTGTTGGGTCTCTGGCTGATTTCCGTGGGCACCTTGATTGTGTTCGGCATACGGCAAGCTGCTGAGTTCTCGTACACCGGAAGTGTAAACGAAAGAACAGAACTGGCTTTCGAAATACCCTCCGATACCTTGATGATCACCATGAAGGACGGTTTTAGGGAATACGACCGGGAAGATATCCATTTTGGCCGAATGACCTTTGGATATGACGACAACGACAATCGGATTTTGATATCGGACGAAGTGGATATCAAAATACGAAGGGCCGAAAGTGACTCCATCAGCATCAACATTCGAAAAGATGCCGATGGAAACTCCACCTTGGCCGCGAGGGACCGAGCCAAAAACATCTCCTACGGGTATAGCCTAACTGGCAACGAGATCCTACTGGACAAGTATTTGACCACGGAAACAGCCAACAAGGCAAGAAATCAAGAGGTGACCGTTACCATTTATGTTCCAGAGGGGAAGACCGTTTATTTCGACGACAACACCAGCCGCTATATCGGCAGGGGAATCGATAACGACCAAGGCTACTACCGAAGTGGTATTGCAGGCCAATACTGGTTGATGGATGACGACGGAGAGTTGCAATGCTTGGATTGCCCCGAAGATGATGACGATGAGGATAGAAACGGCAAGGGCAAGATCATTATCAACGAAGATGGTATCGATATCGACATTAAGGACGACCAAGATTCCTTTGAAATGAAGATCAATGAAGACGGCGTAAAAGTGAAGGCTAACGAAAAAAGTAACAATTGAGTCGCTTATTTCGTCAATTCAGTAGATTTAAATACCAAAATAAAGCACATAATCAGACATTTACACTGAATTTGTTTCAGTAATTTTAAAATCAATCTCAACATCAATCAAGATGCCCAGTCAAGCTAAGAGATACCCAGTCAAGCTGAGCATAAAAAAACAACAATCATGACAACACTAGCAAGATTAGCAATCGCCGCACTACTATCCCTCTTCGCATCCTCCTGCATGATGGATGTGAATTTTGGCAATGGAAAAACCGGAAACGGTGAAATCGTGGAAGAAAGCCGCGATGTAAAGGAAGACTTTGACGTGGTGTCCGCCTCGGAGGGCATAGATGTATTTGTTACCCAAGGTTCCGAATTCAACATCACCGTGGAGGCCGACGAGAACATTATCGACCTTATCGGAACCGACATCAAAGATGGAAGATTACGGATCCATGCTATCGAAAACATTGGCAGGGCCACCAAAAACGTTTACGTAACCTTACCGGAAATCACGGCTTTGGAGAGTTCCAGTGGAGCCGACCTTATCGCACAAAATGTAGTTAAGGCCCAGAATATTGAACTGGATGCCAGTAGCGGTTCCGATTTGCACGTAGAGCTGGTTGCCGGAGAAGTTTCTGCCGATGCCAGTAGCGGCGCCGATATCAAAATATCAGGTCAGGCAGATGCTCTTTTTGCCGATGCCAGCAGTGGTTCCGATATTAAGGCGCAGGACCTTATGGTAAAAAGGTGCAATGCAGATGCCAGTAGCGGTTCCGACATTTCGGTAAACGTTTCAGAATCCCTAGTGGCCGATGCCAGCAGTGGAGCAGACATTCGGTATACTGGTGATGCCAGTGTACAGACCAAAAAATCCGTCTCTGGAAGCGTGAGCAAATATTAATCCAATTCCCTTTAAATATGCAAAGGCCCGCCGAGTTTTCGGTGGGCTTTTGTCTTTATTATGTTTGGGTGAAGTCCTATCTTAGCAAGACGCAATACAAACCACCTATGCAGATAGTCCTTAAAAAATACATACTCCAACTTGCCCATACCTTCACTATTTCCAGGGAATCGCGGGACGAACAAGACACTCTTATCGTAGGTCTCTCCCTAAATGGCAAAACAGGATACGGGGAAGCGACTTCCAACGATTACTACAAAATTACCATTGAAGGGATGATGGCCGAAATCGAAGGCGTCAGAAGCCAAATTGAAGCCTATGATTTTGACACTCCGGAAAGGTTTTACGAGTTTTTGGAATCACTCGATCTCCACAAATTTACCCTTTGCGCCTTGGATTTGGCCGCCAACGACCTGTACGGCAAGCTTCGGGGAAAACCGCTTTATGAGCTTTGGGGTACCTCTGTTGACAAATATCCAATGACCAATTACACCATCGGTATAGATACCATCGAAAAAATGGTAGCCAAACTGCAAGAAAAACCGTGGCCCCTGTACAAAATCAAATTAGGTACTTCTGATGATGTCGCCATAGTGCGCGAACTGCGCAAACATACCGATAGTATTTTCCGAATTGATGCCAATACCGCATGGACAGCGGAGGAAACCATTAAAAATGCACCATTATTGAAAGAATTGGGCGTGGAATTTTTGGAACAACCCCTCAAGGCTGATGATTGGGAAGGTATGGCACTGGTAAAAGAAAAGTCGGTACTTCCCGTAATTGCCGATGAAAGCTGTATTGTGGAGGAGGATGTAGAGCGATGTGGGCCCTATTTTCATGGCATCAATATCAAACTGACCAAATGTGGTGGGTTGACGCCCGGGCGACGCATGATCAAAAAAGGTAAAGAACTCGGACTACAGTTGATGGTGGGCTGCATGACAGAGTCTACTGTAGGTATATCGGCCATCGCCCAACTATTGCCGCAATTGGACTATGTAGATATGGATGGCGCAATGCTGTTAAAAAGCGATATTGCCACAGGTGTAACCATTTTGGAAGGTGGACGAGTCGTTTTTCCAGAACTGCCCGGTAGCGGCATAGAATTGCTCTAATGGCACATTCGGTTCAGCGCATACCGGATAGGGAAATCCTAATTGATGGACAATCCTACCTCTATTTTGGAGGTACGGCCTATTTGGGCCTTCAAAATTATGCTCCCTTCAAGGAGCTTTACCTTACAAATATATCCAAGTTTGGCATGCACTACGGCGCTTCGCGCAAAGCGAACATTGCATTGGACATTTATAAAGAAACGGAAGACCATTTGGCCCATTGGGTAGGCAGTGAAGACTGTTTGAGTATGTCCAGCGGCTATTTGGCTGCACAATTGGTCGTTGATCATTTTATCAAAAAGGGGCATCCGGTCATTGCAACCCCCGATGCGCACACTGCGCTTCGAATTAATGGGGTAATGACAACTCAAAGTTTTGATGAATTGGAAACCTTGGTTTCCCAAAAATTATCCAAAAACGCTTTGGCCCCTGTTATCCTTTTTGATACCATCGACTTTTCCGGTAAACTGTACCCCAACTTTGATGGATTACGCCAACTACCTTTGGAACAACTGATTTTGGTGGGGGACGACTCTCATGGTATCGGTCTTGTTGGGAGTAATGGAAACGGTTGTTTTGGGATGCTACAAACATTGGGAGCACAAAAGCTATTGGTCTGCTGTTCACTTGGAAAAGCCATGGGCATACAGGCAGGAGCTGTTTTTGGGAATTTGGTGGACATCGAAGTGTTGGAATCTACCCCCTTTTTTGGTGGTGCCAGTCCTGCATCACCAGCATTTATGGCCACGCTTTTGGGAGCTAAGGACCTTTATTCGGAACGCTTACGTATTTTAAGAGAAAACTATCATCATTTTCGTTCCCTGTTGAAATCCCCGAGCTTCTTTGTTCATTTACCGGGTCATCCCACATTTGAATTCCAGAACGCCACTTTGGCTTCGCGATTGGAACAAAAGGGATTTTTGTTCACCAATTTCAACTACCCGGATGCAAACGGACCTTTGGTTAGCCGCCTTGTATTATCTGCCTATCATACCAAAAAAGATATAGAGCAACTCTGTGCTGCGCTGGACACTTTGTTGCCCTAAAAAACGCGCTATGGCCTCCACCAAATTTCCTACCTGTTATATTCTTCAGTAAAATTGAATTATCATTATGATTTTAACAACAAAAAACACTTAAAAATACACTTTACATAATTTATATAGGGTATAATTTAATATTGTTAAAATTTATTCTTACCTTTTAGATATCACATTTAGGAACTTAAAAGGTAGGGCACTATGAAAAAATCAGTTTTACTTTTCGCATTTATCCTGGTTCTCTTGATGGCAGTAAGCTTTACAGGACCTTATCCAAACAGCCCTAGCATTGAAGGAACGTGGGAATTAGAGAGTTTTTACAACTATGACGGCGAAAACGTCATAGATACGATTGAAAAATCGGATGGTTACCGACAGGTTAAAATGTATTCCAAGGAGAAAATTATGTGGACCCGATATGTTCCGGACGAACCCAACGGAAGGTTTGGCTACGGATCATACAAGGTAACTGACAACTCGTTGATAGAGGTTATCGAATACGGGGACGACGACATGATGAAGGCCTTGGATACCATGAGAAACTTTACATTTGAACTCATTTTAAACGAGGACTCCTTCAGCCAAATTACGGTTGATTCGGAGGGTAACCGAACGTTTTCCGAAAATTACAAGCGGATTGATTAAATTACAATCACAAAAAAAGCTGTCTAAAAAGAGAATTATCTGTCAGTTCGAGCGCAGTCGAGAACTTAATAATCATTCACGACCATTGGGTTTCGACTGCGCTCAACCTGACAATGTTCAAATATAAAAGCCTTTTAGACAGCGTTTTTTTGAGGAAAACTCCAATTTATTCCGAAGTCTGAAGCTCTTTGCTCTCCACGGCTGCTAAATAGCGTTCGGCATCCAAGGCTGCCATACAGCCCGTACCCGCAGCGGTAACTGCCTGCCTATAGATTTTGTCCTGTGCATCACCACTGGCAAAAACGCCGGGCTTGTTCGTTTTGGTGGATTTGGGCTGGGTGATGATATAGCCCGTATCATCCATATCCAATTGTCCTTTGAACACATCCGTGTTCGGTTTGTGACCGATTGCTATAAACAGTCCTGTTACTGGGATATCTTCTTTCTCCCCTGTTTCGTTGTTCACCACACGAACGCCTTCTACCACCTGTTCGCCCAATACTTCTTCAACCTCTGTATTGTATCGAATTTCAATATTATCCAAACTGTTCACGCGATGTTGCATGGCTTTGGAGGCACGCATGTAATCCTTACGGACGAGCATGGTCACTTTGGTACAGATATTGGCCAAATAGGATGCCTCTTCGGCGGCTGTATCCCCTGCCCCAACAATGGCGACCTCTTGTCCTTTATAAAAGAAGCCATCACAAACGGCACAAGCAGAGACACCTCCGCCCCTTAAACGTTGCTCGCTGGGCAAATTCAAATATTTCGCGGATGCTCCGGTTGAAATAATAACAGTTTCGGCCTCCAACTGTGTGCTATCATCCACGGTAATTTTATGGATACCTCCTACTTCATCGCTCAACTCCACTGCGGTTACCATACCTATGCGCACGTCCGTTCCAAACCTTTCGGCCTGTTGTTGCAACTGCATCATCATGGTAGGACCATCCACTCCTTCGGGGTACCCTGGGAAGTTGTCCACTTCAGTAGTGGTGGTCAACTGGCCACCGGGCTCCATTCCCGTATACAAAACTGGTTTTAAATCCGCCCTAGAGGCGTAAATGGCAGCGGTATACCCTGCTGGACCCGATCCGATAATCAATGTTTTGATTCTTTCCACTTGTTCTGACATAAATCTTCTCCTGATAAATTACCTTACAAAAGTAGGTTTTTTGTCCAAAAACTTACACCATCAGGTTTTCCAGTTTTTTTAAAAGATGTAAACAATTGGGGTGAAGGACCTTTCTCGGGCAAAAAAAGCCCATAAATAAAAAGTAGGTCAAATTTATGGGAACATATATTTGATCTTAGAAACCGTTACAACCAAGGGGCTCAACCTCAAAAAACCCCTTGGAGCAACGTAAACCTTGTTAACAAATAAGATGTCAGGCAAAGAACACTTAGTACCCTATAAATCACCCCAATCCTATTTAAGGTTTTAACTCAAGCTTGGCAGCTTTCGTTATCTGGTACAAACATAGTGCTGCCCGTTGGATTTTTAGTGGGTGAATTTACGGATGGCCCTTCTGAATTGACGGATGCCCCTTTTGAATTGATCGATGCGTTTTTTGGACCTCGCGTAGGAAAATATGACAAAAATAGCAAAATGTTGAATTCCAGCTATTTAATCAAAAAAACAAAATTATTGCTTGTATTTCAGTTTACGCTCAATGGTTTCGATCATTACATTGGCAATATCCTTGCCGGTGGTATTTTCGATACCTTCAAGACCGGGAGAAGAGTTTACTTCCAACAATAATGGTCCTTTGTTGGAACGAATAAGGTCTACACCGGCCACATCCAGATTGAAGACCTTGGCGGATTTGATGGCCAATTTACGCTCTTCTGGAGTGATTTTCACCTTTGAAGCCGCTCCTCCTTGGTGGATATTGGCACGGAACTCGCCTTTTTGCGCAGTCCGTTGCATGGAGGCCACTACCTTGCCATTCACCACAAAGCAACGGATATCGTGTCCGTTGGCCTCTTTGATAAACTCCTGTACCAAGATGTTGGTCTGTACACTCTTAAAGGCATTGATTACACTTTCTGCAGCCTTATTGGTTTCTGCCAGCACTACACCTTTTCCCTGGGTACTCTCCAATAATTTTATGATCAAAGGGGCACCGCTCACCATACGGATAAGGTCCTTGGTGTCCATCGGGGATTTGGCGAAGCCCGTTGTTGGAATGTGAATATCGTTTTTGGAGAACAATTGTGAGGCAAATAATTTATCACGAGATCTACCAATAGAGTCAGCTGAATTTAAACAATAGACACCCAAGGTATCAAACTGTCGCAGTAAAGCACAGCCATAAAAAGTGACAGCAGGTTTGATTCGGGGAATCACGGCATCGAACTTGTCCAAAATGTTCCCTCCGCGGTATCTGATTTCGGGGGTGGCCGCATCCAACTTCATGTACACATGTTCCACATTCAAAAAGACAACTTTGTGACCTCTCATTTCGCCAGCCTCGATAATGCGCTTGTTGCTGTACAAATTGGGGTTACTGGCCAAAAGCCCTATGCGCAAGCCCTTTTTTTCTGTGGTATAGGGCTTGTACTTCTCTTCTAACTCATCATCTGTAATGTCCCCTTGAAGAAAACTTTGGGAAGGATCTACCAGATATCTTCCATTCATGGCTTCACGGCCCAATAACATCCGATACTCCATGGTATCCCGATTGGCCAAGGTAAGGTCTATTTCAAACACATTACCTGCTATATTTACTTTGGTCCGTATCACCGGTCGTTCTTCACCGATACCAGCAGAGCTTTTTACGTTTCGTACATCGACCAATTTGGCTTGGCAAAGAATTCCTATGCTTCTATTGTCTTGAACAGGATTGACCTCAAACCTAACCCATTCTTCCAATCCTTTGTTGAATACTTTGATCTTACTGGCTTGGATAGATGATGTTTTTGCCCCAGAGTCCACTCTGGCCTTTATGGCCGGAATTCCCAAATCATCGAAACGGCACCATTCTTCGCTGCCCAAAACTTTAATATCGCTCAAAATACTGTCTTTTTTAACTGATTAATCGCATAATGAACAAGTCTACCACCTCTACCAAAATCAATATAATAATGATCCACTCGAGCCTACTGCTCTCCCTGTGGTCCATTATATTCATGAAAAGGCTCAGGTTTTCCTTGATCACATGTCCTTGTTCCTTTATGTTCCTATACCTTTCCTTTAGGTCAAAGATTTGTTTGAGGCCCTTATCCAATCGATCCAGTTCCAAATCTTCCCAAACTACTTCGTGGGAATCAAAAATATACAGGTTTTCGGAAATCTGGTTGTTTATGTTCAATACTTTTGCAATATGCCGCTTTAGCTTTTTGCCGCCGATGTCCAATTTCCCGTTTTCCTCCAAATAGGTGGTATGCTCGCGAGTCTCTTTCATGGCCTGTTCGGACAGACCTGCATAATAATCCATTGCCACGGACTGCGACAAATGTAACAGGGCCAAACGTATGCCTTCTACGTTTGATTTTGGCAGAAGCACCTTTTCATTTTCTATGCTTGCGTTTTCCCGATCGGACACCAACTCCATTTCCATGGTTTCGTTGATGTCGGATGGACGCCATTCTTCACAATAGGGCTCAATTTCTTTCAAAAGTTGGGCTATTTCAGGCTCCGAATACCCAAAAAACGAGACCACCCCATACCTGAATATATAGAGGTAACGCGATGCATCGGAATAGAAAAGCTCGTCCCTATCCCCTACAATCAGTTCTTTGTCCAAGGCTTTCCTGCACGCAGTTATATTGATACTGGTGGCAAGATGCAGGGCCAATGCCTCTGATGCCATTTCGGTAAAATATGAAGTTATTGTTGCAACTATTCCTCCTCGGAACCTTCCAGTTCGTCGGTGTTCAAATCTGATTCGTCCTCGGAATCGTTGTCCGAATCATCAAAATCCTCCATGGCCATAACCAATCGTTTGCTCACCTTGACCAGATAGGCCGTGTCCTCGGTACGGACTTCAACACACTCCACCACCTCGTTATTGGCGTTCCTGTATGTCACGATATCGTCATCATCGTAACCATCGGGAAATTTTTCCACCAGAAGGTTGAGCATGTGTTTGTCCAATTTCTTAAAATCTACGATCACTCGTTTTAAAGCGGGGGTTTGTCCTTTCCTCATGATTACATGTCTAGTAAATAAGCGAAAATCAAAGGCGCCACGATGGTCGCATCGGATTCTACAATGAATTTTGGGGTGTCGATATCCAGCTTGCCCCAGGTAATCTTTTCGTTGGGAACAGCTCCGGAGTATGAGCCATAACTTGTGGTGGAATCACTAATTTGGCAGAAATAGCTCCAGAAAGGGGTATCGGTCTGTTCCAAATCTTGGTATAACATGGGCACTACGCAAATCGGGAAATCCCCTGCAATACCGCCTCCAATTTGGAAGAAACCTATCCCGTTTTCCGAATTTTTTTGGTACCAATCGGCCAAAAAGGTCATGTACTCGATACCGGATTTGACGGTGCTGGCCTTTAATTCTCCTTTGATTACGTAACTGGCGAAAATGTTCCCCATGGTACTGTCTTCCCAGCCTGGAACCACGATAGGCAGGTTCTTTTTCGCTGCGGCGTACATCCACGAATCTTTGATATCTATCTCGTAATATTGCTCCAAAACACCGGACAACAGCAGCTTGTACATAAACTCATGTGGAAAATACCGCTCTCCTTTTTCGTCAGCCTCTTTCCAAATATCATAAATATGCTTTTGTAGCCTTCTGAATGCCTCTTCTTCTGGAATACAAGTATCGGTGACCCTATTGAGTCCGTTTTCCAACAAGTCCCATTCCTGCTGTGGTGTCAAATCGCGATAGTTGGGCACTCTTTTGTAGTGCGAGTGCGCCACCAAATTCATAAGGTCCTCCTCGAGGTTCGCTCCGGTACAGGAGACAATGTGGACCTTATCGGTACGGATGATCTCTGCAAAGATTTTTCCCAGTTCTGCCGTACTCATGGCGCCCGCCAAGGAAACCAGCATTTTGGAACCTTTTTCCAGTTGATCTTCGTACCCTTTAGCGGCATCCACAAGGGCGGCCGAATTAAAGTGCAAAAAGTATTTTTGTATGAATTTTGATATTTCTCCTTTGTTACTCATCGTAATCTTCTAAATTGTTTTTGGATTTTTTGAAGTCGTCATCGTCCTCAAAACTTTCATCCATGAATTCGTTATTGTTTGAAAATTTATAGCTCAACATTTTATAGTAGAGCTTGGCTGCCAAGAAATCTGACGAGCGGTCCACATCATTGGGGCATAGTTCCACGATGTCAAAACCTACGACATTCTTCTCACTGAAAACCCTGCGCAAAAAGTCTAGGGTCTCGTACCAAAACAGCCCACCAGGTTCTGGTGTTCCGGTCGATGGCAGTATGGATGGGTCGAAGGCATCCAAATCGAAGGTAATGTATACGTTGTCCGTCATCAAGTCCAAGGCGGCATCCATCCAAAAATCATCGGAAACCATTTCATGGGCGAAGAATACGTTGTCCCTGTCCATCACCAAGGTTTCGGTATGGTCCATGCTACGAATCCCCACCTGTACCAAATTGGTGGTCTCATTGGCTTCGTACAACGCGCAGGCATGATTGTATTTGGTACCACCGTATTCTTTTCGCAAGTCGGCATGGGCATCGATTTGCAAAACGGTAAGGTCTTCAAAACACTCGTTGAATGCCCTGATCGCTCCAATGGAAATGGAATGTTCCCCACCAAACATGGTTACCATTTTATTTCGGTTGATGTAATCCTTCACCGTTTTGTGAACAGATTCCACCATAGCATCGGGTGTATCAAAACCATCTAGGGCATCGGCCAGATAAATGCCCTGTTTGTACACTTCGCTATCCGTTTCAATATCGTAAATTTCCATATTCTCCGAGGCTTCCAAGAAGGCTTCCGGACCTTTGTCCGCACCTTTGCCCCAAGTACTGGTACCATCGTAGGGAACGGGCAACAATACTACTTTGGCCTTTTCGGCCGAACCGTATTCCTTTGGAATACCGGCATATGTTCTTTCTGTTTTCATTTTTTTATTGATTTCCTTTTCAATTATTGCTAGATACCGACACATCATCGGCTTCAACCAATTCATCTGTCTTATCCTTGCTTTCGTAACCCAAAATGGACAGAAACTCTCCAGCTGTCTGTTGTTCGGCAAAAACCGATGTTTCTAGGTTGCCCTCTTCATCCTGTTGGATCAAAACGTGTTTGGGATGAGGAATCAAACAATGCTGCAATCCTCCAAATCCACCGATCGTTTCTTGATAGGCTCCTGTATTGAAAAATCCAATGTAAAGTGGCCTGTCCTTTCGATATTTGGGTAGATAAATGGCGTTCATGTGCTGTTCCGAATTGTAATAGTCGTCACTATCGCAGGTAAGTCCGCCCAAAAGCACACGCTCGTACTCGTCGTTCCAGCGGTTGATGGGCAGCATGATAAATCTTTTGCTTATGGCCCAAGAATCCGGCATGGTTGTGATGAAGGAGGAATTGATCATGTTCCACTTTTCGCGGTCGTTCTGTTGCTTTTGGTAGAGGATTTCGTAAATGGTACCACCACTTTCGCCCACGGTAAAGCTTCCGAATTCGGTAAAAATATGGGGAGGCTCCACTCCTGCTTCCTGACAGGCCTGACCAATTTGATGGATGATTTCATCCACCATGTACTCATAATCATACTCGAATGCCAAGGAATTTTTGATGGGGAACCCACCTCCTATATTAAGGCTATCCAACGTAGGACACACCTTTTTTAGATTGATGTACACCTTCAAACATTTGAGCAGCTCGTTCCAATAATAGGCGGTATCGCGAATTCCCGTGTTGATGAAGAAATGGAGCATTTTAAGCTCAACTTGCTCATTTGGTTTTATGGATTGATTAAAGAAGGGTACAATATTCTTGTAACCAATACCCAGTCTTGAGGTATAAAACTCAAACTTGGGTTCTTCCTCGGATGCAATCCGAATCCCGATCTGGAACCTGCCATCAATAGCTTCGCCCAATAAGTTGATCTCTTCGTAATTATCGATAATGGGAATGCACTTCCTGTGTCCATTGTTGATCAATCCAGCGATGTTGTTGATGTATTGATCTCGTTTAAAACCATTACAGATCACAAAAGTATCCTTGGTAATTTTACCAGCTTTCTTCAGGTGCTGCACAATGTTGATATCAAAGGCTGACGAGGTCTCGATATGGATGTCGTTTTTCAAGGCTTCGTTGAGGACATGCTCAAAATGGGAACTTTTGGTACAGTAGCAATAATGGTACTTACCGGCATATTTATGCTTTTTGATGGCTGCATTGAACCAACCCTTTGCCCTTTGGATATTGTCGGATATTTTGGGCAAATAGGTAAACTTTAACGGGCTACCGTATTTTTGGACCAATCCAAATAAATCAATACCGTGAAACTCCAGTCTGTTGTTGTTCAATTGAAATTCCTCTTGTGGGAAATCATAGGTTTGCTCGATCAGATCGATGTACTTTGTTTTCATTTAAATTTCGTTGTTGAATAAAAGATAGTGAGAAATATAGAACCAGAAAAATCACCATTTCTCAAATACGAAATTCAAATACGGTATAGGGTACAAAGTAGGGAATCCGTGAAATATCACGGTTGATATCATGTGGTTTTTCGAAAGTCAGCCCGTGTATCCGGTGTCTTCTTCTTAAGACGGCTTGTTGGGTAGACTTTCTTATCCCCAAAAGCCCGAACATGAAAAAAGTCTTCAAAGCTTATAGGCAATGCGTCCAATTTGGTTGGACTCATTTATGGGGCAAACATAACTAAAAATCCAATACTGCAAGTTTTTTTACATAAAAAATTCATCAACACAAACCAATGATTATCAATATTTTATGTCTTAAAAATCAAAATAACGATTCGTGAAAAGAAAAACTGGCCAGTAACAAAACGCTACTGACCAGTTTAGGTTTTTAAAAATATGTTGAACGGTACTACCTAACCTACCAATGGTGGCTTGTCGTTAATGAACGGCTGCTTGTAAAAGCGTCTTCCCGTTGCTTGGTACAGTGCATTGGACAATGCACCTATTGCCGGGGGCAGGGAAGGTTCTCCCAACCCAGTCGGGTCGATACCGTTGTCCACAAAGTGTACCTCAATATTCTTCGGTGCCTCGGAGTGACGAATGAGTCGATAGGTATCAAAATTGGACTGCTCCGGTCTACCATTTTCAAAGCTCAGGGCACTGTAGGTGGCGTGACCGATACCATCGATCATACCTCCTTCAATCTGGTTTTTGGCTGCCAGTGGATTGATTACTATACCGCAATCCACAGCGCAGGTGATTTTATCCACTCTGGGCATATCGCCCCCATCTTCCAGTTCCAGTACTTGTGCAACGTAGGAATTGTGGCAGTAATAGGCCGCTACCCCACGCGCTTTGCCCGTATCGGTACCCCAATTGGCTTTTTCTTTGACCAACTTAAGGACGCCTGCATATCGTTCTGGATCGTAATCGTTCTTTTCCGGATCGCCCACAGGGTTGTTGATGGCCCTATCAAAAAGTTCCAATCTAAATTCCAATGGGTCTTTTCCGGCAGCTTCCGCCACCTCATCCATAAAGGCCTGTTCGGCCCCGGCAATAAAGTTGGAACGCGGTGCTCTCCAAGCTCCAGTAGTTACATTGGTGGACAAGCTATGCTTTTCTGCCAGGTAATTATCCACGGCACCCGCTGGGAAACGATTTTCGAAAACCAAATCATCGTTGGTTCCTGCTCCGCGAACGTGCCATGCAATCAAATTGCCATTTTCGTCCAAACCTGCCCTATACTTAACCTTGTAAGAAGGTCTGTAAGTACCTTGGGTCATATCATCTTCCCTTGTGTACACCAATTTTATGGGTGCATTCATTTTTTGGGAGATCACGGCGGCCTCGATTACGAACGGGCCATAAAGTCTACGACCAAAACCACCGCCCATTCGGGTCATCATGATATCTATTTTTTCCAAGGGCATGCCCAAACGGGCAGCCAAAGATTTTTCTGCAAATTCCGGGGTCTGTATGGGCCCTAACAATTCAGCCTTTTCTGGGGTAACATGCGCAAAAAAGTTCATCGGCTCCATGGTATTGTGCGCCAAGTAAGGTGCCGAATAGGTGCTTTCCACAATTTTTGCCGCCTTTTTGAAAGCCGCATCCACATCACCATCTTTTCTTGCAGGAGTCTCTGTGGGCTTTTCCAACAGTTGGGCCAAGGACTCTTCGTGATAGGAGGTGCTTTCGGCCTTGGAGTCTTGCTCCCACTCTACATTGAGCGCTTTTTTTGCCTGCATGCATTCCCAAGTGCTGTTCCCTACGATGGCCACCAATTCTGGAATACCTCCTTGATCGGACCATTGTTTTTCCATGCCTTCGGGATAGACCTCAAAGTGGAAAACATCTTTGATTCCGGGCATTGTTTTTACGGCATCGGCGTTCATTCCCTTGTATTTCATTCCGAACGCAGGGGGATGAACGATCATCGCTGTCAACATACCTTCCTTGTATACATCCAATCCAAACAAGGGTTTACCGGTTACAATGGCTTTACCATCCACGTTTTTCTTATCAGTACCGATAATGGAAAAACTATCGTTGTCCTTGAGTTCCACTTCGTCGGGCACTTCAATGCTCGTTGCAGCAGAGGCCATTTCACCATATCCAGCCGATTTTCCGCTGGCTTCATGGGTCAGCGTTCCATCTTTAGTGGTGATTTCGTTGGCTGGCACGCTCCATGCCTGAGCTGCCGCCTCTTTCAACATATATCTTGCGGTAGCACCGGCCATTCTCAAACCTTCCCACCCTTGTCGGATGGACTGGCTACCTCCGGCCAACTGCCGGGTAAAGATAGCAGTGTTTAGGGGTGCTTGTTCCACAATAACGTCTTTCCAGGCCACATCGAGCTCTTCGGCCACGATCATGGGCATGGATGTTTTTACGTTTTGCCCTATTTCAGGGTTTGGGGACATAATGGTTACCAAACCATTGTCGCCCACCTTTAAAAAGCCGTTCAGTTCGAACCACTCCTTGGGTAGGCTGTTGACCTGCTCGGGCGTCATTTTACAAGAAGCCAACCAATTAAACCCAATAACGAGTCCACCACTGGCCAATCCTGCATTCCGAATAAAGGCGCGTCGTCCTATTTTAGTCTTTACAAGTGTCATGATTACTGTTTTTTGGATTTATGATTTGGCCGCTAGCTTGACGGCTTTCTTGATTCTGGTATAGGTACCACAACGGCAGATGTTACCGTTCATGGCCATTTCGATTTCCTCGTCGGTCGGGTTTGGGTTTTTCTCCAAAAGCGCCGAAGCGGTCATGATCTGACCCGCCTGACAATATCCACATTGGGGCACATCCACCTCTAACCAAGCTTTTTGGACCGGATGATCGCCTTCTTCCGATAATCCTTCTATCGTAGTGATCTCCGAATTTCCTACGGAAGACACGGTGAGCATGCAAGCCCTTGTTGCCGTTCCATCCAAATGAATCGTGCAAGCACCGCATTGTGCGATACCACATCCATATTTTGTTCCCACTAAATTGAGGTGATCTCTTAAAACCCAGAGCATGGGTGTAGACGGATCTACATCCACCTCCTGTTGTTTTCCATTAATGTTGAGTGTAAATGAAGCCATATGAGTTGATTAATTGTCCTTCAAGTTAAAGATTTATTGTCTAAAATGAGTGGCGAAACCTAAACATCCTGTTAAAATTAACATTGTTTTTTGGTTTTTTGCCCTTACTTAAAACCAGTATAAATAACTCGGCCATATTTGGTATTTGGACTGTGATAAGTGCAACAAGCCAAGCTTTATTTTTTAGTAGGCCAATCGGGCAAAAACAGGCAAGTGATCGGAAGGATATCGGGTATCCCTGGAATCGCTCAAAATGGCGCTTTTAAGCACCTCGAAATCGTCCGAAACAAAAATATAGTCAATTCTCCGCTCCACAGGCTCTCTAAATTTAAACCCATTAAATGTCCCCTTTGGACCAAAAGCATTGGTTCCTGCTGCAATGTGGGCATCGGCCATTGCGGTCAAGATTACCTGAACCCCTTTGCTATCACTTTCCAGATTGAAATCTCCCATAATCACCACGGGGTCATCCTCAGTGTTCAGCTCCTTGGCTTTTTCCAAAATCAATTTGGAACTTTCTTCCCTAGCTTGGGCACCCACATGATCAAAATGGGTATTGAAAACCATGAAACGGGTGCCATCCTCCCTTTTTTCAAAAAGACCGTAGGTACAGGTTCGGGGCAAAGCAGCATCCCAGCCTTTGGATGGCTTTTCGGGGGTGGTAGACAGCCAAAAGGTGGATTGTTCGATGAGTTTCACCGTTGTGGTGTTGTAAAAAACCGCGGTGTGCTCCCCACGCTCATCCCCATGGTCACGACCCACCCCAAAATAGGCGTACTCCTTTAGACCATTATCAATTTCTTTCACCTGATGAATCAATCCTTCTTGAATACCGAATACATCGGGTTGGTAAAATTTGAGTTGGGAAATCAAAAAATTCTTTCGGTTGTCCCAATGATTGGGCGCGTCTCCCGGATTATCAAACCGGATATTATAGGAAATCAAATCGATGGTCTGCGCATTGGCTTGTACCATCAATCCAAAGAAAAAAATAATAAAAGAAATGTGCTTCACGATGTTTGAATTAACGCTGTTGCAAGATAAGAGGTCTTGCCGAAACATGCAGCTGTCCTCCATTACCGTATCATTAAATTGTTCCTATTGATCTATTGGGAGATTATTGTTCGAAACGTAAGATTAATTCTAGCGGACCTCACCTTTTTGCTGGGCGGTAAACGGTGCAACCAATGGTTTTGTGTTGCCCCTTTCATCACCAGCAGGCTTCCGTGATCCAGCAGCAATTCCACTTTTTCTTTGGTGGTTTTGTGCTTAAATACAAATTTGCGTTCCGCCCCAAAACTATAGGAGGCTATGGCTCCATTCTTTTTTAGTTCCTTTTCGTTGTCCGTATGCCAGCCCATCCCCTCTTCTCCTGTGTGGTACAGGTTCAACAGGCATGAATTATAGGTTTCGTTGGTCAGGTTTTCGGCCATTTCCTTGAGTTCCCTTAGTGCCGGAGTCCATGGCAACGCCTTTTTTGTACTGTTGGAATAGGTATAATCATAAGGTTGGTCGCCATACCAGGCCACTTTTCGCTTGGTTACGATGCGCTTGCCGAACATATGCACCACATCCGCTTCCCACGGAATGGTATCCGCAAGGATTTTAAAGAAGTCATCGGCTTGCTCCAAGGGTATGATCGGGCCAAAATAGTTCACTACCCCATCCTTGGGCAACCAATTTTTGGATGGATCAATCTGTTCCGTAAATAAATCCATTTCCTTTTTTTAGGTCAACAATCTTTTTTGGCTGTTCGTCAATATTTCTCCCACTCGATCTTTGAGTTTTTGGGGTTCCACTATGTTCGCATAGTCGGCAAACATCAGATACCAACGGGCAAAACCGTTATGGCAGTCGGTGGTCATAAAGGTCATTTCCACTTCGTCACCTTTGGTGTGTTCGGAGATCAGCCCGTAATATTTGCACTGTCCGCGAATATACTTGGCCACGGATTTATCCACCATTATCTTCACCTTGGTTTTTTCCACCGCTTCGGTTTTCTGGCGATGTTCGTCCATAGTACCGTGTTCTAGGATAAAATCCAAAGATGTTCTGTTGATTTTATGGATTCTATCTGTCCTAAAATGACGATAATCGGTCCGCAGATGGCAGTAGCCCAGAATATACCAAAAACCGTTTTCATGAAAAAGGCCCACTGGCTCAATGCGGCGTTCAGAGGGTGCTTCTTCCCGAAGGGATTCGTACCGCAGGAATACCTGTTTGCGTTCGGCAATGCTCTCGAACAAAATTTCCAGGGCATCGGGCACCTCAGCATTGAACAACACCTGACCGGGAACAATGGATACTTGGGACTCCAATGTTTCCACCCAATCCTTCTCCTTGCCGCGCAATACGGATTTGAGCTTGAACATGGCAGATTCGTAATAGGCCCCCAAGGATTTATCGGTAAATTTTTGCATCAGTTTTTCGGCTGCTACAAAACTTCCCGCTTCCTCACGGGTGAACATCACCGGGGGCAAACGGTAGCCCTCCATGATGGAGTAGCCCACCCCGGCCTCGCTCACAATGGGCACGCCGGAGGCTTCGAGGGTTCTGATGTCCCTATAAATGGTGCGCAAACTAACCTCAAAACGGTCTGCAAGCTCTTGTGCCTTAACAATACGCTTACTTTGTAACTGTACCAAAATGGCTACTATTCGGTCAAAACGTTTTACGGTGTCCATTCCCATAATTGTGTGAGCTATATCCCAAAGATAGGATTTCAGTCCGTGGATGGGAGTTCTTTTCCAGCTCATATGTAATCATTTATAATTTGATAAAACTAGGGTTGACCAGTGACAACGGACTGTCAACACGATTTTTTTTGATGTTGTTTTTTACTGCTGACACATGGCTGTCACCCACCCCTCCTAATTTTGGTTTCAGAAACAATAAACCTTTAAATCACAATTTCATGGAAAACACCATTAATGAACAAACATCGGCCCAAGTCATTACCCCCGCACAATTCTTGGAACATTACCAAGGTCACAGGCGGCTTACACGAAAACTCATCGAGGCCTTTCCCGAAAAAGAGTTTTTTACCCATAGTATTGGTGGGATGAGACCCTTTTCCGAGATGGTGAAAGAGCTTTTCGCCATTGCGGTTCCCGGACTCACCGAAATTGTTTCCGGTAAAGTCGGAGATTTTGATGAGCATCGGGATTTTGGGAATACCAAAGCCCAGTTTTTGGCAAAATGGGACCAAGACACCGAGGACATCAACAAGCTGTGGGCAAAAATTTCGGAAGTTCGCTATCAGGAGCACGTGAAACTTTTTGGCCAATACGAAGGTTCTGTGCAATCTTCTATCCTTTATTTTATTGACAACGAGGTGCACCACCGAGGCCAGGGGTATGTTTACCTGCGTTCCTTGGGGATTGAACCACCGTTTTTTTACGATCGCGATTAAATTGAAGCCATGAAGACTATACTCGTATTCAAAACCTCGGTAAAACAAAAGGGCGAAGTGAACCAACTTCGTCCGTGGTTGAACAAGTTGGTCAATAGCAATGGGTGCTGGAACTTTGACTTGGAGGATTGCGATAAAATTCTTCGGGTGGAAACACAAAGCCTTCACGCTCCAACGATTGCTTCACTCCTGAAAAACCAAGGATTTTATTGTGAAGAATTGCATTGAAGCTCATCAAAGAATTCTGAAGCCCCGCCAAAAAAGCAGGGCTTCAGAATGATGTATACCTTTCAAACCATGTCCAAATTATAAATTGGCTTTTTGTTTGAGTGCATTGAACTGAGTCAACAATTCTTGGTAACGGTCTTTTTCTTCTTGCCCGGGTACTTTGTCGCCACTACTTAAAATGTAATATAAATAGGAGATTTGGGCCACCATTACTACCTCGGGATAAGCGCCATCATCATTTTTGAGTTCCTTCAAAATATCTTTGTAAGGCTGAAGCTGACTTTCAGTGGCATTGGCCTTTTCAAGTTCCTTTATCTTTTCCTCTACCTTATCTTGAAGCATTCGAGCCTCCGACAATAAATCTATCACCTTTAACTGAAGGGCCTGCTGGGCCTGCAAATCGGCCATGGTAACGCCATCATCCTCCAATTTCGGATCCATCAAAATCTCAAACTGTTTTTCGAAAGATTGGTTACCAACGGTCAACTTGGCGGTGTACTTGCCCGGCAAGGCCATGGGGCCATTTCGGTAACGTCTTCTTTTGTTCTTCGCCCAAGCCCCTTTTTGTTCCAAGTTCCACTCAAAACGATTGATACCCTTTTTGGTTTCCAATTTTTCATCCATGTACACAAAGGTCATGCTCAAGCTCATATCCTCCACTTTCTCCGAAGTGGATTTCAACTGGGTGGAGTCGCTGACAATGGTGGCCACCTCTTTGCCTTGGGCATCCAAAATTTGCAGGCTCACCCCGTCCTTGATATCAGAAGGCAAATAATAATCAATAATTACGCTTGTTGATGGGTAATTTGGGAAATCACCTCCCCATGGGGTTTGATAGCGATAGGTGTCGTCGGGTTGAAACAATACAGGACTATCGCCCAATTGTGTGATTTTTTCATCCTGAAGCGTGGTCACTTTGTCCAAGATCCAGAAACCACGGCCCATGGTACTCAATACCAAATCCCCTCGGAATAGGGTTATATCGGTAATGGGGGTGACGGGCAGGTTTTGCTGGAATTTTTTCCACGTAGTGCCGTCGTCAAAAGACACGAACATTCCATATTCAGTTCCCGCGTAGAGCAATCCTTCACGCACGGGGTCTTCCCGTAAAACCCTTGTGGTGTAATCGGAAGGAATTCCGTTGGAAGTTGTACTGATCAGCTCCCAACTTTCCCCATAGTTATCGGTTTTATAGAGATAGGGTGTTTCATCGCCCAATAAATGACGGTCCACAGCGATGTAGGCCTTGGCCGGATTGAACTGTGATGGTTCCACGGACTCCACTCTGCCCCCTTTGGGCATTTTTTTGGGTGTGACGTTCTTCCATGTTTTCCCGCCGTCCTTGGTCACAGAGATCATCCCATCGTTGGAGCCGGTCCAAATCAAGCCCTTGCTGATTTTCGATTCCCTGATGGAATATAGGGTGCTGTAGTATTCCTCCCCTGTAATGTCGCGGGTAATGGGATTACCAGAGATTACTTGCTTATCGGGTTCGTTAGCCGTAAGGTCTGGTGAGATAATTTCCCAATTTTGACCACCGTTGCTGGTTTTGTGCAAAAATTGGGACCCCATGTAAACGGTTTCGGGGTCGTAAGGGGACACATGGATGGGTGCCACACGCTGAAATCTATATTTTAAATCCTTTGGATTGTGTCCGTAAATGTTGGATGCCCCAATGGAATATTCACGGCTTTGTCCAGTTTTCTTGCTGTATACGCTAAAGCGTCCTTTACAATTGTTGTAAACGATGTAGTGGTTGCCGGGCATAGGGATCACCGGTCCAGTTTCGCATCCCCCTACATCCAACATCACGGGTCCATTTATTGGAGAAGTTGCCGAAGGCGCCATGCTTGGAATGGCCAAGGTGGTATTGTCCTGCTGTGCGCCATAGACCCAATAGGGATATTGGTCGTCCACCGCTACTTGATAGATTTCGGCGGTAGGTTGGTTGTATTGTGTGGACCATGTTTTTCCGCCATTGTGCGATACGTTGGCTCCGCCATCGTTACATTGGATCAACAAATCGGGATTATCCGGGTTCAACCATATATCGTGGTTATCTCCGTGGGGGACACTCATGCGTGTCCAAGTCTTGCCCCCATCCACGGATTTGATCAATGGGTTGGCATTGGAATACACAATATCGGGATTGGTGGGGTCCAACTCAATATTGGTATAATAAAATGGTCGGTTGACCAAACGTTCATCATCCGAAACATGGACAAAGGATTTTCCTTGATCCACCGATTTGTACAATCCTCGTTCATCTCCCGGGGCTTCTACAACGGCGTAAAGGATACTGGAATCCACTGGTGACACGGCCAAATCAATTTTACCGATCAAACCTTTTGGGAGTCCGTCTTCCAGTTTCACCCAATCTTTCCCTCCGTTCACGGATTTATAGATACCGCCTTCGTTGTTTTTACCCCCAGAATCTATGGTCCATGGGGTCCTTCGCGCTTTCCATGCGGCTGCGTACACCACGTTGGGATTTCCTGGCAATAATTCCAAGTCGGCAAAACCGGTTTCTTCGGAAACATACAATACCTTTTCCCAGGTTTTTCCGCCATCGGTGGTTTTAAAAACACCTCGTTCTTCGTTGGGTTTAAAGGCGTTTCCAATAGCCGCCACCCAGACTATATTGCTATTGGTGGGGTCTATTTCCACGGCACCAATCTGGCCCGCATTCTCTAAGCCGATGTGCTCCCATGTTTTCCCGGCATCAATGGACTTATATACGCCTTTACCAGAGATAATATTACTTCGTATACCGTCAGAACCCGTTCCGACGTAGACAATGTTGGGATCATTGGCAGCGATTTCAATCGCACCGATGGAAGGTGTTTTAAAAAAGCCATCAGAAACATTATGCCAAGAGGTTCCATAATCCTCGGTTTTCCAGACACCGGCACCAGAAGCCCCAAAATAAAAGGTTCCCGGTTGCAGAGGAGTTCCGGTTACCGTAGTTACACGGCCTCCCCGGGAGGGTCCTATGGTACGGTATTGCAAGGCTTCAAAATCCTGTGCAAAAAGGGCACAACTCAGTAAAAATGAAAAAAGAAAAGAAAAAGAACGTTGCTTTAAGCTCATGAGTCAGTTGAATAGTTTGGTTGAACCCCAAATCTACTAAATACCTAGCCAATCTGAAACGGTCGGGAATAGAATTGCAGGATTTTATGACCAACGAAAGCTCTCAGTACAAATGATCCGTCATCCTTTTCAAACCAACCTCAGGCAAAAACTGATCTGAAATGGTCAAAATCGCATGCAAGTTGTCCCGTAATCAATCTAACTTAACCTCTTCGGGAGTTATAGACGTTTGTAAAAGATGAAGGGCCATATCGGCCAAAAGCAAACGCTGTTTTTCCAACCAGGCTTCATCATTTTTTTGGGCAGGGTGCTGCATATAGGCCGTTTCTATTTGATTGTGCAGTTCCCAGCTAACGTTTATCATTGCAATTCGTTCCTCTTTGGTCATACAATTATGTTTAGCACGTACCAAACCAGTTTGGCACGTGCATGATTAATTCCAACGGTTAGGTCGAGTTGCCGTTTTAAACATTACCCTCCCTTAAACGGTATGTGAGAGGTCTTGGTTCCAAATCCCCGTGGCTACGGTTTTTTCTACGTAGGTGTTGAAATCAGTTGCAGGCCGTCCCAAAACTTCTTCCACATCATAGGATATCTCTTGATTATCCGGGTTGCCCAACACCTCTTGGAACAGGTATCCGAAGAGCCAAACATAGGAGTCGGGCAATCCGGCTTGCTTCATTCCCGCTTTGAACTCCTCAATGGTGATGGGGTGAAACTGTATTTCCTTTCCGATTCCTGCGGCCATGGCCTCCACAGCCTCCCCAAAGGTCATTTTTCGAGGTCCGGTTACGGTAATCGTCTGTCCGTTGTAGCGATCATCCACTAACACTTTGGCCACTACATCTGCGATGTCATCAGCATCTACAAAGGGAATCTCCGCCTCTGGCATGGGGAGGGCCACTTGACCGTTCAATACGAACTCCAAAAAAGCGCCCTCACTAAAGTTTTGGTTGAACCAAGAAGCACGTACCAAGGTGTAGTTTAAACCCGAATTGGCCACAATTTCTTCGCAAGCCTCAGCTTCCCTCTCCCCTTTTCCGGATAATAGCACCACCTTTTCCAATCCTTCGCGCAAGGCAGCCTCCGTAAGTTTTTCAATGGCTTCCTTAGCCCCAGGGACGGCAAGGTCGGGATAGTATACAATGTAGGCCCTATCCATCCCCTTTAAGGCGGCGGCATAGGAGGATGGGTCCTCCCAATCGAATGCCGGGCTCGTTTTTCTGCCAACAACCCTTACGTTGTGGCCTGATTGAATTACATTTTCTGCAACACGACGGCCCGTTTTTCCGGTTCCGCCAATAACTAAGATGTTCTCTGTTTTCATGACTGTTATTTTTAGTTTTAATGTTTGTTCTACTTCAAAAAATGATTGGTATGATCAGGAATTGACTGTTTCCTTTTTTCCATATACCTCGACGTACCAATAGCAAGTTGCCGTGATGACAAACTCCATTCCGATAAGCCAAAAGCCAATGGCGGTGAAGAAACTGTAATAACTTCCTCCATAGGGCTCTATGAACAGGGGCACTGTGACCAATGCATCCAAAACCGCTGCAATCGAAAAGAAAACAAGCCCTAACCAGTAACCTTTGGTGGTGTAATTTTTCCTGTAGTATAATTTTGACCCGAACCAAACCAACGGTACTACGCCTATGGACAGAAATATATTGGCTTGTAGCTCAGGGTTCTCCAAAACCGGGATATAAAATGATAAAGTATATAGGCTCACCCCGATAATCCAGATAAAAATACCTATCCCAATAGCTCTTACATGTTTCATGACTGTTCGTTTTTTGATTGTTATGATTTAATTTTTGTGAATACCGTGATGAGCGATATCAAAAAGGACGCTAAAGCAAAAAGGGTGCGGATGGTATGAAACCGATTCCATTTGGTTTCGTAATAGTCCCTAAACGATTTCATTCTTTCCAAATCAAGTGCGGAGAGGTCCATGGCCTCCAACTCGTTGTTCAAAGGGACATTCCCCATACCGGTAACTGTGATGGTACCCAAAAGATATAGTAAGGATGACGCCAACAGCAGGCCAAAGGCCAACTTATCCGTTTGAAATTGGTAACTGGCCGCAACTCCCAAAGCGACAATACTTCCAAAGAAAACAATGAAAAATAAGGGGTTGAGTATGGCCCTGTTGATGGATTGCATGGTCTCTAGATAAGACTGGTCCGATATTTTCAGGGTTCCAGGGATTACCGATACCGACCAAGCATAAAACAAACCCGCCGACAATCCTGTCAATACGACCGAAGCAAATAGAGAAATTGTTTTGATAGAAACATCCATGATACACCTGTTTTTGATTCTGGGTGTAAAATTGGGATGATTGGGTCGGCCATGCTTGACCCTTTTTGCCAATCTTTTGACATTTTAAGCCAAACTCGCTGTTTTACTGTTGATTACGGAATTCCACAGGTGTCAGGTCAGTCCATCTTTTAAAGGCACGGTTAAAAGCACTCTGTTCGGAAAAGCCAGTTTCAAAAGCGATTTCGGCTATACTTCTTGAACTGTTCCTTAATAGATTCGTGGCGATACGTTCCTGTGTTTTTTTGATGAGATCCCGAAAAGACACTCCATTATCCGCAAGCCTGCGGGCCAAGGTACGGTTGCTCATCCCCATAAGGCTTGCAATGTGATGTATGCTAGGGATACCGCTGGGCAGGGCATCCTGTATCAAGTTTTCACAATCGCTGGCAATTCTATTGGCATTGATTTCCATTCCCTTGGTCTCCTCCTCTACGCGCTCCACCAAAAAGCGGTTGATGTTTACATCGGCCTTTGCCGTTCGCATTGCCAAATCTGCCGTGGTATAGGAGATGGAATACTGGGGTTGATTGAAGTGAATGGGACAATTGAACGACTTTTCATAGGTACTGATATCCGAAGGGGCACTATGTTTAAAACAAACTTCGGTCGGAGAGATGTTGGACTCCGACATAGCCCGAAGCACGACAACCGTTGCCGAAAGTGTGGCTTCGTTGGACAACTCCAATCCCTTGCGGTGGGGTTCCCTCAATAAATGGATGACAGAAAAGGGATTTCCCTTCTCCACCTTAAAAACATAGGTGTTGGACAGCATCTTAAAATACCGCTCCGAGCGCTCAAAGATTTCCCCCACGTAGGAACAAGTGCGCCACGAAAGTCCCAAAACCCCGTAGTCCTCGATTTTCATTTGCTGCCCTACCCTTATGGAAAACCCCGGTCCCAGCGTATCATCCAAACGTTCGTGGAGTTCAAAGAATTCCTCTGCTGGAACCGCTTTAACCGCTTCCAAATCCTTATAAGGTGTTTTGAATGCATTGAGATAAGCCATGGCCACCCCCTCTTTCAGGGCACAGTCCATCATTTTCCGATAAAGGCTTACGGCGGTATATTTCATCCTTATGAAAATTTTGACGACCACCCCACTTTGTATCTCAACATCTCCAAACTTTCAGTAAACCAAAAATGCTTGATATGCCCATTATTTGGTCCGAAGGACGATCAAAAAAAGATTCGATAGCTCAATATAGGCATCTTTGGGGATATAACCCCCTAATGCATGAATGTGGCATTAGAGACCTATCTATTTTTCAATGAATAATAGTATCAAAATAGATAGCACCTTTGGTGATAAGCTATTTATTCGTTTCATCTGAACGTATAAGTGTATCTTCTATGCCCACGCTCCATAAATCATTTGAGGAAACCTAGATTTTCGACATAATTGCAACCTCATCCCCATAATCAGATTACAATTTCCAACATTTTAACACATCTAATCGATAGGATTTATTTTTTATGAAAAATATTTATAACTTCATCGGTAGTTCTCCTACAAAAAGAATTTTAAAAGTTTACAATTATTTTATCCCCTATGTGGAGAAATATACTAAAAGCCGCTGTTGCGCTGTACGTTCCACTTCTCATCTTCTCTTTGTATTGGGGTTATGTACAAAAGCAAAGCCTCATACAAAGTATGGGAAGCATACAGCAGCGGAACATTCTCAATAAAAGCTACCACTTGATCGATCAAAGCATCAATTTGATCAGTATAACCTCCTTTTGGTCGGATATCAACTTCCCTGAAGCCTTTTCAAAAACCAACCCCCTTGATGCTACCTTCATCAACAACTACATCCGAATTATGCAGGGTTACCCCATTTATGACCAATTGCGGTTTATCGACTTGCATGGGGACGAGGTGCTACGGTTTGAAAGAATAGCCCTAGACAGCATGGCCCCTAAAGAACTGCAAAACAAAATCGATAGGGATTATATTAAAAGAGGACTAGCCTTGGAGAGAGGCCAAGTCTATGTGAGCCCCATTGAACTGAATAAGGAAAATGGTGTGATTGAGGTTCCCCACAGACCGGTGTTGCGAGGGGTGACCCAAATTTTTGATGGCAACGATGTGCAGGTAGGATTGGCCGTGGTCAATTTTAACATGGACAACATTTTCAGTTTTATGAAATCACGAATTACTGAAGATAACTTTTTCTTGCTGGACACCGATGGCCGTATCATTACCTCCAATCTTGACTTTAATACCCTTGCGCATCAAAATAAGATGACCCCAAAGGACTCCTCCATCCAAAAAAGATTGGAGCTAAAAAACCTCATTTTTAAGAAGGATACCTTTTTTATGGAAAACGGGAGTCTCTGGACCTATCAAAATGTGCGAACAGGATATGAAAGGGATGTGGGCATGAACCGCTATGCGGGCATGGCGGAAATTGTTTCCGATAACGATTGGGCCATTGTCCAAGAAATTCCGCCCACCTACATAAGGAGCCGTTTGGATACCATTCGTAAAAACTTGATTCTTTTTAACGTACTCACATTGGGTGTCATCGGCTTAATTGGTTTTGGCTATGCCCACACCCAAAAGGAAAAGCGAAACTTTGTTGCCCAGCTCAAAAGAAAAAACAAAGAACTTTTGGCCAGTGAGGCCAAACTCCATGAATCCAATAAGCTAGTGGAACGCTCCAATGAGCAACTAAGGGTTCGCAATAAGCAACTGGAAGATTTTAACTACGTAGTGGCGCATAACCTGAAGGCTCCAGTAAGCAGTATGAATATTATTGTGGACCTTTTGAGCAAGTCCCCTGACCAGAAAACGTTTGAGGAACTGTTCCCAAAACTGGAAACCATTTCGTCCAACATCCAAACCCTAACGGATGATGTGCAAACCTATGTGTCCATTTTGAACAAACGGAAGTTGAAACTGGAGAACATCAACCTCCTTTTAAAGTTAAAGGAGGTAGAAAAGGATTTTGTGGAACGACTACTCGATGAGGAAGAACAAAACTTTACCATCGAATATCATTTTGATGAATGGCATGCCTTAAAATGCAATAGATTCTATATGAGGAGCATTTTGCACAACCTGTTGTCCAACGCCCTCAAATTCCGAAGGCCCGATGTGAAATCCCATATCATTTTTGAAACCGCTTGGGAAGCGGCAAGAAAGTTCTTTATGTGAAAGATAACGGTCTTGGCATTGACCTAGAGCGGCATGGCGACAACCTTTTTAAATTATATAAGCGGTTCCATCGCGATGTTTCCGGTAAGGGCATGGGGCTTTTTATTGTAAAATCCCAATTGGAGGCCATGAACGCTTCCATTACCGTAGACAGTGAGGTCGGAGTTGGTACCACATTCAAAATCATATTCAACAATTCGTAATAAGAAGAAATGAGAAATCCCAGTATCCTTTTAGTGGATGATGACGAAGTCTATATCTACGTGACCAAGAAAATCTTGGCCAATATGTCCGATGATATTTCCGTAAAATCCTTTAATGATGGGGAACGGGCCATCGAATTCATCCAAACGTGCACACAGGAGAACAACCCGCTACCGGGAGTTATTTTGCTGGACATCAATATGCCCTATTTGGATGGGTGGGGCTTTTTATCGGAATTCAAAAAATTGGTGCCCAAACTGGCGGAGAGAGAAGTGAACATTTATATGGTCACCTCTTCCAATGACCCGCACGATATGGAACGGGCCAAGGAATTTGAACAAGTTACAGGCTACGTTGTAAAACCTGTTTTCGAGGACAAGTTGGCAGAAATTCTAACAGATGTATACGATGAAAATTGGTAGATCATGTTTTGACCCTGTTTTAGGGGGTTTCTAAGACTTTGCTGATTTTGCTCATATCCCAACTCGGGATTTTGTTGGTACTTTGAGGCATATTCCATCTTAGTTACCATGAAGTACCTTGTGTTTTCGGTGATTGGTGCCTACCTCCTATTGGCTTGTTCGGGGCCAAAGGAAAAGACGTACCCGCAAAAACTACCCATGACGGAATCCGTATATGCTTCGGCGACCGTTCAGCCGGACAGTCTGTACCATGCCTATTCCGTGGCCACCGGTATTCTTGAACATATTTGGGTGGAAGAAGGCGACACCGTTTCCAAAGGGGATTTGCTGCTTCAGATTAACAATACTTCCCCGGAAATGAACAAGGAAAATGCGCGACTGGCCCTTGAACTGGCCCAAAAAAATTATACGAGCACATCTGCCGTATTGAACAGCATCAAAGATGAAATCGAAGCAGCAGTGTTGCAATTGGGCAATGATTCCATCAACTTTTACCGACAAAAAAAGCTTTGGGACCAAAACATTGGATCTAAAGTGGAGTTTGACAACAAAAAGCTGGCCTACGAACTTGCCCGTAACCGACTCGATGCCCTAAAAAAGAAATTTGAACGAACCAAAAATGAACTTGAAACACAGTTAAGGCAAGCGGAAAACAATTACAGATCCTCGCTTACCAACACCAACGATTTTACCATTACAAGCAAGATTAACGGAACGGTATATGCACTGCACAAAAATCTTGGAGAAATTGTCAATACCGTAGAACCCGTGGCAACGTTGGGCATGACCAATAGGTTTATTGTGGAACTGTTGGTGGATGAGGTCGACATCATCAAACTGCGCAGGGGACAAAAAGTCTATATTACCTTGGATTCCTATGGCGATATCGTATTTGAAGGTACGGTGCACAAAATCTATCCTCGAAAAGATGAGCGCTCACAGACCTTTACAGTGGAAGCCATATTCAACACCCCTCCAAAGACATTATATCCGGGGCTTTCGGGAGAGGGCAATATTGTTATTTCGGAAACCAAGGAGGCATTGGTGATTCCAAAAACATATCTGATCAATGGTAGCACGGTGTTGACGGATGAGGGGGAAACACAGGTAACCACAGGACTGGAAAATATGTCCATGGTTGAAATCCTTGACGGCATCGATGAACATACGGCACTTTATCCTCCCGAACCATGATCAATTGGAGCGTCATATTGGGCATTGCCAAAACCCATCTTATTACCAAGATGAAATCCACCATAACCGCCACCCTTGGAGTCACTTTTGGAATAGGTGCCTATATTACTTTGGTAAGTTTTATGACGGGGCTGAACACCATGCTGGATAATCTGGTACTCAATCAAACCCCACATATCCATTTGTATAATGAAATCCGCCCCTCCGATGATCAACCCATCACTATGACCGAGGCGTTCCAAAACGGATTCAACGTAGTTCACTCCATTAAACCCAAACTGAGCCAAACTAAAATCCATAATGCCCTCCCCATCCTCAGTTATCTCAAAAAGCAACCCAACGTAGATGGAGCAACCCCGCAGCTACGGGCCCAAATTTTCTATCTGTCAGGTTCCATGGAACTTGGAGGAAACTTGGTAGGGGTTGATATTATGGAGGAAGTCCGATTGTCCAATCTACGGGATAACATCGTGGAAGGCTCCCCGGAGGACCTGAAAAACAACGCTAATGGAATTCTCCTCGGCTCAGGTTTGGCCGAAAAGATGTCGTTAACCACAGGAGATAGGGTACAGATCAGTACGGTATCCGGCACCGTGTTCCCGCTAAAAATTGTAGGTATCTATCAAAGTGGGATTGCAGAGGTAGATAATGTTCAAAGTTTTGCCAATCTAAAAACGGTACAACGTATTTTGGGGGAGGCAGAAAATTATGTTACGGACATCAACATTAGATTGGTGGATATTGCCCAGGCGGAATCCATGGCCAAAAGCTTGGAAAATCAGTTTGACGTGCAGGCCATGGGAATCAATGAAGCCAATGCACAGTTTGAGACGGGTTCAAACATTAGAAACCTCATCACCTATGCAGTTTCCATCACCTTGTTGATCGTAGCCGGATTTGGTATCTACAATATCCTGAACATGTTGATTTATGAGAAAATGAAGGATATTGCTATTCTCAAGGCCACTGGCTTTTCGGGAAATGATGTGCAGCTCATTTTTATGGGTCAGGCCATCATCATAGGCATCGTTGGAGGTGCTTTGGGTCTGTTGATCGGCTTTTCACTTTCAAGCCTTATCGATCAAACCCCTTTTGAAACTGACGCTTTGCCGACGATTACCACCTATCCGGTAAATTACGATCCCGTTTATTACCTCATCGGGATAGTTTTTGCCCTTTTGTCCACTTTCATTGCAGGTTACCTGCCCTCCCTGAGGGCCAAAAAAATTGACCCTGTAAAAATTATTCGAGGAACTTGATATGGGGGCTATGGAATTTGTTTTGGAAACCAAACATATCAACAAATACTTTCGTAAGCCAAAAGAGTTTCATGTGCTGAAGGATATCTCCTTTGGAGTGAAAAAGGGAGAGTTTACGTCCATTATGGGGAAGTCCGGCTCCGGAAAATCCACCTTGCTCTATATCTTGTCTACCATGGATACGGATTATGAGGGGCAATTATACCTCAATGATCAACTGATTACTGGTAAATCGCATAAGGAACTGTCCCGCATACGAAACAAGAACATTGGATTTGTATTCCAGTTCCACTATTTATTGTCGGAATTCAGTGTTTTGGAAAATGTGATGTTGCCCGCCAAAAAGCTTGGGGAAAAGTCCCTTGCGGAAATTGAGCACAATGCGCAACAAAAACTGGAAATGCTGCACATTGGTCATTTGGCGCATCAACGGGCCTCCAGGATATCGGGAGGGGAAAAACAGCGTGTGGCCATCGCCAGGGCTTTGATCAACGACCCCACTATTTTGATGGGAGATGAGCCCACGGGAAATTTGGACAGTCATAACTCGGACAATGTGTTCAATATCTTCAAAAAACTGAAGGAGGAACAAGGATTGTCCCTTTTGGTGGTGACCCATGATGAGGATTTTGCGAAAAGGACCGATCGCATTGTCCAATTGGAGGATGGTAAAATTATGTCGCAGTGATAACTATTTACCTGCATTTGACCGCTTGCAAAATACCTCGGATGATTTAAGCATCTGCATAGGTGGAATACAATATCTCCAACTTTCGCCCTGAGGTCATCTGAGTTTGTATCGGTCCATGCTTAAGGGACATGAAAAGAAAACTAAACTACTGGGCTGCGGACGATACCCTGACCCGTTCCATGGAAGAAGTCAACCTTCCATCTTCGTCCATACCCTCTACGAACAAAAAGATTTCTTCGTATCCGTAGTCGGGTATTTTTAGTGTACACGTCCCGTTTTTATTGATGGTGGGGTTAGGATACCATCCAATGCTTCCAAAATAACGGAACGACTCACTGGACAGGTTGTTGTACTTGGGCGTATAGTATTGCTTTGCGGGCATGAACCCATTGGATACCCTATGCGTAAAAAACCTTTCATCCGGCGTGAATTTGTCCGAGTGCCCGGCACCAACGTCGCCCTCCTTGCGGGTATAGACCCGAATGACACCCCCTGCCCCTCCGGCTTCCATGGCCCCGGTACGATCGATATAATAGCTTTTTACCCTAGTTGTGGGGAAATCCAACAAAATATCAAAATCTGGATAGCGGACATCGTCAATGTATAGAATCGGGGATGGTTGTACCAAAGAAAAGGACAAGACCCGTTTTGTGGTAATGCGTATCCTATCGTACCCAGCATTGGGAACCTCCCAAACATTGAAACCACTGGAACGTATAATATCCAGCAATCGAGGATAGAGTCCCTCCGTCTCCTCGGTCACAACTTTTAGGTTACCTTCGGACACAAAGGGTGTGGTGATTCTTTTGATAGCCCTGTTTTCGCTTATCACTACTTCCTCAAGGCTAATCGTATTTTGTTCCGGTAAAACAAAGTTTTGCAGTTCAAATTCTCCCAAACCATCCACCAGCACGTCATTTTCTATTCCCCTAAAAGGTTCCAGTTCATATATTCTGTCCGTGGATTGTCCTGTATCCAACCTCAAAAAAAGATTGGGCATGGAGAGCTCGCCACGCTTGTTGAGCAAGGTAAGCCTCATCTCTTCGCCCTGTTCCACAAAATAATTGTCCAAACTAAAGGCTTCTGATTGTTCCGATAATGGGATGACGGTAGGTTCACTTTGGTTACCAGCATAAACCAAAAGGTCGGTACTCTTGGGGACCTTTGAGTTAATGGAGCCGAATACATCAATTCCTGCGCGATACTGTATTTTCTTTTGGGGAGGCTCGTTGAAGATGTTGTCCCAATCATACTTGGACCAGCCCTGTGTGAGCAACAACATATCCAAATCTTCCATGGCACGTTTTGAAAAATCCGTAAAATACTGGTCGGCCTCTTCGATATAACCACGTACATAAGGTTTCAGCAAAAATGAGCTTAGGATATTGGAATTGAAATTGTAGGCTTTGGTGCCTACCGGAAGCACTGAAATACTCGCGAAGGAGGTTGTACGCTTTTCAAACCCCGAGAGGGCCACTTCCATGGAATCTTTGTCCACTTTTTGCACATTCGCGTCCAACGATAGGGGTTTTATTTGCTTATCATTGAAAAACAGTCGTTCCGCAATGGGCACTCCGCGGTTATCTATCAAGGTAAGAATATTCATGCCCGAATGGAGCTCGCGCTTATCCAAGATATGGGAGGCATAAAGTTGATTTTCCTTGAAAACTACATCCAAACTTTTGAGCAATCCATCCCTATGGATAAGAATACTGTACGGCTTTGAACCTATTTCCCTTTTTGTCTCGGCATTGGTGCCTACCAAAACCAGAATTCTATCTTCCGATATATTTCTGGTGGATAGCACTAGCCCCAACGAATCGATAGCTGGGAGTGGCACCCTCCATTCCTTACCATTAGGGTTTGACAAGGTGGCCCAATACCGTTCGCTTGCAGAGGGGGTCATTATCACTTTTGCAAAACCAAGTCGATTGGTCCTGAAA
Organism: Flagellimonas sp. MMG031; assembly: GCF_040112705.1. Taxonomy (NCBI): domain Bacteria; kingdom Pseudomonadati; phylum Bacteroidota; class Flavobacteriia; order Flavobacteriales; family Flavobacteriaceae; genus Flagellimonas; species Flagellimonas sp. MMG031. Next base: position 3,019,228 of record NZ_CP157804.1, read on the forward strand.
CGAACTATTTCTTCTCCGATGTGGTTCCTTATGATACCAACCATATTGGCCCCGGCATTCCCATTTTCATCAATCATCTTAATACCCAAAACACTTTGGACATTGGAGACCAAGTGCCCGCTTTCGGGGAAAAATTGAATATCGTAATCCTCTGAAGTGTTATTATTATCAAGCACCAATTCGCTATTCAACACCATAAATTGCTGAACAAAGGAATCATCCTCCTTAAGGTCCTTCATCCAACTGGTGGAGGCTTTGATATAATATTGCCCATCCACAAAAGAGGAGTCTATGGCAATTTGTCCCTGAAGCTGCCCCTCCTTACTCAACACCAAGTGTTTTTCCTTCTGGTTGCCATCCTTGTCATAAATACCCACGTACACATTTACAGCTTCCTTAAAGGGCTCTGCCTTCACACGATTATACATATATCCTTTAAACCAGATATGCTCTCCACGTACATAAGTACTTTTGTTCATGTGTAGAAAAATAGATATGCGCGGATTGCCAAAGTATTCCTGAAAAGCAGGCTTGATTTTACCTGTGACGGATAAGTTTTGTCCAAAAAGTGGGAGTGCGAGGAAGAACAATAACAAACCAAAAATCGAATTCTTGGATAACATTGAAAAGATTTTACAAATTGAATGTTTTTAAAGATACCACTTTCGGGAGTGATATGAGTTAGTGAAAAGTTAATATGAAAACTAAAGAGAAAACCCCGACATAGAAGACCTGAAAAGAAAAGAATCCCTAATTGTTTATCCGCGGACCGCTTCAGTGCTGTAAGGGAATCGCACACTTAAAATGTGGGCTTTGCTATTTAAGATAGACAAGCTACAAACAAAAAACACTGAAAATCATAAGATTAACAGTGTTTTGATTTTACTTAAATAAGGTAAGTCGGGATGACTGGAAGAAAGTCGACTACACAACATTCTAACAATCAACGCCTTATACTGTACTTTAGAACTGATTAACCGAACTCTAAACTGTATTCAAAACAGGACATTCAGCGGCAAAACTTAAGGATGTTTTGTTAAGTAAAGATACAAGTTCGTCTATTGAAATTCCAATTAAATTCTTAATTTTTCTAAAATAAGAAAATAATTTCATTGAACTTTGTCTACAATTTATCTTTGAGAAAAATACCCTATAAATTATCAACAAAAAACTACAACCAACTCAATAAAAATTGTAAGTTCATTGTTAAATAAAGTAATCAAGACTTAATTTTGAGCGCTACCGTTGGCTTTTACGGTAAAAACCTCATAAACATAGATTGGCTTTCCGTAGCTGGTGAATCCATCCAAGACTACTTCAAATTCCCCAGTAAGGTCCGAAGTATAAAACTCGAACTGCAGGTCCTCATCGGAAATCTCTACCTGTGGTTCCCATAACAGAATACGTCTGTAGTCAGGAATGTTATTTTGGTCGATTTCTTCGGCTCCGTAACGTTGTTCAAAATAGCTTTTTTGTGGTATGGGCTTTTTTATGGGCACATTGATTCCATAGGCCGGTGAGTAGGTTTCAAAATAATCGCCTTTTATGGTTTTGACGGACATAATTCCTTGATAATCCTTTCCCGCCATCACAAACTGGTCCGAAACCGTGCTGATGGATTCGATTTTACGGGCATCAAAGTCCTTTATTTTTTCATGGTCGGGAATATACACCCCATCGAACAACACAATGGCCGGATAACTATTGGCCTCTTCGGTATACTTCTCAAAGTCCTGCGCAATCCGGATATAGTCACTGCCACTACTACTGTTCCTGTAGCCTGCTAAATTAAAGACTTCCACCAAGGTTTCCTGAAAGGTGGGGAAACGTGTATAATCGTCCAAATAAATGGTATTGGGTATTCCCCCATCAAAAGGGTCTACAGGGTCTCCCAAAAGAACGGAATCCGGCTTTGCAGAAAAGAACTGGTTTTCCAGTTGATTGTAAATACTGCGCTTTTTTATCGCTTCAATAGCACTGGATTGTAAGCGAAAATCACCAAATACAAGTCCCGAAGCATCCAGATTCGGCAAGGCGCCGAAGGATACCCGAACATCCTGTGTATGATCGGTGGGCTGGATAATGGCCCTGTCCTGCTTATAGTCCTTTCTCAGATAGGTGTAAAAGTTCCCCTGTGCGTCGGTGGTGGCGAATTTGAGCAAGAAACCCTCACCTGGCACGGAAACCACTATTTTGGCATCGGGCAATGGGTTCCCCTGTGGGTCGGTCACCTTACCGAACAAGAGTTCCCCGCGCTGCTCGGGCAGAAAAAGGCTGTCGCCCACCTTCTTGTCCAGCTCGCCCTTCACATCAAAATAGGAACGGGCATAGGAAATGGCGTTTTCGGCAGGTTTTGTTTTGATTTCGTCCTTTTTTTGGACCTTTAAGGTATACGTTCCATGACCCAGCTTGGCCTTGTAGTTCACCAACTGTAAACTGACTTTTGTTCGGGTGCCTACCCTTTTTTCTGACAGTTTTATCTGCACCATGGAGGAATCCACAGGTCGTGTTGTTTCAATAACGCCACTTTCCTCTTCCAAAGAAGTGGACATCAGTTGTGACTGGTCCTGTTGGTAGGGGTTGATGATGACCAGATCATCCTTGAAGACCTGTTCCAATCCATTGTTCTTCATCCATTGGGTATACCCTAACAGTTTATAGTTTCCCGAAGGAACGTCGGTGTTGACAAAAAAATCGCCGTGGGACAGGCCATTCTGCAACCGCACCTTTTGTTCCAGCACGTATTCCCCTTTTTGGTTGACCAAGGCCACGTAGCCTGTAAAACTGATATCACTGGCCCGGTTGTTCTGCGCATTGAAACAATAAAAGGCGTAATGCACATACTCTCCCGTAAACACGATGGGGCCCGTATGGTGCAGATAGACCTTTTCCTGCGGCAGACTTTTGAGATTCTTTAATTCTTCCGCACTGCCTATGACGTATTGTGCCTTGACCTGAAAGGCCAAGGATGCGACAACCCAAAAAAGTATCCAATGTGTTTTCATAATCTTTGCGGTTATTCTATCCAAAAATCGGGTTCTACATTACTGCCTAATTGCGTGCAATCACCACATGGTGTAAACGTAACAAAATAGGGGAGCTCATCCGGCCCTGGATTTTCATTATTTCCAACAAACTCTACTCTCCCTGCAAGTATATCATCATCAATACTGGGAGTAAAGATGGTACATTCAAAAGGATAAGGAGGGAGTGCCGCATTTGGAAAAAAGTCTTCATAGTTAAAGAAGATTCTTCTCTTTGAAACCGAAACAACGTCGAAAAACCCGATTACCCTGGCATCTGAATTTACAGCTCTAATATTTCCTTCCAAAAATCCAGGCTGAACTTGAGAAAAAATGTTTTCCGAGCTCGAGAATGATGATAGTATATTGTAAAACTCAAACGCTTCTTGTGTCCGAATTTGTTGCCTTATTTCGATACTGTAACGATGGGAAATAAAAAAATTATCAGAACCTAAAAAACGAACCATAAATCCATTCAAACGATTCGAGTCAAAGTCTACATTTGGTGCCTGTATGATTTCGTTGGATTCCCTACTGTTGAAGCATACCCTTTCCTCTTGGGTTCTCGCTGCCACTGAAAAAGTACCATCGCCAGGTCTGATAAATTCAAAAGGATCCCAATTTGGAGCGATAATTTTATACGTTTCCAAGTAAGTGTAATTAAAAAAATTTCCAGTGTTGGCCGTGTTCCTGCTATCAATAAAAATACCGATGCCCTCTATCCCATCATTACTGGTCGTACGCATCGCATAAACCGAATCAATGACGGAAATAGCCTCATTTTTAACCATTGAAGATGCATATTCCAAACCGTTGGACAGGGACACGAACAATTGGTAGGAAACATTGGGCATAGCCGCAAATGGAGTCAAGGATTCGTAGGAGCCATTTCCTACTGCTTCAAAGGCATAAACAGCACCATTGTCAGTGCGAATTTCAACGGTAGCATTACTTTCAAATTCATTTTCAATACCGTTCTCTTTTATTCTGGATGTGTTTGTATTAAAAAGTGGCCCTTCTTCTCCACCATTTTGGAGAGCTTGTACACTGCTCAAAAAAACCCTCTGAATCTCTTCCTCGCTAGTAATGTTGGCTTCAACCACCAAAGTACCAAGTAAACTCGTATCGGAACGGATTTCCGAGGTTGCATCAAAAGGTTCTACACAAGCTGATACCAACCGGCCTAAAACCAAACCATATATGTATGTCTTAGCACTCATTCTTCCACCCAAAAATCAGGTTCAACATTATCACCCAAGAGCGTGCAATCACCACATAACCGAGGAACAAAAACATATGGCCCAATACAGGTAGCCAAAGGAACCAAACTCTCGTCATATGGAGCATAATATGTTATAAGGCCCAAATCTACCCTGTCCAAAACCCCTTGTGGACATCCACGAACTGTGAATAATGGAGACGTTTGAAAATTACAGTTAAAGCCAAAAGCATATGGCGGAAGCTCCTCTCCAGGAAAAAAATCCTCATAATCAAAAAACAACCGCCTTTCAGATACGGTCACCGCCTCCACGTAGCCCAAGATATTTTCTTCCGCACCGTCAACCCTGCGCACATTGGCATTGAGAGCACCAGGTTGCACCTGTGAAAAAACATTCTCGGACTGCGAAAAGCTCTTCAAGGTTTCGTAAAAGGAATAAGCATCCGCTGATTGCACCTGCTGCTTCACCAAAATGCTGTACCTGTGGGAAATTATAAAGTTTTCCTTGCCGATGAACCTTACCATATGCCGTTGAATGCCAGCACCAGTTCCCACAGTGCTGATTTGGTCAATTGTGCTTGAAAAAACCGTATTGTAACAGATTCGGTTCTGTATTTCACGAGGCACTATTTCCAAATTATAGGTAGGAAAGGGAGTAGTGGTGGGGTCATAATCGGTCAATTCAAAATCGTTCTCTTGCCAATATGGAGCAATGATCTTATAGGTTTCCTCATAGGTATACCTGTAGTTTTTCGGATTCCCCTGCGTCGGTTCGCTGTCTAGGTATATGGCCACTCCTTCCACTCCGGTATCGCTGACAGCTTTTTCAGCATATACATTGGTGAGTTGCGACTTTCCTTGCACGTTCAATGGGTCGGAAACATACTCCCTTCCATTGCTGGTCACGATTTCCAAGGTGTAATCCACCCCCATTTCAAGCGCAAAAGGTTGATTGGAAAGGTAAGTGCCCTCTTCACCTTCTGTAAAATTGAATTCAATACCGTTTTCGCCCAGCACTCGAACCGTGGCCCCTCCTTCCATGTCAACGGAATCCCTGGGACCCCTGCCAAGGGGAACATTCGGGTTGTAAACGGTGTCCGTCTCAAGATCCAATCGTAAACTACTCCTACTTAAGTACACTTTTTGTGTGATCAGCTCATCGGTCAACACGGCTTCCACTACCAAAACCGGCTCTTGCTCCTCATTGCTCAAGGTTTGAATATCCAATTCATCCAAACATGCCCCTAGCGATGTTAGAAGAATGATTCCCAAAATAATGCGATATGAAACTTTCAGAAATTTCATCAAAACTTAAAATTATAGGTTATGGAGGGTATGGGCATGGCAAAAATGGAGCTTTGCAGGGCCTTTACCTCCCCATTTTCGGTCACAAAGAATACCGAATACGGATTGTTCCGGCCCAAAACGTTGTATACCTGTATGGTGATGAAACTGTGGGCCAACTTGTTCTTTTTATGGTTGCCCTCTATATTGATGCCCAGATCCAAACGGTAGTAGTCGGGTATCCTGAAGGCATTCCGATCGCTGAAAGCCACAAAGTCCGCATTGTTGAACCTAAAGGTTCCCACCGGAAAGGTCACCGGACGCCCGGTCTGATAGGCAAAGTTCATCGAAAAACTGTACCGCCGGGTAAACTTATAGTTGGCGATGACGCTCAGGTCGTGGGGCTTGTCAAAATTGGACGGGAAAAACTCCCCATCATTGATACGCTCTTCCGGGGTACTGCCATCGAACCGATATTTGGAACGGGAGTAGGTATAGCTGAGCCACCCATTAAAATCACCTCGGTTCTTCCGCAACAGGAATTCGACACCATAGGCTTTCCCCTGGCCTTGGAGCACCTCGGTCTCCACATTCTCGTTCAGCAAAAGGTCGGCCCCCGTTTTAAAGTCCAGCACATCCTCCATACGCTTGTAGTATCCCTCTAAGCTGAGTTCGTACATATTGTCGTTGAAGTTCTTGAAGAATCCCAAGGTGGCCTGATATCCCCTTTGGGGCGCTATGTTCAGGTCCGATAGTTTCCAGGTATCGATGGGCGAAACCGTGGTATTGTTGGAGAGCGTGTGTATAAACTGATAGGAATTGTTGAAGCTCGTCTTTACCGAAAAATCGTCAGTGATCAAGTATCGTGCGGAAAATCGTGCTTCTGGCCCGCCATAGGTTTCGATAAATTCTCCTGAGCCATAGGATATGGTGTCCTGTACGGTCGACCGGTTTCGCGGGGCGCCATTCTGATAGGTGTTTTGCGTTCCTTCCCCAAGGGCGGCGTAAAAGGCATAGCGTACCCCGACGTTGAACAGCAGCCTGTCCGATGCCCGGAATTCGTCCCCAATAAAAAGAGCGCCTTCCAGGGCCTGCTCCCTGTCTATGGAAACGGGGGCTATATTGGAATTCTCCCCTGATGGCCTCACATCGCCCGGCAGTAAGGAATAAAATTTTGCCGAAAGACCATAATCCAACGTATGGGCACTGTTCAATCGGGTATTCAGTTTGTACCTGAGCTCGGATTCGTTGATGGTATAGTCCAGCTCAAAGTTCCCGTTCCCTTCGCCTTCGTAGTCAATCCCAAAATTATAGCTGCTAAAGCTTCCCGTAAGTACCCCAGTGGTGTTCTGGTTGAGCTTGTGCGCCCAGCGCAGCGAGCCCAACCGGTTGCTGTAATTGTAGAGGGAATCGGAAGTGATGCTGAAATTGTCGCGGCTGTAGTAAGCTGTCCCCCTGATTTCGCTGTTCTCGTTAAACTTATGGTGGTATTTTACGATACCGTCAAAGAACGAGGCTTCGCTGTTGCTCAGGGACTCTTCGTCCAAGGACCTCAATATCCAATCGGCATACACGCCCCTGCCCCCTATCACCAGGGAAGAGACGTCCTTTTTCAATGGAATTTCCAGGGCCAGGTTTCCGGTCACGGGCCCAATGGAGCCCTCCCCTGATATTTTTTCGGTATTCCCGTTCTTGGTCTCGATGTCCAGCACGGAGGAGAGCCTTCCCCCGAACTCCATGGGCGCGGCGCCTTTGTAGATGTTCACCTTTTCGGTGGTGAACGGGTTGAGTGCCTGAAAGATGCCAAAAAAATGGGTGGGATTGTACAGCACCGCATCGTCCAGCAGCACCAGGTTCTGATCGGTCTTGCCCCCTCTCACGTTCAGGCCCGTGGCCCCCTCGCCTGCCGACGATATGCCGGGAAGTGCCTTGGCCACTTCCAAAATGTTTCTTTCCCCGAGCACCAACGGAATGTCCTTGGCTTCTTCGGAGTTGATTTCCTCGCTGCCCGAAATGGCATCCTCCACGTTGCTCACCGCATCGGCCTCCACTACCACCTCTTCCAACTGTTCCAAACTTTCCTGTAGCACAAAATCCAAGGTGCCATCGTTGTACATGATCACCTCGCGCTCCGAATCCTGGATTCCCATCGCACTGGTAGAAACCAGATTGTATCCTGCGGGAAGTTCCAGTTCATAGGCCCCACGTTCATCGGTCACGGCCACCCGTCCACCGCTCCTTATGGCCAGGTCCGGGATGGGCGCACCATTTTCCGCATTGAGCACACGGCCCGATAAGCGGTAGCTCGACCTCAGGTCCTGTTCGTCAGCACGTCCCACACGGGCAACGGGCAATTGTTGTTGCCGTTGTACAACTTCATCCTGAAAAAAGGTTGGGGGCGGAAGGTTGCCCCGGGTCTCGGCGGTCTGGGACTGTAAAATGGTATCGCTCTGTTGATAGAAACTTAGGGGCAGTTCATCATAAATGATGGTATTTTGCAACAGGAACACCCGTTTTTCTTCTTCCAGGATGTAATAGTTCAATGAGGTTTCGGATAAAAGGGTGTCCAAAATCTCGGATAGGGAAGCGTTGGGTATATTTTCCGGCAAGGCCAGACCATCCATCCATTCCTCAAGGTAGAAGAAGGTGTATCCCGATTTTTGCTGTAGTTCTTGGAAGATTTCGGAAGCCGTTTTCGAAGTGCTTGCGCTGTTACTAGGTTCAACTTGAGCGAGAGAAACCTGTACGAAACACAGTAACACCAAGACAACTCCATACTTGATGAAAAATGAACAAAATTTAACTAGCAATAGTTTTAATTTGAATGGTTAGCATCCGAAAAATATAAAAATCTTTTGCACAATAGAAAAGAATCAACGAAATCTTAAAAAAATACCGAATCATCAATTTTTAACATCAATAATAACAAATGTAAGAATAAACTTATTTAATAGGTGAGTATTTGATATTTTTTTGGCACTCCCTAGCTGTAAAGTCCCTTAACCAGCTCGTTACCTCAAAAATTTAACCCTACACTATTGATAAATTAGATTCTGAGCAACCTAACCCAAGCCACTCTTTTTTTTGTAGGCAAAGCAACAACATCCTTCCTTGCAGCCTGCATAAAGCCAGAACCCCATCGAAGTGGAGTCTCTTTTCTATATGGTTTGCGCAAAAATGGAAACGCCGGGAATAGAATACTGTACTCACCGGATAAAATTGAGCACTATTGGAACTAAAAAATAATTTTGGCTTTCAAAGCACTAAGGCCAATTATTGGGTTTCTCAAATCTTCCGTTTTTGCTGGTATCAACCATCCAGCTCATCCATTTTGGGTTGCCAATCATGTTTATTTTTTAAAAGGAGTTTTTCTATCCGATCGTAACTGTCCAACTGGTCATCCGGGAGAATATCAATGACCAATTCCAGTATGGTGATCACTGCATCATCCTTGGATAGAAAGGGAAGTCTTGGGGAGTCCAATTCGTTTTCATTGTCAATGGTGGACATACACAACCTTAATAAGCAAGAGATGACATAACGCAATTCTGAATTGTTTTCCACCTTGAACACTACTTCTTGGACTTGCGGTTCATCCTTGCCATGATACCTTCGTTTTCTTGGGTTCAACAAACCAATCACTTCATCCATTAGTTCCTTTTCGTTGTTGTGACTTTCAAATTTCTTTTCCATGTCTTCTTCGTTAAGTTTTGGTTTCCTGATCGGAAAGCATGAGTTCTCGCATTTCATCCAGATAGTTACCCTCTTCCGAGGGTATGAGGTTCTTCGCAAACTCCAGTACGGTCTTTACATCCTCCTTGATGTTTTTGATATCCAAGGTCATGTCACATTGCTCGTCTAAGGCCAGGATACATACATTAAGGGTCGATTTTAAGGTGTAGAAAAGGGAAAAGTGACTGTGGACGTAGACATGGTTGAGATAATATCCTTTTTTTGTCCTTCGATTTGCAGGTCTCATCATTTCAAAGTTTTCCTTACTCAATTGCCTAATCGATTCTAATAGGTTGGCCCCTTCTACATTTTGAGGTTCAACTGAAGTCTTTTTTACACTTGTAACAAGAGTCTGTAGAAGTTCAAGTTCCTGTTCGAAGAATCGCCTGATTTCATCCAAAAAGCATTCAAGCTTTTGTTTCAAAATGTCCAACTGATCCCGTTCCATATGGAAGGAGTTATCATATCTTGAACTGGAATAGGCCCTATCCAATAGTTCCAATAAATCCATCTCTGCATTGTCATCAAGGTTGAACATTCCCTTTGTTCTGTTTATGTTCCTTTCCAAGAACTTTTGATGGACCTCAATCTTATGGCATATCTTTACTTTTCCGCAGAGAAAGCCCTCCAAGACCCGGTATCCAAGTTCAAAGCCTTGATGGGCCATAAAGGCGGCTTGGGAAAGGTTGTTATCCGACATAAAGTATATGAACCCCTTTTGAAAGGACAAACAGCCTTCCAAGGATGTCCGAAAGTCCTCTTCAATGATTGTCAGGAAGTCTTCGTTTGTTATATCTTCAAAATGGTTCCAAGGAAAGGCAATATCCTGATTTCCAAAGATTAGATGTTCGGTTCGACAATGGTTGATGAAATAAAGATTGCCATTTGCCAATTCCGTTTTGGCGTAATCACGGGAAAAGATATTGTGGAAATAATCTTGATGGTCAAAAAACAACCCTTGGACAATTGGAAGGAACTTGTTGTTGATGTCATTTTTGGATGCATCAATAATGATGTTCCACCTGTATCTAAAGGTGTTCTTTTTTTTAAGGCCCTTGTTCAGATAGACCTGTACAACATTCGGAATTACTTTGATAATGTCCGATAAAAGCCCCTGTATCTGGGGGTCAACATGTTTCTTTCTTTGCGTTAAGGAGTCCATATATCAATATTTTAAGTTGAATTTCAATTCAATTGTGTAGATTTTCTGTACTAATGTATAAAATAAATACTCATTTTCTATGCCGATTGGATAAAATTTTATATAGGTGTATCTAAAATCTATCTTTATGTATCAAAATTTTACCTACCCTATAATGACAGACCTAGGATTATATTTGGCCAAAAAGTCCATCAACAAAGCGGAAGTAGCGAGACGGACTGGCATAAGCAAATCAAGGATAAGTCAATTGAGTTCCAACCCAACCACTAAACTTAGGGCGGAGGAACTCTACCTTATTTCATTGGCCATTGACATCGACCCCTGTGAAGTAATCAAAGAGTTATATGGAGGCCTGAAGCTTCCTAATTAATGTTTTCCCCGCAATCGTGAATTAGGTTTAGAGGATTTTGTCAGACTAAACTGCAATCTACTTCGTTCGGCGCTAAATTTTTTTTCATTTATATTGGGCTTGAGAAATAAAATTGATTTCGTAAGCAATAATTTACTCAGACTTTTATCATGAAGAAAAAATTGGACCAAAGTGATAATTTTATACACCTAAAGCCATTACCTATTCTTGGCAAGAGTGGTTATAAACATGGTATGTCTGGTCTATTGGTAGCTAAAAAACATTCTTACTCAGTAATAAAGGATGTAGCTGTTGGAGGAGACGCACCCAAGGATTTAATAAGGCTTTACGAATATGGATGCGGAAGAAAAACAAATTTCAATGGTTGGCCTATATATATTGCAAAATTAGGCCATAAATGGTATCCCTGTGAATCAATAACAGAACAACTTATTTCAGATATTGGAAGATGGTTGGGGTTTTTACTTGCGGATTCTAAATTATGTGTCCTAGGTGGTCAAATTAGATTTTTATCCAAATACTTTTTATCTAGAAACAAGGAACAGCTATATCATGGGGCTAATTTGTATGCCGGGTATTTAAATGATGAGCAATTTGTTGATGAAGTAGAACTTGCCCAACAGACTCAATCTTTTTTCACAGTGAATTTTACAAAAGAAACATTAAGTCATTTTTTTAAGGACACTAAAGAAGAGTTGTTTGCCAGATTTATGGAGATGCTTTTTTTTGATGCTTTGGTGGGAAATAATGACCGACATATGTACAATTGGGGTGTCATAAGAGATTTATTTGGCATAAAGAACGCAAAATATGCGCCAATTTATGATTCGGCACGAGGTTTGCTCTGGAATTATACTGAAAAAAAGATAGATAATATTTTAAATAGTGGTCAAACAAAATTATCAATAGAAAGTTATTGCAATGCTAGCCGACCAAAAATAGGTGTTGAAGGAAAAAGCAAAATAAATCACTTTACATTAATCGAAGTTCATAAAGAATATTTTAAAACACTTGATTTGGTGAAGAATTCCCTTAAACCTGAAGTTTTGGACCAAGTTCTGGAAAATATTGATAAGAATTACAAAACACTATTAAGCAATAATAGACGTTTATTAATTAAGGATATTTTAAGATATCGAGTTGAAGTAATTAGAAATACATTAATTTAGCACCATGAAAGAAGTTATAAAAGACGTATTTAAAAAACTGACGCCTTGGGCGGTGGATCCGGATATTAAGTCAGACTTCAAAAATGAAAATGATCATGGAGAGTTTGAACTTAAATTTGAAAACAATATAATTGGTTTTTTGAAATACGATGATTCAAAATGGACTTTTAAATATTCTGATGAATTTATTTCGGAGAAACCTCTTTTACCGTTGATTGATTTTCCAAATGTTAATAAGGTTTATGAATTTGAGCATTTGATGCCATTTTTTGCTGCTCGAATTCCAAATTTGAACCAACCTTATCATGAGAAGAAGATTAAAAAATTTAATGGAAATAAAAAAAGTGAAGTGTCTATGTTGAGGATTTTCGGAAAGAAATCTATTAATAATCCTTTTGAATTAAGTTTTATATAAAGCTTTAAGAATTCATAGAAAAAGGTCAACAATTTGTTGGCCTTTTTTTGTTACCGCTAGATTCTATAAGACATTATGTAAATCCTTATATATTATTGTTTTTAAAAGCATAAAAATAGCCCCCAAATTTTACCCCCAACTTTTGCGCATGGATCCTGTCGGGTTTTTGTAGCGTTCAGGCAGATAAGCGTAAAGCAAAAACCCGATAGGGCGCAACCTACTTGTTGGATTTCAGTAGCCCATGTCCTCACCAGTACCTCTGCCCTTATCGATACTCCTTCCAAGGGCTTTGATAATCTTGGCCGCAATCTGTACTTTATTGGTCGGGATACTGGGAGCTTTGACCCCCATGGTCTTAAGTAGTTTAAAGGCCATGTCCTTTTCCTTGGTGGGCAGACCCATGACCTTGGCAAAGAACTTTCCCGGTTCCTTGGCATGGGCTTTTCTACCAACATAGGATTCCACATAGTTCCTCTTGAAGCCCGTTGTCCTGTCAAAGGTCTTCTCGGCTGCTTGGTAAAAACTGTCCCGATCAAATCCTCTCTTGACCGTCTTTCCGTTCAGTTCCACTTCCGAGGCCTTGTGCTTTGCCATTGGGGAAAGCGTATAGGTGTTCGTCACGTCCCTTCTGCTGACAATGATATGAATGTGGGTCTGTGGCCCCTCTTTTTGCATTCCTGCGGCCACCAATTGCTCGTTCTGTTTATGTGGGGCCAATCTTTCTTGCTCTTTGATCCTTTTTTCAAGCTCATTGACATTCCCGATGGATTCGCCCCGTTCCACTTTCCGTATCTCGTTCCTGAGTCTAGCTATTTCACCACGGTACGGCGCATTCTCCTGAACCTGTTTGTCAAATCCCCGATAGGTGCGCTCATGCTCTATCTTGGCATAATATTTCAGGTTCTCGGCCTTGACCTCTTGGTTCCTATGAAAACTCTTGGCATAGTCCTCCATGAGTTTCCTTGTGTATTCCCTTAGCATGTTCGGGTCATTTCCAATGGCCTTAAGTTCCCTTTGGTTGGGACTGACCACTATGGAATAGAATTTTGGATCCTTCTGCCTCAGTTTGGCCGTATTGGCATCTATTTCATCGATAACCGTTTGAGGGCTTACGTTGTCGTTCTCTTGGTCAAAGAATTCCTCCCTGAGTTCGGGCGACCTATCCTCGTTCTCCTTTTCCAGATAGTCCACATAGTTCCCCACACTGGAGTTGTAGGTACTGCCCATTTTCTGTGCTGAGATGGTAAGGTACATGGGCGTTATCTTAATTGATGTTTCAGGCTTTCAAAATCCCCAAAGCCCATATTGATCTTTAGATATGGCTTTCCCATCATTGGCTCCACCTTCTCAACATTGTGCAGAATCTCATTACAGCGTTTCTTATAGCTTTGAAATTCTTTTAGCATTCTATCGTGCTCCACTTTTGGAACGGTATTCCTAGGTTCCAAAAAATCCATTCGTTCTTCATGCATCTTGACGGGTTCACGTTTAGGTTTTCTCCCATCCTTTACATAGGCCTCGTAAAGAATGAGCATCATTTCATAAGTGGGCCTTATACTGGTCTTCTCCATGTTCTTGATAATGGCGATGAGCCTATCGAATTTTTTCATCATATTCACTTCCAGCTTTTTGATACTGTCAAGGATGACCTTTGTTCCCTCACCAAAAGGGTCAAGGTTGTTCTCCTTGAAGTAGCTTATCATTCCATCCAACACTTCGCTATGCGATTTGTTGAACCTTTTGGAATAAGTGCGAAAGCGTGTGGCCGTTTCCTTCTTTACCGTGATATTGGAATAACCTCCTGTTCCTTTCTTTGTTCTGCCATTTGTTTTTTGCTTTTCCATAGGTATGATTTTGTTTTTTAGTGAAATTGCGTCAATTTTTTCGTCAAAAATTTCCAGTGTTTACAGGGCTTCCCAAAGGGTTTACTGTAGATTTCGGAAAAGTCTACTGTAGCCCCAATTTTTGCACAGTATTTCAAATGCTGTTCAATTGACTGGTTTTCAACTTGTTGAAGACCCGAAAACAACGGTGATGGCGCAATTTGCGCATCACCCTCTTGCTATTCCTACGTCCCGCAAGCGGGACCGAAGAAATACAGCCTTCTCATCCTTCGGCTGCTTTTTTGGTCTGCATATGTTCTATAAGGTTTTGCATGTCCTCCCCTATCTTATGCTCCAGTACCCTTGCATAGATCTGGGTAGTGGAAAGTTTGGTATGGCCGAGCATTTTTGAAACGGTTTCTATCGGCACTCCATTGGAAAGGGTTACCGTTGTTGCAAAAGTGTGCCTGGCCGAATGAAAGGATATGGTCTTGTAAATACCACAAGCCTTGGTAATCTCTTTTAGATATTTGTTTGTCTTTTGATTAGAGAGTACAGGTAGTATTTTAGTATTGGTCTCTGGACTGTCCCAATACTTTTCAATGATTTCTTTTGCTTTGGGTAATAAAGGCAGTTTCACACTTTGCGATGTTTTTTCCCTTTTGGTATAGATCCATTGGTTTCCATCAATACCCAAAACCAGTTGATTCTTTTCAAGTTCCCGGACATCGATATAGGATAGGCCAGTATAACAGGCGAAAAGGAATGCATCTTTGACTTTTTCATAGCCTGCTCCAGTGAAGTTCGTTTCCTCAATTCGCTTAAGTTCTCTTTCCGTTAGGTAACTTCGTTCAGTTTTATGAAACCTGAGCCTATAGTTAATGAAAGGGTCTTTGTCCAACCATTCCAACTTAACGCCCAGCTTGACCATTTTCATCAAACGTTCTAAATGTTTCATGGCCCCATTATTGGTACATTTCTTTCCCTTTTGGAGTTGTGGGCCGTTCAACAGATAGTGTTCAAAATCGGTAATGAACTTATAGTTCAATTGTTTCAATCGGATGTCGGGGAGTTTGTATTTGGATTCCAAAAAGCGAAAAAGATACTTTTTGGTCCCATAATAGTTCTTCATAGTTCCGGGGCGGAGCACACTCTTTTGTGTTTTATTATGATACTCGATAAGTTCATGAAGGGTACTATGTTGCTCGTCCTGCCCTAGATAACGGGCTTTGATTGCCTGTGCCGTGATGACCTTTTCTTCCCGCAACAATACCTTATGGGTGTCCATGATTGCAGCATAGACCTCATCAAGGTAGCTGTTCAATAAACGGGCCTTGTGGGTAAGTCCATGGAGCCTTCCCTTGTTTTCGTCCCAATCATTCACCGAAACATAGCGTTTCAGACTGATTTCTGCCCTCTTCCCATTAACGGTGATACGGGCATAAATGGTCAACTTTTGGGGATTATTTGAAATGTCCCGTGTGAAGAGAAGTACTTTTAAAGTGTTGGAATTGCGCATAATACATAACTTTTAGGGTTGACAAAACAGGTTTGCAAAACACCCATAAACAGCGTCAAACTGTAGCTAAATTATGCACAAGGAACGTACCGAACCATTCACCGAACTCTACACCTTTTATATGTATTTAAATGATATCAAATGAATGCATAAAAAACAAAAAGCACTGTCAATCAGTCAGTTGACAGTGCTTTGATACCACCTATTTAGTGGTTCGTCGGGATGACTGACCTCTTGACGAGGTGCTAACCCATTAATATCCAGAATATTATGTCGATTTTCCCAAAATAGGACATCCCATAGGACATCTTCGTGTGAAATAATGATTTTCACAACGTAAATATCGATATTTAAAATCAAACCACACCATCTTGTTTTATTTAATTTTAAATCAAAATAGACAAAGGAATTTTTGTGAGTTCAAAAGCTCATCACAAACAAGTTAAGCATCTATTCGGCCTATCGACAAGCAGATATAATAAGAACTTTGATTGTCAATTTTAACCTAGCCGTATAAATTACAAGATTTAGATTTTTGCCACCGGTGTTCCAGCCAAGCCATTACTGGTCCACCTTACATGATGGACACGATCGAGTTTAGAGATTTTGATTGCAGTGATACCTGAATCTTGTGATGTTTTCAATACTACCAATGACCATGCCTATACCGAAGTTGTGTAGAAAAATCCAATAAACTTATACAACCCGAATAGGATTAAGGTAACCCCCAATCCTATTCGAACCTTTTAATATATTCTTCTGGACGTTCCTTTTATTTCTTGGTCAAATGATATCCAGCCGATTCAACGGCAGAAGTGATTTCCTCTTCCGTGGCACTTGTGGTCTGTACGATCAACAATTTGTCTTGGGAGGCAAAGTCTACAGACCAATCGGTCACGCCATCCACCTTATCCAAAAATGGTTTTACGGTATTGGCACACCCACTGCACTTAATATTTGATTTGAATTGTAATGTACTCATGTTCATCGATTTTAAATTAGAAAATTACTATAGTTTAATCGTTTTAAGCCTCAAACTGTTCAATACGACCGATACACTGCTAAAGGCCATAGCGGCACCAGCTATCATCGGGTCCAACAAAAATCCATTGATTGGATATAGAAGCCCTGCAGCTATAGGAATTCCAATGATATTGTATATAAAGGCCCAAAAAAGATTTTGTCTTATACCTATAACGGTCTTATGGGAGAGCTTCAGCGCTTTGGGAATCGCATTTAAATCAGAGGTGATCAGGGTCATTTTCGCGACATCCATGGCTATGTCGGACCCTTTGCCCATGGCGATGCTGACATCTGCTTGGGCAAGTGCCTGCGAATCATTGATACCATCGCCCACCATGGCGACCACCTTTCCACTTTCTTGAAGCCTTTTTACAAAATCAGCTTTCTCTGATGGGAGCACTTCGGCTTCATAGCTTTTGATACCCACCTGTTGTGATACGGCTTCGGCTGTCATCTTGTTATCACCGGTCATCATGTAAACTTCCATACCATTCCCCTGCATTTCCCGTATGGCTTCCTTTGAGGACTTTTTTATGCTATCCATAATGGCCAAAATCGCCTTTACCTTGCCTCCACCGCCAAAGTATATGACCGTTTTGGCCTCCTGCTCTAACCCTTCGACCATGTGCCCCAGGTTGTCATCCATGGCGATTCCTTTTTCGACCATCAACTTATGATTGCCCACAAGGTATTGGGTTCCATCCAATGCCTCAGCTCGAACACCTTTTCCTGTAATACTATTGAAGTTCAAAATTTCGATCGGATTTACCTTTCTATTTTTTAAAAAGGAGACCACGGCTTCAGCCAAGGGATGTTCGGACTGTCCTTCCATGGCATATAAAATTTGCTCCAGGCCCCTGTGATCGGTCACATGGTCCGCAAAGACCATATCGGTCACCACTGGCTTTCCTTCTGTTATGGTTCCCGTTTTATCCAGGACAATGGCATTTACTTTGTAACCCAACTCCAAACTTTCCGCATCTTTGATGAGGATATTGTGTTCGGCCCCCTTGCCGATTCCCACCATGATGGCTGTGGGGGTTGCCAAACCCAGCGCACAAGGACAAGCTATTACCAATACGGCAACTGCGGTCAACAGTGCATGGGTAAAAGCGTCCTCACCTCCCAGGAACATCCAGGTGATAAATGTCACCACTGAAATCGTCATTACCACGGGAACAAAAATACCGGCAATCCTGTCCACCAATTTTTGTACGGGCGCCTTGCTCCCCTGTGCTTCCTGCACCATCTTGATGATCTGGGACAAAAGGGTCTCCCCTCCCACCCGGTCAGCTACAAACTGAAAGCTTCCTTTTTGGTTTACGGTACCGGCAAAAACTTTTTCACCCTTTGTCTTTTCTACAGGGACGGGTTCGCCCGTGATCATACTTTCATCAACATAGGAACTTCCTTTGGACACTGTTCCATCCACAGGGATTTTCTCTCCCGGTCTGACCAATATCGTTTGACCTACCTTGACCGAAGAAATAGAGATTTCCCTTTCCTCCCCATCTTCTATCACCTTTAAGGTCTTGGGCTGCAACCCCATCAATTTCTTTATGGCGGAGGATGTATTTGATTTCGCCTTTTCTTCCAATAATTTCCCCAATGAAATAAAGGTGATGATCACTGTGGCCGCCTCATAATATACATGGGGTTCCATGCCTTTACTGAGCCAAAATTCAGGAAAAAAGGTATTGAATGCACTGAACAAAAAGGCAATGCCCGTACTGAGTGCGACCAAGGTATCCATATTGGCCTTACCGAATCTGGCCTGTTTGAAGGCATTTATGAAAAAACTTCGGCCAAACCAGAACAGGATAGGAACGGCAAGTACCAACGAAATCCACCTACCCAGGACCCAATCCATAAAAAACATCCCCAGAAGGAAAATGGGAAGTGTCAAAATAGCGGACCAAAGGGTTCGCTTTTTTATGGATACATAATGCTTTTTCGAAAGCTCTTCCTGTACTTCGGTAGGATCCTCGGCATCCACAATTATATCATAACCGATTTGACGTACCGCATTTTGAAGATCGCTTAGGTCCATAGCACTGTCATACTCCACAAGGACCGTACTATTGGCAAAGTTGACACTGGCATTGTAGACCCCTTCCGTATGGCCTAGCATGGATTCCACGCTGGATGCACAGGCAGCACAGGTCATTCCAGTGACCGGGAAAGATTTTTTTGACACCGTCTTCGGTTTCCTTTCGGTGTCCTCAATAATATCGATTGCATCCATTTTCTACTCCGATTTGTATGGTACAAATTTCAGAATAGACCTAAAATGCACTGTTACGTTATTTACTGAAAGAGTTGTAGAATTTTCCGAAAAATCAACCTTTACCTTTCTTCGTCAAGTACTTAACCTTAATTGGTGAGTGGTTTTTAGAATTCGGCAACATCTATGAGATCAGGTTCGCCCACGTCAATCTTTTTTGGAGAATTTGCCCCGATCAGTTTAGAATATATTCGATAGGACAAACCATTGTAGTGAACTTGGGGCAAAACGAAAGCATTGGTAGTAAGTAATCGCCTCTCATTCGGCCAGATTCTTTGTTTCTTCGCTAAGCGATCCCTCGAATTTAGGAATAGGCCGCTTTTCTTTCCCAGCTTCGGTTTCCACTATTCCATTTTCCTTGATGTCGTTTATCAACCATTGCATTTCCATTATCTCCCTGCGTTGCGCCTTGATAATTTCATTGGCAAGCTCACGTACCCTGACATCTTTTATTTGAGAACGTTTACTGGTCAAAATAGCAATGGAATGATGGGGTATCATTCCTTCCATGTAGTCGACTCCTGAAACGGTAACCTGACTCCTGACCAGCCATATCCCACCTGCAATCAACAAAACACCCAAGGCTAAAATTGACATGTTCTTGCGTCGGTCTTTATACATCTGTAGCATATATAGCAGCATAATAATGATCATCGATCCCCCCATTATCAAAGTCATGAAAAATCTAGTCTCACTATACCAAAAATGATCAATGATTTGATATGAGTGGGTGTACATTAAAAAAAACATGGCGACCATTGAGGTGCCAATCATCGCAAAAAACTTTAAATAATTATTGGATTTCCTTTGACTATCTTCCATTGTGCAAATTTTATCTGGTTATTGTGATTATTCCTTGACTTTCGATTATTGTATTGTTCCATTCCAATTGTAGGCCTGACAATTTACCTGTCCCAGTTATCATATATTGGTTCAATTGGCTTTGCTCATCGCTTGTATTTTATATTGACCTCCGTTATTTTCCAATGCCTTTTGTAGATTTTCAAGGGGGACCTCAAATTGCGACTCCACTGTAGCTTCTGCGTTTTTTAGATTGACCGCTACATCGGCTACACCGGCCACATTGAAAAGAGCTTCTTCAACGTGCCCCCTACAGCCATCACAAGTCATTCCTTCTATTTGGTATCTTCTTTTCATGTTGTGATGATTTTATATTTTAACAATTTTACACATAGAATCAACAATGTTGGTTCCAACACGTATGGGAAAAGTAACACTTTCTGTATAAGGGCATTGTTTGAAAAAAAACAAACCTTGACCCATTTGCGAAGAAAGATGTTTTTTAAATAGCGTTTAGGAAGCTGGTTCCTTGGAAAGGTATTGCGCCCTTAATGGTAGAGGTTAAATATCATCAAGCGATATTCTATTTTGAATGGCACTTTTCTTAAATTGTGTAGGTGTCATTCCAGTTACTTTTTTAAATTGGTTGCTTAAATAGGCAACGCTGCTATAGTCCAATTGAAACGCTATTTCTTTTAAGCCCAATTCGTCATAAACAAGAAACTCTTTGATCTTTTCAATCTTTTGGTTGATGATATATTGCTCCAAGGTAATGCTTTCCACCGCGGAAAACAGCGAACTAAGATACTTATAGTCAAGATGCAATCCATCGGAAAGGTATTCGGGCCATTTGACCTTTTCCATGGGTCCGGTGTAGTGTATCGCCTCAATCACTAGGTTTTTGATCTGTTCTATCAACTGACCTTTACGATCGTTGATGATCGTAAATCCAATTTTCTCAAGTCGTTCGTTGAGACCTTCCCGTTTTTCAGGCGTGATTTTCCCATTGAGGGTTATTTCACCCAACGACACATTCATATAGGGAATGCCCTCATCGTCCAAAATACCTTTGACGGCCATGATGCATCTCGGACAGACCATGTTTTTGATGTACAACACATCTTTCGATTTACTGGACCCAACTTCCATATTATGTAGTGAATTTCCACAGGGCCTTCAAAAAAATGACGACCACTGCCAATATTACAATCAGCACTAATGCCAATATGCCAAGGATTTTCATTCTTCTTTCCTTTTTTTTCTTGGCCCGACTCTGTTTCCTTTTTACCAGCTCCCTTTTTTTCTTTCGCCTTTGTCTCCTAAATTCGCTCATTTTTCCAACAATGATTCAACTGGTTCAATGGTCAACTATTTGCTCCTAACAGGAGTCCTTTGCCAAATAATATGTCAATGTGTTTGAACTATCGCCTTTTCCATAGTTTTCTGATCGTTGGGGAGCTGACATACCACAACAAGAATCCGCTCAAAACGGTAATCAATCCCATCAGGGAAAAAATCCGTAAAACCATGGTGTTAAAATCGTCCCGTCCCTCATAGTCCATGGTATGGGTCATCCATAAAAAATCGAACCATCTCCAGGCCCGATGCCTCACACGTTGGAACGACCCATCGGCCTCTGAGACATACGCTTTCAGGTTTTCATCCGTTTCATAGGTTATCACATAGGCCGCTAATGGACGTCCCCGATACTCGTGCTGCCCACCTGTTTGGGTGAGTCTTTCGACATCTTTGACCTTAAGTTCTGGCAACATATACTGTGAGGCAACGGCCAAGGCCTGTTGTTCATCGATACCCTTTTTGATCTCCCCCGTTTGTGCATCCATCAAAACCCCACCATTGATCCAATAATAGGGACTTCCCCCTATATTTCTCAATTCCAAAGATGTGACCTTAACGTTCCCGTGTCCATTGGGAGCAATCAAATTGCCAAACTCGGGCTGGCTCACATGCTCCTTGATGAATTGATCCCCATGGATCTCATCAATGTCCGTCCAACTAAAATATAGTCCGCTGATAGTCCACATAAGGAACTGGATACCAATAAATAGGCCAAGATACCTATGTATCTTTCTGACTTTCATCGATGTTTTTCTTCCGACCATTAGTTCTTCCAGTTGTTCCGTGAGGAATTATGCATCTTCACAATTTTCCATTCCCCATCCATTTTTTTAAGGATTGAGGTGGCAACCCCTTTTCTGCTGATCATTTTGCCCTCACCTCCATTTTCCGATTTTAGGCCAATGGTATAGACATAGCTTTCCGTGGTAAAGGCAAAGGGTAGCTCCACCTTCACCTCGATGGTATAATCCGAAAACTTAAAACTGTTGAAATGTCCGAGTTCTGGACCTATATGATGGTCGAGATAATGTTGATAGGTGCCTTCCACGCCCCCGGATTCAAAAACTTCGGAATCTTCCGCAAAAAGCTCCAAGGTACCTTCCGTGGTCAAGTTTTGCAGTGCTTCTTTATAGCTTTCCAATATCCTCAGCACAGCGGCCCTGTCCTGGTCTAGGTTTTCCTTGTTAGGGTTTGTTTGGCCAAAGCTTGTCCCTGTGAGAAATACGGCCATTAGAAAAATCTGTAAAGTAATACGTTTCATTGGTTTGTTTTAACATTGTTTAGGTTAGTATATATTGTATGATAAAGGCTCCCAGGACAATCGAAATGACGATCCCATACAGGATATGGGCCAACCATTTTTTTAAAATGGCCTTTTTCGGCTGCACAGGTCCATTGTCACGACAACAATCTTTCATCCTTTTTTTCCATTAGTGCCTGACAAGGGAAGGGAACGATTAACTAACTAACTCACCAACCAATCAACTTTGGGTGTTCCCCTCCCTTTCAGGACTTTATTTCCTCATTCATAGTAACCGGACATGACCAACAACAATAGCAATATCGTTTGTCCCGGTTTTAGGGTAATTTCCATGTCATTTTCAATTATCCAATTCTTCCATTAGATCATTTACCAAGGTCAATATCCGTTCTTTCTCTTCCACCGATAATTTTGCATCCTTATGGATCAGGGTATAGGAAGATAGGGGCATCTTATCGTCTTCGATCTGACTTGCGATGGACTTTAGTTTGCTCCTTTTTCTTCGATCCGAATAGTCGCCCCATTCATTGAAATTGAGTTCTTCCTTTCCCTCTTTGATGTGTTCTTCCAAAAACCAGGCGATGGGTTGGACCTTATTGTACCACGGGTATTGGGTGTTGTTACTGTGGCAATCATAGCAAGATACCCGCAAATCGTGTTCGATATCCTTGGCAACCTGGTTCACCGACATGAAGTCCGTATCGGGAACCACATCGCTCAAGTTGGGATCTGTGGGCACAAACTGGATGCCCACAAATCCCAACAGCACTACCAATACTATGATTTTCAGTACTTTCATTTAATTGATTTCCTTTTGCACCTTACCACAGGTCAACATCTTACTTCCAAAAAATGGATTCTGGATTTCGCTGCTTGCGCTGAGCCACGTTCCTCCTTGGTTGTTGTTGTACATGGGGCAGAATTGTTGGTACAAGGTTTTGGAAGTCCCGGTTATGGCAATAAAATCGACCATATCCTTGCCCAGTCCCTCAAAGTGTTCCCGTTGGTGACCGATATCACTTTTGGCGATATGCTCCCCATGTTCCTTGGCCACTTCAATGATATCGGACAGCTCCTTCTGTTGCTGTTCATCGTATCCGCTGATATCAAAGCTGCCCAAGGCACTGGCCAAGGCTTGGCCCGATTTGGCCGCTTCATCCTTATTGTCCGCCACCAGGGCATCCTTCAGTTGGAGGTAGCTATCGATCACGGATGTGCCCTGTGCATCGGACGAACCCATATCATGGTCCATGGTCCCGTGGTCCATTTCCCCCGCAGAGCTCTCATGGTGATGGCCCTCTTCCGTTCCCATCTCCATATGGGCTCCTTCCTTGTCATTTGTTTCCTTCTTACCGTCCTTACAGGAAATCACGGTAATGGTCAAAAGCGCAATGGCAATTGTACTTAATGTAACTGTTGTTCTTTTCATTGTAATTGATTTTAAGATTAATTCCTCATTTTGATTGCCCAGGGTCGGCATATTTGTATTATCCCCCATTATTGTTGCTATTTTAATTTTTTCATCTAATTTTCCATTTCTCCCACGCAGGCACTCTACCCTTATTCTTCCTCGACCGTACGCTTTTTCCCCAAAAACAATCGTTCCCCGAAAAAAATAAGCACCATCAATACCAGGGCAACAATGACCACCAAAAGATCACTACCGGCCTTTGACCAAATAAAGGCGCCCAACACCAGTACATCCAGCACAAGGGCCGTAATGAGGATAATGGGATTTGCACCGATTTCCTTTCGTAGATTGTTTAGGACCCCCCAATGGATCCCGATATCCATGATCAAATAAAAGATGGCCCCCAATGCAGCGATCCGGCTCAGATCGAACAACATGGTGAGCCCTATGGCAATCACCACGGTATACACCAACATATGTTTCTGTATGTCCCCGGGAATCCCAAAATGTCGATGTGGTATCAATTCCTTTTCAGTGAGCATGGTGGTCATCCGGGAAACGGCAAAAATGCTGGCAACGACCCCGGAAACGGTGGATATGATCGCCAGACCAACGGTGAACCAGACCCCATATTTTCCAAAAGCGGGTCTGGATGCCTCGGCCAGCGAATAGTCCTTGGCCGCAATGATTTCCTGGATGGAAAGATTGGAAGAGACCGCAAATGCCACCATGAGATAGACCAGGGTACATATCACCAAAGAAATGACAATGGCCCGTCCCACGTTACGTTTGGGATCGACGATCTCATCCCCACTATTGGTAATGGTGGTAAAACCCTTATAGGCCAATATCGACAGTGCCAATGCCCCCAAATAATCCACCAGGGAATGCTCGGTCAAGGACTGGGAAGGAACGACCTGATCAAAGGTAAATCCAGCTGCCCAAAGGCCACCAATGGCAAAAACCGCTATCCCGCCGATTTTTAGTATGGCCATGACCAAGGACGATCCCCCGATAGCTTTGTTTCCCATCACATTGACAATAAAGGCTGTGATCAACAACAATACCCCAAGGATCGGGGGCCAGAATCCTTTCGACTCCACATCAAAAAGCTCCAATACGTAGGTCCCGAACGTCCGGGCCACCAAACTCTCATTGATGACCATGGAAAGGGCCATCAGCAGTGCACCGGTGGCGGTCCAGGCCGTTTTACCGTAAACCTTTTTGAGGTACATGCCAATGCCCCCGGCAGAGGGGTAGGTATTGGACATTTTGACATAGGTGTAGGAACTGAAACCTGAGATGACTGCCCCGATTAAAAAAGCAAAGGGAAACCATTGGCCGGAGAGTTCGGCAACCTGACCCAAGAGCGCAAAAATTCCCGCACCGATCATCACACCGGTTCCCAAAGCAATGGTATTGGTCAGACTCAGGCTATTTTTTTTGTATTCTGCCATTTAAAAACGGGCTAGCAGGCCTCCGCCCCAACCATATCGGTTGTTGTAATTGGCCTGGATTGAAAAATTACGTGAAAGGATATAGGAGGCCCCTACCAGCCATTGGGTCTCACTTTCATAGGATGAATTCCCCAAATCGTTGACCCATCCAAAATCGGCCCGAAATTCATATTCCCCCTCGAGGAAAATCCTGGGAAAAAGCAATAGTTCCCTATCCAACCTTATTCTTGGACGCAGCTGGTGGTCCATACTCACATCCATATTAAAGCGGTATGGGGTAAAATACTTGACCCCTATCAGTCCCACTGTATTGAAACGGTCATAGGAATCAGGGATGGAGGTTTCCGTGTTTACCCCTGCATAGACCCGTACCCAGTCATTGAGATACCTGTTATAATTGACTTCCACCTCGGCATTTTGGTCGTAGTCAAATTCTGCCCGTACCCCAAATTCATTCCTGATATTACTTGAAACAAGGAAGAGTTCATTAAAATTGGAACCCAATCTGGCAGCACCCCAAGCATAATAATGGTCAGTTTCATCTACCAACTTTTGAACAGGAAAATCCTTCATCCTCAGATCCCTTGGGGTATCATAACTGAAAACCCTGGCCATGCCCCCCATCATGTGGTAGAGGATATGACAGTGGAAAAACCAATCCCCGTACTCTTCATTATAAAATTCGATGACCACTTTCTGCATGGGCGGCACATTGACCGTATGTTTCAAGGGTGACTTTTCACCATTCTCATTGATGACCCTGAAATAATGCCCATGGAGGTGCATCGGATGGTGCATCATGGTCAGGTTGTTGAGGGTGATCCGGGTTACTTCCCCACCTTTGATCTTGATCTTATCGGTTTCTGAAAGTGGCACACCGTTCATACTCCAGATATACCGTTGCATATTTCCCGTCAGGTTCAACAGAATGTCATTGACGGGCAGATCGGCATTATAGGTAGTACTTTCCTTTGCTTTTAAGAAGTCATAGTTGAAATACGTTTTACGGGTATCGTAATCAAAAGCTGAAGTGTCTTTCTGCATCATTGGCATAGTCTGAACCATAGGGTTTTCCATCTTGTCCTTATGTCCGGTGGATTTCATTGACGTTGAATCCTTTTCCATTCCTGCCATATCCCCCATCTTTTTATCCATCTCCATGTGCCTATGATCTTCATTCGCATTCATAGGCCTTTTATCATCCATCTTCGCAATGGGTTTATCCTTTTGACCGCTCATTTTGGTCTTATCCATAGACATCCCATTGTGCATACCCATATCCATGCTGCCATCCTTCATGTCCATCTGCATTCCGTACTTGTGCATGAGATATTCGGGTGTGTTCTTTTTTTTGTTGCCGGCCATTGCCGGAGCCCCCATTTTCATGTCCATTCGGGCCATTTGTTTCATCATCGCCACTTTGTCGGGCCTATCGATGGTCGTTGCGGGAAAAAGCGTTCCCTGACCTAAGTGCAACGAGGTATGCCCGGAGCCGTCCTGTGCCGTGGCGGTTACCTCCAAAGTGCCTTCAGGAACGGTCACGATGACATCATAGGTCTCGGCAATGCCAAAAAGAAAACGACTTTTGGAAACAGGCTCCACATCGACACCATCCCCGGAAACCACCATGGGGTTACCGCCACCGAAATCCATCCAATAATAGGTGGAGGCAGAGGCATTGACGAACCTGAGCCGCACTTTTTCCCCTGGTTTGAAATCAGGGTATTCGGCCAATGTTTTCCCATTGGTCAAAAATGCGGGGTAGTAGATATCCGCAATATCCGCTCCCTCCATACGATCTCGCCAAAATTTGAGCTGTGCACCTAGTGCACCTTCCTTGATGACCCTGCTCAAGGGCACCGCGGTCCCTTTTTTGACCTGGTACCACTCGTTTCCCCGTTTAAGGTTTCGGAGCACGTTCATGGCCTTTTCGTTCGTCCAATCGGAAAGCACCACGACCAAATCCTTATCGTAGTCCAACGTCTTTTCCTTGGGATGGATCAGTATCGAGCCATACACCCCCTTTTGCTCTTGCAGCATGGTGTGGGAATGGTACCAATAGGTACCTGATTGGTTGATCGGAATCCGATATTGGAAAGTTGTGCCAGGTTCTATGGGCGGTGTGGTCAAATAGGGAACCCCGTCATAAAAATTGGGCAAGATCAATCCATGCCAGTGTACGGAGGTTTCCACATCCATCTTATTGGTCACGTTGATCAGGGCGAGGTCACCCTCGTTGAATTCCAAGACCGGTCCCGGAATACTCCCATTGATGGTCATTGCATCGGCAGTGACCCCACCGAGGGTCAATTTGTTCTGTTCCAGTACAAGATTGTATTCCCGAACGGGTCTACCTTCCTCTTTTCTGTCCTCACCATTTGTCCCCACTTGCCCAAAAACATGGGTCGTCAAGGCAGTTAGGACAAAAAACAAGATTTTAGATTTCAATATTTTCATCATTCATTCATTTACATTTGTTCAATTACATTTCATCGGTGATTTCACCGCAGGTCAACATAGCCTCTCCGAAATAGGGATTTTTGATCTCTTTGGTCGTACTCAACCAATAGGCACCTTTGTTGTTATCGGCCATCGGGCAAAACTGTTCGTATATCTTTTGATCGACCCCAAAAAGCTTGACACCTTTGGATAGATGGGCGGACAGATGTTTAAAATGATCGCGTTGCGCTTTGATATCCGATATCTTTGAAATGGAATTCGCCGAATTGGAGATTTCCTTCGATATCGTCATCCAATGGCCGTGCGCCTTTTTGTCCGTCAATTGTTTCATATCCACATGTTCCAAGGCCGACAACACTTTTTTTGCAGCGGCATTGGACTTGGCGGCATTATCATTGACAAGCGCATCCTTTAACTCCAAGTAGGCGCTCAACACCTGTTTCAATTGGTTCTGAAATATCCCTGTCGCCGCTATTCGCTGGTCCATGTCGAAATGGTCCGTTTTACTTTCCTGTTTGACATCCCCCATATCCATTTCCGAATGATCGCTACCGCCTGTACCCTTGTCATCCCCCATCTTCATGCCTCCGTGGTTATGTCCCGTCATGGCGGGCCCACCTTCAGGATTCATCATGCTCGGTTTCCCGGCCAATTGGGCCGCCGCGTCGATACTAAAGGTCCCGTTTACCGCGATCTCATCCCCTTCTTGCAGCCCCTCCTTGACAATGAAACCATTTCCCAACGATGGTCCCAAGGTGACATCGCGCAACACAAAATTCACCCCATTGGATGTGGTATTCTTGATGTATACCACAGAACGTTCCCCGGTCCACATCACTGCCGACTTAGGAATGGTTATCGCTTCTGATGCAATGGGCTGTTTTGCTTTTACGGTTCCGGAAGCGAACATTTCCGGCTTTAACCTTAAACCGGTGTTCCCGATCTCGATTCTGGCCTTGGCAACCCTTGTCATGGGATTGATCACCGGGTCGATATAGGAAATCCTGCCTTTGAAGTTTTCGCCCGGGAGCGAGGGTATGGTAAAGACCACTTCATCGCCTTTTCTTACCCAGGGCATGTCGGACTCATAAATATCGAACAGTACCCAAACGCTGTTCAGGTTGGCAATTTGATATAATGCCTTGCCCTTGTTGACATAGTCGCCAAGGTTTACCATTTTTTCGGTAACGTAGCCTGAAACATCGGCATGTATCGGCAATTCCTCCTTAACGGTCCCGGATTGAAGTATCTGTGCGATTTGGTTGTCGGAAAGCTTCCAGTTTTTTAATTTTTCCTTGGCGGCATTAAAAAACTGCGGTTGGGTGTCCGCCACCTTTCTTGCTTCAAAAAGTTCCTCTTGTGCAGTGACCAGGTCAGGGGAATAAATATAGGCGATGATCTGCCCCTGCTTGATATACTCCCCTGTAAAATTCACCATTAGCCTTTCCACCCTGCCGGGAATATGGGAAGATTGGGAATAGATCGATCGTTCATCCGCTTCCACCTTGCCATTAAGATCGATCAATTTGACCGGGGCGGTCTTGCCCACGATTTCCGTAGTGACATTGGCAAGCTGCATGGCGGTTTTCGACATGCTAACGGCCATGGGGTCAAGTTCCGAACCGTTGTCATTTTCCAAAGGGATCAAGTCCATCCCACAAATGGGACAATCTCCCGGTTCCGTCTGTCTGATCTGGGGATGCATGGAGCAGGTCCAAATGGTTTCTCCCGATACTTCCGAAGTATGTTGGTGTTCCTCTGTGGCATTGCCCTTGGAGCCCCCGAACAATAGCCATCCCAGCAAAAGTCCAAGAACCAAGGTGGACAAGGCTATTTTTACTATTTTTTGTGTTTCTGATTTCATCTGATTATTTTTTTGCCGTGATATAGTTAAACTTGGCCAACGCTATTTCATATTGCGTCAATGCGCTTATTTTCAATTTAGTATACTTCAACAATTGTTGCTGCATTCGCAACACCTCCTCGAAGTCCTTCCCGGAATTCCCATAGGCTGTGAACAACAGATTGAGTGCTTGTTCCGATTCCATGATCTGTTCATCAAAGAGGGAAATCAAATCCGTCTGCTGCCTTATGTCAAAAACGGCCATTTCATAATTGGTCTTCAATGTATTGGTGACTTCCTTTTTTTGCAGTGCATAACTTTCCTGCATCAATTGGGCCTCCTTTTCGGCTGCCCTGTACTTACCCCTGAATAGGGGCAGGCTCAAGGTAACCATGGGCATCAATACATCCTTGCCATTATCGGGAACCACCATGTCGGTACGCTTATCAACCATTACATAGTCCAGTCCGACCCCCACTTTTGGCAGGCCTTGTTTAAGGGCTGCCCTTTCGGATGCCGCTGCAGCCTTGACCTTTAATTCCAGGGAATTCAAGAGCGGATGGTCCACTACCAAGGAATCTTTGACATAATCAATGGGCAGTACATTGACCCCAAAGGTCTCAGGGATGTTTATTTGTTCATCTTCCTTACGGTCCAATAGTTTATTGAAGGACGCCAAAAGGGGGATTTCCTTGTTTTTCAGGACGCCCAAATTCGTCCGGGCTTCCTTTAAAAGCACGTCCACCCTTAAGACATCGACCAATGATCCCAGGCCATTTTTGAATTTCGTATTGGAAACCGTCCTGTAGGATTCCAAAATGGCGATGTTGTCCTCTTCGATCCGTACCCACTCCTTAAGTTCGTACAATGGGAAATAAGCTGCCGAAACCTCGTAATAAAGTTTGTTCCTGGCGTCCAAAAAGGACTGGTACTTGGCCTCTGCCATAAGTGCAGCGGCATCACCTTGGGCCTTTAGCGTTCCAAACCAAGGAAACATCTGGGTCAGTGAAAACCTTGCTTTTTGGGGCCCTACCCTGGTTTCGACCGGGGAGATGAAGTACCCAAAGGACAAGTTTGGATCTGGTAAAGCCTTCACCTGCGGTACTTTTTGTAACGCCGCCTCAAAATCTTTGTACTGTGAAAGCAACCCTGGGTTGTTCTCAGCCGCTACCTTAAAGTAATCCTCCAAGGTCTGGCCGTTGGAAAGGATACTTGTCAAGACAAATAGGATGGTCAATACATTTTTCATTTTACTGTATTTTTTTCAATGCTTTGTTGCGATTTTTAATGACTGTTTCCCTCCAATATGCTTGGAGTACCGGGACCACGAACATGGTCATGATCTGTATGGCCATTCCCCCAAAAGTCGGGATTGCCATGGGAATCATGATATCGGCCCCTTTTCCGGTCGAGGTCAGTACCGGCAAAAGGGCGATGATGGCCACGGCGGCCGTCATCATGGCGGGACGGACCCTTTTTTTCCCTGCCTCCAAAACCGCCGCTCTTACATCCGGTACGGTTTGAGGGTTCTTTTCCTCAAAAACCTGGTGGATGTACGTACCCATGATGACACCATCATCGGTGGCAATACCGAAAAGTGCGATAAAACCAACCCAAACCGCAACGCTTAAATTGATCGTGTGCATTTGGAACAGATCCCGCATGTTGACCCCTGAAATGGCAAAATTCATGAACCAATCCTGACCATAGAGCCAGAGCATTATGAAACCTCCCGCAAAAGCAACAAAAACCCCGGAAAAATGGATGGAGGATGCGATGACCGTCTTGAACTGAAAAAACAGGAGCAAGAAAATCACAATCAAACTGATCGGTATGACAATGGACAGTCTTTTCACTGCCCTGATTTGGTTCTCATAACTCCCTGAAAACTTATAGCTTATTCCGGCGGGAACCGTTAATTCCCCTGCATCGATTTTTTTCTGGATGGCTTCCTGGGCATCGTTCACCACATCGACTTCCGCAAAACCGTCCCGTTTATCAAAAAGCACATAGCCTACCAAAAAGGTGTTTTCGCTCTTGATGGCCTGAGGCCCGCGGACATATTCAAAATCCACCACTTGGGATAAGGGAATTTGCGCCCCTACCGGTGTGGGAATCAAAATTTTCTTCAACGATTCCGGGTCGTCCCTCAATTCCCTCGGGTAGCGCACCCGCACGGGAAAACGTTCCCTACCTTCAACGGTGGAGGTGATTTTCATCCCACCGATCGCTGTTTCGATGCTTTGCTGCACATCTTCAATGTTCAAACCATATCGGGATATCCCGTCCCTGTTGATATTGAGGTGCAAATAAGGTTTGCCCACTATTCTATCGGCGAATACGGCTTCTGCCTTGACCGAGGGCACTTCCTTCAAGATACCTTCCAATTGCATCCCAAAATCCTCGATGGTCTTCAGATCGGGACCAAAAACCTTGATCCCCATGGGAGCGCGCATTCCGGTCTGCAACATCACCAACCGGGTTTCTATGGGCTGTAATTTGGGAGCAGAGGTTATGCCCGGGATCTTGGTGACCTTTACGATCTCATCCCAGATATCGTTGGGGGATTTGATATGAGGCCTCCAGTTTCGGAAAAACTCACCGTCCTCATCCACGATCAGGTCCTTCTCGGCAATCCCTAACTGCAAGGCCTCCTCATTGGTCAAAGTGTCTTTATGCTGGGTAATGAACCTGTCCTTTCGATCTACTTTATAACGGACCCTATGTCCGTCTTCATTCACAATGAATTCAGGTTTATAGTTGATGATGTTCTCATACATGGAAATGGGTGCAGGGTCCAGTGCGGATTCAACGCGACCGAGTTTACCGACAACCAAGTCCACTTCGGGTATGCTTCCCAAGAGCATATCCAACTGTCCAACCACCCTTTTGTTGTATTCCACCCCTGAATGCGGCATGGATGTCGGCATCAACAGGAACGAACCTTCATTGAGCGATGGCATGAACTCGGATCCTATTCCCGGGAATCTCTTGGAAGCTGCCTGCCATCCCGAGGTCTGTCTGACACTTTTCCAACCTACCGATTCAAAGCCTTTGGCCACGATTCCAAAGGTGCTATCGAACCCCAGCCAAACCAATACCCCAAAAAACAGGGTCACGAATGGGATGAGCATGAACTTTCCTTTGTTTTCCAGACACCACTTTAGGACCGGGGTATAGAAATGTACGATTCCCATCAAAGCGGCCAGGATAATGCCCACTAGGAACAACACAAAAAAGTAGTTGACCACAATACCGTTTTGGGGTCCCAAGGGCATCCATTCCTCGGTCAGGAAGAAGGAAGCGATAAAAACGGTCAGTCCCAAATTGATATAGTTGGGAAACGATTTATAGTGCTCCGGCCATTTGGGTTCCATCAAATTGTTCAACCCAATGAGTGAAATGACCAATGGCAACCACATCTGGGCATAAAATGCAAAAATAAGCCCGGTGGATATCAATAGAATGGACCAAAACCGTCGCACCCGTTTCTTGTCATAATCCACCCCCATTACAAAATGGGCCAATGCCGGAAGCACAACGATTCCCAGCACAAAGGCGCTCAACAGGGCAAAGGTCTTGGTAAAGGCCAAGGGCCTAAATAGCTTCCCTTCTGCCGATTGCATGGCAAAGACAGGCACAAAGCTCACGACGGTGGTCGCCAATGCGGTCGTAATTGCCGAGGCCACTTCCACGGTGGCCTTATATATTACCTGAATGAGTTCCTTGCCCTTGGCACCATGGTTCTCGGGCATTTCCAAATGACGGATAATGTTCTCGACGAACACGATCCCCACGTCCACCATCACCCCTATGGCAATGGCTATCCCGGAAAGGGCCACCACATTGGCATCTACCCCGGCATATTGCATGACAATAAAGGTCATTAGGACCCCGACAGGCAATAGACTGGATATGATCACAGAGGCCCTCAGGTTGAGGACAAGTACCAGTACAACGATGATGCTGATCAGTATTTCGTGGGACAGGGCATTTTCCAAAGTACCTATGGTCTCGTGGATGAGCTGTGTCCGGTCATAAAACGGGACCACGGTCAATTGGCTTTCCACACCATTGGCCAATGTCTTTTTGGGCAAACCGGGTGCGATTTCCTTGATCTTGTCCTTCACATTATTGATGACCGCCAAAGGATTGGAACCATAACGGGCGACCACGACGCCACCTACCACTTCGGCGCCCCCTTTATCGAGCACGCCCCTTCGTGTGGCCGGTCCCAAGCTGACCACCCCAATATCCTTGACCCGAACCGGGACATTGTCAAAGACGGCAACCACGGCCTTTTCTATGTCTTCCGTATTTTTGACATATCCCAAGCCCCTGACCAAATATTCTGCTTGATTGACTTCAATGGTCTTGGCGCCCACATCCCTGTTCGACTTCCGTACGGCCTCCATGACCTTGTATAAAGGAATATTATAGGCTTTCAGGGCATCTGGATTTACATCCACTTGATATTCTTGGACGAAACCACCGATCGAAGCCACTTCGGACACCCCGTCCACGGCATTCAACCCGTATTTCACATAAAAATCCTGGGCAGTCCGTATTTCGTGCAGATCCCATCCTCCTGTAGGGTTCCCATCCTTGTCCCTTCCTTCCAGGGTATACCAATATACCTGTCCCAATGCCGTGGCGTCAGGACCCAAAGTCGGGGTTACCCCATCGGGCAACAGCCCTGCGGGAAGTGAATTCAATTTTTCAAGGATCCGGGAGCGCGACCAATAAAATTCCACATCATCATTAAAAATGATATAGATACTGGAAAATCCAAAGATGGATGAACTACGGATCGTTTTCACCCCTGGAATTCCAAGTAAATAGGTCGTCATTGGATAAGAAATCTGATCCTCGATATCTTGTGGCGATCGCCCGGGCCATTGCGTGAAAACAATTTGCTGGTTTTCCCCAATATCGGGAATGGCATCCACGGGCACCGGGTCTTTTGGGAGAAAGCCCGTATTCCAATTGAAGGGGGAAGTGACAATCCCCCAGGTAACCAACGTTATTAAAACGAGAACGGTCACCAGTTTGTTCTCTAAAAAGTATTTTATGATTTTATTAAGCATATCATGAGTTTATTGTGTTGGAAATAGTGAAAATGTTCCAAAGGCAATAAATACCTAGGGCCATGCCAAAAACCATAGCACGGCCAAACGTCATCGATATGCTCTTAAATAAGGAAAGTTTGATCAAGAATCTGAATATCCTTGACCAAAAGGGGCGGAGGGTAATGTACGACAGAAACTATATTTTCCTGTAATCCCTCAAAAAGATTGATGTAACTGTACGTGAAGGCAACCAGGAACTGATGCTCCCCAACACTTAAATTTTCAACGGAAAGCAATAGATCCCCATTTCCTTGTACGGAAAGCGTTTCGTCATCGCAACACTGTTTTTTCTGCAGCTTGTGCTGGTGTGAATCCGATGGCTGCTGCATATCCATTCCACAGGATTCCGCTTTACCGAAGAAGGAAAAATCAACAAGATCTTCCCCACAATAGTGTTGTGCCACCGCAAAGGAAAAGGTGGATGCCAGCACGTTGAGTGCCATAAAACAAGATAATATTTTGAACCAAAATACTCTCATAAGCGGTTACAAAACTACAAAAATTTTAACAACCTCATTAAATTTAACACAATTTATACAAGGATTCCGCATAAAGCCCCTGCTTTTCAAAGTACCGACCATGGCACCCCATACTTTTGACCATCAATCATTTATACGACCATCGTATCTGGTCCGGGACGGTATAAAGCACATCGTGGTTCGAAGGCCCTCCTTACTGGCAACGGATGGAACCCTGACCAATAGCATTGTATTTTCAACCCGATTAAAGGTGGAACCCTTGTCTTCAATCGAACCATAACAGACCTTAAAGTTCCTCGATACCGAATCCGATCGTTGGACAGCTGACGGTCATTCCTTTCCCCACATATTGTATACCAGTATAGTATTGTGATCCTTGTGGTGGCCCAATGCCAGTACTTTTGGTAAACCTGATATTTGTCATGTTTTTTCCGAATCCCATACCTTACATTTGGAACCAAATCCTGCTGAAATCACACACAAACAGTAATCATATGGATAACTGCATAATTGATTACAGTTTGATTTTTAGCGAGTTAAACAAAATTTAGTAACTTTAGGAAGTGAAGCAAACCACATCGAAAATATTGTCCCTGTTTCTGGCCTGTTCTGTATTGATCAGTACCACTTCCTTTGCATCGAATGCCCATTTTTGCTGTAACAAGTTGGTCAGTTTTTCTGTGACCGGCAAAGCAAAACCCTGCGACCAAAAGCTTCAAAATCCCAAAAACACCTCAAGGAAGTGCTCTTTGGAACAAAAGGATTGCTGCAGCACCGATACCTATGCCAATATTGGCAAGGATGACCTGATGCTGGATTCCTTTGACCTTGATTTCGGCACACTTGTATTTCTAAATGCCTTTATTTTTTACCATATCGATTGTTTCGAAGGGCTACAGGAAAACATAATCCCTTTTAAAGACTACGATCCCCCGTGGATCGAACAGGATCTCCTTGTCCTTCATGAAACTTTCCTAATTTGATTTTTACACTGGCGGAACGTCAATGCAATCGTTCGCTCTTCACATTGGTCATGGCCACTAAATGACCTTTTTTGTCGTGTGCTATCTCCACGACGGCATATCCTGATCGATTCTCCTATCGGGTTTTGACCCGATATTATTTACGCTTAACAATAACTCAGACACCATGGATTCCAAAAAGGAATACTGGATAAAGCATATGGTCTGTAGGCGATGCCTCAAGGTCATAAGACAAGAATTGCATGACCTGGGCATTGAGGTTCTATCCCTTGAACTGGGGAAACTTACGGTAAATGCCCCGGAAATAGGGATTGCCGAAGTTGACCAAAAAGTCGTGGACGTCCTACATTCCAATGGCTTTGAAATAGCCAAAAGCGAAGAGGAAATGATCGTTGAGAAAATCAAGATAGGCTTGATTTCCTTAGTGACCAACGTCCCGATTAACCACAAAGGGAACACCTCGGACTACCTTGTCGATTTATTGCATCGCGATTACAAAGTACTGAGCAAGGTTTTTTCCAGAAATGAAAACATCACGATCGAAAAGTACTTTATCAAGCTCAAGATCGAAAAGGTAAAGGAGCTTATCCAACTGGGACAATATTCATTTTCCGATATCGCCTATATGCTCGATTACAGCAGCGTCAACCATTTGTCCGCACAGTTCAAGGAAATTATGGGGATGAGCATGACGGATTACAAAAACGGACAAATGTGGCAAAGGGATTTTCTTGACGAAATAATATAAAAATCCAGGAATATTATGAAGATGGCCTGTCAGGTCAAACAGTAGTTTTAACGCAACAACCTAACAAATAATAAAATGAAACTTACACAAAAAAAATCAATACCCATAATGCTAACGTTCCTAATGACCCTTTTGGCCCTACAGGCGACCAGAGCACAGACCCAATGGGAAGCCCCGGCCAGTGCGGACAATTTGAACAATCCCTTAAAAAATGATGCCACGGCGACAGAAAGCGGCAAACGGACCTTCAGAATGCTCTGTGTGATCTGCCACGGGGCCAAGGGTAAGGGAGACGGCATGGGCGGA
This sequence comes from Flagellimonas sp. MMG031, assembly GCF_040112705.1. NCBI lineage: Bacteria > Pseudomonadati > Bacteroidota > Flavobacteriia > Flavobacteriales > Flavobacteriaceae > Flagellimonas > Flagellimonas sp. MMG031. The sequence continues at coordinate 3,056,488 of NZ_CP157804.1, forward strand.
GCCGGATTGACCCCAAAACCCACCGACTTGACCAGTGCCAAGGTACAGTCCCAATCGGACGGTGCCCTATTCTGGAAATTGACCAACGGTAAGCCCCCTATGGCTTCCTATGAAACCGCACTTCCCGAAAACAAGAGATGGGAATTGATCAACTATATCAGAACCTTGAAAAAATGAAAAAACTACTAATGACCCTAATTATCTTAGGGTTGGGATCTTCGGCTTTGGCCCAGACCTACAACACCTTTGAACCCAGTAAGACGCAGTTCATGCTGCGTGGTTACGGACACACCGGATTTGAATATTTGGATACCGGTGGTGAACAAGAATCCACCTTTCTAGGGGCCACATTCGCCCCTATATTCCTCTACAAGCATTCCGACAAGCTCATGTTCGAGGCCGAACTGGAGTTTGAGCTCGAAGGAAATGAATTGAAAACGGGACTGGAATATGCCGATGTGATGTATGTGCTCAACAAGCACATGACCGTAAGGGCCGGTAAATTCCTGCTTCCCTTTGGAACCTTTATGGAGCGTTTGCACCCTGCATGGATCAACCGACTTCCAAGCAGACCCCTTGGATTTGGTCACGACGGAATTGCACCGGCCTCCGATATCGGTGTCGAACTCAGGGGGGCATTCGATCTGGGCGGTCCCAAAATGAACTATGCGGTTTATGTGACCAACGGTCCGCGCATCAAGGATGGAAGTGAGGAGCCTGAAGAAGCGGGTATGCTGGATTTCGGTTATTATGAAGATGTGAACCTGGCCAAGGCCTTGGGTGGCAGGATCGGCCTACTCCCGCTCTCGGATTCATCCATGGAATGGGGGATTTCCGCCTATACCACCAACAGTACCGGCGCAGAGGACTCCGATTACAAGGAAGTGGGTGCCTTTCTTTGGGCGCTGGATCTTTCCTATGTAAAATCGATCACCCCCTTACAAGGGGTTGTGGACATCAAGGCCCAGTACAACAGTTCCAATGTGGATACCGCCACCTACTATGAAATCGAAGATGGGATTTCCGAACCTTACTCCTTTGACAACCAAAGCAGCTCCTTTTATACACAATTGAGCTATCGCCCCATCATGTCGGGAAGCGACTTTATAAAGCAACTCGAATTTGTGGGTCGATATTCCGATTTTAACGCCCCTGAAGGAGCGGAGTGGGAAGAGAAGTCAACGCAGTACGCTTTTGGTTTGAACTATTGGCTGAGTTGGCGTTCCGTGGTCAAACTCAGCTATCAAACCACCAAGATGGAAGGTGGTCATGACAGTGATGGCACGACCCGAACCAATGGATTGTTTGTGCATTGGGCCATTGGATTTTAAAATCAAAAAAAGAAAGTGAAATGAAAACAACAACGAATTTTAAAGCAGCAATAATCCTGTCCGTCATGGCATCGATCATGGTCGCCTGCTCCTCCAATAAAAAACCCATTGCGACGGATACCGCGACCGAGGTGGCGGGGAGTGAAGTGGATTTCAAAATTGAAAAATCCGGGGCGCAGCTCTGGGGCGAGGTGTGCAACCGATGTCATATCGCCCCTTCACCCGCGGATTACAACGATACCGATTGGGAAACCATAAGCCTGCACATGCGGGTTCGGGCCAACCTGACGGAAGAGGAGATCACCAAAATCGAAACCTTTCTGAAATCAGCCAATTGACGTATAATCTTTAATTCATATACAATGAGAACTTTAGTAATTTTTTTTTCAGTGATGGGTCTTATGTCCTTAAACGGTTGCAAACAATCAACCGATGTAGAAGCCTTGCTTCAAAACGAGGAAACAAGAAGCGAGATCCTTAAAGATCTGGTACAAAACCATGATTATATGATGGAATTCATGGAACAGATGCAAGGGAGCGACCATGCCATGCAAATGATGCAGGGAAACAAAAAAATGATGGGCACCATGATGAAGGGACAAGGCATGCAAATGATGATGGGCGACAGCACCATGATGAACCAAATGATGGGCAACAGACAAATGATGCATTCCATGATGAACGGAATGATGAAGGATGGCGAGATGATGGGCGAAATGATGCAAATGATGCATGACAAAGGGATGATGAGCGAGGAATGCATTCAATCCGGCATGAAAATGATGGGGGACAAAGGAATGGGGATGAACCATTAGACCATGGGTTCGATCGGCCATGCCGAACACTTTGAATTCTTGACAACTAAAACGGATATCTCATGAAAAATCACTGGATATGGATGGTCCTGGGATGTGGACTACCACTGCTGTTCATTTTTTTGGCGCCTTCAATCGGGATGGGCGAGGGCGCTTCCCTTTTCATTTTCATCCTGGTCATGTTCGCCATCCACCTGTTCATACCGCACGGTTCGCATGGACATGGTGGAAATGGCCACACCCATGACAGGGAAAACGAACAGGGTTGATCGGAACAATAGCACCCATGGACTCCAAGGAACGAAATATTTTAATACAACCTTAAATCAAGTATCATGCATTATTACGACGGACATTTTGGAGGTATGCACCTTATATGGTGGATTATCTGGATCATCTTTTTGGCTTGGATATTCTTTATCCCATCGGACATTCCCTATAAAAGGCACCAAGAGGATAGCCCACTGGAAATTTTAAAAAAAAGATTTGCGAAAGGCGAAATTTCCAAGGAGGAATTTGAGGAATCAAAAAAGGTCCTTCAAACTGACAATGAATCTAAAACAGAAAAACCATGAATCGATTTAATGTAAAAAAATTAGGCTTTGCCTTTGGTCTTACTGGGGCCATAATCTATTTGGGCTGTATGATCGTAATGGCAACGGCCGGCAAAGAGGGTACGATATCCTTTTTCAACAGTCTACTGCACGGATTGGACACCACCAGCATCATACGAATGGATGTTCCCCTGTCCGAGGCTTTTTTGGGGCTTGTACAGACCTTCATCATAGGTTGGCTCATCGGGGCGTGCATAGGTGGGCTTTACAATGCCCAGATCAAACATCGAAAATAGCCTTACGTTTCGAAGATCATGCAGTACGTTTGGTTCATATGGTCCCTTATCATCCTGGCACTCTGGGCACTCCTTTTTGTGTTGAAAAAAGGGTATAGGGAAGAAATGCTCAAGATGAGTCTTATCACCATGCCCTTTGGATTGACCGAGCCCCTGTTCGTGCCGGAATATTGGCTTCCCCCCTCTTTGTTCCAATTGGCCGAAAAAACGGGTTTTGACCTGGAAAGCTTGCTGTTTTCCTTTGCGATAGGTGGGATAGGCACCGTGCTCTACAATTTGATATTTGGAAGGGTCCTTTCCAAAATCCCTTTGATCGAGCGCCATCATAAAAGGCATAATCTGCACCTATATCTTCTTTTTGTGCCCGCATTGGTCTTTGTCCCCATGGCGTTGTTCACCAAGCTTAATCCCATTTATTGTGGTGTTTTGGCCCTGCTTGCGGGTGGGTTGGCCACCCTTTATTGCAGGCCCGATCTAAAGGGAAAGGTCTGGGTGGGCGGCTTCCTGTTCACCTTGTTGTATTTTTTGTATTTCGGGAGCATACTTCCCTTCTACCCCCAATACGTCGATCTGTACTGGAACCTGGACAATCTTACCGGTATCCTTGTTTTCGGCATTCCCATGGAAGAGCTATGGTTCGCTTTCACTTTTGGAATGTACTGGTCCGGTTTGTACGAACACCTATTCTGGAGAAAAACCGTGAAATCCGAAACCCTATCCATTGACCCAAACCCTAATTGAACATGGACACAACAAATTGCGACACATCAAAGATAATCTGTCTACCAGAGCCGGGTATGCCCCGGATAGTGGTCATTGGCGGTGGTTTTGCCGGACTGGCCTTGGCAAAGGAATTGAAAAACAAGAAGGTTCAAGTGGTCCTATTGGACAAAAACAACTTTCATGCGTTTCAGCCTTTATTGTACCAAGTGGCAACGAGTGCCCTGGAACCGGACAGCATAGTTTTCCCATTCAGAAAGCAGTTCAATGGCTTCAAAAACCTAGTGTTCCGATTGGCGGAAGTATCAGAAATCCAACCTTTGTCCAATACGGTAGTGACCGACAAGGGGGCCGTTTCCTATGATTACCTGGTTTTGGCCACTGGGACAACGACCAACTTTTTTGGTATGGAAAGCGTTGCTAGGAACAGTTTGGGCATGAAGGGCATACGTGATGCCCTCAACATCCGGCATTTGATGCTGCAAAATCTGGAGCAGGCCGCCATTACCTGTGATGGGGAGGAACGCGATGCCCTCACCAATTTTGTCATCGTGGGCGGCGGTCCGGCCGGGGTTGAAATGGCAGGGGCCTTGGCCGAATTTCGTAGATACATCCTGCCAAAGGACTATCCAGAGTACCCATCCTCCACCATGGAAATCTACTTGGTGGAAGCCCTTGACGAACTATTGGGCACCATGTCGGACAAGGCCTCCACCAAGACACTGGCCTATTTAAGGGAACTTGAGGTAAACGTACTGTTCAACGAATCGGTAAGTGGGTATGACGGTAGTGTGGTCACCACAAAAAGTGGAAAGGAGATCAAGGCAAAAAACCTCATATGGACCGCAGGGGTGCAGGGGCAGTTCCCCAAAGGCATTGCCCCTGATAAAGTGGTAAAGGGCAACCGGCTCAAGACCGATCCCCATTTACATGTTGAGGGGTATGGGAATATTTTTGCCATTGGGGACATAGCCGCCTTGATCGGGGAAACGACTCCCAAAGGGCATCCCCAAGTGGCGCAGGTAGCCATCCAACAAGGCAGGTACCTTGGGCGGTCTCTTTGGGCCACCCTTCATGGAAAACCAACAAAACCCTTTTCCTACAAAGACAAGGGATCATTGGCCACAGTGGGCAAGCGCAAGGCCGTCGCCGATTTGGGCAAATTCAGGTTTGGCGGGTATCCCGCCTGGCTATTGTGGTCCATCGTTCACCTTATGTCCATCAGTGGTTTTAGAAATAGAATCCTGGTCGGTTTGAACTGGGCCGCAAGTTATTTCACCTATGAAAAGGGCAACCGTTTGATTATAAGGAATTTTAGCCCTCCAGACCAAGGCCCACCTAAAAAATCCAGAACGGGAAACTTCGGGAACCATAAAGAAAAAGTCCAATGAAGCGGAAACCAATATCCTATGATGTGATCAAAGGGAGGCTGATTTTTGAAAGAAAGGCCTTCCATGGACCCTTCAGGGGTAGCATCCAATTTTTGAACAACGTCCAATGGATATATCTGGACGACACGACCACAATTGCAGAACACATAAAACCCTATGAGCCATGAACAATATTCTAGTACCCACCGACTTTTCCAAAAACTGTGAAAAAGCAGCACAATTGGCCTTGGAAATGGCCAAGGCATACCAATCCGAGATCCATTTTTTGCACCTTATGAAAACACCCGTGGATTGGATAAAGCTGGATAAGGAAAAGGAAAAGCGCTATCCGGAGACCCTTAAACAGATCGGCAAGGCCAAAGCCGCCTTACGGGAGTTGGAAAAAACGGCCGAACGGAAGGGACTGAAGTGCCGGACCTTTCTTCAGTTTGATGCCGGACAAGCAGATATCCTGGAGCATTCGGGACATTTTCACCATGACTTCATCATTACCGGGAGCAGCGGTACCAAAGGAGTCGTTCGCGAATTGACGGGAAGCAATGTGGAACAAATTGTACGAATGGCCCATGTCCCCGTTATCGTTGTAAAGGATGAAAAGCTACACTTTCCCTTCAAGAACATCGTGTTCGTTTCGGACTTTGAGGAAGATTGCAGCCAAGCCTTCGAGAAGGTCATCTCCATTGCCAAAAAATGCAATGCCCGGATACACTTCTTGCGCATCAATACCGAAACCGACCACAACAGTATCCGATTGGGCCTGTCCCCCATTGAAAATTTGCTGAAGAAATTCCCGGGATTGGAAAACTATGCGCTGGCGGTCTATAATGAACCTTCCGTTGAAACGGGGATCAATACCTTTGTTGCACAGCATCCCATTGATCTTATCGCCATGGTCACCCACGGCAAAACAGGGTTTTTAAGCCTGTTCCGAACCAGTATTGCCGAGGGCGTCACCAACCATGCGTCCTTGCCCGTAATGACCTTACACCTCTAAGCCATGGCCAAATCCGTTAACCTTATCAAACATTCGGGCGATGTAGTCCCGTTCGATCGTAAAAAACTGATCCATTCCTTACAACGTGCCCGCGCAAGCGATGTACTCATACAACAAATTGTGGAGCAAGTCGAGCACCAGATCCAGGATGGCATGACCACAAAAAAAGTATATCAGCTGGCCTTTACAATGCTTCGGAAAAAGTCCCGTGTGAGTGCCTCTAGATACAAGCTCAAAAAAGCATTGATGGAATTGGGCCCCTCCGGTTTTCCCTTCGAGAAATTGGTCGGTGAACTCATGGGGCGCGAAGGATTCTCCACCCAGGTAGGTGTCATAGTAGCGGGCAATTGCGTACAGCACGAAGTGGATGTCATAGCCCAAAAGGAAAATGTACATTATATGATCGAATGCAAATACCACAGTGACCAAGGCCGGTTTTGCAATGTCAAGACCCCTTTGTATATCCATTCCCGCTTTCTGGATGTGGAAAAGCAATGGGTCCGCCAAAAGGGACATGGTGCCAAACTCCATAAAGGTGGGGTGTACACCAATACCCGGTTGACCACTGACGCCATCCAATATGGGAACTGTGTTGGATTGCTCCTGTGCAGTTGGGACCATCCGAACGGAAACGGACTCAAGGATAGAATAGACAAGGCGGGTCTTCATCCCTTGACCGCCTTGACGACCCTTACCAAAGGGGAAAAAACAAAATTACTGGATAAGGGCATCGTCCTTTGCAAGGACATCCACGAAAACCCAATGTTGTTGGATGACATGGGAATCTCCAGATCCCGGCAAAAAAACATCTTGAACGATTCAAGGGAATTATGCAAAACCCATAGTCATGGACCTAGATAAAACAAACATTCATTTTTTGGGGGCGTCAGGTACGGTCACCGGCTCAAAATATCTTTTGGACACAGGAGACAGAAAAATACTGGTGGATTGTGGACTGTTCCAGGGACTGAAGGAACTGCGCCTTAAAAACTGGGAATATCCACCCGTAACGGTTTCGGAAATAGATGTGGTATTGCTCACCCATGGCCATATGGACCATACGGGATATCTTCCCCGATTGGTGAAACAGGGATTCAATGGGTCCATTTATGGAACATATCCCACCTTGGACATCACAAAGATCATTTTAAACGACACTGCCAAAATACAAGAGCAGGAAGCCGAACGTGCGAATAAGGAGGGCTATTCGAAACACCGTCCTGCCCAACCTCTCTACGACCTAAAGGATGTGGAAAAGACCCTTCCGCATTTCAAGGGGGTTCCCCAATCCCAATGGATTACCCTATTCGATGGCATAAGGGTACGGTTCCAATACAACGGACACATCCTGGGAGCCACACATATCGACTTGGATATACACGGAAAGCGCTTTGTTTTTTCAGGGGATATTGGAAGAACCAAGGACCTATTGCTTTACCCACCCCTAAAACCGAGAAAGGCCGATGTGCTTTTCATTGAATCGACCTATGGTGGAAGGTTCCATCCCGATGAGGCGGAAGCCCTCCCCTTGATCGAAAAATTGGTCCAGGACACCATAGCCAGGGGCGGTAGCCTTTTTATCCCCAGCTTCTCGGTAGAACGGGCCCAGCTCATGATGCTCATTTTTTGGAGGTTGCTGAAGGAGGGCAAAATCCCCAAGGTCCAAATGATCATGGACAGTCCGATGGGTACCGATGTATTGGAGCTTTTCCATCGTACAAGGGATTGGCACAAGTTGGAAGACCATGAATGTGATGAGATGTGTTCCCACTTCAACGTGGTAAGCAGCTATCGTGAAACCATGGAGCTGCGTATGGACCATAGCCCCAAAATCGTCATTGCGGGAAGCGGGATGCTAACCGGGGGGAGAATGCTCAACTATTTAGAGACCCAGGCCCCAAACCCGAACAATACCTTGCTTTTTGTAGGGTATCAGGCCGAGGGTACCCGGGGCAGAAAGCTGTTGGAAGGTGAAAAAGAACTAAAAGTATATGGAAAATGGGTGCCTTTCAACATGCAGGTCTGCGAGGTCGAAGGCCTATCGGCACATGCGGACCATGAGGAACTCCTGGGCTGGATGGACAGGATGGCCAATGCACCGGAACGGATATTCATCGTCCATGGGGAAAAGGATGGTGCCATCGCCCTACAAAGGGGCATCAAGGAAACCTATGGTTGGGAGGCCGAGATCCCACAATTATATCAAATCGAAGAAATCGCATAGACCATGGAACCCAATTCAAACACCTTAACATACAAACACCTTGGCATATACACCCAAAATGAAAATGTGGTGTACATGCGGTATGATTGCCACGTCTGTAAATCGGAAGGATTCGAAGCCCTTGTCCGGATAAGGGTCTCCAAGGCACCCCGTTCCATTGTGGCAAGCCTGAACGTGGTAAGTTCGAACATGCTCTTACCCGGTGAGATCGGTCTGTCCGATGCTGCGGCCCAGAAACTGGACGTTTCCGAAAACGACCTGTTGCACGTCTCCCATTTGGAGCCCATAGCGTCCCTTGGCCATGTCAGGGCAAAGATCTACAACAACAAACTCGACCGTGAGGCCTATGGGCATATCATTACGGATATCCTTGCGGGGGACTATTCCAACATCCACCTGTCGGCCTTCATCACGGCCTGTGCCGGTGACCGTATGGACTTGGATGAGATCACCGACCTGACCAAGGTCATGATCACCTCGGGCAAAACCCTGGACTGGAACCAAAGCATCATCGTCGATAAGCATTGCATCGGTGGACTTCCCGGCAACCGCACGACTCCCTTGGTGGTGGCCATGGTCACCGCATATGGACTAACGATGCCCAAAACATCCTCAAGGGCCATCACCTCCCCGGCAGGTACTGCGGACACCATGGAGGTCATGACCAACGTTACGCTTTCATCGGATGAAATAGAGCGGGTCGTAAACCAGGAAGGAGGCTGTTTTGTGTGGGGCGGAACAGCGCAACTGAGCCCTGCGGACGATGTGCTCATCAAAATTGAAAAGGCCTTGGATATCGATAGTGAAGGGCAACTTATCGCCTCGGTCCTATCCAAAAAAGCGGCCGCAGGCTCCACCCATGTGGTCATAGACATTCCTGTGGGCGAGACCGCCAAGGTTCGAAGCATGGAGATGGCCCAAAAACTTCAGAGGGATATGGAGGCGGTCGGCAGGGCCGTTGGCCTCACGGTAAAGATTGTGATAACGGACGGTACCCAACCTGTGGGAAGGGGCATAGGACCATCCCTGGAGGCCATGGATGTGCTCAGTGTGTTGAAAAATGAGGCCAAGGCCCCACAGGACCTAAAGGAACGTGCTGTTTTATTGGCAGGCGAACTGTTGGAACTTTCAGGAAAGGTGGTGTCAGGGGAAGGCAACAGAAGAGCACTTCAAGTATTGGAATCGGGAAAGGCCTACGATAAATTCATTTCCATTTGTGAAGCCCAGGGACGTTTCTCCCTCCCCGTCCCGGCACCCCATACCTTGGAGGTCAAAGCTGAAAGATCAGGTGTCCTACACCACATTGACAACAGAAAAATTGCCAAGCTCGCCAAGCTTTCAGGGGCGCCCCGGGCCAAATCCGCAGGGATTTCACTGTACGTCCGTTTGGGGGACCGTATAACAAAGGGCCAAACCCTTTATACCCTGCATGCGGTAACAGAGGGTGAACTACGATATGCACTGGACTATAAAAACGATCATGAAGACATCATAACCATCCTATAAAACTTAAACAACACCTATGGAAACCATTTTGTTCAGTCTACCCGGAAATGAAGAGCTCACTGCCCTTATGGCCAAGCAAATGAATGCCGAAGTGGGAAGGGCCATCTTGAGGAAATTCCCCGACGGGGAATCCTACACACGCATCCTTTCAAAGGTGGAAGGCAAGTGTGTTGTCCTGGTATGTACCCTTCACGAACCGGATGAGAAACTGTTGCCCCTCTATTTTTTAAGCCACACCGCCAAGGCACTCGGGGCAAAGTGTACCTGTTTGGTGGCCCCCTATCTCGCCTATATGCGACAGGATACGATCTTTCAGGAAGGGGAAGGTGTGAGCGCTGCATTTTTCGGAAAGTTGGTTTCGGGCTTTGCCGATAGCATGGTCACGGTGGATCCCCATCTGCACAGGATCACCTCCTTGGGCAAGGTCTATACCATCCCCAACAAGGTCATCCCCGCGGCCGACAACATATCCAAGTGGATAACGGAACATATCAAAGATCCGGTATTGATCGGCCCCGATTCAGAAAGTGAGCAGTGGGTCTCGGAGGTCGCCAAGAATGCCGGTGCCCCATTTACCGTATTGCAAAAGATTCGCCACGGCGATCGGGACGTGGAAGTTTCGGTCCCCGAAATAGATACCTACAGGGATGCCACCCCGATCTTGGTGGATGATATCATATCCACGGCACGAACCATGATCGAGACTGTCGGCCATCTTAAAAATGCGGGCATGAAACCACCAGTTTGTATCGGTGTCCACGCGGTATTCTCGGGCAATGCCTATGGTGACCTATTGGCCGCCGGGGTCGGGAATGTGGTGACCTGCAATACCATCCCCCACCCATCGAATGCCATCGATTTGAGTGGTATATTGGCAAGTGAAGTACAAAAAATGATGCATCACTTATGAAAAAACAAGGTTTTTTGTTATTGTTCCCATTCCTGATGTTCGCTCTCACCGCGAACGGACAGACGGACATGCTTATCGGCCAAATTTCAGGCCGATCCATCGTACGGGAAAATTTTGATGGCCAAGGAGCATTGCTCAACAAACAAACGTTCAAAGTCGGCGCGATCATGGAGAAAAATGGCAATTATGCCATTAAGGTGGTCGCACAAATGTTCGATAGGGACAACGAACCGACCGACACCTACTCCACCCTCTATAGCTGCAAGCCCGATCAGGCCAGTATGATGGTCATGGCCTTCCCGTTTTCCGACCCAGGTTCAAAGGAGACCGAGATCAACGCCACATCCACGGGATTCAAGGGGCTGTATGACTTGGACCACCTTGGGGACATTGAGATGAAGTTGACCTTTGATTCGGGCCTTTTGAACTTTTTTGGATCCAAGAGCCTGATACGGATCTACGGGCGGACTTGGGACAACGGGCAAAATGAACTTGATTCAAAAATCGAGATCAAGGCCTATGCCCTGGGCATACGGATAAAACAACTCCACTATACCGTCAAGGAGGAATTGAACGAGGACGGTTTATTGAAATTTCAGAAATTTACCGAAGAGGACCAAAGTTATTTCACGATGACCTATAATTGAAAGCCCATGAAAAATTACGATACCCTTTCAGAAGCCATATCCGATTTACAGGCAAAGGGCTATACCTATGATTTTAACCTCAAGCCCCATTGCCTGGAATGCGCTTCCCTTAAAATCGAAATTCGACCGGAGGACTTTAAGGTCGACCAGACCCATCGTTTTGAGGGGATGAGCAGCACCGATGACAACAGCGTGCTGTACGCCATATCCTCCAAGGATGGCATCAGGGGCATCCTGGTGGATGCCTATGGCGTCTATGCCGAAAACATTTCTGAAAAAATGAGAAAAAAATTACGATAACCCATAAAAAGGACCGATCATGGAAAAGCACCAACACCACGACCATTCACAGATGAACCACGATAAGACCGACCACTCCAAAATGGACCATGGCCCCGGGGGCCATTCGGGGCACAACCCCGCACATGGCCAAATGGGCCACGACCACCACAAAATGATGATCGCCGACTTTCGAAAGCGATTTTGGGCAACGCTGGTACTCACCATACCCATCTTGTTCCTATCGCCGATGATCCAGGATTTCTTTGGATATGAATTCCTGCTTCCCGGTAACCCTTACTTTCTTTTCGGGCTTTCCACCATTGTATATTTCTATGGGGGATGGCCTTTTTTGAAAGGTTTTTGGTCAGAAATAAAACAGGGTGCACCGGGAATGATGACCTTGATCTCCATGGCCATTTCCGTAGCCTATTTCTATAGCACGGCCACCGTATTCGGACTGAAGGGCCAAGACTTTTTCTGGGAACTGTCCACCCTTATAGCCATCATGCTACTCGGGCATTGGATAGAGATGAAGAGCGTCCTTGGTGCCTCAAAAGCCTTACAGTTGTTGGTCAGCATGATGCCTGCCGAAGCACACCGTGTCAAAGGGGAAACCATAGAGGACATACCGTTGGAAGCGGTATTGAAAGATGACATCATACTGGTCAAGCCGGGGGAAAAGGTCCCAGCCGACGGTACCATCGTCGAAGGCAGCAGTTACCTGAACGAATCCATGCTCACGGGGGAATCGAAACCTGTAAAGAAAGAGGAAAAGGACAAGGTGATCGGCGGTTCGGTCAATGGCAACAGCACCTTAAAGGTCAAAGTGGAGCACACGGGCAAGGATAGTTACCTCAACAAAGTGATCACGATGGTGGAAGAGGCCCAAAAGACCAAGTCCAAAATGCAGAACCTTTCCGATAGGGCCGCCAAATGGTTAACCTATATCGCCTTGACCATTGGTTTTGGAACCCTGGCGGTATGGCTGGCCCTGGGTTTCCCCTTTGTTTATGCCCTGGAACGCATGGTGACCGTTATGGTCATTGCCTGTCCCCATGCCCTGGGTCTTGCCATCCCTTTGGTGGTGGCCATTTCCACCGCGGTATCCGCCCAAAACGGCCTATTGATCCGCAACAGGACCGCCTTTGAGGAATCCCGGAAGATATCGGCCTTGTTATTTGATAAAACGGGGACCCTGACCAAAGGTGATTTTGGCGTTACCCGAATCCAATCGGTCGATGACAACTATTCCCAGGATGAAGTCCTTCGCCTGGCAAGTGCCTTGGAACAAAGCTCGGAACACCCCATTGCCGTGGGTATCATCAAAAGGGCCCAAGAGAAAAAGGTCACCATTCCCAATCCCTTGAACTTTCATGCGATCACTGGAAAAGGGGTCGAGGCAACCGTGGAGGACAAACCGGTAAAAGTGGTCAGTCCCGGTTTTTTAAGGGACAACAACATTCCCATTCCCAAAGACGCCTATAGCGATGCCGCCGAAACCGTGGTATTTGTGTTGATCGAGGAAAAACTGGCCGGATACATTGCACTGGCCGATGAGATACGATCGGAATCCCAAGAGGCCATTCAGGTATTCAAGAAGAACGACATCAAGGTATTGATGGCCACTGGGGACAATGAAAAAACGGCCAGGGCCGTTAGCGAAAAACTCGGTTTGGATGGCTATTATGCCGAAGTGTTGCCCCACCAAAAAGTGGAAATAGTGGAAGAACTCCAACGTAAGGGCGAGTTCGTGGCCATGACCGGGGACGGTGTGAACGATGCCCCGGCCCTTGCAAAGGCCAATGTGGGCATTGCCGTTGGTTCCGGTACGGACGTTGCGGCGGAAACCGCCGACATCATCTTAGTCAACAGTAACCCCAAGGATATAGCCAATCTCATCCTGTTCGGCAAGGCCACCTACAACAAAATGATCCAGAACCTGATTTGGGCAACGGCCTATAATGTGGTCGCCATTCCGTTGGCCGCCGGTGTACTGTATTCCTCAGGGTTTGTCATGGGCCCTGCCGTCGGTGCGGTGTTCATGAGCCTGAGCACCATCATTGTGGCCATCAATGCGCAGTTGTTAAAACGTAAGATAGGAAGTAATCAGATAAAAGGATGATAGGCAAATAGAGCAATTTAGCATATAAAAGGGTGCATTCCCAATAGCAATACGGATTTTCAGTGTTCCCGCAATCCTATTAGGCCACTACGAAGAGAATACTGGATTCTGGTATTAATACTGCTGGAAGCCAGTTCCATTTTTCCTGAGGTGTACCATTCCTAATTTATTTCCTTTCTTGGTAACCATTATAACCTTTGTTATGGCAAAATTTTGTTTTCATGTTAAAGTGTATACCCTATAAGGGATTCCACTTCTCTTTATCGATAGGTCAATAGTTGAGCTCCAACCTTCTGCCTCCACGGCTTTCCAAGAGAATCAGTCTTAGATGCTCCTTATGGAATAGGACAAATTTGGGTAGCACAAGTACAAATCGTTGGGAAGTCCCGGTTTTAATAATTTTGGGTCGTTCAAAGATAAAGTGGGGTTCCAACCTGGTTTCTTGATACGAGGATCTCCGTTTCAAGCTGCCATTTATCCTTAGGGCCTCAAGGGTGCCTACTTCAAAATCAATGCCTGATCGGTTGCGCACCTCTACAACCATAAATACTTGAGCGTTTCGGTAGACCAACCTTTTCAACAGCAATCGGATTCCCTTTCTTCGCACCGATGCCAAGGCACCATTCCCATCACTTGATGGCAATCCCCTTAAAAGAGGAAATCGAGCTGTGTGGGAAGCCAAGGAATCCCCTTTTTTTCCAGGTAATGGCTGTACTGGACCAATGCTATGCGCCTTGTCCACAAAAAAATGGGTTTGGGCAACGTTTTCCCTATAGGCCACCTTAAATTCATATGCTTGTCCGTCCATGGTGACCACCAAAAGGTTGGTAATGGTGTTGGCTGTGGACTGCAATAGCCCAAAATATTGAGCTTCTTCCCGGTTATAGGTAAAGATCGCTTTAGTGTTTCCCGTTATAGCCTGTTTGATGGGACTGGGAAAAAAGAGGGCCACGTTCATTTGTGAATTGGCTTGGATGGTGTCCAAAACCTTTTGGCCCGATACGGTGTGCCCATAGGCCATTAGCATTACTGCAATGATGACGTTTAGTGTTTTCATGATCTAGGTATTAAGAAAAATTGATAATGGTCGGAAATCTGAACTTTAACGGTACGTTGATCACGCTGAAATATGCGTTTGATCCCATTGAACTGGGGCACACCCGGCACATTGATCTCTCCAAGGCCCTCATCCAAAGACCGATCCACCACTTCACCCAGCAGATGGTTCTTCACATAAATCCCTTCCTGCCCATCCTGGGCATCATAGGCTTGCATATCCATAAGGGTTGTCCCCAATCGGGTAAGTTCCACCATCACCCGGTTGGGCCTTATCTTTACAAAGCCATAGAGGCGGGTACCTCCTGGCATCCTTTTCCCATCCACAACATAGTCATGGGCGAGTCGCAAGTCCAATCGTTGTCCATCCCGAAGGGTCTGGTCCCCATCCACATACACCTTGGCCACAGCAGTAGTTGGTAAATTTCCATCGGAACGGTTCCTTTTTGGATTGGAGGCAAAGAACAGTTGATGTACCAATCCTAGCTCCGTTTCCGTCCTTGGGGAACCCATTGTCAACTTTTCATCGTCTACCTTTACCTTCTTTACAGTCCCCAACCTGGACATTACGCCTGCATCCGACACAGAAACTTTTTTCGCAGTAAAGGCATTGGTATCAAAGACACTGTCTATGATACGCTGCTTTTCATATTCCATATAATCGGGATTGAAATACCCTTTATCATCCACCATGTGGTCGGGATACACTTGTGGTGCCGTGGATTGTTTTTCCACCTTGATGGCTTCCACGGCTTCCAGTTTGGTTTCAAACTCCACCGAAGTGTCCTCCAGATCCGGCATGGGGATCCTCCCTACATCAAGGCTTTCCTTTTTTGGCTTACCAAAAGTGACGATGCTATATATGGTGATAAAGAGTACCATACATGCCAGTACCAGCACAAAAACTATTTTATTCTTCTGTGTTTTCATGAGTTTCTAGTTTACGAAGTGAGTTTTCAAAAAAATCAGTGATCAACAATCCATGAGGATTATGGGGAAAATTCCGTTCCACCTGGATCAAATGTCCCGAGGTCACCAGTTCATAGGTATCGGTGACGGTTCCCCGATTGATCCGTATGTGCAATTGGGTCCTAAACGCAAAGGAAGACCCATCCCAATCCAGCTCTGTATCGATTCGGATGACCTCTTGCACAAGGGAATATTGCAACAACCGGTTATAGAAACCGTCTGCCTTTTTCTGTTGAAAGACAGCACCAACGGAGGCATTGCCCAACCAAAGGGCCTTCTCCATGTTCTTCTCATAACTGCCGGCATCCACCCCATAAAACCACCTATGAAACTGTTCCAAATGGGCCAGGGCCTCCACTTCCAGATGATCTCGTTGTTCGGCCCAGGAAAGCGGTATGACCTCCCCTTCCCCATTGACCACGAAGGCCCCGTTCAACGATTCACGGTATATCCTGCCCACTAGGACCATAGCAACCATACAGACCAAACCCGAGGCGATAACCACGCCAAGAACCACAAAACGGTTGAGCCGCAGCACATGAACAATACTTTTAAAAGGTGTTTTCATAGACTTCAATTTAACCGGTGAACAATCGAAGGGTAAAACTGGTCGCCCTTCGGTACAATTTAAATTTGAGCAAGACAATAAAGCCAATGGTCCCGAGTTCAATGATGGAGGCAAAGAATTCACGCCCAAAATCAAAACCAAAGAGGTTCCCCCAGAAGTTGGTACTGATCTCCGTATAAAGGTTGTTGACGAAGACATTGACCAAAAAGAAGGCGGGAACCAGCATATATACTGCTGCATAGAGCTTGAAATAATTATAGGCCAATGGCCTGAACTTTTCAAAGACGGCCAAGCTGATGACCAAGGGAAAAAAGGCCTGTAGGATCCCCAATAGGAAATATCGCTCTGCAAGGAACAAAGGATAGATGAACAGGTCCATCAACCAAAGAATGACCCCGATGATAAAGGCCAAGACCTTTAATCCGTACAAAGGAGTGACCAAGGCCTCATACAACAGTGCCATGGCTTTCTTGGCGGCTTCCAAGGCACCCACATCCCGTTCCAGGTCCACATCCTGCAACTGTAATGGGAGGAGTGCCGGAGCCGTGTCCCGGTATTGGGCCTCAATGGCCACCAGGATCCCATCGAACACTCCCAATACCTCAGTGGAGAAAATGACCAAGAGCACCACCAAAAAATTCTTGGCCAGTTCCGTGGGGGTCAACCCCCAGGTATGGCCATCGGTGGAAGCTATTCCCTCATTGTATTTCTTCAAAATATTGATCAAAAAAAACAGTACGGCCAGGGTCTTCATCCCCACAATGGTATATTGGGAGAAATCACTGTCCTTGATGGTCTGGAAGACGGCATCCACATATTCCAATCCTATGCCCAAAAAGATTCCCGCCATCAGTAATTGGTTTCCCGGTTATTGATGATATCCTGCATACGCCGAAAGGAGATGATTTCCCGGTACCTTCGTGTCTTGACCTCCAACTCGGCCACCATTTCCTGCGACTGCACTTTTTTTTCCATCAAAATGGCCGTGCGCTCCGCATCGGACATCTTCAAAAAATCACTGGACAAAATCTGGTTTACAAAATCGAGATCATCAATGGCCGTATCCATGATCTGTTCAAAGGCTCTGGATACCTGTTCCACCTCCCCGGCTTTGATATAGGGGGAATTCAAAATATCCCTCAATTCATTTTGCACGGTATTGAAAAGGATTTCATTGTTCCGTGCGAGTTCCCGCACCGCCTTCAATTGTTTAATGGTATTGTTGACTTTGACAATATTGTCCTTCTGTTCCTTTAAAAACTCCACGGTCTTTAGCAGTTCAGAGGTCTGCTTTGCAGATTCCAACAGGGATTTGGTCATGCTGATAAAGTTCGTATTGTCATACACCGGCATTCCCTGGGCCGTAGCACGGCCGGGCAAGGAAATGGCCAAGATCAGAGCGAGTATCAAAGTCTTGGGATTCTTCCAAAGGGTTTGTTTTATTGTTACTCTCATATCATTTTCTTTTGTTGATTTATAAATTCAGTAATGGCCCGTTCCATATTCCCAAACTGTTCAAAGAGCTCCATAAGCTGGCCATGTTCCACCCCATCGGTGAGATAGGCGGCATAGACCTCTGGGGGCACCTCCAAGCGAAAGACATTGCTTTCCTTCCCGATTTTGATAAAGATTTCGGTGTATTTGCGCACCCCGGTAAGGTTGTTTCTAAGGGACTTCAATTGATTGAGATCATGGTTGGAGAGGTGCAACCGTCTAACCAATTCATCATAGCCCTTCTCGTTCCGTAAACTGTACACGACCTGCGTATTCTCCAGGATACTTGCCGAAGTGGCATTTTCCGGTAATTGGTTGATGGATTGCAGGATGATACCAATGGCCCCGTTTTGCTTTCGGATGGCCTGGTAATAGAACTCCACACTCTCCAATACATGGGGAAATTTAAGCTGCTTGGCAAACTCATCGAAAAGAATAATGCCCCGTTCCGACCTGTTCCTCCAAATGGTGCGTTGGATGGCGGACTTGATCAATTTGAGCATTACGGACAGGATTTCCTTATTGTCTCGCACTTCGTCCAGTTCAAAGACAATCAGGCGCTTGTCCTCTATTTTATAGGTCTGGTCTTCTGCCACATGGAACAGAAAACTGTACAGTCCCCCATCCACATATTCGGAAAGAATGTGCAAAAATCCATAGACATTGAAATCGGATTCATGAACTCGGGTCTCCTCGATCAAGGTATCCTTGTGCTTATCAACAAACTGATATAGGGAAGCCAAGGAATGCCCCGCCCTGACAGCATCATAATAGTGCAACAACACTTTTTTCAAGGCCACTTCCTTGGATTTGGTCACCTGGTTTTCAGCCAAGAGCTCCAAAAGAAAGAGGGCCAGATCTTCCAGTCGTTCAGGGGTCAAATCGGACGGATCGGCGATATAAAAGGGATTAATACCCAAATTCTTGCCTTGCTCATAGCGAAGGACCACGTGATCATCGGGATACAATTGGGCAAATTTGGCATAAGAACCCCCTAAATCGATAATGACCAGTCGTACATCCGCCTCAAAGTATTGACGTAGGATATTATTGGCCAAGAAGGATTTCCCTTCTCCTGTCGGGGCAAAAATGGCAAAGTTCCGGGCCTTGATACGCCTTTTCCCCTCGTCCCATACATCCTTGACCACAGGAATATTGTACTGTCTATCATTAAAAACGATTCCTGTTTCATCAGAGCGATAATTGGTATTGTTGATATACAGACAAAGGGCTGCCTTCAGGTCCATCACAAAAAGATCTTCATTGGAAAAGTTGGAAGCATAACTGGGATAGGAGTTCAAAAAATAATGTTTGCGCTCCTCCCCATGGGGATGATAGGGTCGTATATCCAGTTCCTTCAATTGCGCCTTGATGCCAGAAGCAATTCGCTTCAACACCCCAACTTCCGTATGCCAATAAACAATATTCACATGGCCACGAATTATTCGTGCGGTATCATCCCCATTGATCCTGTCCAAGATATGTTGGACCTTGTTGCGGACCACTTTGTTCTGGGAACCAAAATTGGAGCTCTTGGAGAGTTCCTCAATTTTTTTATCCAATAGTTTACGCCATTGATGGGTATCATCTAGATATAGGATTTGGTTGATGATATGGTTCTCCCCCAATTCCAGTCCCAGACCGTCCAAAAAACCTTTATGAAAACTGAATCCGTCCGAACTGAATTTCCCGTTGGGCACACTGCTTTGCACGGTTTCTCCAAAACATTCTTCATGGTTGATGGCCATCACATCAAAATAATGGTCACCAATTTCTATGGGGCCTTTCCCAAACTGGATATCCGTATCAAAATCAAGATTGTATCCATTGAAATAAGCATGGGTATGCTCCAATATGGCTTCAGGTTCCATGGGTACCATGGACACGCTTTTGGAGTTGTTGATATAGGATACCGCATCGTTGACGGCGGTCACAAATTCCGCTACCTGCACATCCAGTTTCCGGTGCAACCCTTTCTCTACTTTTCGAAAGGGATTGACATATTTGGTGGCATTAAGGGCTTTATCAAGAGGAAGTACAAAGAAGAGATAACTCTGATGGTCCAAATGCTCCCTACCCACAAAATAATCATGGGTGGCCTTGGCCAGAAAGGTTTCCTTTGGAAGGTTCCTAGCATCATAACCTTTCTTTTGATACCTATCCTGCTTATGGATAATAGCACCCACGGGCAAGGATTTAAAGGCCTGGAACCACATCCCGTGCAGCTCCTCAAAATCCGTCTCAGAAAGGGAGTATATCTCAGGTAATTCCACTTGATAACACAACACCACATCGCCATTGCTCCCAAAAACCACATGGTTCTGGATATCCAGGATTGGGTGATATGCATTGAAATTGAGCTTAGACATAGTCAATGGGATTCAATTGTTTGAGGCTTATAATCTTGGGAAAGGTTTGCACTACCTTGAATTGGAAGGGTTTCTTCACCCACTGCAACAATGCCCCATAGAGCAGGGCATTGAAGAGCAGTAGGCACACGATGACACCAAAATGAAAAGAAAAAATGATGATCAAAAGCGAACCGATGACAGCAACCATCATCAAGGCAAACAGGGAAATGGACAGTCCCATGATCATGGCCCGTTTTCGTATATTTCTATAGACCTCGAACTGTTTCATCAGACCACAATTCCGATGAGATAGGTAAAGATGCCCACAACGGCCCCGGCAATCAACACAAAGACCAAGACCCGGGTAATGCCCCTTTTTAGGTCAGCATTCTCTCCAAAGAAATGTCCGGCATTAAAAAGGAAGCCCACTAAAAAGATGACCCCCAATATGATGGGAAATATGGCCCGAATGGTGTCTGAAATATCGTTGACCGAATCCTCAATACCCCCGATCTGGGCCAAAAGGGCACTGGAGGTAAAAAGCAACATTAAGGTGATGAAGAAAGATTTTCGCATATCGTAAACGTTTAAGGGTTAGACGATTATTGATATGTGAAAATTAATGGAATACACATCACAAATAATTGATAATCAGTTGTTTGTGAATATCATTATAGTTGCATTGAAACAGGTTCAATTGGTCTGGAATCCATGCAGATTTAATGAAAAAGCGAACACTCCCTGTTGATAAGTGCCATCTGGTTCCAATCCCTCCAGCCCAAAAACGTCAAAAGTGGCTGATCGGCCCATCAAAAAGTGTTGCAATTCGCCCAAATTCAAGGTTACATGCTACACCAGCCACAAAACCTTATTTTCTTTTGTCCTTACAGTCCTTATCAAACCCTACAAGGTTGAAAAGTTCCCGCATCCTTGACCTTACCCGGTTCCCATACCTTGCTTCCAGTTCCTGTGCATTGAGATTGGTAGTGGCGTGGGTCTTGATCTTATGGTCAGTGAACAGCTCATAGCGGGACAATAAGATCTCCCCCATGACATTGCACTCCTTTCCAAAATGGACCCCATCGGGTTCCACACCCAGATCATCAAAACAAAAGGATTGGGAATTCCCGTAGTCCCCAATGATCTTAAAGCCCAAATGGTTGAAGCCAAAGACAATGTTCCTGGAGGGAATGACCTCATAAGGCCTTTGGTGGGGCACCATGAACTTGAACAGTTTCATCAGGCTGGTCTTCCCACAGCCTACCGGACCTGAGAGGAGAAGGCCCTTATCCACATCGATGCCCAACTGTTTGCAACGTTCCCTGTCCCGGATAAAGTAGAGACTGAGCTTGTACAGCATCTCCCTGTCCTCTCGATGGATCCTGAACTTCTTGCCGAACAGGAGTTTTCCCTTGGCATCGAGATAGACCAGTATCTTCTCGAAATCGTATTTGATCTCCCTGCCCTTCAGGGAGCCCAGTTCATAACTTATGTCACCTTCGGTGATGATATGTGGGGCCTTAAAATTCATAACGGCTCATTGTAGTCTTTGTCTTTGCTGGTCCGCAAGTTGTCCAGATTTGGGACAGTGGGGGGATGTTCGGCAATGTTTTCTTCGATCTCAAAAACTTTCTTTTTCATTTTCTTTTGTTTCTTCCCGTTTGTATTGTTTTTAGTTGTTTGTATAAGTTTGTTTATAGGTACCAAAGCTTGTCCATTGCTTGTCCCGATTTTGGTACGGTACTGGTCCAGTACTTGTCCAGTACTTGTCCCAAAATCGAACATCTTGATCCGGCTGCCCTTGTAGGGATTGTGGGACGGGGAATACAGGATATAGTTCCAATGGCTGAGCTCTCGGATACAGCGGTGATAGGTCGATTTGGACCCAATCTTGGCATAGGCCATGGCCTCTTCCCTACTGATATAGAACTCGGCCACAAAATAGTTTTGGTTCCACAATTGGAAGAGTCCAATATACAGGCTGATATGTGTCGGATTCAAGCGGTTGTCCTTGGCAAATTGGGCAAACACCCCGTTCAGGTGTTTGATATAATTGATGTCCTCCACCCTAGATACGGTTATGGACCTTGTTCTTTTCCAATACCTCCATGATCTCATGGTATTCGTAGTAGAGCACCCCTCCTATCTTGGTATAGGGCAGGGTCCCATTGATCCTTAGGTTTTGAAGGGTGCCCGGGGATATGCCCAAGAGGTCCCGCACCTCATTTGATTTGAGCCATTTTTTGTTGCGTTGTCCCTTTTCGTTCTGCAAAAGGTCCTTGATGTCCTCCAACAGTTCTATCTTGAACTCCCTTAAATCTTCGGTGGTAATGATGGTCGCTCCCATGTGTTTTGTGATTTAATAGGAAGGGCCACTACATGATTTTCATGTCATTTGGTGACCCATCCACTGATTTGACTTTCTGGGACAAAACTCAAAAACAAAATTGAAAAAACTTCCCAAGTTGGTACCAAGGTGGGTGTTTTTTTCAATGCATAGGATTTGATGGTATTTGGTTGAATTTGACCTTTGTAAACCTATTGAAAACCTCAGAAAACCCATAATCCTGGCACTATGGCCCATCAAAATGCAAATTCCCAAGTTGGTACCAACTTGGGAAAAACTAAAACTCATTCATCCAGGGAATCCATCCGTTGGTTGAGCATCTCAATGAGCTTGTCCAAAAAGCGGGTCTTACTGGTCTTTCGGGACCGGATATCAATAAAAGTGTGGTAGTAATTACCGAGGTCCACATTGTAAAAATGTTCAAAATGCGAGGCCAACTCCTTGATGTCCGTGGTACCGCTATTGATGCATTTGCTGGATTGGAGTGCATATAAAAGTTCGATCAAATCGGTCTTGTTTCCGGTCCAGAAGAGTTTTGAAGGTTTTTCCATGGTCATGTTCTTTTGGGGTTCTAAATTGTTTTGTAGGTCATCCACCTCCTTTCTCAGGTACACGATGAGCATGTCATAGGCCATAATCGTGGCCACGGTACCATCCTGACAGGTGGAAAACTGGTCATCGATCAAAAAGTGGAAGGATTCAAGGGGAAGCCTTAGATCTCGGTTCCCCCTAACAAAATATTGTTCGTCCAGGGACATCGCCCCACGACGGTAATAATTATAAAACTCCAGATTATCGTTAAAAAAGGTCTGGAACTTGTCAATCTGAAGTTGTAGGTACTTGATCTGTGCCGTATCATTTCCCCTAGGCCGCTTGCTCTCGATATTGAACAATTTTACATAATAGATCAGCTTACTAAAAATTTGGGGTTTGACATGCTTAAAGAAGTAGATTTCGTCTGCTTGGGTATCAAAGGTCTTGCCCGTAATCTGTTTTTGTAGTTTTCGGATGCTCTTCTCCACAAGTACGATTCCCTTTTCCGCTTTGAAAAGGATATCCCCGTTCCCGCTTTCCAACGAATCCAATTGGCCTTCAAATTCTGATAGCAGCTTTTGGTATTTCATGACGATTTTCCATTAATGCTGGCCTTCCATGATTCCGAGCAATTCCAGGATGAAATTGTCATTGGTCTGGAGATAGGCATATTTTTTCTCTACCGTTGCACCGAGTTTCCGTTTCTCAAAGGCAGCGGTCAACCCAAAATCGATTTTGGGAATGCCCAATCCAATGGCCCGTTCAATGGTCCGGTAGAGCAACTGGCGATAAATGGCAAACTCTTCCAGACCGTCATAATCCATACCCACAAAGGCCGGCACATAGACTTGCTTCAAGTTGGTATAGCAGAACATTACACCCACTATCTTTTCAGGTTGGTATAATGAACAAAGGACAATAAACTCCCACAAATGGTTTTCGTTCATCTTTTCAAACAGGGAGTCCGGAAAGGAAAAGGTATTGAGCCCCAAATTTCTGGACTGTACTTCCCCGAACAAGGATTTGACCTGTTCAATTTGATTTGTTGACATGGATGGGAGAACAACTGTCTTTGCCCTATCGAGATAGGGTTGGACATCCTTTCGAAAATGTCTTCTGTTTCTGGAGGACAATCTTTGCAAATAATCTTCCATGGAATCCACCTCGTCCAGGACAACATAACAGGAGTTGGGCATTTGCACCCTTAAAAATCCCTGCCCGTAAAGCGGTTCGTTCCATGAAGTATCTTCACCAAAGTCACGTAACACGGTCATTTTGGCTCCAAACTGCTGTTCCAGTTTTTCCATGGTTGCCAATAGCTTGTCCCTGGCCTCCTTGCCCAACCTATGTGATGCATTCCAATACAGGTGATCACCTTCAGTGAACAGACAACCGAGGGACAGGACCATGGATGACAAATGGTAGGGATTTGTTTTCCTTTCCTCCTCAATGGCAGCAGAAATTTGTGCTTGTGCCAACATATCATCCTTCCAAAGGGAAAGCGTCACAAAGGTCATCAATACTGGTACCCCATCAGCATCCTTGATGACCACATATCGAAACAACCAATTATGTTCCTTTCTTGGGTTACCCTGGAATACCTCTTCCGAAAACTTCAGCCCCTCCCAATCGTAAACCCCCTGCCCACCTAAACTTTGGTTCCATTCTTCCTTTTCAACTTGATCAATGGTATCGAATACTTCAACGGTAAGTTCAGAGGATACTTTCGGTCCACTTAGGGTCCTTGGTTCCATTTTAAAGGCGTGGAATACCCTTTGGGCATCTGTCTGGGTATCTTCCAATGCCTTTGGAAAATGATATTCCATGGCGTCCACCAATGCTTTGATTTCCTCTTTTTGGTTATGCCTTGAAATCGTAATCCTTACACCTGTATTCTTTACAGGTACTGCTGGAAAGATACCGAGATTGACAAAGAAGCCCTCCCCCATCAAACGGTTCACAAAATTGTACCCGGTCTTGGGCATACCGGTCCCGATATAGAACACCGGTGATTCATTTCTATCGATCAAGGGAAGTTCCGTTATCAAAAGGCAATCATTGAAATAATCGATACGTTCCCTCAATTCTTGTTGAAGCACATAAATCTCCGGGGATAGATGGATTTGTGCCGAGGCCATGGCAGCAGCTACCGAGGCTGGTTCCAATTGGGCAGAAAAGGTCAACGGTCCACCAAAGGTCTTGATCTTATCATATAGTTGTGGGTTGGAACAGGCCAATACTGCACCACTGGCCCCAAAAGTCTTGCTCAGGGTACCGAAGAGCAATACATTTTCGGGCAATTCCCCCAATTGGTCCAACACATATCCGGTACCATTCCTTCCCACCCAACTCATGCCATGAACATCATCGAAATAAAAATGCAATTGGGAATATTTCTTTGCCAACCCCATCAGTTCCTTAACCGGGGCATAATCCCCGTACATGGAATAAATGCCATCGGCCATATACCAAATCCTGCCTTTGGAATGTTGGTACTTTTTAATCTTGTCCTCCAACATTTCCAAATGGTTATGCCGGATCATTTCGATGGGAACACTCCGGGTTTTTAGCATTTTGGCCGCATTCTGTACACTCCAATGGACCTGGTGGTCCAGAATGATTACGTCGTCATCATCCACGGCACTTGGAATGACACCTAAGTGCCCAAGGGTACTGTTTTTGGTAATGACAATGGGATAGCCATACATTTCGGAAATCGAGTTTTCCAATTCCTCATATAACGGATTGGAGATATAGGATTTGGATAAGGGAAATTGCGTCCCATAGCTATCAATGGCCTCCTTGGCGGCCTTTTTCAATCTGGAATCCTGTTCCAGCCCTAAATAACCCGTGGTCCCAAAATGGTACAGTTCCCTACCCCCGACTTCTATCGTCCTTCCTGAAAAAGACTTTCCTTCGGCATAAAGGTGCAATACCCCAGCTTGTTTTGCATCGGTGAATACTTCATGTACAGTGTTCAAAAAATTGTGGTGTTTGATCTTGGCCATTTTATTTGATTTTATTTGTGATAAAAAGAAACGTATTTTGTAAGTTGATAAAGCATACATATTCCAATTAATCCTTTTCAGATAACAAATACTCCTTTTCAGATAACTTAAACCCTTTTATTAAGCTAAATAGCCCTCCTGTATAAAAATCAATTGCAGTAATTTTGTAAATTGATTGCGCTAACCAGTTTTCCGGAGATGAAAAAAACACATGAAAACCGCTATGCCATATATCTGTTGACCGATGACCTATTACATATTATTTACAAGAAAGTGCCTTGTATCAATCGTAAGGCGGCACAACTCATAGTCAAGGATCGTATGGAATTACAAGAAGGTAAAGCGATGCCGGTGCTATGCGATATACGGGAGGTCAGGAATATCGATAAGGCCGCAAGGGACTATTTGGCTTTGGAAGGTTCCCTTTGGATCGAGAAACTGGCCTTTTTGATCGATCCGCCAGTTACGGATATGATAAGCTCCATTTATCTGGACACCCATTCCCAGAAGGTTCCTACACAATCCTTTACCAAAAAAGCGGAGGCACTGGCCTATTTGGACATTAGGGAAACCGATGATAACTAACCAATTTAATGAAAGCATATGCCGAACAGCGATGACTTTAGGGTAAAACGGATACAAAAGATGCTCTTGGAAATGGCCAAGGGCAATTTCTTCTATAGCATTGAACCCATGGACAAGAATGACAATATTGCTTCTTTGGTGGTCATGCTGAACATGGTCAATGAGGAAATAGGGGCGGCCTTTATCCATCA